>JADCLI010000046.1 GCA_016803235.1 Pimelobacter simplex
AGGTCTTCGTCATGGTCCAGCCGACCCGCCGTACCTAACGTCCGTGGTCAGAACAGCTAGCGAGGAAGCGAGCGCAGCGAGGGAAGATCACGCGGGGCGCCCGACATGCGCGAGCGAAGCGAGCGCCAAATGGCTAGTGCGGCGCCCAGGCGTCGTCGTCGGCCGTGCGGCTGGTCACCGCGTCGGGGAGGTGGCCGTCGGCGAGCTGCTGGATCGAGACGTCCTCGAAGACCTCGCGCAGCGCGCGGCGGGCGGCGATCCAGACGTGCTGGAGGACCTCGGCGGCCTCGTTGTAGTTGACCGCCTCGGGGCGCAGGCCGTAGACGGAGACGAGGGGGCCGTCGACGGCGCGGATGACGTCGGCGACGGAGACGGCGGTGGCCTCGCGGGCCATCCGCCAGCCGCCGGACTGGCCGCGCTGGGACATCACGATGCCGGAGCGGCGCAGGTCGGCGAGGATCGCCTGGAGGAAGCCGTGGGGGATGTCCTGGAGGCGTCCGAGCTCCTCCGCGCTCACGGCTCGCCCGTCGGACCTGCTCGCCATGGCGATCAGGGCCCGCAGTGCGTAGTCGGACTTGGCGGAGACGCGCATGGGACCAGTCTGTCAGATTGCTCGACCTATCCAGTCGATCTAGGTGGGGATCGGTGTGAGCGATCCCGCTACCCCCGTGCTTGCCCGTAGCTAGCACCCCCCGTATCATTAAGTTACTGGTGAGTAGTCGTGCTCATGACAGGTACGACGAAGCCACTCCGCGAATCCCTGGAACTGGAAACGGTGGGAACTGTGAGCCACTACAAGAGCAACCTGCGCGACATCGAGTTCAACCTCTTCGAGCTCTTCAACGTGCAGGACTACCTCGGCACCGGCCTCTACGAGGAGATGGACGCCGACACGGCGCGCGAGATCCTCTCCGAGGTCGAGCGCATCGCGCGTGAGGACCTGGCGGCGTCGTTCGTCGACTCCGACCGGAACCCGCCGGTGTTCGACCCCAAGACGAACACCGCGCCCGTCCCCGCGTCGTTCAAGAAGTCGTACGACACCTGGATGGAGTCCGGCTTCTGGGGCCTGGGCCTGCCGGAGGAGATCGGCGGCACCACCGCGCCGCCGTCGCTGGTGTGGACCACCGGCGAGATGGTGCTCGGTGCGCAGGCGCCGATCTGGATGTACTGCACCGGCCCCTCGATGGGCTCGGTCGTGTTCAAGAACGCCAACGGCGTCGCCCGCGACATCCGCATCGCCGAGATCATGGTCGAGCGCCTGTGGGGCGCCACCATGGTGCTCACCGAGCCCGACGCGGGCTCCGACGTGGGTGCTGGCAAGACCTTCGCCACGCCCAACGAGGACGGCTCCTGGAACATCTCCGGCGTCAAGCGCTTCATCACCAGCGCCGAGTCGGACCTGCAGGAGAACATCATGCACCTCGTCCTCGCGCGCCCGAAGGGCGTCGAGGGCGTCGGTGGCCCGGGCACCAAGGGCCTGAGCCTGTTCCTCGTGCCGAAGTACCACTTCGACCACCAGACCGGTGAGCTGACCGGCGAGCGCAACGGCGTCTACGTCACCAACGTCGAGCACAAGATGGGCATCAAGGTGTCCAACACCTGCGAGCTCACCTTCGGCGACCCGCAGGTCGGCGGCGGCGAGCCCGCCCGGGGCTGGCTGCTCGGCGAGGTCCACGACGGCATCCGCCAGATGTTCGACGTCATCGAGAACGCCCGGATGATGGTCGGCACCAAGGCCATCGCGACCCTGTCGACGGGCTACCTCAACGCGCTGGAGTTCGCCAAGGAGCGGGTCCAGGGTGCCGACCTCACCCAGTCCGCCGACAAGGCGGCCCCGCGGGTGACCATCACGCACCACCCCGACGTCCGTCGCTCGCTGATGACCCAGAAGTCGTTCGCCGAGGCGATGCGCTCGCTGGTCGTGTTCACCGCCACCTGGCAGGACAAGGTCCAGCTCGCCAAGGCCGCCGGCGAGCGCGACGAGCTCGCCGAGGCCGTCAACGACCTGCTGCTCCCGATCGTCAAGGGCTACGGCTCGGAGCGCTCGTGGGTGCTGCTCGGCACCGAGTCGCTGCAGACCTTCGGTGGCTCGGGCTTCCTGCAGGAGTACCCGATCGAGCAGTACGTCCGCGACGCCAAGATCGACACCCTCTACGAGGGCACCACCGCGATCCAGGGCCAGGACTTCTTCTTCCGCAAGATCGTCAAGGACCAGGGCAAGGCGCTGGGCCACATCGCGGGTGAGATCAAGGCGTTCATCGAGTCGGAGGCCGGCAACGGTCGCCTCAAGAACGAGCGCGAGCTGCTGGCGACCGCCCTGGCCGACGCCGAGGCCATGGTCAGCCTGATGATCAACGACCTCATGTCCGCCCAGGACGAGATCAAGAACATCTACAAGGTCGGCCTCAACACGACGCGCCTGCTGATGGCGCTCGGTGACGTGGTCTGCGCCTGGCTGCTGCTCCGCGGTGCCGAGGTCGCGCTCGCCAAGCTCGACGGCGGCGCCGGCAACGACCAGGCCTACTACGAGGGCAAGGTCGCCGCGGCCCAGTGGTTCGCGCAGCTCAACCTGCCGCGCCTCTCCGCCGAGCTCAAGATCGCCCAGGCCACCGGCCTGGACGTGATGGACCTCGACGAGGCCGCGTTCTGATCGCACGCCGAGTCACGCACGACGGCCGCTCCGGGGAACCCGGGGCGGCCGTCGTCGTACGTCGACGGCCCGGTTTCGCCTATGGTCTGCGGGTGCCTCGCTCCGCTCCGCGCCTCGCCTGCTGCCTCGCCGTCCTCTCCGCGCTGGTGCTGACGCTGTGCGGTACGCCGGCCCGCGCCGACGACCGGCAGTACCCCCAGCCGTACTTCAACGGCAACGTCGGCGACCCGAGCGTCGCCATGGTCGGCAAGCGGATGGTCGTGGTGGCCACCGGACCGCAGGTCAACCGGGCGTTCAAGGACCCCGGGCGCCCGTGGCGCTACCAGCAGCCGGTGCTCACCCACCGTCCGTCGTGGGCGATCGCGGAGGGCGGCATCTGGGCCGCGGACATCGCGAAGGTCGGCCGGAAGTGGCTGCTCTACTACGCCGTCCCCGTCGCGGGCCTCGGTGACTTCGGGCGCTGCATCGGCGTCGCGGTGGCGAAGAAGGCGCTCGACGCTTTCAAGCCGGTCGGCACGCGGCCCCTGGTGTGCCCCTCACGCGCGCTGGTGCCCACCGCGCAGGACCCCGTGGCCACGCCGGACCTGCCGAGCCGCGGCATCATCGACCCGTCGCTGTACCGCGAGGGGAAGCAGAACTACCTGCTCTACAAGACCGACGGCAAGCCGTCCTCGATCCGGCTGCTGCCGCTGAGCAAGAACGGCCGGCGGGTGCGCACCGGCCAGGACCCCGCCAACCCGAGCACCGAGCTGGTCCGCTCCGCCGGCGTCGTCGAGAACCCCGTCCTGGCGCGGCACGCCGGCCTCTACTACCTGTTCGCCTCCGAGGGCGACTTCGCCCGCTGCTCCTACCAGCAGACCTGGCGCCAGTCCGCGTCCCTGACCGACTGGTCGCTCGCCGTCCCCACCGTGCTGCTCGACAGCACCATCACGCAGGGGCTCTGCGGACCGGCGGGCGGCGACATCCTCAAGCACCGCGGCCGCACCACCCTCTACTTCCACGGCTGGGTGCGGCTGCACTCCTCGAAGCCGAAGGGCGCCAACTACTGGGCGTGGAACGGCGGCGAGAAGTACGGCCGGCGGGCGATGTACGCAGCGCGACTGACCTTCCCGGGCGGCGTACCGACCGTGAAGAAGTACCTCTCGCGCACCGGCGTCCCACAGCGCGTTCCGGCGCCCTACTGACCCCAGGCTCTGTAGGGTCGGCGACATGAGCGACCGCGAGCTGCTGGCCGGCTACGTCGAGAACTGGTGGAGCGCGGTCGGTGACTTCGTCGCCCTGCTCGAGGAGCTCGACCCGGAGGACTGGAGCACGCCGACCGACCTCGCCGGCTGGGACGTGAAGGCGGTCGCCTCCCACACCGCCCACCTGGAGTCGATCCTCGCCGGCGGCCCCGAGGAGAGCGCGGACATCGGCGACCCGGCGCACGTCACCGGTCCGATGGGGCAGTTCACCGAGATCGGCGTCGTCACCCGCCGCGACCGCGACCCGGCCTCGATCGTCGAGGAGATCCGGACGACGACCGCGGCCCGCCGCGCGGCGCTGAGTGCCACGCCACCGCAGGACCCGGCCGCGCCGGCTGACGGCATCTTCGGCCTGATCGGCTGGAACACCCGCACCCTGCTGCGCAACCGCCCGCTCGACGTGTGGATGCACGAGCAGGACATCCGCCGCGCCGTCGGTCGCCCCGGCGGCCTCGACAGCCCGGGCGCCCAGCACACCGCCGACTACCTCGTCGAGGCGTTCGGGTTCGTCGTCGGCAAGCGGGTCGCCCCGCCCGCCGGTACGACGGCCGTGCTCGCCGTCGAGGGCAGCGCGCCGATCGCGGTGCAGGTCGGCGACGACGGGCGGGCGCAGCGGCTGGCCGACGTACCGGACGACCCGACCGTCGCCGTCGCGATGGACCGGGAGAGCTTCATCGTGCTGGCCGGCGGTCGTCGTACCACCGCGCCGGGGGCCGTCACCATCACCGGCGACCGGGCGTTGGGAGAGCGGATCGTCGCCGGCCTCGCCACCACGCCGTAGGGGAGACATGTCTGACTGGAACGTCGCCGACCTGCCCGACCAGACCGGCCGGACCATCGTGGTCACCGGCCCGACGCTCGGCGGGCTCGGCCACCACACGGCGCTCGAGCTCGCGCGCCGCGGTGGCCGGGTGATCCTCGCCGGGCGCAACCCGGCGAAGGTCGAGGAGACCGTCGCCGCGATCCGGGTCGAGGTGCCGAAGGCGCAGCTCGAGGCGCTGCACCTCGACCTCGCCAGCCTGAGCTCGGTCCGCACCGCCGCGGCCGCCGCGGCGCAGGTCGGTCCGATCGACGTCCTGGTCAACAACGCGGGCGTGATGGGCACGAAGTACTCCCGCACCGCCGACGGCCTCGAGCTGCAGATGGCCACCAACCACTTCGGACCGTTCCTGCTCACCGGCCTGCTGCTGCCGCAGCTCGTGCAGAGCGAGGACGGCCGCGTCGTCACGGTGTCCTCGCTCTTCCACACCTTCGCCGGCAGGGCGCCGCTCGGTCCGCCGCGCGAGCAGAAGGGCCGCTACAACACCTGGCGTGTCTACGGCCAGACCAAGCTCGCCAACCTCTACCTCACCTCCGAGCTCGAGCGTCGCCTGCGCGCGGCCGACCTCCCCGTCCGCGCGCTGGCCGCGCACCCGGGCTTCGCCGGGACCCACCTCGCCGCCAACGGACAGTACGGCCGCTCCTCGGGCGGCATCGCCTCGATCCTGGACGCCGGCGTGAAGGCGGTCTCCCAGACCGCGGAGGCCGGCGCCTGGCCGACGCTGATGGCCGCGACCGCCGACCTTCCCGGTGACACCTTCGTCGGTCCCGGCGGCTTCCGCCAGCTCTCCGGCCGGCCGCGCGTCGTCGGCCGGAGCCGGCTGGCCCGCAACGAGGAGAACGCGCGCCGGCTGTGGGAGATCAGCGAGCAGACCGTGGACCTGCGCTACCCCTGAGCCGATGGCTCACCTTCCCGCGTCGCACCTGACGAATGGGCTGTGAAATCGGGCGATGCGCAGCCCATTCGTCAGGTGCGACGCGGATCAGGCGGCCAGGGGCAGCGAGCCCGGCATCACCGTCGGCGCGCAGTCGCAGCTGTCGCTGCAGGCGAGGAAGGTGTGCACGGCGTGGCCGCACGCGGGGCACGGCAGGTCGTGGCTGAGGTGCTGGTGCTGGGTCTCCGTGGTGGTCCACATGGCCGTGTCTCCTTCGTGGTCTCGGCTGCTTCTACTAGGACGACGAAGCGGCTCGCCCTGATACGACATGGTGGGCGCGGAAATCTTGCAGAAAGTCCTGCAGTCCCGTTGAGCGGTCAACCGGCGAGGAGCAGCACGGTGGCGGCACCGGCCACATTGGTGACGACGGTCAGCCACAGCACCGCGACGAACGGCTGCTTGCGGGTCTTGTGCCGGAACAGCCGACGCCCCGCGAGCGCACCGGGCCAGCCGCCGAGCAGTGCGACGAGGTGCAGCGTCGACTCGCGGGTGCGCCACTCGCCACGCTGGGCGGCACGCTTGTCGGCACGGTAGAGGACGAGGGCGACGAGGCTGAGGACGCCGTACGCCGCGCCCAGGGCGAGCAGGACGTCCGTGCGTTCGATGACCACGGGCCGAAGCGTGTCAGGCCGCGGCGAAGGCGCTGGACCCGGGCATCACCGTCCGCGCGCAGTCGCAGGTGTCGCTGCACGCGAGGAAGGTGTGTGCGGCGTGGCCGCAGGCCAGGCACGGCAGGTCGTGGCTGAGGTGCTCCGTGCGGTCCATGGCTGGCCCCCTCTCGGTGTGGTCGGTACCTGATCAGGATGACCTGACCGGCGTGCCCGACTCATCGGCCGTTCGGGCCCGAACCCGAGTGGTCCGGATGGACCAGGCGGTGGCTCGACCGGGTCAGCGGCCGCGCGGGCCGTAGACGGCGTCGGCCTTCTTGAAGGCCGCCTCGCGCGCTGCCTTGGTGTTGCGCGCGGCGAGGAGGTAGGCCTGCTCGATCCGCTCCCGGGCGAAGGTACGGCGCGGGGCGGCGCTCCAGGTGTCGTTGAACAGCCGCTTCGCGGCGGCGAGCGCGTCCGGGGACTTCTGCGAGAGCTCGCTCGCGAGGCGCAGGGCGCCGGCGAGCGGGTCGTTGTCGAGGCGGGTGACCAGCCCGAGCTCGTGGGCCCGCGAGCCGTCGAAGATCTCGGCGGTCATGGTGAGCAGCTTGGCCTGGTCGATGCCGACGAGCTCCTTGAGGGCCTGGATGCCGGACATGTCGGGAATCAGCCCCCACTTGCCCTCGAGCACCGACCAGCGGGAGTCGGGGGTGGCGATCCGGAAGTCGGCGGCGAGCGCGATCTGCAGACCGCCGCCCAGGCAGTGGCCGTGGACGGCGGCGATCACCGGCACGGGGATCCGGCGGAATGCCCACGGGGCCTCCTGGAAGGTGTTGGTGCCGCGCAGCGGGCGCGGGACGAAGGCCTTCGCGACGCCGGCCGGGTTGCGGAGCACCGACGCGAAGTCGAGTCCGGCGCAGAAGGCATCGCCCTCGCCGCTGACCACGACGGCGCGCAACGTCTTGTCACGGCGCAGCGCGTGGGCGGTGGCGACGAGGTCGTCGAGGATGTCGAGCGTCAGCGCGTTGAGCTTGTCGGGGCGGTCCAGCCGGACGTGGGCGATGCCGTCGGTGATCGTGCAGCTGACGTGGCCGTCGCGGGTGCTCATGGACCCGATGCTACCCGCAGGTAACTTGGTGGGCCAGCCGGTCGGTCCCTGCCGGTTCACGGCTGCCGCTCGACCTGCCACGGTACGGCGAGTGCGGGCTGCCGGTCCGGCGCGAACCTCACCCAGGTGGACCCGGTGAACCGCACCGTGCGCGGCCCGGTCGGCGATCGGTAGCGGAACTCGGCATCGGCCACGCGGACCGTGGTGCCGTCCACCTCGATCCTCGGCGGACTCGTGAACCCCCGCCACCAGCCGTCGGGGAGCCGGGCGTCGCCGGCCGGGTACACGAGGGGGGCGATCGGACAGAATGCCGTCCCCTCTCGGCAGCGGTCGAAGGCGACCAGGGCCTGCTTCGTGAGGGCGGCGACGCCCACCTCGGTCGCGGACGGGTGGAAGTCGGGGGAAGGCGCGATCGCCGAGCCGGCCGCGACGACCACGTCCTCCGGCTCCGACGCGAACCAGGGATCGATGCCGCCGCGGGCCGGGTAGACCGCGGGGTGGAGCCAGTGGGTGGCGGGGGTGTACGTCGTCCGCCCGGGTGCGGTGACGGCCACCTCGCCGACGGTCACGTCGAGCGGCGTCGAGAGCCACAGGGCGCTGTTCCAGTCGACCGAGCCGGCCAGCGGCGTCAGGACCAGCCAGCGGGAGGCGTCGGTGCCGGACCCTCCGCGCGAGCGGCCGAGGATGATCGTGTCCCGGTGCCCCTCGCCCGCGAGCCGGTAGCGCACCTCGTACTGCCGGAACCCGTCGAAGACCAGGTCGCTCGGGACGGTGGTGCGGGGCGTCGAGACCTCGCGGGACTCGCCGAGGACCACGTCGCTGATCCGTGAGGTCGCCTCCGTGAGGAGGGCGCCGGCAAGCGCCCACTCGACCGCGTCGGTCGGTGCCAGCAGGTCGTCGAGCTCGGTGGGGTCCGCGGTCTCGTCGGCGAGCACCCGGAGGTAGCGCTGCGCGGTCTCCCGCGCCTGCGCCTCGGTCCCGCGCCGGCTGGCGAGGAAGACGACCGCCACGCCGACGACCAGCGCGACCGCGATGGCGCCGACGAGGACCCGTCGCGACGGCTTCGATCGGGGCAAGGCGCGTCCTTCGGAGAGACGACAGGGCGTCCCGGACGCTGCCCGGGGGACACCGTCCGAAACGCCCTGCGTGGACTCGGGGCCGGGCGCGTCAGGCCGCCTTGACCATCTCCTTCTTCGCCGCGGCGCTCTCGAGGAGGCGCTGCATGACGCGGCGCTTGCGCTTGTCGGCCGTGGTCATGGCGTAGAGGAGCTTGAGCTGGCTGGGAAGGTTCTTGGCGTTGGTGGTCGCGAGCCACCCGTTGGGGAAGGACAGTCGGACCACGCGGTGCCAGGCGCTGTAGACCTGCTGGGGGAGCGGGGCCGAGTGGTAGTTGAGGCCGTACTTGGCGAACACGGCCTGCACCTTCGGCGCGACCTCGGCGTACCGGCTGCTGGGCAGGTCGGGGAAGAGGTGGTGCTCGATCTGGTGGGACAGGTTGCCGGTCATGATGTGCATCAGCTTGGAGCCGGAGATGTTGGCGGAGCCGAGCATCTGGCGCAGGTACCACTCGCCGCGGGTCTCCTTCTCCGGGATCGACTTCAGCTCGAAGGTCTCCACGCCCTCGGGGAAGTGGCCGCACATGATGACCGAGTGCGACCAGAGGTTGCGCACCACGTTGGCGGTGAAGTTCGCGGCGAGGGCCGGCAGGAAGGAGCCGGTCGGCAGGGCGAGCGCCGGGTTGACGACGTAGTCCTTGGTCGCCTGCTTGCGGATCTTCTTCAGCGTCTTGGCGAGGTCCGACTTGAACTTCTCGCTGCGCTTCTCCTTGGGCGTGCGCAGGTTGCGGCCCAGCTCGAGGTCGTACGCCGCGATGCCGTACTCGAAGAAGCAGGCGTTGATGAAGTTCCACAGCGGCTGCGCGAGGTAGAGCGGGTACCAGCGCTGCTCCTCGTCGACGCGCATGATGCCGTAGCCGAGGTCGTTGTCCTTGCCGACGATGTTCGTGTAGGTGTGGTGCACCTCGTTGTGGGAGTGCTTCCAGCCGTCGGCGGTCGACGCGTTGTCCCACTCCCAAGTGGTCGAGTGGATCTTCGGGTCACGCATCCAGTCCCACTGGCCGTGCATGACGTTGTGGCCGATCTCCATGTTCTCGAGGATCTTGGCCACGCTCAGGCCCACGGTGCCGGCGACCCAGGCCGGCGGGAAGATGCTGACGAGGAGGGTGGCGCGGGAGGCGAGCTCCAGCTTGCGCTGGATGTCGACCATCTTGCGGATGTACGCCGCGTCCTTCTCGCCGCGCGCCTCGAGCACCTCCGCGCGGATGGCGTCGAGCTCGGCGCCGAGCGCCTCGATCTGCTCGGGGGACAGGTGGGCGATCGGGTTGTCGGCCTTGTTGGTCACGGTCGTCATGTCATCAGTCCTTGGGGGGAGTCGTGAGGCTCAGTGGTCGAGGGTGCAGTCGCCGGCGGCGGCGCTGATGCAGGTCTGGATCTTCACGCCGTCGGGGTGGGTCTCCCCGGGGACGGCGACGGTGAGCTCGCCGGTGCGCAGGTCGCGCACGGCGCCGGACTTCATCGGCAGGACGCAGCCCATGCAGATGCCCATCCGGCAGCCGCTCGGCATGAGGACTCCGGCTGACTCGGCCGCGTCGAGGATCGGGACCGAGCCGTCGGTCTCCACGGTGGTGGCGGAGGCGCCGGCGAAGGTGAGGGTGCCGCCCTCGGCGTCGAGGTCGACCACGGTCGGGCGGAAGCGCTCGGTGTGCAGCGTCAGGCGGCGGTCGTCGTAGAACGCCTCGAGGGTGTCGAGCAGGCCCGCCGGGCCGCAGGCGTAGGCCGTGCGCTCGGCGAGGTCGGGGACCTCGGCCTCGAGGTCGGCGGTGGTCAGCAGGCCGTCGGTGTCGGTGTGCCGCTCGACCAGCCGCAGCCGGCCGGCCTCGGCGTGGGCGCGCAGCTCGGCGCCGAAGATGACCTCGTCGCGCTTCATCGCCGAGTGCACGAGCACGATGTCGTACGCCGCGCGGGCGTCGGCCTCGTTGCGCGAGTAGAGGTTGCGCAGCATCCCGATCACCGGCGTGATGCCGGAGCCGGCGGTGACCAGGAGCAGCTTCTGCCTGCGGCCGGCGACCGGCGGCGTCAGCACGAAGTCGCCCTCGGCCTGCGCGAGCTGGACCATCTGGCCGGCGCGGGCCTCGCGCACGAGGTGCTGGGAGACGGCGCCGCCGGGGATCGCCTTGACGGTGATCGAGATGTTGCCGTCACGGCGCGGGCCGTGGGTCAGCGAGTAGGTGCGCCACAGGCGGATGCCGTCGACGTCGATGCCGACGCGGACGTACTGGCCCGGGATGTGACCGGCCCAGTCCCGGCCGGGCTTGATCACGAGGGTCGCGGCGTCGGCCGTCTCCTTGTGCACGGAGACGATCCGGCCCTGGAGGCCGGCCGCGGCTCCGGTGCGCAGCGGCGCGAAGTGGTCGAGGAGGTCGTCGACGCTCAGCGGGGTGACCGCGGCGTCGAGGAGCGAACGGAAGCCGGTGCGGAGGCGTCCGGTGCGGGCGCCCGCGTCGGAGGTGGCGGTCGTCGTACTCACACCACCAAGACTCCCAGCGGAGAGCGCTAAACTCATGACCGCAGCCGGTGAATCGACTCGCAGATTTTGTACCTGAGAGACAAAGAAGGTGACCATGCCCCGTCGCGTGTTGCGCAGGCCGCGAGCCGGCGACGGCAGCGTGCTGCTGCCGCCGGAGACGGTGGTGGCCCTTCGGGGTGAGCTGGCGCGGGTCGCCGACGACGTCGTCGACCAGATCATCCGGGAGGTCCCGCCCTACGAGGACGCGTTCAGCGGGCCGATGGGCGAGACCATCCGCGGCGCGGTCCAGGTCGCGCTCGGCGGCTTCCTCTCCCTCATCAGCGACTCGCGCGGCCCCGACGCGCTGGCCCCGCGCGCCTCGGCCGTCGACGGTGCCTACCAGCTGGGGCGTGGTGAGGTGCGGAGCGGGCGGACGGCGGACGCGCTGCTGTCGGCGTACCGGATCGGGGCGCGGGTCTCCTGGCGGCACCTGTCGACCAAGGCGGTCGAGCAGGGGATCGACCCCGCGACGATGGCGTCCTTCGCCGAGCTGGTCTTCGCCTACATCGACGAGCTGTCCGCGGCGAGCGTGGCGGGACACCGCGACGAGTCGGCGAGCGAGGGCCGGATCCGGCAGCGGATGGTGGAGCGGCTCGCCCGGCACCTGCTCACCGGGGCGCCGGAGGCGACCGTGCTCGCCTCGGCCGAGCGCGCCGAATGGACGCCACCGGTCACGCTGACCGCCGTGCTCGTGGCGGAGTCGCAGGCCGGGACGCTGCTGCAGGTGCTGCGCCGCGGCACCCTGCTGACCACGGACCTGCCCGAGCTCGACGGCGCCGCCCTGCTGATGGTCCCCGACGCGCACGACCGACGCCGGGCGACGCTGCTGCGCGCGGTGCGTGACCGCGACGCGCTGGTCGGGCCGGCCCGCCCGTGGGTCGCCGTGCGCGAGTCGTACGACCGGGCGGTCCGGGCGCGGGCGCTCGGGCTGACCGGCGACACCGAGAGGCACCTGCCCCGGCTGGTGCTGACCGCCGACCCGCAGGCGCTGGCGGACCTGCGGGCCGGCGTACTGGCCCCGTTCGACGAGCTGCGCCCGGCCGCCGCCGCCAAGCTGCGCGAGACGCTGCGTGCCTGGCTGCTGCACCAGGGGCGCCGCGACGACGTGGCCGCCGCGCTGTTCGTGCACCCGCAGACGATCCGGTACCGGATGACGCAGGTCCGCGACCTGTACGGCGACCGGTTGGAGGACCCCGATACGGTCTTGGCCCTGACCATTGCTCTCGGGGTCGAGGAGGTGAGCGGATGAGGCGTGGGGCCTCGCTGCTGGTCGTGACCGCCGTCCTCCTCGCGGGCTGCTCGGACCCGCCGGAGTCGAAGCTCGACCGCTCCTCAGCGGTGCCGGGCGGGTCGTCGTACGTCGCCCTGGGGGACTCCTACTCGGCCGGGCCCCGGCTCGGGCCGAGCACGGGACCGGTCGGCTGCGAGCAGACGCAGGGCAACTATCCGCACCTGCTGGCCGCCCGGCTGGACCTCGAGCTCACCGACGTCACCTGCGGCGGCGCGACGAGCGAGCACCTGACCGAGGCGCAGACCCCGCCCAACGGCGAGCCGGTGCCGCCCCAGCTCGACGCGCTGAACTCGTCGACCGACCTGGTCACCCTCGGCATGGGCGGCAACGACGGCAAGGTGTTCTCCGAGCTGGTGACGACATGCGTCGGGATGGCGGTCAAGGACCGGGCCGGCGCACCGTGCTCCGCGGACGGCGCCGCCTTCCGGACCAAGGTGGAGCGCCAGCTCGGGAGGCTGCCGACCCGGATGGTCGCGGCCATCGAGGCCGTGCAGGAGCGGGCGCCGGAGGCGAGGATCGTCGTGGTCGGCTACCCCGCCGTCTTCCCCGAGTCCGGCACCTGCGACCTGCTGCCGCTCGCCCGCGGCGACTACCCCTACGCCCGCGAGCTGGTCAGCCGGATCAACGACGGGCTGGCCGACGCGGCCGACCAGGCCGGTGTGGCGTACGTCGACGTCTGGGCAGCGACGGACGGCCACGACATCTGCGCCGCGGACCCCTGGATCGCCGGGTTGGTCCCCGCACAGGCGGGGCTGGAGTACCACCCCTACGCACGGGAGCAGGCGGTCGTCACCGACCTGCTGGTGGACGAGCTGCGCTGACCCAGCGGACCAGGGGCGAGCCTGGACGAGAAAACTGGCGCTGGGACGAGGATGCTTCCTCGTCCCAGCGCCAGTTTCACCGGCCGGCCGGTGAAACTGGCGCCGGCCGAACTCCCGAAGGCTCAGGCCTGCAGGGCCTGGATCGCCTCGTGGATGGCGAGCGTGCGCTCGGCGGACTCGACGTGGAGGCTCTCCACCATCTTGCCGTTGTAGGTGACGACGCCGGCGCCCTTGCCGTCCTCCCAGGCCTGGATCAGGCCGCGGGCGTCCTCGACGGCCTGCTCGCTCGGGGCGAAGCCGGAGTTGGCGCCCTCGACCTGGCCGGGGTGGATCAGGGTCTTGCCGTCGAAGCCCATCTGGCGGCCCTGCTCGACCTCGGCGAGGAAGCCGTCGACGTTCTTCACGTCGTTGTAGACGCCGTCGATGATCACGATGCCGGCCGCGCGGGCGGCCAGCAGGGCAAGGCCCAGGCCGGTGATCACGGGCTGGCGGCCGGGCACGTGCTCGGCGTACAGCTCCTTGACCAGGTCGTTGGTGCCCATCACGAAGCCGGTGAGGCGCTCGGAGGCGGTGGCGATCGAGAGCGCGTTGAGCATGCCGATCGGGGTCTCGACCATCGCCCAGAGCGTGGTCTTCGCGGGCGCACCCGCTGCGGAGAGGTCGTCGATGAGCTCGAGGACCTCCTCGGCTGAGTTCACCTTGGGCACCAGGACGACGTCCGGGCCCGCAGCGGCGGCCGCCTTGATGTCGTCGGCGTGCCACTCGGTGCCGATGCCGTTGACCCGGATGATCAGGTGACGGCTGCCGTACTCACCGGACCGGACGGCGGCCGCGGCGGCCTCGCGGGCAGCCGGCTTGGCGTCGGGGGCGACGGCGTCCTCGAGGTCGAAGATGATCGCGTCGGCGGGCAGCGTCTTCGCCTTCTCCAGGGCCCGCTCGTTCGAGCTGGGCATGTAGAGGACGGAGCGCAGCGGCTTGAAGTCGGACATGGGTCAGGCCTCCGGGGTCTCGATGGCGTCGTAGGTGGCCTTGAGGTCGGGGTCGATCTCGGCCAGCTTCTCGGCGAGCTCGACGAGGACCAGGCACTGCTTGAGGGAGGCGTCGTCCTCCATCTTGCCGTCGATCATCACCGCGCCGGTGCCGTCGCCCATCGCGGCGACCACCCGGCGGGCGTGGGCGATGTCCTCGACGCTCGGGGAGAAGACGCGGTTGGCGATCTTGATCTGGACCGGGTGCAGCGACCAGGTGCCGACGCAGCCGAGCAGGAACGCGTTGCGGAACTGGTCCTCGCACGCGACGGTGTCCTTGATGTCGCCGAACGGCCCGTAGTACGGGTAGATCCCGTGGGTCGCGCAGGCGTCGACCATCTTGGCGATCGTGTAGTGCCACAGGTCCTGCTGGAAGATCGCCCGCTTCGCGTCGAGGTCCGGCAGGCCGTCGGCACCACGGGGAGCGTCCTCGCGCACGAGGTAGCCGGGGTGGCCGCCACCCACGCGGGTGGTCTTCATCTTGCGGTCGGCGGCGAGGTCCGCGGGCCCCAGCGAGAGACCCTGCATGCGCGGCGAGGCGCCGCAGATCTCCTCGACGTTGGCGACTCCGCGCGCGGTCTCGAGGATCGCGTGGACCAGGATCGGCTTGGTGATGCCGGCCTTGGCCTCGAGCTGGGCGAGGATCCGGTCGACGTAGTGGATGTCCTCGGCGCCCTGCACCTTCGGGACCATGATCACGTCGAGCTTCTCGCCGATCGCCGGCACCAGCGTGGTGAGGTCGTCCAGCACCCACGGGCTGTCGAGCGCGTTGATCCGCGTCCACAGCTGGGTCGGGCCGAAGTCGGTGGCCTGGGCGATCTTGACCAGGCCCTCGCGCGCGGCGACCTTGTTGTCCGCCTTGACGGCGTCCTCGAGGTTGCCCAGCAGCACGTCGACGGTGCCGACCATCGCGGGGATCTTCGCGGCCATCTTCTCGTTGCTGGGGTCGAAGAAGTGGATCGCGCGGCTCGGCCGGGCGGGGATCTCGCGGAGGGGGAGCGGGGCACCGACAGCGAGGGGGCGGAAGAAGTCCTTGGCGCTCTTGTGACTCACGTTTCGACAACCTACCGGCGAGTCACCCTGTACGGGTATGACGGATGTCTCCCGAGACGACGGTGCTTTCCGGGGGCGGCCGTGGTGGAGCACGGCCCTGGTGGCGCTGGTCCTGGTCGCGGTCTGGTTGGGCGCCACCGGCGCGTGGGGAGCACTGCACTGGGACCGGCTCTCCGAGCGCTGCCCCGGGTACGACGGCGAGGGCATCATGGCCGCCCCGCGCTCGGCGCAGGGGCGGCTGCTGTGCGGCGAGGACCTGGTCGCGGGTCGGTTCTCCGTGCTGGTCCTCGGCGCGATGGGCCTGCTCCTCCTGCTGGCGCTCGTGCTGTGGGCCCGGCGGTCGCGGGTCGTCACAGTGCTGGTCACGGTCGTCGTCGCGGGGCTGGCTCCCACGGCGGTGTCCGAGGCGGCGCTGCTGCTGCCGGACGGCTGCTCGCGGGAGCAGTGGGCGCAGTACGGCGCGGAGGGGTGCGAGCAGGACCGCGAGATGCGGTGAGGCTCAGCGGCGCCACCAGCGGCGGCGTCGCTCCGGATCCGGTCGCTCGGGGGCGGAGTGCCGGCGCGCGGCCCGGCGCTCGTGCCAGGCGGTGATGGTCTCCTCGACGTCGCGCGGCATGGTGATCAGCGGCGGCCCGTCCACAGGGGTGTAGCGGGCGCGGAGGACCCGGGCGTTGAAGTCCTCGACCAGGGCGCGGGCCTCGCGCTCGGAGCTCAACCGGTCAAGGGCGGCGTCGAGCTCGCCGTCGTCCTTGCGCAGCTGGAGGGCGGGTGGCAGGACGGTGATGCGCTCGCGCTCGACGAGGCGCTTGATCCACCAGTCGGGGTCGTGGGTGGTGCCGAGGTCCGGGATCGGCTTGCCGGCGCCGGGCAGGTCGTCGAAGTCGCCGCGCTCCATCGCCTGCCGGACCTGGAGGTCGACCCAGGTCTGCTGCTGCTCGATCCGGGCGCGGGCCGCGGCCTTCTCCGCACGCGGGTCCGGCTGCTCCTCCATGCCTCCAGAGTAGGAGGGGCCCGGCTGCTGCTCTTGTGCCCGCGTCCGGGGGAGGCGCATGGTGGAGGCATGCACGCGAGCGTGGGAGATCGCCTGGTCGTCGAGAGCCACGCGGACTCGCAGCACCGGCGCGAGGCCGAGGTGCTGGAGGTCCGGGGGCAGGACGGCGGGCCGCCGTACCTCGTCCGTTGGGAGGACGGCCACGAGTCGCTGGCCTTCCCCGGCCCGGACGCGCACGTCCTGCCGGCGAAGTCCTGACTTAGGGACCGCCGGGGCGCAGGAAGTCCGCGATCAGCGGCGCCAGGGTGTCGGCGCTGGTCACCAGCCCGAGGTGGCCGTCGTCGTACACGTGCAGACGGGCGTGCGGGATCAGCCGCTGCATGATCCGCGCGTTGACGAGCGGGATGATCGGGTCGTCGGCGCCGGCCAGGATCAGCGTGGGCTGGCGGATGAACGGCAGGCCGGGCAGGCTCGACCAGCCGGCGCCGGCGAGCAGCTGCAGGAGGTAGCCGCGGCGGGAGCCGACCCGGGAGTGCGCGTGCATGAGGCGGCGTACGTCGTCGGGCCGGTCGCGCATCCGGCCGCCGTAGAGCTCGGCGGCGACCCGGACGGCGTAGTCGGCGTCGCGGTAGCGCTGCGGCGTCACCATCCTGCGCAGCACCGCGGGCCGGGCCGGGACCATCAGCGAGCCGGTGGCGGTGCTGACCAGCACGAGCCGCCGACAGCGGCGCGGCTGCTGGAAGGCGACCTGCTGGGCGAGACCGCCGCCCCACGAGATGCCGAGGACGTCGTACTCGTCGTACCCGAGCTGCGTCATCATCGCCCCGATGCCGATCGTGAGCAGCGCGAAGTTGTACGGCAGCCTGGGATCGGGCGAGCCGCCGACGCCGGGTACGTCGAACCGGACCACCCCGATCCGCGGGTCGAGCGCGTCGACGAACGGCTCGAGCAGGTCGAGACTGGCCCCGATGCCGTTGCAGAGCAGCAGGGGCGGGCCGGGCTCGGTGCCGGCGCGGACCGAGGCCCGGACCTGGTGCCCGAGGACCGTGAGCTGGCGCAGCTCCAACGCAGGTGACCTCACTTGTCGAAGACGTAGGTGCCGGGGGCCTCGGCCAGTGGCTGCAGCCGGGTCGAGCCCATCTCCTTCGGCGCGGCCTTGAGCTCCCCGCAGCGCTCGTCCAGCCACTGCGCGACATCGGTCCACCACGAGCCCTGGTGGGTCTCGGCGCCGGTCAACCAGGCCTTCGCGTCCGCGCCGTGCTCGTCGTTGGTGTGGAAGGTGGCCTTCGGGTTGCCCGGCGGGTTCACCAGCGCGGCGATGTGGCCGCTCGTCGACAGGACGAACCGGGTCCGACCGCCGAACAGCTGGGTGGTCCGGTAGCAGTTCTCCCACGGCGTGATGTGGTCGGCGACGCCGGCGACGATGTAGCTGTCGACGGTGACCTTGCCGAGGTCGATCGGCTGCCCGAGCACGGTGAGCGCGCCGGCGCGGGTGAGCTGGTTCTCCACTGCCATGTCGACGAAGTCGGCGTGCAGCCCGGCCGACATCCGCGTGGTGTCCGCGTTCCAGAACAGGATGTCGAACGCCGGGGGCTTCTTGCCGAGCAGGTAGTTGTTGACCCAGTAGTTCCAGATCAAGTCGCTGGGCCGCAGCCACGCGAACACCTCGGCCAGCGAGCGGCCGTCGAGGAAGCCCTTCTGCGCCGAGCGGGCCTTGGCCAGCGCGGCCATCCGCGGATCGCTGAGCGCGCTGACGGTGCCGGCGTCCTGGTTGTCGATCACCGTCACGGCGAGCACGATGCCGGCCAGGCGGTCCTGCCGGCCGATGCCGGCGAGGTACGCCGCGGCGATGCTCGCGAGGATGCCGCCCGAGCAGATGCCGGCGAGCACCGTCCGCCCGCTGCCGGTGATCTCCTCGACGGCGTCGAGGGCCTCGAGGATCGAGCCGACGTAGGTGTCGAAGTCCCAGGCCGAGTGGCGGGCGTCCGGGTTGCGCCACGAGATGACGAACATCTGGCGGTTCTTCTGCGTGCTGAACTCCACGAGGCTGCGCCCCGGCGCGAGGTCGACCGCATAGAACTTGTTGATCGTCGGCGGCACGATCATCACCGGCACCTCGTGCACCTCGTCGCACTGTGGCACGTACTGGATCAGCTCCAGCACCTCGTTGCGGAACACCACCGCGCCCGGCGTCGCGGCGACGTTCTCGCCGAGGACGAAGCCGGAGGTGTCGACCATCTCGGGCACCCGGGGCGAGGAGGCGAGGTCCTTGACCAGCTGGGTGCCACCGCGGACCAGGCTCAGCCCGGCGGTGTCGATGACCGCCTTCGCCGAGGCCGGGTTGACCAGCGGGACGTTGCTCGGCGACATCGCCTCGACGACGTTCTCGACCAGGAACCGGACCCGCTTGCGATCGCGCGGGTCGAGCCCGGCGTCCTCGACGAGCTGCTCGACGGTCCGCCCGCTCGCCAGGTAGACCTGCACCAGGCGGCGCAGCAGCGGGTTCTCGGTCCAGCCCGCGTCGGCGAAGCGGCGGTCGCCGCGCCGGGGCGTGACGTCCGACGTACCGGCGACGACCCTGGCGGTCTCGCCGGCCAGGGCGCCCAGGCGGCGCGCGGTCGTGCGCGGGCGGCGGGCCAGGGACACGGCCCAACGTGCGGTGGACATGTCGGGCAGGAAGCGGCGGACCGGGCCGAGTGCGGCGTCGACCAGGAGGACGTCGAGGGGAGCGGCGGCGTCGGCCAGGCGGGTGGTGGTCGAGGAGCTCATGGCACAACTGTCGTCCCCGGGAGCGGGTCGGCGCTTCGGCCGTGGGCACCGAGAATCCCGTCGATCGTGTGTGCGCATGCACAACGCATCTCCTAGTCTCGGTCCTGTGAGTGGACCGGACGTGAACCCCGAGGTGCGCAAGCTCAGCGCACGACTCCTCCCCGAGTCCGCGCAGCTCGGTGCGGCGATGGCCGAGCGGATCCGGGCCGAGATCCCCGTCTACGAGGCCGGCGACACCGTCGCCCACGACGAGCTGGTCGCGTCCTGCACCGTCAACACCCGCTACATCCTCGGCAACCTCGCCGGCGAGGTCGCGGCCACCGAGACGCCGACCGAGACCGGCACCACCCGCGCTGAGCAGGGCGTGCCGTACGCCGTCGTGCTGCAGGCCTTCCGAGTCGGCTCGCGGTTCATCTGGGAGGTGCTCGTCGAGCGGGCCGACCCCGAGGACCGCGACCTGCTGCTCCTCGCCGCCGCCGACATCTGGGCGGTCAGCGACCAGCTCGCCGCCGACGTCACCGACGCCTACCGCCGGGCGATGGCCGACCGGGCCCGCCGCGACGGGCAGATGCGGGCGGTCCTGGTGGGCTCCCTGCTCGACGGCGACGCCGACGCGACGGCGTACGTCGGCGAGACCGCCGGCATGCTCGACCTCGGCCGGGCCACGGAGTACGTCGTGGTCTCCGCCGAGTCGCCGGCGCCCGGCGCCGAGGGTCTGCCCGACGTCGAGCGGGCGCTGCGCCGTGCCAACGTCCGCTCGGCGTGGCGGCTCGGCCACGACCACCAGGAGGGGGTGGTCGCACTGAGGTTCGGGTTCGGCGTCGAGCACCTCGTCGAGGTGCTGGCCGGGCTCGCCCGCGCCCGGGTCGGGGTCAGCAGCGTGGTGGGCCGGCTCGACGACATCCAGGAGGCCCGGCGCCAGGCCCGGGTGGCCTGCGCGGCGGTCTCGCCCGGCGTCGCGGTCGTCGGCCGCTTCGGCGCCGACCCGCTCGCCGTGCTGCTGGCCGCGAGCCCGGACCAGGCGCGGGTGCTCGTCGACGCCGTGCTCGCCCCGGTGATGGCGCTGCCCGAGGACGACCGTGCGGTGGTGTTCGCCACCGCGCGCGCCTGGCTGGCCGCCGGCGGCTCCACCTCGACCGCCGCCCGCGAGCTGCACGTGCACCGCAACACGGTGCGCTACCGGATCCGGCGCCTCGAGGACATCACGGGCCGCGACCTGGCCCGGCCCGTCGACGCCGCCGAGCTGTATGTCGCGCTGGAGTGCGTGCGGATCCTCGGGCTGGGCTGAACGGTTCAACTACCGAGTTCGTCGTCGATCGAGCTGTTTCGCAACGAATTCGGTAGTTGAACCGAACCCGGGCGGAGCTACAGCGGGACGTCGGCGCGACGCGGGTCGCACCAGGGGGTGCTGGCGGGGGTGCGGGAGAACTGCTCGTCGTACAGCCGCTTGTAGAGGCCGCCGGCGAGCATCAGCTCGTCGTGGGAGCCCTGCTCGACCAGGTGGCCGTCCTCGAGGCCGAAGATGACGTCGGCGGAGCGGATGGTGGAGAGCCGGTGCGCGATGGCGATGGTGGTGCGGGAGCGCGTGGCGCGCTCGAGGGCCTCCTGGACCAGCCGCTCGGTCTCGTTGTCGAGGGCCGAGGTGGCCTCGTCGAGGATCAGGATCCGCGGGTCCTTGAGCAGCACCCGGGCGATCGCGAGGCGTTGCTTCTCGCCACCGGACAGCCGGTAGCCGCGCTCCCCGGTGATCGTCTCGTAGCCCTCGGGGAAGCCCATGATCCGGTCGTGGATGTTGGCGTCGCGCGCCGCCTGCACGATCTCCTCCGAGCTCGCGCCGGGGCGGGCGTAGGCGATGTTGTCGCGGATGGTGCCGTGGAAGAGGTACGGCTCCTGGGTGACCATCCCGACCGCGTCGGCGAGCGAGGAGAGGGTGAGGTCGCGCACGTCGTGCCCGTCGATGAGGACCGCGCCCTCGGTGACGTCGTAGAACCGCGGGACGAGGTACGTCGCCGTCGTCTTGCCGCTGCCCGAGGGCCCCACGATGGCAGCGAGCTGGCCGGGCTCGACGACCAGCGACACGTCGTCGAGCGCCCAGGCGTCCCCCGTCGGCCGCTCGGCGCCGTCCTCCTCGGCGTCGATCCGGACGCCGGACTCGCCGAACCGGTCGCGGCTGACGGTGCCGGACAGCGAGCGCGGCTCGGGGTAGCGGAACCGGACATCGCGCAGCTCGACCCGGCCCTGCAGCCGGTCGGGGTCGAGCGCGACGGCGCCGGGCCGCTCGGTGATCGCGGGCTCGAGGTCGAGGTACTCGAAGATCCGGCGGAACAGCGCCATCGAGGTCTGCACGTCGAGGGTGACCCGCATCAGCTGGAGCAGCGGCATCTGCAGCCGGCTCTGCAGGGTCGTGAACGCGACCAGCGTGCCGGCGGTGATCGTGTCGGCGCCGACCGGGACGTTGCCGGTGATGATCCAGCCGGCGACCAGGTAGATCAGCGCCGGCGTGATGGCGAAGAAGGTCTGCACCATCGCGAAGAAGGTGCGGCCGGTCATCGCCTGCTCGACCTGCAGCCGGGTCTGCCTGCGGTTCGCCTCGCGGTAGCGCTCGACCTCGGACTCGGACCGGTTGAACACCTTGGCGAGCAGGATGCCGCTCACCGACAGCGCCTCCTCGGTGATGGCGGTCATCTCGGAGAGCGATTCCTGGGTACGCCGAGCGAGACGCTGCCGCGCGCGCCCGACCCGGAACTGCAGTCCGACGAACAGCGGCATCAAGAAGAGCGTGAGCACCGTCAGCTGCCACGACAGCACGGTCATCGACACGAAGGCGGCGGTGACGGTGACCGAGTTCTGCACGATCGTGGTCGCGGTGTCGGTCAGCACCGTCCGCACGCCGGCGACGTCGTTGGCCAGCCGGGACTGGATCGCGCCGGTCTTGGTGGCGGTGAAGAACGCCAGCTCCATCTTCTGCAGGTGCTCGAAGAGGTCGCCGCGCAGGTCGGCCATCGCGGAGTTCCCGACGGTCGAGGTCAGCCACATCTGCACGATGCCGATCAGCGCCGCGACGACCGGGATCGCGCACATGCCGGCGATCAGCCAGGCCAGCAGGCCCAGGCGCGGGCCGCCGCCGTCGAGAGGGAACAGGGCGTCGTCGAACACCGCCCGGGTCAGGAAGGGCACCATCGCCTGCAGGGCCGCCGCGGCGAGGACGGCCACCAGGACGAGCCCGATCTTGCCGCGGTAGGGCCGCAGCAGCTGCGCGATCCGCGGGAGCACGGGCTCGCGCTGGCGCAGGTCGGCCGTCGTCAGGTGGGTCACCACCGGGCTCGGCCGCATCAGACCCCCACCCAGCCGGCGCCCCAGCGGCCACGGTGGGCCACCTCCTGCCACGGGGTACGGCGCCGCCGGCTCGCCGAGCCCTGCGCGCCCGTCGTGCGGGAGGCCGGGTGGCCGACGGTGATCGCGCCGATCGGGTGCGGCGCCTCCTCCTCGGCGGTGTCGACCAGGCCGAGGACCTCCTTGACCGCGTCGACCCGGCCGGGCACGAGCCCGAAGAAGCACGCGCCGAGGCCGGCGTCGGTCACCGACTGCAGGAGCAGCAGGGAGGCCATCGCGGTGTCGAGGTGCCAGTAGGGCATCGCCCAACGGCCCGCGTCATGGTCGCCCAGGCCGGCCCGGCGCTTGTCGGGCTCGGCGTAGCGGTCGAGGTAGGCGTCGCGACGGCTGCACGGCACGACGACCACGGGTGCGCCCATCATCCCCGCCAGCCACCGGTCCGGGGCGCCGCCGGGGCGCGCCGCGTCGGTCTGGGCGGCCCAGAACGCCCGCACGGTCTCCGGGGTGTCGAGCACGACGAACGCCCAGCCCTGCGAGAAGCCGGCGCTGGGTGCGCGGGTGGCGTGGTCGAGCGCCCGCTCGAGCACCGCCGGGTCGACGGGGGCGGAGGTGTAGGCGCGCGTCATCCGGCGTCGTCGTACCACCTCGGTGAACTCCACGGGGCCAGCCTAGGGGTGGGTGTCGTGGACCCCCGGGTCGTTCGATCGAACGGATCGGGGGACTTCCGGACGCAGAATTCCCTCCAACCGTTCGATCGAACGATCCGGGGGACCAGGGGGTTTGAGGCAGCCGGGCCGAACCTGAGGTAGCCGGAGCCGCGGGATAAGGCAGTTGTCCGATGTGGGGGACTACCTCAGAGGACGAGTCTCTACGTCATGAGCAGCAACTACTACCTCGACGCAGAGAACGAGTACCGCCGCCAGCAGGCGGCCCGCGGGATGGCCGCCAGCCGGGCGGGGCGCAGCCGCACCTCCTGGCTGCGGCGGATCGCCGCCACCGACCCCAGCGTGGAGCGTCGCTCGCGCTGAACGGTCACTGACACTTGTCCACCCTGTCGGTGGCGGACGCCATGATGGTGCCCGTGGCCGCACACAGCAGCCTGACCATGGTCGGGCGTGACACCGAGCTCGCCGAGGCGATCGCCGTGCTCGACGACGCCGTCAGCGCCGCCGAGGGGGGGACGTCCCGGCGAGCGGTGCTGCTGTCCGGCGACGCCGGGGTCGGCAAGACGAGGCTGCTGCGGGCGCTGCGCGACCACGCGCTCGACACCGGGTGGCAGGTGCTGGCCGGGCACTGCCTCGACTTCGGCGACAGCGCGCTGCCCTACCTCCCCTTCAGCGAGGTGCTCGGCCGGCTCGACGCCAGCCACCCCGAGCTGGTCGAGGCGGTCGCCGCGATCCACCCGGCGCTGGCCCGGCTGCAGCCCGGCCGACGCACCCGGGTGGTCGGCGACGAGTCCTCCGACGAGCACGGCCGCGGCGCCGACCGCGGCGACACCTTCGTGGCCGTGCACGCGCTCCTCGAGGCGGCGGCCACCGAGGCGCCCGTGCTGCTCGTGGTCGAGGACCTCCACTGGGCCGACCAGTCGACCCGCGACATGCTCGGCTTCCTGTTCACCCGGGCGTTCGCGCGGCCGGTGGCCATCGTGGCGTCGTACCGCTCCGACGACCTGCACCGCCGCCACCCGCTGCGCCGCCAGGTCGCGGAGTGGACCCGGCTGCCCCAGGTCGGGCGCCTCGGCCTGGGCCCGCTGCCGGCGGAGGCCGTGCGGGCGCTGGTCGGCGAGCTGGCGCCGGCCGGACTCGACGAGCGTTCCGTCAACCGGATCGTCGAGCGGGCCGAGGGCAACGCCTTCTTCGTCGAGGAGCTCGTCGCCTCGGGGTCCTGCGCCGACGGCGACGTGCCCGGTGATCTGGCCGACCTGCTGCTGGTCCGGCTCGACCGCCTCTCCGAGGAGGCCCGCCACGTCGTCCGCGTCGCCAGCGTCGCCGGCCGCCGGGTCACCCACGACCTGCTCGCGGCCACCGCCGACGTCCCCGTCGAGCGGCTCGACTCCGGCATCCGCCAGGCCGTCGAGATGAACGTCCTCGAGGTGGGCGGCCACCTCTACTCCTTCCGCCACGCGCTGCTCGGCGAGGCGATCTACGACGACCTGCTCCCCGGCGAGCGGGTCCGGCTGCACGCCCGCTACGTCGCCGCCCTGTCCAGCGGCGCCGCCGGCGGTACGTCGGCGGAGCTGGCCCGTCACGCCCGCCGCGCCAACGACCTCGACCGGGCCGTGACGGCCAGCATCGAGGCCGGCGACGAGGCGATGGCGGTCGGCGGCCCCGACGAGGCGGCCGACCACTACCAGCAGGCGCTCGAGCTGCTCGAGGACCCGGAGCGGGTCGACCGGCTGGAGGTCGACCACGCCAAGCTGGTGGTCCGGGCCGCCAACGCCCTGATCACCGGTGGCAATGCGGTCCGGGCCGGTCAGCTGGTCGCCGCGCGGCTCGCCCAGCTCCCGCCCGACGCCTCGACCGCAGACCGCTCCCGCCTGCTCAGCACCTACGCCGAGGTGCTGTCGATGACCGAGACCGAGCTCGACCCGGTCGCCATCTCCGCCGAGGCTCTCGCCCTCGCCCCCGAGGGCGAGAGCCCGCTGCGCGCCAAGGCACTCGCCGCCCACGCCCGGATCCTCGGTGCCTACCGCCGGGACCAGCAGGACGAGGCCGAGGCGCTGGCGACCGAGGCGCTCGCGCTGGCCGAGCGGCTCGCGATGCCCGAGCTGGCCTCCGACATCGTCACCACCTTGAGCGGGCTGCGAGTGCAGACCGTGGCCGGGTCCGAGCAGGACGCCCTGCGGCAGGCGCTGGAGTCCGCGGTCGACAGCGCGGTCCGCGCCGGAGCCTTCCAGGCCGAGATCCGGGGCCGCTGGCTGCTCGGCCGCTCCTACCAGGACTCCGGCGACTGGGAGCAGTCCGCGCGCTGGTTCCGCTCCGCGATGGCGCTCGGCGAGCAGGCGGGCCTGGTCTGGGCCCCGTTCAGCATCGAGTCGCGCTGGCAGCTCACCCGGCTCAGCTACCTCCTCGGCGACTGGGACGAGGTGCTCGCGCTCGTCGAGAGCGTCGACGGGCTCAGCGGCCCCGCGATACCGCGCGGCATCATCGAGCCCGCCCGGCTCTCCGTCCTCGCCGCGCGAGGCGAGGACGTCCTCGACCGGCTGCTCGCGCTGCGCTCGCTGTGGGAGGACGAGGGCGGCGTCGCCGTCTACAGCTCGGGTGCCGAGATCGAGCTCCACGGCGATCGCGGTGACGCCATCGCCGCGATCGCGGTCTACGACCAGGTGGTCGAGGTCCTCGGCCGGATCTGGGGCGAGTACTTCGGCGGCCGGATCCGGCTCGCCGCGGGCGTCCTCGCCGCGATCGCCCGTGCCATGCCCCGGGCCAGCGCCGCCGAGCGTCGTGGCCTGGTGGAGCGGGCCGACCGGCTGCTCGCCGACGGGGAGGCGGTTCTCGCCGCGATCCGCGAGCGCAGCGGCCCCTGGGGCCCGGAGGGCCGGATGTGGACCGACCGGCTGGTCGCCGAGCACCACCGGGTGCGGTGGCTCGCGGGCGGCGACGAGGCTCGCCGCGACGAGCTGCTCGCCTCCTGGGAGGCGGCGCTCGACTCCACCGTGAAGGTCGGCAACGTGCCCGAGCTGCTCCGGGTGCGGGCGGCGTACGCGCAGATCCTGCGGCTCGTCGGCGACACGGCCCGGGCCCGCGACGAGGCCGACCAGGCCCGCGCCCTCGCCGACCGCTTGCGCGCGCCGCTCCTCGTCGCCGACCTCGTGGCCGAGCCCGGCACCGCGCGGGGCGCCGCCACGACCAGCCACTCCGGTGCGGCCGCGCTCACCGCGCGGGAGCTGGAGATCCTGGCGCTCGTCGCCGAGGGCCGGTCCAACGGCGAGATCGGCAAGCAGCTGTTCATCAGCACCAAGACGGTGAGCGTCCACGTCTCCAACATCCTCGGCAAGCTCGGCGCCGCCGGGCGCACCGAGGCCGCGGCCATCGCCCGCCGCGACGGTCTCCTCCCGTAGATCTCCTACCGTGGGCGGAGGCCGGCCGCGGTGCCGGGGCGTAGCGTCCCTCGCATGACCATGGAGGCGGAGCGCACGACGCTCGACGGCGACACCCGCGAGCTGACCATGCGGCGGTTCCGGCACAGCAGCGTGGTCGGCGGCCGCAACCTGGCGCCGGTGCCGAGCGAGCAGCTGCCGCCGGGGCCGCGCTGGCCGGCACTGCTGCAGACCGTCGCACTGATGCGCTTCCGGCACCAGTTCCACCCCTGGCTGCACCGCAGGTACGGCGACGCGTACACCGTCAACCTGATCCCCGGCAATCGGCCGCTCGTGCTGTTCACCCGGCCCGAGGTCACCAAGGAGATCTTCGCCGCCGACCCCGAGGTCTTCCACGCCGGCAAGGGCAACGCGATCCTCGGCCCGATCATGGGGGAGCACTCGCTGCTGCTCCAGGACGGGGGCGAGCACCACCGCGCCCGCAAGCTGCTGATGCCGGCGTTCCTCGGGCACGCGCTGCGCGGCTACCGCGGCCTGGTGGCCGAGGTCGCGGCAGCGGAGGTCGACACCTGGACCGAGGACGAGCCGTTCCGGGCCCTGGAGCGAATGAACTCGCTGACCCTCGAGGTCATCCTTCGTGTGGTCTTCGGCGTGACCGACGAGGGCCGCCTGGCGAAGCTGCGGCCGGCGGTCAACCACACGGTCGAGATCCACCCGGCGATCCTGCTGGGCTGGGCGTACCCGCGGCTGCAGAGGCTCGGTCCGTGGCGTCGTACGGTCGACAACCAGGTCGAGCTGGACCGGCTGATGTACGCCGAGATCCGCGAGCGCCGGGCCGTCCCCGACCTCGGCGAGCGGTCCGACGTCCTGTCGCGGCTGCTGGCGGCCGGGGACGCCGAGGAGGGCGGCCTGGACGACACCGAGCTGCGCGACCAGCTGGTGACCCTGCTGCTCGCGGGTCACGAGACCACCGCGTCGGCGCTCTCGTGGGCGTTGGTCGAGGTCGGCCGCAACCCCGACCTGCTCGCCCGCACCCAGCGCGCGGTCGACGAGGGCGACGACGCCTGGCTCGAGGCGGTGCTCAAGGAGTCGATGCGGCTGCACCCGATCATCCCGATGGTGGTGCGCACCCTGATGGCGCCGGCCACCGTCGGCGGCTGGAACCTGCCCGCCGGTACGACGGTCGGCCCGTCGATCATCATGAGCCACCAGCAGGAGGCGAACTTCGCCGACGCCGACGTCTTCCGGCCCGAGCGCTTCCTCGGTGACGACGTCCCGCCCCTCAACGTGTGGATCCCGTTCGGCGGTGGCGTACGTCGCTGCATCGGCGCGGGCTTCTCGCTGATGGAGGGCGTGGAGGTGCTGCGCGAGGTGTTCCGCCGGTACGACGTCACCGCGGTCGGGACCGACGTGCCGAAGGTCCGCAACATCACCAGCGTTCCCCGCCGGGGTGCGCGGATCCGGGTCCGCGCGCGCTGAGCCCGGATCCACCGGTGGCTGGCTACTACGCGCCACCCCAGCGGCGCGCTCGCTGCGTTGCGGACGCTCGAAGGGCGGGCAAGCACGTCGTCGCGCCCACGCCTTGCGATCACACCCCTGGGGCGGCGCTCGCTACGCCACCCACCGGCGGATCCGGGCTCAGCCGCACGGTCGCGGCGACCCCCTCGAACAGGTCCGCGTAGTCGGCGTAGTCGGCGAGGGCGACGGTGCCGGTGAGGGTGACGCCCACGCCGTCGCGCAGCCAGGCCCACTGGTCGCACACGACGTCGGTGCCGCCGAGCCGGTGGGAGAACCGGGTGTAGGCGGCCGGCTCGCCGTCGAGGTCCACCACGTCGGTGTCGTCGACCTCGAGGTCGGTGAGCTGACCGGTGAGCGCGGCCATCGCCTCGTCGCGCCACTCGGTCACGGTGGGGACGTCGACCGGGCCGGTGTGCAGCGCCAGCTCCGGGACGAAGCCGCAGCGCGTCGCGGCGGGCGCCCGGGCGAGCAGGGCGACGCCGGGGGCGGGGTCGTCGAACGTGACCCAGCGGCGCGGGACGGCGAGCGAGACGGCAGGGGCGACGATGAAGGACATGCCGGGAGCCTCGACAGCGTCCGGCTGTGGACAAACGCCACCCTTCCGGGCCTGTGGACAGCAGCGTGTCGGTGGTCCCGCCTAGCGTCGGTCCATGGCCATCGCACGCAATCCCCAGTTCGTCATCGACTGCCCCGACCCGCGGGTCCTCGCCGACTTCTACGCCGCGCTGCTCGGCTGGGAGGCCTCCGTCGAGGTGGACGGCTCGTGGGGCTCGGTCGGGTCCGGCGACCACGCGATCCAGCTGCAGCGGGTCGACGACTACCGCGCCCCCGACTGGCCAGGCCAGGACGTGCCCCAGCAGGTGCACCTCGACGTCGACGTCGACGACCTCGACGTGGCCGAGGCAGCGACGCTCGCGTTGGGCGCTACCAAGCACCCCCACCAGCCGGGCACGTCCTTCCGGGTCTTCCTCGACCCGGCCGGCCACCCCTTCTGCCTGTGCCGAGCGGCGTCGTCGTGATCAGCGGGCGAACGACTCGCGCACCTCGTCCTCCGTGATGCCGTAGTCCGCGAGGTCGTACTGGTGCGCGGGGCGACGCGGGCCGCTGCGCGACTCCTCGTCGAGCCTGCGCACGGCGTCCTGGGCGGCCTGGCTCCAGGTGAGGCCGAAGGCGTCGTAGATGGCGCCGACGGTGCCGACCGGGTCCTGCACGAAGCCGCGATAGTCGACGTCGAAGAACTGGCTCTCGTCGGCCTTCTCCCGGGCCTGCCAGAAGGCGTCCCACTGACGGGTGAGGTGTCCGAGCTGGTCGCGGCCGAGGGTCTCGCCGACGAAGGTCGTCGAGTGACCGTCGGTCGCCTCGGCGGAGAGCGAGCAGGCGGAGGCGACGGAGGTGACCGGGTCGCGTTGGGTCATGACGACCAGCGCGTCCGGGTAGACCTCGAGCAGCGCGTCGAGAGCGATGAGGTGCGACGGGTTCTTGAGGACCCAGCGCTTGTCCTGGTCGTTGAGCCCGATCAGCTGCAGGTTCTGGCGATGGCGCTCGTAGGCGTCGGTCCAGGACTGGGTGGCCAGCCAGCGGGAGTACGCCGGCACGTGCGCCAGCGACTCGAAGCCGAGCGACTTTCCGGTCTGGCGCAGCACCCGCCAGCACTCCTCGGGCTCGGTGGCGTCGGAGTAGTGGATCCCCATGAACTCGGGGTTGGTGATGTGGTGCTCGCGGAACGCCGCCTGCATGGCGTTGAAGATCGGGTCGTCCTCCCAGGTCTCCCGCGGCGGGCGCGGCTGGGGGAACTCGGTCAGCCACATCTCGAGGCCCTGGTGCGCGGGGTCCGCACACAGCAGCCGGCTCAGTGCCGTCGTACCGGTGCGAGGGAGGCCGAGCACGAAGATCGGCCGCTCGATGGCGACCTCGGCGTGCTGCGGGAGCTCGGTGAACCGGGCCTGGGTGAGCAGCCGGGCCACGAGGGAGCTCTTGACCTGCGAGCGCATGAAGTAGTTGCCGACGCCGGTCAGGCCGGCCTCGGCGGAGCCGAGGTCCTCGACGAGGACCCGGAAGGCCTCCTCGTGGCCGGGGGCGTCGGCGAAGCCGAAGTCGGTCAGCCCGGTGGTGCGGGTCGCGGCCTCGCAGATGTCCTCGAAGCTGCCGACGTCGGCGCGCTGGCGGGGCTCGCTCATGACACGACCTCCTGGTGAGCGGGGGCGCTCATGCGTGGAACTCGCCGCAGTCGACGTTCAGCATCTGACCCGTCACTGCCGAGGCCAGGTCGGAGGCGAGGAACAGGGTGGCCCTCGCGACCTCGTCCGGGGTGGCGAGACGCTTGAGGTCGGTGGGGGCCGCCTTCTCGGCGTACACGTCCTCGTGGGTGCGGCCCGACTCCTGGGCGATCCAGTCGAAGTAGGCCTTGTTGACGTCCTCGTAGATGTACGACGGCGCGACGCTGTTGACCCGGATGCCGCGCGGGCCGAGCTCGGTGGCCAGGGACTGGGCGAGGTGCTCGAGGGTGCCCTTGGACAGCTTGTAGCCGGAGTACTCCGGCTGGCTGCTGTAGATCACGCACGAGTTGATCATGATCACCGACCCGCCGATCTTGTCCTCGGTCTGCGCGAGGGCGTCGGCGAACAGGGCGGACAGGCGCAGCGGCGCGAACACATTGGTCTCGTTGGCATTGCGCAGGCCCTCGAGGTCGAGGGTGCTGATCGGGTCCATCGGCGGGATCCCGAAGGCGTTGTTGATCAGGCAGTCGACCTTGCCGAACTCGTCGAGCGCCGCCTCGACCAGCGCTTTGCGCTGGTCCTCGTCGGTGATGTCGGTCGGTACGACGAGCGCCCGCCGGCCGTGGGAGCGCACGGTCTCCGCCATCTTCTCCAGGCGCTTGGGGGTGCGGCTCGCGAGCACCAGGTCGGCGCCCATGCGGGCCGCCTCCTCGCCGAGCGAGCGCCCCAGACCCGGCCCGACGCCGGAGAGCACGATGACCTTGTCCGTCAGCAGATCCACCATGGCGGACACACTAGAACGTGTTTCAGTTTTGGGAAAGGGGTTCTTCCGCAGGTGTGCCCGCGGAATAGTCGCGAACCCGGGTCGTTGCACCTGGGGTGAGCACTCCCCGGATCGACCTCAACGACAAGACCTCCATCCCGCAGTTCGGGCTCGGCGTGTGGCAGGTGCCGCCGGCCGACACCGAGCGTGTCGTGTCCGACGCCCTCGAGCTCGGCTACCGCCACGTCGACACCGCCCAGATGTACGGCAACGAGGAGGGCGTCGGGGCCGCGATCGCGGCCTCCGGGCTCGCCCGCGAGGACCTCTACGTCACCACGAAGCTCAACAACAACCGCCACGAGCCCGGTGCCGCCAAGGACTCGCTCAAGGTCTCCCTCGACAAGCTCGGCCTGGAGAAGGTCGACCTCTTCCTCATCCACTGGCCGCTGCCGACGCAGTACGACGGCGACTTCGTCTCCACGTGGGAGGCCCTGCTCGAGCTGCGCGAGGCCGGCCTGACCACCTCGGTCGGCGTCTCCAACTTCCAGCCCGACCACCTCGACCGGATCGTGGCGGCCACGGGCGTCGTCCCCGCCGTCAACCAGGTCGAGGTGCACCCGTACTTCGCCAACGAGGCGGTCCGGGCCGCGACGACCCGGCACGGTGCGGTGGTCCAGGCCTGGTCGCCGCTCGGCCAGGGCGGTGGTGAGCTGACCGACCCGGTCGTGACCGCGCTCGCCGAGCGCCACGGCAAGACCCCGGCGCAGGTGCTGCTGCGCTGGGCGCTGGACCGAGGTGACGTCGTCTTCCCGAAGTCGCTCAGCAAGGACCGGCTCGCCGAGAACATCGACGTGTTCGACTTCGCGCTGACCGGCGACGAGGTCGCCGCGCTGGCCGCGCTCGACAAGGGCGAGGCCGGTCGTCAGGGCCCGAACCCGGACGTGTTCGACTGGATCCCCGCCTGACGCGGATCCCCGGCTCGTGATCGGCGGCCTGTGGTGTCACCTCGTGGCACCACAGGCCGCCGTTGCACGTCCCGGGCCTCACGCCAGCGCGATCCTGAAGCCGAGTCCGAGCACGGCCGACACCGTCACTGCCCGCACGGCCACCTCCCGGCGGGAGCTCCCGTGCCCGTGCGTGGGAGCGCCGTCAGCTGATCATGCGCCGCGCGACCGCGCGCTGGCGAGCGGCGATCCGCTCGGCGTACTCCTCCGTGGAGAGACCGGCCAGCTCGGGCAGGTGCTTGGGGACCTCGTCGACCGGCACGATCTCGACACTCGGCCCGTCCGCCGCGGTGAGCGGGCGGGTGAGCTGCTGCCAGCGCAGCATGATCGGGCCGGTGCGGTGTCCGGTGGTCTCCAGCCAGTTCGCCACCGGGGACCCGTCGGGGCCGGGCGGTCGCTCGGAGATCACGAACCGCATCACGCCGTCCGCGTCGGCGACAGCCTGGGCCTTGGTCAGCGAGGTCTGGTGGGTCTCGTAGTCGGTCGAGGCGTACCAGTCCGAGCCGACCTGGATCGCCTGGTACGTGCAGTCCTCGCAGCGCGGGACCGCCACGATCATCGCCTCGTCCTCGGCCAGCTCGTAGTGGCCGATCGAGGAGAACTGCGAGGAGAGGCCGCCGGGCGTCGAGGCCGGGGCGGTCAGCGTGTTGACCGGCTCCTTGTACTGGAAGAAGTGGGGGAAGGCGAACCAGGTCTGGATGGAGCTGGTCAGCGACCGGGCGGCCACCTCGTACTTCTTGCGCAGCGTCTCCTCGGCCAGGGGCCGCCGGGCCCGGCCGATGGTGTCGACCCGCTCGATGGTGAGGGTGCCGCGCGACTCGGTGTCCCAGTCGTTGAAGACCTCGCGCACGATCAGCGTCTTGGCGCCCGGCTCGGCGACGTAGGTGAACTCGAAGCTCCCGTCCTCGGCGATGTCGAGCTCGCGGTCGTCGAAGGCCATCAGCGAGGTGGCCGCCGAGTCGGCGCTGTAGCTGCCGCCCATCACCTGGAAGGACAGGTCCGCGGAGGTCCCACGGCGGCCGCGGACGACGTACTCGACGCCCTCGCGCAGGTAGGCGTTGAAGTACACCGCGTCCGGGTTGTCGAGGCCCTGGCGTGAGAACTGGTGCGTGGGGTTGATGAAGACCGGCTGCTCGAGGTCGTAGTCGAACGCCGTCTGCATCGCCATCCGGATCCGGCCGGCCAGGTAGTCGTAGCCCTCGAGCCGGTCGGCCTCGGTCCGGATGAACGGGGCGTTGGCGATCAGCTCCTCGGCCTCGGCGATCGCGTCCTGCAGGGGCTGGGTCAGCCCGAGGGACTGCGACGAGCCGGACATCAGGCGTTCGCCTTCGCGATGATGTTCTCGGCGTACTGCTCGAGGTGCTTGATCTTCGTCTCCAGCGGCTCGGTGTCGGGCCCCTTGATGTAGGGGACCCGGAAGCCGACGATGCAGTCGGTGACGCCCTTGTCCTCGAGGCGCTTGATGCCGTCGAGGGTGTAGGCGTCGTACGAGATCACGTGCACCTCGAAGTCGTCGCGGGTGTCGCCCTCCTCCGCGCGGATCTCCGCGAGCCGGGTGAGCAGCCGGTCGAGCTCCTCGCCGTCGCCGCCGGCGTGCATCCAGCCGTCGCCCTTGCGTACGGCGCGGCGCAGGGCCGCGTCCGAGTGGCCGCCGACGAGCAGCGGGATCCGCTCGGTCGGGGCCGGGCACTGCTGGAGCGGCTCGATGTCGAAGAACTCGCCGCGGTAGCCGAAGAAGGTCGGCTCGTCGCCGGGCTGGGTCAGGCCGCGCAGGATGTCCATGCACTCGTCCATCCGCTTGCCGCGCTTCTCCCACGGCACGCCGAGGGCGGCGAAGTCCTCGGGCCAGGGGGAGAGGCCGACGCCGAGGCCGAGGCGGTTCTTCGAGAGGTACGCCAAGGACGAGGCCTGCTTGGCGACCAGCACCGGCGGGCGGATCGGGAGCTTGAGCACGAACGGCGTGAGGCGCAGCCTCTCGGTCACCGCGAACAGGCTCGCGCACAGGATGAAGGTCTCGATGAACTGCTTGCCGAGGAGGAACTCGCGGTCGCCGGTGTCGGTGTAGGGGTACTTCGAGTCCGACTCCTGCGGGTAGATCAGGCTGTCCGCGATCGTCATCGACGTGTAGCCGGCGGCCTCGCAGGCCTGGGCGAGCGGGGCGTAGTAGTCGGCCTGGGTCATGCCCTCGGCGAAGGAGAAGCGCATGGGCTCACAGTAGAACGTGTTCTAGATCTGTGCCAGAGTGAGTTCCATGGCAGCCACCAAGCCGAAGCCGGACGGTCTCGACAAGCCGATCGTCGCGAAGATCATCAAGTACGGCGCCAAGGCGAACGTTGCCATCTACCGGTTGACCAACGGGCGGGTCGGTTCCACCTGGCGGATCGGCGCGGGCTGGAGGAAGCCGGTGCCGGTCCTCCTGCTCGACCACGTCGGGCGCAGGAGCGGCACCCGGTTCACCACGCCGCTGCTCTACCTTGCCGACGGCCCGGACCTGGTGGTCGTCGCCTCCCAGGGCGGGCTGCCGAAGAACCCCCAGTGGCTGCACAACCTCGTGGCGAACCCCGACACCACGGTCGCCGTACCGCGGGAGCCCAGCCGCGCCGTGCGCGCCCGGGTCGCCGGGCCCGAGGAGCGCGCGGAGCTGTGGCCGCGCCTGGTCGAGCTGTACGCCGACTTCGACAACTACCAGGCCTGGACCGACCGGGAGATCCCGGTCGTCGTCCTCGAGCCCCGCTGACCGGGCCCGACCGAGCCGACCGACCGGACCGAGCCCGAGGAGAGACGTGGACGTCCAGCAGCTGATCGACCGCGCCGAGATCGCCGACGCGATCACCCGCTACACCCTCGCCGTCGACGAGGGTGACTTCGACCGGCTCGACACGGTCTTCACCCCCGACGCGCAGATCGACTACACCGAGAGCGGTGGCGTCGCCGACGCCTTCCCGGTGGTCAAGGCCTGGCTCGCCGAGGCGCTGCCCGGCTTCTCGACGCACCGGATCCACATGCTCGGTCAGATCTCCTACGAGTTCGCCGACGGCGGCGACCAGGCCGCCGTCGCGGCGTACTTCCACAACCCGATGCGCATCGCGGACGGCAGGGGCGGGGAGCGCGTGGTCGAGGTCGGCGGGCTCTACCGCCACACCTTCGTGCGCACCGCGGACGGCTGGCGCTCGAAGCGGCTGCACGAGCAGGTCGTCTGGACGCGCGGTTTCTGATTTCTGGGACCCGTCTGGACAATGGGACGGGTGAGCGACCCGCAGCAGCGCCCTACCGAACGTCCCGTGGTCAACGGGGTGGTGGCGCTGGTCGCGGTCGCGCTGGGTGTCGGCCTGATCCTGGCGCTGGTCGCGCTGGTCGGCACCAAGGTGCTCGGGCTCGGCGGTGGCGACGGCGAGTCCTCCGCCGACTCCACGGTGCGCCAGTCGATGTACCTGCCGACGCCGGTCGAGACCGACGAGGCCACCGGTCCACTCGTCACCCTGCACACCGAGGACCCCGACGAGCCCGAGGCCACCGGGGACGGTGAGACCGAGCTCCCCGAGGACGAGCCGACCACCGAGCTGCCCAGCGAGAGCCCGGGTGCCGGCGAGATCTCGCTGCAGGCCCTCGCGACCACCGTCGCCAGCGGCGAGCGGATCTACTTCAGCGGCGTCTACCCGGGCGGCGAGGGCGCGATCTTGTTCGTCCAGCGCTTCGAGAACGGGGAGTGGGCCGACTTCCCGGCCAGTGTCGGCGTCACCAACGGCACCTTCTCCAGCTACATCTTCACCGGCGTCAGCGGCGTGAACCGGTTCCGCGTGGTCGACCGCGACAGCGGCACGGTCAGCAACGAGATCAGCGTCACCGTCGGCTGAGGGTCGGGCGCTGGCGCCTGCCCTTGTAACTACGTGTTACGTGTCGAATTCAGGTGCAACAGCGCCCGGGTAGGTGTCCTGGCGCCGAGGTAGATGGGTGTCGGCCGATGACCCCGTCGTCGCCGCGGGGAGCGTCGGACCGACGCCATCGCCGTCAGGAGGGAGCCGTCCACCCGGGTGCTCCGACACCTACCCGGGCGCTGTTGCAGCGGAAAACGTGCCGTAACACGTAGTTACAAGGGCCCGGGCGCGCGAGGCGGCATCCGCCAACCGGCGTAGTCCCTCTGGGCCTTGTGGCGATGCCTTGCTTGGGACCCGAGCCGGTCGGGCGCACCATGGGAGCACGGCTCGGGCCGCCTGCACACATGGGGGAGGCGCGATGCCGGACGAGGCTGCGGTCGACCAGGAGCTCGCGCTGTGGTTGCACGTCCAGGCGGGCGAGTTCGACCAGGCGTACGCCGTCGCGACCCGCCTGCTCATCCTCGGCGAGGACCCGGTGCAACGGGGCCGGGTCGAGGCGGCACTGGGCCTGATGATGCAGCGGGTCGGGCTGATGGCCGACTCGCGCGACCAGTTCGAGCGGGCCGCGGCCCTGGTCGACGGGTCGCCGGCGGACCGGGCGCTGGTGCTGGCGTTCGGGTCGCTGTCCAGCGTCCTGGGCGGCGACCTCGACCGGGCCGAGCGGGAGGCGCGTGAGGCCGACCGCCTGGGCGCCGCGCACGGCGTCCAGATCGCGGTCCGTCAGGCCCGGACCACGCTCGCCGCGGTGCACCTGGGGCGCGGTGAGCTCGAGGCGGCGCTGGCGCTGGCGAGGGACGCGACGTCGTACGGGAACGACGGCGTGGGCCAGGGGGAGTACCGCTCCACCGCGCACGTCGTGCTCGCGATGGCGCTCGCCGAGCTGGACCGGATGCCGGAGGCGCACGCCGCCATCGCGCGCGGCGTCGCCCTCGCCGAGGAGGAGGGCGACACCGGGCAGCTGGCCTGGTACCTCGCCTCGCAGGCGATGCTGCACTTCATCGACGGGCACTGGGCGCGGGCCCGGGACGAGGCGGCCCGGTCGGTCGAGCACGCGGACCGCACCGGTGCGCTGGCCGCGCGGCCGCTCGCCTGGGGGATCTCGGCCTGCATGGAGGGCCTGCGCGGCAACGTCACGACCGCCCGCGGCCTGATCGCCCGGGCCCGGTCGCACCGCCTCGGCCCCGGCGCCGGGCTGGGCGAGGAGTGGGTGGCGCTGGCGGCGGCGTTCTCGAGCGACGACGCCGCGGAGCGGTACGACGCGCTGCGCGACGCGTGGTTCCGGCTGCGCGGCATGCCGAGCCTGCTGGCCTGGAAGGTCTTCGCGCACCCGCTCGTCGCGCTCGCCCTGCAGCGCGACGACCGCGCGCTCGCCGAGGTGGTCAGCGCCCGGGTCGGCGCCGCCGCCACCGCCGCGGGTACGGCGAGTGCCCGGGCCACTGCGCAGTGCTGCGCCGCCACCTTGGCCGGTGACCCGGCGGGACTCGCGGCCGGGCTCGACCTGTTGCGCACCGTCGGTCGCCCGCTGCCCCTGGCCTTCGGCTGCGTCGCGGCCGCGCAGGCGGCGCTGCGCAGTGAGGACCGGGTGGCTGCGCTGCAGGAGGCGGCCGCCGTGTTCCACCGGCTGGGCGCGACGGTCTGGAGCGCGGAGGTCGCCCGGATGCTCGTGGACGCCGCGGTCGACGACGTCCCCGCGGCGCCGGCCGGACCCTGGCACCTGCTCAGTCCCGGTGAGGCCCGCGTCGTCCGGTTGGCGGTCCAGGGGCTGTCGAACGCCCTGATCGCCGCCGAGGTCGGCACCTCGCCCCGCACGGTCCAGACCCAGCTGGCCAGCGCCTGCCGCAAGTGCGGGGTGGCCGGCCGGGTCCAGCTCGCCGCGCTCTTCGCGGCGGGGCTCAGCTGAGCAGCGCCCGGACGTCGTTGGTCTCGGGCTCCCGCCCCCGCAGCCAGTCGCCCGCGACCCGCAGCCACGACGGCTTGCGGCTCGCCACCGGGCGGGCCACCGACGCCAGCAGGTCCGCGACCTGACCGGCGGCGTCGTGCGTCGAGGTACCGGGCGTGGCCAGGCCGACGGCGTACGCGAGGCGCAGGTTCTCACGCTCCAGCAGGCGCGCCCCGAGCGGGGTCGCGGCCTCCTCGGTGACCAGGCGGTACAGCTCGGGGGCGCGGCGCAGGGCCGCGCGGTGCGCCGAGCGCAGCGTCTCGCGGGCGTTGGTCACCTCGCCGACCTCGAGGGCGAGGTCGACGCTGGCGCCGATCAGGGTCGCCCACTGCTGGAACAGTGCCCGCACCAGGTCGTCGCGGTCAGCGAACACCGCGCGCGTCTCGGGGTCCTCCGGGTCGATCCGCCCGGTGTCGACGATCCGGCGCAGGACGCGGCTGCGGCGGTGCACCTCCTCCCAGCGCAGCTGGGTGTTGGAGTGGTGGGCCGGGGGGACGGGATGGTGGCGCATGGTGGGAGCTCCTCGTCGGGCGGGCTGGTGTGCCACCGTCCTCCCGCCGGGACGGGCCCGGGTATCCGCCAACTGGCGGATCTCTCAGGCGTCCTCGCCGTCCAGGCCGTGCCGGTGCAGGACCGCGGCGAGCTGGACCCGCGAGCTCACGCCGAGCTTCGCGTAGATGTGCGAGGTGTGGGTCTGCACCGTGCGCGGCGACACCACCAGCTGGCGGGCGATCTCCGGGTTGGTCAGCCCCCGGGCGACGCGGCGGGCGACCTCCCGCTCGGCGCTGGTCAGCTGCGCCCAGCCGTTCGGCGCGCGGGTCGGACCCGGCCGTTCCTCGGACGGCAGCTGCAGCAGGGCACGGCCGGCGCGGGCCAGCCACGGGGTCGCCCGCAGGCCGCTGAACGCGTCCGCCGCCTCTCGTACCGCTGCCCGGGCGTCCTTCCGGTGACCGCTGGCGCCGAGCAGCACGGCCGCGTCCAGGCAGGCCAGCCCGAACGCGAACGGGCGGCCCGACCCGCGCAGCGCGGCCATCGCGTCGCGAGCCGCGTCCGGGTCGGCGTCGAGCAGGGCCCGGCAGCGCAGGGCCGCCCCCTCGGCCGAGCCGACGCCCGGCGCGCCGGCCGCCCCGGCCTCGGCGCCGACGGTCACGTCGCGGGCGAGCTCCCGGTCGTCGTACCGGATCGCCTGGTTGACCAGAGCAGGGGAGAGCGAACGCCAGCTGAGGAAGTACGGCGTCCGCCGCGCGTGGAGCCAGCCCTCGGTCAGCGCCGTGAGGCTCGCGCGATGCTCCGGGTCGGCGGCGGCGCGGGCCATCGAGAGCCAGTCCTCGCCGGGCAGCCCGAGGGCGGTGAGCCCGCCCTCGGCGAGCCGGACCTGGCGCTGCGCGGCGGCCACGTTGCCGCGCAGCGCCTCGACGAGCGCGACCACCGCGTCGGCGACCGGCCGGGCGATGACGGTGCCGGCCGAGCGGGCGCCGTCGAGGGCGAGCCGTCCGTCGACGAGGGCCTCGTCCCAGCGGCCGTTGAGGTACCGGCCGAGGCCGCGCATGGCGTGGTACCACGCGGCCTGGCCGGTCGACCCGGCCGCCGTGCTGCGCCGCAGGCCCTCGGAGAAGGCCGCCTCGGCCTCCGCGAACCGGTCGAGCTCCACCAGCGTCAACCCGTGGTACAGGTGCGAGAGCGGCCCGCCACCCGAGCTCTGCCGCTCCGCGGCCTGCAGGCCGATGCCGAGCTTGGTGAGCCGCAGCGCCTCCGCGGGCCGGCCCGCGCTGAGCGCGACCGCCGCCTGGGTGTTGAGCGCCTCGCAGGCGGCGAACCGGTTGCCGTGCCGCTCGCCCAGGCGGCGGGCCCGGTCGGCGGCCTGCGCCGCTCCGGCGAGGTCGCCGAGCAGGAACCGGGAGCCCGCCTCGTCGGCGACGTACGACGCCTGCTCGTGCGGCCGCTCCCCGGACAGCGTCGCGGCCAACGCGAACGCGTCGCGCGACTCCGCGATCCGGCCGACCCGCTGCAGCATCAGGCCGAGCGCGCCCTGCAGCTCGGCGCGCACCAGCGGATCGGCAGCGGTCGCGAGCAGCATCTGGGCGTCGGTGGCGGCGGCGGTGAGCTCGCCGCGGCTGATCCGGGCCCACATCGCCGTGCGACGGGCTTCCTGCTCCGGGCTCACGTCACCCCCTCGGTGCGTGGTCCCTCGCCCTTCGAGGGTAGGTCCCGCGCGGGCCCGCGGGAAGTCCGAACGCCGACTCGGCACCCGATTCCGCACTTGTGGGGGATGACAACGCGCGCCGGCCGAGGAGAGTGGGCTCATGGAGCGGGGCGAGCGCGAGCGCCGGCACCGGAGGCGGGTCCTCGCCGGGCTCGCGGCGGCGGAAGCGGCGGCAGCCGTGCTGGCGGTCGTCGTCGGGTTCCTGGTGAGCACGCAGGGCAATGAGCACGGCCCCCTGCCGGTCCGGGCGCCCGAGCCGACGCCGGCGCCGCCGCCGGTGGTGGTGGAGCTGCCTGGCCAGCGCGACCTCCCGATCGCCGTCGCCGAGATCAGGGGCGCGTTGCTCGTCGCCACCCTGCGTCGGCTGGACCGACCCGGGACGGCGACCCTGTGGCGCAGGGCCGCCGGCGGCTGGCAGCGGGTCGGCAGCCTCGAGGACGCGGTCCCGCGGCACCTCGACCGGGACTCCGCCGGCACCTACCTCTCGCCCGGGCCGGGCCGCCTGGACCTCGTCGCGCGCACCTCGGACAGCGCCGGCCTCCGCTTCTCGCGCGACGGTGGCGCCACGTGGACCCGCCTGGCCCCGCCGGCGGGCTGTGGCGGCTGCTACGTCGTGCTGCACGGCGACCGGTTCTACGCCCGGCGGCCCGACCACTTCACGACCCTGGCGCGGGTGGCCTTCGGGGCGACCGCCTGGGAGGAGCGAGCGATCCCCGCTGGCGCGGGACCCGAGCGCGGCTACGGCGCCCTGGTCGCCCTGGCGGACGGGACCCTCGTCGTCGAGGAGGCGGGAGGCTGCGTCGCCGGCGCCCGGGGGCACTACCGGGTCTCCCGCGACCACGGCGAGACCTGGAGCGGGCGGCGGGCGCTGCCGGGATCCAGCAACTGCCTCGCCGACGCCGTAGGGGGCACGCTGCACGCGCACTGCAACACCACCGGCTGCTACTACGACACCGGGGGTGACGGGGGCGGCGAGGGGACCTATGCGAGCACGGACCTCCGGCACTGGGAGCCGCTGCTCGAGCCGCCGCGCCCCGACCCGCCGGCGTGCCCGCGCGGGCGCGGCCGGGACGGCGTCTACCGCTGGGTCGACGAGGCGCCGGTGCGGGTCGGGAACGAGGTCGCCAAGCTCTTCCACCTCACCAGGAACGGTCGTGAGCACGTGCTGAAGGTGTCGCGCGACGAGTGCCGCACCTGGCAGCGGGTGCTGCCCTGACGGACGCCGCGCACCCGGCGGAAGATTGTTCGGCCGGACGGGAACAACCCCCCGTCGTGCCCCGTTGTGCCCTGTGTCAGACTTGAGTCCATCCGGCTCAACTATCTTGAATCCACATCTTCAGCACGGAGGAGAAACACCCATGGCACGAGCGGTCGGCATCGACCTCGGTACGACGAACAGCGTCGTCGCGGTCCTCGAGGGCGGCGAGCCCACGGTCATCGCGAACGCGGAGGGAGCGCGGACCACGCCGTCCGTCGTCGCCTTCGCGAAGAGTGGTGAGGTGCTCGTCGGCGAGGTCGCCAAGCGCCAGGCGGTCACGAACGTCGACCGCACCATCCGGTCGGTCAAGCGCCACATGGGCACCGACTGGACCCAGCACATCGGTGACCCGGTCGACAAGGACTTCACGCCGCAGCAGATCTCGGCGTTCATCCTGCAGAAGCTCAAGCGCGACGCGGAGGCCTATCTCGGCGAGACCGTCACCAACGCGGTGATCACGGTCCCGGCGTACTTCTCCGACGCGCAGCGCCAGGCCACCAAGGAGGCCGGCGAGATCGCGGGCCTGAAGGTCGACCGCATCGTCAACGAGCCCACCGCGGCCGCGCTGGCGTACGGCCTCGACAAGGGCGACGACCAGACGATCCTCGTCTACGACCTCGGTGGCGGCACCTTCGACGTGTCCCTGCTCGAGATCGGCGAGGGCGTCGTCGAGGTCAAGGCGACCAGCGGCGACAACCACCTCGGTGGTGACGACTGGGACAACGCGATCGTCGAGTGGATGGTCAAGAAGTTCAAGGACGCCAACGGCGTCGACCTGGCCGCCGACAAGATCGCCGCGCAGCGCCTCCAGGAGGCTGCGGAGAAGGCGAAGATCGAGCTGTCCTCCTCGAGCGACACCACGATCCACCTGCCCTACATCACCCACGGCGAGAACGGCCCGCTGCACTTCGAGGAGCGACTGACCCGCTCGGAGTTCCAGCGGCTGACGGCCGACCTGCTCGAGCGCACCAAGGCGCCCTTCGAGAACGTGCTCAAGGACGGCGGCGTCGCGCTCTCCGCGATCGACCACGTGGTCCTCGTCGGCGGCTCGACCCGCATGCCCGCGGTCACCGAGCTGGTCAAGGAGATGCTCGGCGGCAAGGAGCCCAACAAGGGCGTCAACCCGGACGAGGTCGTCGCCGTCGGCGCCGCCCTGCAGGCCGGTGTCCTCGCCGGTGAGGTCAAGGACGTGCTGCTCCTCGACGTCACCCCGCTGAGCCTCGGCATCGAGACCAAGGGCGGTGTCTTCACCACCCTGATCGAGCGCAACACCACGATCCCGACCAAGCGGTCCGAGATCTTCACGACCGCCGACGACAACCAGCCGTCGGTCGAGATCAAGGTCGCCCAGGGCGAGCGGGCCATCTGGTCGCAGAACCAGGGCCTCGGCAACTTCGAGCTGACCGGCCTCCCGCCGGCTCCGCGCGGCGTGCCGAAGATCGAGGTCACCTTCGACATCGACGCCAACGGCATCGTCCACGTCTCCGCCAAGGACCAGGCGTCCGGCCGCGAGCAGTCGATGACCATCTCGGGCGGCAGCGCGCTGTCGAAGGAGGACATCGACCGCATGGTCAAGGAGGCCGAGCAGTACGCCGAGGAGGACGCCAAGCGGCGCGAGGCGGTCGAGGTCCGCAACCAGGGCGAGCAGCTCGTCTACACGACCGAGAAGTTCCTGGCCGAGAACGGCGAGAAGATCCCGGAGGACGTCAAGGCCGAGGTGACCACCGACGTCGAGGCGCTCAAGGGCGTCCTCGAGAACGCCGAGTCCAGCCCGGAGGACCTGACCGCCGCCATCTCCAAGCTGGGCGAGTCCAGCCAGAAGATGGGCGCCGCGATGTACGCCGCCGCCGAGGCCGACTCCGCTGCCGCGGGCGGCACCACGGGTGCGACCGGTGAGTCCGACGACGACGTGGTCGAGGCCGAGATCGTCGACGAGGACACCGAGGGCGACGCCAAGTGACCGACGACAACGTCAACCCGGAGGAGGGGGAGCCGGGTCCGGAGGTCGAGGACGTTGCGCAGCAACTGTCTCGAGACCCGGCTCCCTCGCCCGAGGGCGACGAGCCCGAGGCGGCCGAGAGCCCCGAGGTGGCGGAGAGCCCCGAGGTGCCCGAGGCCGAGGCCGACGAGCTGACCGTCACGAGGATGGAGCTCGAGGAGCGCACGCTCGACCTGCAGCGCCTGCAGGCGGAGTTCCTCAACTACAAGCGCCGGGTCGAACGGGACCGCGAGCTGCTGCGCGAGAACGCGACGTACGCCGCGCTCACCCCGATCATCGACGTGCTCGACACGATCGACCGGGCCCGTGAGCACGAGCCGCTCGAGGGTGGGTTCAAGGCCACGGCCGAGCAGCTCGAGCGGGTGGTCGCCGGCCTGGGCCTGGTGAAGTTCGGCGAGGTCGGCGACGCGTTCGACCCCACCGTCCACGAGGCTCTCTCGCACATCGGCACCGACGCCGAGGTCGAGGTGACGACCTGCAAGGTGATCGCGAAGGCCGGCTACAAGATCGGTGAGCGGGTGGTCCGCGCAGCACAGGTGCTGGTGGTCGACCCGGCCTGATGACGGACACGACAGCAACGACGAGGAGGGAGGTGCGCGATGAGTGACGACGGGATCCGGTCCGACTGGGCGACCAAGGACTTCTACAAGGAGCTCGGGGTCGCGAAGACCGCGTCACAGGACGACATCAAGAAGGCCTACCGCAAGCTCGCGCGCGCCAACCACCCCGACTCGCACCCCGACGACACCGCCAAGCACGACAAGTTCAAGGCGGTGGCCGAGGCGTACGACGTCATCGGCGACGCCGACAAGCGCAAGAAGTACGACCAGGCCCGTGAGATGTTCAGCCGCGGCGGCTACCCCGCCGGTGCCGGCTTCGGTGGGGGTGCTGGTGGCTTCGGCGGCAGCGTGAACCTCGAGGACCTGCTCCGCGACCGGGCGGGCGGCGGCGGGGGCGGCTTCGGCGACCTGTTCGGCGACCTGTTCGGCGGAGGCGGCCGCGGCCGCGCCCGCGCCCCGCGGGCCACCCGCGGCGCGGACCTCGAGACGACCGCCACGATCGGCTTCACCGAGGCGCTCGACGGCGCCACGGTGTCGCTGCGGGTCAGCTCCGACGGTGCCTGCGCGACCTGCCACGGCACGGGCGGCAAGCCCGGCACGCAGCCGCACGTCTGCCCGACCTGCGACGGCGCCGGCGTGGTCACCGCGTCGGTCGGCGGCGGGTTCTCCATGAACGAGACCTGCCCGTCGTGCGGTGGCCGACAGCTCGTCTACGACGACCCGTGTCCCACCTGCCACGGCACCGGCCAGGGCCGGGCCACCCGCACCATCCAGGCCAAGATCCCCGCGGGCGTCAAGGACGGCCAGCGGATCCGGCTGCGCGGAAAGGGCGCTCCCGGCGACAACGGCGGACCTGCCGGCGACCTCTACGTCACCGTCAAGGTCACCGGTCACCGGGTGTTCGGTCGCAAGGGAGAGCACCTCACCGTCGACGTACCCGTGTCGTTCGCGGAGCTCGCCCTCGGCGCGGAGATCAAGATCCCCACGCTCGGCGGCGCCCCGGTGACCCTCAAGGTCCCCGCCGGCACGCCCAACGGGCGCACCTTCCGGGTGCGCGGCAAGGGCGCGACCAAGGCCGACGGCTCGCGGGGCGACCTGCTCGCCACGGTCGAGGTGCAGGTGCCGAGCAACCTCGGCGCCGAGGCCAAGGAGGCCCTGGAGGCGTACGCCGCCGCCACCGCCGACACCCGGCTGCGCTCGGGCCTGTTCGCCGGCGAGGACGCGAGCTGATGGCCGTCCGACCGCCGCAGGGTCCTCCCGGCGAGGAGGAGGCCGTCTACGTGATCAGCGTGGCGGCCCAGCTCAGCGGGCTGCACCCGCAGACGCTGCGCACCTACGAGCGGGTCGGGCTGATCACCCCCGGGCGCACGGGAGGCGGCGGTCGGCGCTACTCCTACCGCGACATCGAGCGGCTGCGCGAGATCGCCCGGCTCACCGCGTCCGGCATCGGCATCGAGGGCGTCAAGCGGATCCTCGACCTCGAGAACGCCGTCACCGCCCTCCGCGCGCGCAACGCCGAGCTGGTCGCCGAGCTCGAGGCGACCCGCGAGGCGTTGCGCCAGGCCGCGGCCGCGCGGCCCGTCGTACCCCGCAGCAACCTGCCCGCGCTCCCCACCACCGCGGTCGGTCAGTCCGTCGTGGTGTGGCGCCGACCCGGTGTGAAGTAGCCCGGGATTCACGCCGCCCGGCAGAAAGTGGCTTCGGACCGTCGGTCCCGGTGCCAGTTCCTGCCGGGTCAGCGCGGGAAGGTGCCCTGGCGGGCCTCGGACCAGCAGGAGCGGTCGTCGATGCCGTCGGGGGTGGTGTTCGGGGTGCCGTCGGCGTTGAAGCCGGCGTCGTCCTTGAACGCCAGCACCTGGATCCTCAGGTTGGGGAGCGTGATGTTGCCGCTCACCTGGGCCTGCCACAGCTGCCCGTAGACACCGGTCAGGGCGCCGCGGGTGGCGTCGATGCCGGTGTAGCCCTGTCCGTTGACGTGACCGCCGTTGCCGGTGCCGCCGTACACCTGCGGCCCGGTGGTGCCGGGGCCGAAGAAGCCGCCGTCGTAGGTCGCCGGGACGCCGAACGGGTTGGCGACGTACGGCGGCGCGCCCGGCGCCGTCGTCAGGTCGGTCGTGGCCTGCCCGATCTGGGTGCTGCCCTGCAGGTTGATGCCGGTGCCGCGCAGGGTGGTGACGTCGAAGCCGGCGTCCGCCGCGCCGATCTCCAGCGCCGACGTGCCGTCGCCGGAGGTCAGCTTGATCGTGTACCTCACCGGCCCGACCGACTCGGTCTTCGAGACGCACAGCCCGTCCATGCCGGCGCGGGCGAAGCCGGCGCGCAGCAGGTTCTTCCAGGTGCCGGTGCCCAGCCGCACCGGCGCCATGCCGAAGGCCGCGTCGTCGGCGGTGATCCGCGACGACGAGAACGTCGCGTCGCCGCCCTGGATCACGACCGTCGCGTCGAGGCCGAGCGCCTGCTGCCAGGTCAACGTCGCCAGGGCGCCGAGCGTCGCAAGCGACGTGCCGGCCACCGCCGCCGCCCGGCGCCACCGGGTCCCGTGCCGCTGCTCCACGTCGGCCATCAGCCCACCGAGATCGTCGTGTTGGGCAGCTGGATCGAGTTGAGCGGGTTGCCGGACCCGTCGACGGGGACCTGCGTGTAGGGGTCGCTCGGGTTCGGCCGGTGCGTGACCAGGTAGTAGAAGTCGAGGTTCACGCCGAGCAGGGTGTAGTTCTCGCCGCCACCGAGCCACTGCGCGAGGTCCCCGGCGAAGTCGGCGGCGCTCAGCTCGCAGGTGCCGCCGATGCCGAGGAAGCCGCCGCGCGCGGTGCCGCCCACCAGGCCGCAGGCCAGGTGGGTCGCGGTCGGCAGCTGCGCGACCGGCACCGTGAAGGAGCTGTTCGCGGTCGCGAGCACCTCGGTCCACACGCCGGCGCCGCCGATCGTGATCGCCTGGTCCGGGTCGATCGTCAGCCGGTACGGCGCCGCCGGCTTCGGCTGCGGCGCGTCCCCGCTGTCGGCGTACAGCTGGATGTCGGTGGTGCCGCCCGCCGCGCATGCCGGCACCGGGGTGGTGTCGCCGGTGCAGAACTGCAGCCCGCTGAACGCCACTTGGTAGAGGTCGGTGCGCGAGCCGGCGGCCGCGTAGTAGACGGTGTTGGGGAACTTCCGGCCGTACGCCGTGCGGATCTGCCCGATCGCGGCGTCGGGGTTCGACGTGGTGACGTTGCCGGACTGGAGATGCCAGCGCACCCCGGCCAGGCACGGGTACATCCGGCCGGCGGCGTTGAAGTCGCCGGCACCGTTGTCGAGCTGGACGTCCTGGCGCCGCTGCTGGGGGTTGCTGCTGCCCGGCTGGTCGCACGCGAACGGCTGGTAGGAGCCGCTCTGGGCCTGGCCGAGGGCGCGGTCGCCGGCGCGCGGCAGCAGCACGCAGGCCGCCGCGAGCGCCAGCACCGCACCCAGCACGAGCCATCGCTGCCGTGCGAGCGACCGCCCTCGCGGGCCGGGCCTCACGGGAGCGGCCTCACGAGACGGGGACCGCGCGGCGGCGACCGGCCACGCGCCGGCGCGGGGCCTTCTCGCCCCACGCCCAGACCATCGAGCCGCCGAGGATGCCGAGCACCGAGCCGACGAGGTAGCCGCCGAGGTTGGCTGCGACGAACGCCGCCAGCGCGAGGCCGACGGCGAGCAGCCCGACCAGGCCCCGGTAGTGCGGGGCGAACCAGGCGACCAGGCCGAACAGGACCAGGCCGCCGCCGAGGATGTAGCCGGCCGAGTAGCTCCACCCGCCGCTCACGGCGAGCAGGAAGGAGAAGAACATCGAGCGGACGATCAACGCCCCGGCGAGGATGCACCACAGCCCGCCCCAGAAGGGACGGGTACGCCGGAACGAGCGGAACGCCGTCCGCGCGGCCCGGGTGCGGCGCCGTACCTGCGCCGTCATCAGCCGGCCGCCTGGGTCGGGCAGTCGGCCTGGGTCTTGCGGCCGGGCACGACCTTGATCTTGAGATTCGGCAAGGTGATCGCTCCTTGCAGGTTGATGCCGTAGGTGTCGCCGCCGAGGCCGCCGACGTTGAGCCGGTCGACGGTGAGGCCGAAGTCGCCGGGGTCGGGCTGGGCCTGCCCGCCCGGCCAGGCGATGCCGGCCTTCTCGTCGACGGTGTCGGCGCTCTGGCCCAGGTTCATGCCGCTGATCAGGTTGCCGAAGCCGTTGAGAGAGCGGGAGTTCACGAACAGGTTGCTCGCGGTGATGTGGTTGCCGCCGGTCAGCAGGCCGTCGGCGTCGAAGGTCAGCGCGTTGCCGGCGCCGTCGGCGGTGGTGTTGCTGCCGTTGGCGAAGGAGCCCTTCACCGGTACGCCGGCGAGGATCATCAGCGAGACCTCGCCGACCACCGGCACGGTCTCGTGGGCGATCGCGCACAGCCCGGCCAGCTTGGCCGAGCGGATGCCGAGCTCGGCGACGCCGTTGTCCTGGCCGGTCGAGGCGTCATTGGTGGCGAGGAAGCCGGCCGCCTGCGCGCCCTGGAGGTAGTTCGAGTAGAGCTTGAACTCCTGGTCGGCGGTCGTGAAGTTCACCGCCAGCGCGCTGCTGCTCACGAGCTGGAACATCGCGATCAGCGCGGCCAGCCCGCCGGCGAGCGGCACCAGCGCTCGCCGGCGGGTGCCGAGGCGGACCTCGGTCATCGCGCCGCCCGCCCGGCCGCCCGCTTCGCCGCGCGTGCGACGTCCTTCTCGACGAAGCGCTCGAGCTGCTTCGCCGAGTACGGCGTCCACGAGAAGACCAGGCCGGAGCCGGTGATGCCGAGGACCATGCCGACCAGCCAGCCGCCGAGGTTGGCCAGTGGCAGCGAGGCGACCGCGAGCATCATCGCGACCAGGGCGGGGAAGTGCCGTTGCGCGGGCAGGACCAGGGCGATCCCGGCCGCGGCGACCATGCCCCCGGCGAGCAGCAGCGGCGTGATGCTGCGGATGCCGACGGTGGTGTAGAAGGCGAAGGTGCCTCCGAGCAGGGGCTTGGCGATGAAGTACGCACCCAGCGCGAGGATCAGTGCTCCCCAGAACGGGCGGGTACGACGGAAGCGGGTGAACCGTTGACGGAGCGCGGCCGGCCGTGACAGGTGTTCCGGGCTCGACGAGGTGGCGGTGG
>JADCLI010000047.1 GCA_016803235.1 Pimelobacter simplex
CTGTCGAACACCGCCTCGCTGGCGATGATGGGCACTCTCGCCGGCCCGTGGGGCGTTGCAATCGGTGCCGGCGCTGGCGCAGTAATGGACCTGTCCTCGGCGCTCGACGTCAGCACCTCGTCGGTCGCGTCGTTCAACGCAGCGCTGGCGTCCGGTAGCGCTGATCAGATGCTCGCCGAGATCGCTGCCATCGAGAAGGAGCTCGCCAGCCTCGCCAACATCTCCGAGCTCAACGGCATCGGCGACTTCGCCAAGGCCAGCCGGCTCAACGTCCAGGACGCCTTCGCCAACATCGGACTCGGCGAGTTCTCCGACTCCAGCGGCGACCTGGAGCGGCGCAAGTCCGTACTCGAGGGTCAGGTCGAGGCCGCCCAGCGTGCCGCGCTGGCCGAGGCCGGGTTCTCCGACGCGGTCCGCCAGACGGGCGAGGATGCCGGATTCACCGCCAGCCAGCTCCTCAGTCTGGCCGACAACACCGAGCAGTCGTCCGCTGCCGCGTGGGGCGCGTTCGACGCCCAGACGCGCCTCGGCGAGTCGCTGGACTCGCTCGCGGAGGCCGCGAACAAGGGCAAGCGCGGCCTCGATGCCAGCGCCGAGGGCGGCCGGGAGAATCGGACCGAGCTGTCGAACCTCGCGGTGGCTTGGGAGCAGACCAAGGCGGCGATGGAGGCGAACGGCGCTGCCACCGAGGACGTCGAAGCGCAGTACCGCAACGTCCGCCGCTCCCTGATCGAGGCCGCCATCAAGATGGGCGCGACTAAGAAGGAGGCGCGAGAACTCGCGGGCCAGCTCGAGAAGCCGATGTCGCTGGTCATCAAGGACAAGACCCAGGGCGCGGTTGCCAGCGCCAAGGCCGCGATCGCCGACCTTCGACGCTCGATCGAGGGCAAGCCGATCATCCAGAGGGTCGAGGTCCAGCGGACCTACGGCAAGGGCGCCACAGTCGGCACGCCGGGCGGCATGACAGAGCTTCTGGGCGGGGGCACCGGCACCGGAGCCGACGGCGCCACGGTCCCGAAGACCGGCCTTCCCTACGCCGACCGGCATCTCTATCTGCTGGCCGATGGCGAGCGCGTCACCTCGAACAGGTACGGGCAGGTCGACCGGAGCCGCAAGGCGCTCGACCTCATCAACAGCGGCCAACTCAACGACCGGATCCTTGGGCTCGCCGACGGTGGCACTGCTGGCAAGGCGGGCAAGCGCAACAAGAACATGTCGTTCCTCGGCTACGACATCGTCAACCAGGTACCGCGCTCCCTCAAGGACTTCATCAACGGCCTAGAGGCCAGCCGGGACGCGCTCCAGTCGGAGATCTCGGCCCGCGAGGACGTCGCCAAGCAGCTCGGTGAGTCGGTCATGAGTAAGTTGACCACCAGCCTGTTCCCCGGCTCCGACATCTGGAGTGCGGGTGGCACGTGGCAGGACGTGATCGGCGGCCTGAATGGTGGCACTGCGTCGGCGAACATGTGGCGCGCGAACGCTGACCGCCTCAGTGCCCTCGGCCTCGATGAGCCGGGCGCGCTCAGTGCGCTGCTAACCCAGGCGTCTCCCGAAGACCTGGCCAACCTCGCGGCAACGGCCACTCAGGAGCAGATCGCCCAGTACGAGCAGGCGTTCCAGATGAACGCCGCTGCCGTGGCCGGCGCGGGTGCTCAGGCCCAGGCGGCGCAGTACGCGGCGATGGCTGCCGAGCTCGCAGCGTCTCGGGCGGAACTGGTCCGGCTGAACGCGCAGTTCGCGGCATTCAGCAAGAACGGCCCTGCCGCGACTGGCGCCGCTGCCGGGAAGGCCGCAGCCGACGCAGGCAACAAGGGCGCCGGCAAGGGTGCACGCAACCGGAACAGGAGTGCACTGACGCGATGACGCAGCGGGCGTGGCCACGAGGCTAACCCGGACCTCGTGGACCAGGCCCGCACCTGCGCGGCGGCCACGCTTTCGGGACTAGTGACTTCCCAGCGCCACCAAGACGATCTGTACCACCCGGTGCTTGTCCCCCTGGGATGCGATGTACTCCGGATTGAAGCGGTAGTCGACGCGAGCAGCGCCAGTCAGTTCGTAGTGGTAGACCCGCGACATGCCACCCTTCGCGGCGTACTGGTTGCCTTTCATTGGCGAGACCGTCCCCAACAAGGGCGGTTGGTCGGGGCGGGTCGTCAGATGCCTCCAGAGTTCCCCGGCGTTGCTCTCACCACATACCTCGAGGATCCTGTTCCACTCGCGGACCATCTTGCGGTGGACGAGGATTCGCCACTGGGGCGCCTCTGGCGGTCGTCCCGGGCCCGGGTATCGAGCGGCGACAAACGGCCGGTAGGAATGCGGCAGAGGATCATCGGTGGGCATCAGTCTGGTTCGCCCGTCGCTTCCAGCCAGTCCGCGTCGTCGACTTCGCCATCCAGGATGGCCCGGGCGGTTGGATCACTGAGGGTGCTTGCGCTCATCCGCCAAGCGCGGAGGACCGCGTCTACAACCTCGTCATCCTCACCGGATGCTGCACGGGTGATTGCGTCGTTGATCTCTGACTGGAACTCCGCAATGTCGTCATCATCGAAGACCTCGATGAATGCCCAAGGGCCGAAGTCCTGGGGACGGCGGTCGTCGCGAGGTCGACGCAGTGCGGCATCCAGCAGTAGGTACGCCAAGGCGTGGTCTCTGATGGCACTCAGGTGCTCTAGCCGAGCTTCCCTGAGAAGAACAAGAGAGTCGCCAGAGGTGGTTCGCAGCCGAGCCTGGCTCTGGCGCCCCTCTTCGATGAACTCGCGGCGTGCGCCGGTGCTTAGGTCCGATGCTTGATAGATCTTGTCGGCGGTACGAGGCATGTCCCAACCCCCTCTCAATGATCCTTAGATGTAAGATCTTCCCCTAAATCTTACACGTAAGAACCAGGGCAGGCATTACGAAATCTCGTAAGGCGGATCACTGCAAGCCGGCTGGCGTCGTCGTCATGACCAGCGCGAAGTAGCTCCGCACCTGCTCGGAGACCGTGCGGCCACCCGCGCGCGCCTGCGAACGAAGGATCATCTCGACGTCGGACAACAGCACCTTGACGAGGTCTGCCCAGTGCTCCTCATCGAACCAATCGGCAACCTCCAGGAGGAGGTGGCCGAGCATTTGTACGACGGGGATCATGTCATCGAGGTCCAGCGACTGCTGGATCCCCCACGGCGCGCTACCCCTCCGGACGAAGTGGTGGGCAAGGAGGCAAGTCTGCGCGGCCCTTATCGCCGTGGTCAGCTTTTGGCCGGTCTCTTCGTCTTCATCCGTGACCTCGTAGTCGGCACCAGCGAGCGCCAGGATCACATCGACAACCGGCGAGTCGTCAACGTGTGCGAGCAGTTCGCACAGGTCGCCAACACGAGTCAGCATGTAGTAGAAGCGGTTCTCGGCGAACTCCCGCTCGACCTCCAGGGCGGCATTCGCATTGATGAAGCCAACAGCGCTTCGAACAAGGTGGACCCCGTGATGCTCGACGCCCTCGCCGATCAAGCGGTCCCGAGTAGCTCCATCCTTCATGACGACCTGACAGGTGATGATCTCCTGGAGCGCGAGGCGCGCCGCGTAGATCTCATCAGGGGTGGGCACCTCGTGCGACATGGGCAACATCTAACCCGGTTCTCACCTCGCCCATCGGGCGATTAGCTGATGCTCCTGCTGCGACCGGAGCGCTTCCGGCGACCCGTTGTGTTCCAGGCTGACCGTAGCCTCCGACCATGACCGGAGCAGCCACGGGCGGCGCACACGTGTGGGTAGTCAAGCCCACGGTGCCGATTCCCTGGCCCGGCCTGATCCTCGACCGCCGGCGGTTGCCCGACGGGTCCTGGGAGGCGCTCGTGACCTACATCGAGCGTATGACGATCAACCAAAAGGTCATCACTACGTGGGTGCCCTACGACTGGCTGCGGAAGGGTGCTCAGCGACCAGCCGGCGGCACGGCCTACGGCTGACGTCGGCTGCGCATCGACCACCCGATGAGCACGCCATCGACCACCCGATGAGCACGCCACCGACCGCGGCAGCGACATGGGTGATGATGAGTAGCGCGTCCACGTGGATGATCTTTCTGTCGGGGGTCGCCGATGTACTGCGGCCTCCCGCTCAACGAGGAGGCCCATCGTGCTCGGCGCCATTTTCGCCACCGCTCCATCCAAGCGTCGGTCGCTGCTGGAATGACGCTCGCGGCGGCCTCGGTCGTCGCCGACGTCCCCTGGCCGTTCTGGGGCGCGTGGGCCGCGCTCTCCGTCATCTCGCTCGCCCAGGCGGTGCGCCAGTGACCGACCTTCTCAAGGCCGTCCAGACGGTGACCGTGGACACGGTCGAGGCGACGTGCAGCGTGCTCGACCGGGTGCCGTGGCTCTACCGGACTGACGACGGCTGGCGTTGGTCGCGCCACGGCGGGATCGGGTGCGTGCTCGGCATCTCCCGCCTTGCTCTGCGCCTCGACGACAGGTGGGAGACCGGACACTTTCAGCCGGTTACTCAGTCCTCTTCCGAGTAATCACCTGAGTAGGCCGGAAGCTCGAGGAGCCAGGACGCGAGCATCTTGCCGTTCGGATGCTTGTCCAGTGCGACCCAGTCGGTCTCGGTGGGCTCGTCGAGCAACCGGAGCACCAGGTGGCGGGTCGGCCTGTCGAGCGACTGGAAGGTCTCCAGGTCGATCGACTGCACACGTCCGGGATCCTTCATCGGTGGTCTCCTTGGTGGGCTACTTCGGCTCCGGGAAGTTCTCGTTCGTCAGCCCGCCCTTGGGCATCTGGAGCTTGGTGCGCATCTCGCCGGCACGATGTGCGTTCCAAGCGCGGATGGTCAGGGCAAGGCCCTCGGTCTCGTTGATCCGGCCGCCGGAGACTCGGAGCTTGATCACGCGGTTGCGCAGGACGGCGATGGGGTCCGTTGCAGGGACGCCATCCCCGTCCGCGACCCGGAGCAGGAACCAGGTCGCGGCATCCGAGTCGATCTTGGCGAACAGGTAGTGGCACAACCCGACGACAGACGCGGGCAGCCGCTCGCGCGAGGCGAGCCGGGACGCCAACTCCGCAGACGAGCGGATCTCAGGGTGCCGGTCGAGGAAGTCGTCCATCTCGAGCGCAGTGGGCTTGAGGTTGCCAGTGTTGGTGCGCACGCCCCGCTCCCACATCACGGCGCGACGAACGACCGATGCCAAGGTGCTGGTGTTCTCCTCGCCGGCCAACTTGAGGGCGTCCGCGTAGGTCCGTTTGGCGCCGGTGTCGACGGTCGCCATGACGTCGTCGCCGAGGTTGCGCACGACGACCATCTGAACTGTCGCGCCGGCCTGCACGACTGCGCTCAGGCGGTGCTGGCCGTCCAGCAGGACGCCGCCAGGACCGAACTTGATCGTCTCTCCATTGAGCCGCCAGTGGCCGGCCTCGATGTCCCGGGCGTAGGCGTCGATCACGCTGCGACGGACGTTGCGGTTGTTGGGGTTGCGGCTCAGCCAGGTCTCGGCGAGCTGTGGAGTGACCTCGACGATCTCGACGTCGGGTGAGTGTTCGGGCATGGCGGAGTCCTCGAAGTGAAGGTTGGTGAACTTCGAGGCCGAGCGCACTCGAAGATGGGCAAGCGAGCGGGCAAGTCGTCAACTGGTGACTTGATCCCTGTCTTCCGACACCTTCTGGCTGTCAACCGGAAGGTGTGCCCGCCCATCGAGGGCGGGCGACTTGGTGGCTCGCGGACGGGGATTCGGTATCGAATCACCGGACACTCCCGAGGCGGCGCTCGGCGTCCAGTCTGCGGTCGCGCCCGATCGGCCGCCGCTGCTTGAACGCCACAGGCTTCTCGTACATGCGGTGGAGGTAGTACTGCGCCGCGCGGAACTGATCTATGCGCTCCTCGACGCTCCACCTGCCGACGGGACCGAAAGCGACGGCGTCCGCGAGCCAGCTCTCGAAGTAGTCCTTCGTCTCCAGCATGGCCTGCAGGGGGCGAGGAGTGCCCTGGGTGAGAGGGTTCGCGGTCTCGTTTGCTCGGCGGTCGCGGTAGATCCGCAACACCTCGCGCCGCGCTGCCACCGGAAGATATTGGCCTCGGAAGGTGGTCATCTCAACGACCTTCCCGCTGCCGGCCGAGGTTGGCAGTCCGGATGACCTGACCCACCGTGGACTCAGACCAGCCGACTCGGAGAGCGATCCTTCCTCGACTCATGCCGGCGGCATGCAGTCGAAGGATCTCGGGGTCCCTATCGAGACCACTCACTCGGCGAGTCCGCGTCTGTTGCCAGGGCTGCAGTCGACCGATGTGAGTGAGCCCCTGCTTGCATCGGCACGTGATGCTCACGCAGGCGCCCAACTCGACGTCCCAGTGACACTCGGACCAGTAGTAAGACTCCTCTTCGAGTTCCTTCGCCAACGAGTGGAGAGACGACGGCCGGATGAACGCGTACTCCGAGCCCACTTGGAGGCGAATCCAGATCTGGCCACCGGGGTCATGGGTGACCATGAAGCTTGCGGTGTCCGACGGCCCACCGCCGCCGACCGGGATGTCCCACTCGGTGACAGAGTTGGAAACGACCTTGGTGCCGGGTCGATTGCCCAGATCTTGAATGGTCCCGCTCACCTGTTCGCCTCTCGCGAGACCGTGTTGTCGTCGCCGATCACGAGGCCGTGCCGCTCGAGGAAGTTCGCGATGTCCTTGGCGAGCTCTTCCGTGGCGCGGATCTGTTCGATCGAGGAGAACTCGGCAACCGGCTTCTCGAGCTCGACCGCGACCGATACGGCGGGGTTCTCGCCCCTGGTTACGAGCATCGCGACCTCGGCCACGATCGTTCCGTCGTCGGTGGTCCAGGTGTGCTCGTGGGAGGTGCCCTCAGCCTGAAAACTGTAGCCCCGGCAGGAGTCGCACCACGTCGGACACGGGTCGCGACGCTCGACCTCTACGTCCCCAGCGCAGGTGCCACAGAGGAAGACGCTTTCTTCGTAGTCGTAGGTCTCAATGAGCTGAGCGCGCCACCTCTCGGACTCGACAACTGAAGCCCGCGCCTTGTCGCGGCTCTCCTGGGTGATCGGCGTGGCCTCGGCGCACCGTCCGCACGTCACGACCTCGGGCTCTGGCCGAGTGATGGATGATGTGGTCATGGTTCTGCGTCCTCCTCGTGGACGTTGATCCAAGGCCTCGCTGGTGTTGGCGCACCAGACGGGGCCGCTTCCGCTTCTGAGCGTGTGTCAGGGGTCCGACACATTCACGCGCGAATGCGGGACGGGGAGAGCGTCGCACTAGTGATCATCATCGCGATCTCCTTGCGCGAGGCCTGCTCGATCAGCTCGCGGCGCCCGGCCTCACGGACGTCGGCGGCCTGGGCGTGCAGCACGTCGGCGAGGGGCGTGCCGCGCTCGATCGCGACGGCGACGCCGTGGGCGAACCGGGCGACCACGGTCAGGCCGGTCGTCGCGGCGAGCCGGTCGAAGGCGTCGGCGACGGGCTCGCCCGTGCGGATCCGGGCCAGCAGCTCGCCGAGCTCCCGCGACAGCTCGCCGCCGCTGCGCCAGACCACCCGGTCGAGCGCACCCACCGGTCCCTCGCCCGCGGCGACGCTCAGCGCGAGCAGCTCGGCGACGGTCGGGAACTCGGCGAGCATCGCCGCCTCACGCCGGCGGACCTGGGCGCTGAGCCGGTGGTCGCGCAGCAGCACCCCGCACACGAACGCACCGAGGCAGGCCACCAGCAGCGGCAGCGGGTTGCCGGGGCGGGTCCAGGTGCGCAGCACGCCGTAGGCGGCGGCGACCCCGAACCCGACCAGGCCCCACTGCACCTGCTGGACGCGGAACTCGTGGAGAGTGAGCGACGAGCCGCACCGGAGCAGCCGCCTGCGCACGGAGGGGGCACCGCCGACCACGCGCTCGACCCCGTCGGCGGCACGACGCAGCGCCGGGCCGAGCAGGACGGCGGCGGTCGAGCGGGCACCGGCCGGGGCGGTCGTACGGCGGGCGGGGACGAGGTCGCGGACGTAGGGCAGCACCCGGTCCTCCAGCCGGGGCCGGCGGATCGCGACCGCGCGGGTGGCGACGAGCGCCAGCCCGAGGGACGCGGTGAGGCCGAGCAGGGCACCGGTGAGGGCCGCGCTCACCGGAGGATCCGTCGTTCGGAGGGCAGCCGGCCCAGGCGCATCATCAGCCGGTAGGCGACCACGCAGGTGGCGGCGCCCACCGCGAGGACGACCACGCCGGCTGCGGTCCGGTAGCGCTCGATCACGGTCGGCTGGGTCGACATGACGAGCAGCACGATCCACGGCGCCGCCACCGCGACCCGCGCGCCGTTGACCGCCCAGGACTGCCGGGCCTCGAGCTCGGCGCGGGTGCGCAGGTCGTCGCGCAGGTAGCCCGACAGGTTGCGCAGCAGGCGCCCGAGCTCGCCGCCGCCCACCTCGCGGGCGATCCGCAGGCCCTCGACCACGCGGTCGCCGACCGGGTCGGCGAGCCGGTCCTTGAGCCGGTCGAGGCAGTCGTCGAACCGGCCCGAGACCTGGTAGTCGAGGGCGAAGGCGTCGAACGCGGGACGCAGCGCGTCGGGGCCGCGGACCGCGAGCGCGGCGACCGCGTCGGGCAGCGACATCCCCGCCCGCACGGCGGAGGCGAGGTCGTCGACAGCCTCGGGCCAGACCTGCGCGAACTCGCGCCGCCGCCGGCGTACGCGACCGGCGACCACGGCCCACGGCAGGTACGCCGCCCCCGCGCCCAGGACGACCGCGATCGGCCCGGTCCGGGTCAGGCCGAGGACCACGACGAAGCCGGTGAGGCCCGAGCCGACCGACAGCAGGGCGAGCGAGCGCGGCGCGACCTCGGGCAGGCCCGCCTCGGTGAGCAGTCGCCGTGCGCGTGAGTCGGACCGGGACGTCCGCTCGGCGCGTGGCCAGCGGAAGGCCGCCCACAGCAACAGGCAGCCGAGACCGAATCCCAGCCCGACCAGGGCACCCATGGCTCAGCCCGCCTCTCGGTCCGCCTCGTGGAGCAGCCCCACGACGTCGATCCCGAGCCGTTCGAACTGCTCGAGCCGCGGCGGCAGCCCGATCCCGCGCCGCAGTGCCCCGTCGCGCCAGTCGAACACCGGCTCGGTCTCGATCACGTCGCCCTCCATCCGGCCCGGGACCGCGACGATCTCGGTGACCCGGCGGGCGCCGTACGGGTCGAGGGCGACGTGGACGACGAGGTCGACCGAGGCCGCGACGGTGGGCACGACGAAGCGCGCGGAGATGTTCTCCCCCGCCAGCAGCGGCAACGTGCAGGCCTTGGTCAGCGCCTCGCGGGCGCTGTTGGCGTGCAGCGTGCACATGCCGGGCAGCCCCGCGTTGAGGGCGAGCAGCAGGTCGAGACACTCCTCGGCCCGCACCTCTCCCACGATCAGCCGACTCGGTCGCATCCGCAGCGACTCCTTGACCAGGTCGCGGAGCCGGACCTCACCGGTGCCCTCGAGGCCCTCCTGCCGGGTCTGCATCGCCACCCAGTCGGGGTGGGGGAAGCGGATCTCGAAGACCTCCTCCGCCGAGATCACCCGCTCCCCACCGGGGATCGCGGCGGCCAGGCAGTTGAGCATCGTGGTCTTGCCGGCCTGGGTGCCGCCGGTGACGAGGATGTTGAGGCCGGCCCGGACCGCGGCCTCGAGGAAGTGGGCGGCGTGCGGCGTCAGGGTGCCGAGCTGGACCAGCTCGTCGAGGCGCGTGGCGCGGACGACGAACTTCCTGATGTTGACCGCTATGCATAAAACCACTGCCAGCGCCGCCGCATCCCGGCGACCCGCCCCGAGGCTCCTCGGACTTGCCCCGCGACTCTAGCTGCCCCTCCGCCAGTCCATGCGCCCTCAGCCTGCGCCGCAACAGGCGAATCGGCCACCCGCGCGCACTTCGACATCCTCCTCGTCTCAAGAATCCGACGGTTCATCCGGCGCGGAGCATGCCAATTGCTCACCAAAGACCGTATCTTCTCCCCATGCCCGACGAGGAGGTCCAGGAGCGCGGCCGCGAGGGCGTGGGAATGGTCAAGGCTTGGCTCGAGGCGACCACCTGGATGGAGTTCCCTGTCAACGCGTACGAAGACGGGTTGAGGTGCACCGTTCCACTTCTTTCCGGGAAGAAGAAGTTCGACCTGCGGGGCCACCACCTCGGCGACAAGCATCAGCGCCGCGCTCTCTCCGTCGAGTGCAAGCGGTACACGACCAAGGGCGGTCAGCTCAAGGAGTACCGCCGCTTCCTAGCTATTGCATACAGCTACCACGCGAAGCAGATCGAACTCCTCGGAGGGGCGGTCGACGAGGACTTCTTGTGGGTAACGAGCAACCCCTTCGACAACACCAAGGTCGCGTGGACTCACCTGCGCACCGAAGAGCATCTACTCGACGCCCTCGCGGACGAGGCCAATGCTGACGTCCTGGGCGATGGTCACGAGATCGACGAGAAGTTGGCACGGAAGGTTGCTGCCAGCATCTGGCTCCTTGTGTTCGACGAGAGGCAGATGGACGTGACCCTGACGGCCGGCGAACTAAAGAAGGTCATGACAGTGCTTGAACGAGAGGGGCCAGGACTGTGGCAGCACTGAGTGATGCGATGGCCGCAGCCGAAGACGAGACGAACTTGTTCGAGTACGTCCGACAGGTCAAGAGCGCCGTCGTGCGCTCCGTCGAAGAGCTGGACCCAACTGTCAAGATTCATGACACTGGCCACTTCAACCACAGCGCCGCCCCAGACCTCGTGCTCAGCTGGCCCGACCGTCCCGGCGAGAGGCCGCTCTATGTCCGACGGTCCTACGACGAGCTCGCCGCCGGCCGCGACGTGCAACGGCTCGCTGAGGTCGCCCCGATCTTTCTTTCTGTTGGCCGACGAGATGACGGCGACCGGAGCGAAACCCTTCAGCGCCTCGGCGTGACGCAGTCCGAGAACCGATCCGTACTGGTGACCAACGCGGCCACTGTCGACATGTTCACCGGGTCGCAGGAAAATTCGACCTCGCCCCTGACTGGCGCCGTTGCCGCAGCCATCCTTCCCACCGGCCAGGGCTTAGTCGACCAGGAGACGGCCGCGCCGGTCCTCGATGGCGCCGCTGACGTACTCACGCAACTATCGGAAGTCCTCAACGCGGAAGGGCTCTCGCGGGTGACGACGGTGGCCGCGGTGGTCTCAGCCGCTCACGGTGCCGAGCTGCCAACGACAAGCGACGACGCGGCACCCTTCTCGATGCAGGAAGCCCGAGAGCTCCTGCCGTGGCTGCTGCGCAGCGAAGGAGTCACAGACAACGCTGAGTTCTGGCGGTTCATCGCTGCCCGCGTGACCGTCCAGCACCTCGAAGCCTTGGCTGCGGAGCTCGACGATGTCGAGTTGTCGTCGCTGTGCAACCAGGGAATATCAACCTGGCAGGCGAAGGGCGCCACCTTGGGTCTGTCCATGCGAGCCCAAGGCGACGACAACGCCGCTGACGGCTGGTTCATGCGTGCCGGGTTGCTGTCATACGAGACCGGGGATGCCGCATTCCGCTTCCCGACCCTTGGCTACACCCTCAAGAAGCGTGGAGGCGTATCTAGCGCGACGTGGGAGGCGATCCAGGGTGGGCTCGGGGACGCGCGGCTGATGCAGATTGTCCTACGCGGCCTGGCGCGTTCCATCCGCATCGACGCAGAGGAATCCGGCGATGCCCAGGTGGACACCAACGCCATTCTGTCCTCAGTCGAGGATCAGTACTACATCGACCAGGTCACCCTTAGATACGGGCTCGCCGAGGAGGAACGCCTGATCCGCGTCATGTTCGGTGACCAGATCGCCCACAACGACGGATCGGCGAATGTGCGGGACCTCCTGCTCGCGCTCGCTCGCGTGGGCGCTTACCGAAACCCGGTCGACTTGACCCATCTGGCCGAGTAGTTCGTCGGCGTGGCCTCAAGCCCGCTGCAGCTCATCGTCGCCTGTGCCGGATCTTGATTCCACACTCCGGCGGCTCCTGGGAGAGCTGAGCGTCCCTGGACCAGAAGGCATCGCGCACGAGATCGCGGACAGGATCGCGGCCAACGGCCCGCTCGCCGTGCAGGCGATCCTGAAGACGATGCGCGACTCGGAGGGCAAGCACGAGGAGGAGTGCTGGGCCGACGACGCGAAGATCGGGGCGGCGGTGTTCTCCTCGGAGGACGCCAAGGAGGGCCCGCGCGCCTTCCTTGAGAAGCGCGCGCCCGAGTTCTCCGGTCGCTGAGCCCGTCCGTCGCCGTCCCCCGCCGCCCGCCTCCCGGCACCTCCCGTCGCGGAGGGCGGCGACGGTCGCAACTGTCTGTCGCACATAGGGGACACAGCAGCCGACAGCACGAGGCGTGATGCCCGCTTCTGTGGGAGACCCACGAATCGAGCCCGCATAGATGCAGCGTGGGGTTTGCCCGACTCGTGCCCAGGCAGCGGCGAACCGCTGTCCGGCAAGAAGAACGCGAGCCCTCTGCCCGGCGCCGCACTTGGTCAACTCGCCGGTCAACAAGATTCCCGAGGTAAGAGCCCCTGGGAGTGGTGGGGTTTGAGGGCCGACGGCGGGGGGGTGAAGACGTAGGCGGCCATCGGCGGGATCTTCGGTGTGAACGGCGAAGTCACGCACCTGAAGGAGAACCACCGATGGCCTTACCCCCGTCTGCCCTGTCCGAGATCCTCGAGGGAGGCATTCCGTGCCGGCGATGGCGTGGACCTGATCCGTGAATCGGTCCGGGTCGCGCTCCAAGAACTCATCGAGCTCGAAGCCACCGACCATATCGGCGCCGCTCCCTACGAGCGGTCCGATGATCGTGTGAACGAGCGCAACGGGCACCGGTCCCGGCAGTTGACCACCAAGGCCGGCGATGTCGAGCTGCGGATCCCGAAGCTGCGCAAGGGCTCGTTCTTCCCGATCATCCTCGAACCCCGCCGCCGCATCGATCAGGCGTTGTACGCGGTCGTGATGGAGGCCTACGTCCACGGCGTCAGCACCCGAAGCGTCGACGACCTGGTCGAAGCGATGGGCGGCACCGGGATCAGCAAGTCGGAGGTCTCTCGGATCTGCGCCAACCTCGATGAGTCGTGGGCGCGTTCCGCACCCGGCCCCTGGATCACTCGAGTTCCCCTACATCTACTTGGATGCGACCTACCTCCACGTCCGCAACGCACCTGGCGAGGGCGGACAGGTCGTGTCGATGGCCGTGGTCGTCGCGACCGGCGTGACCGCCGCCGGGGAGCGGGAGATCCTCGGCCTGGACGTCGGTGACAGCGAGGACGAGGTCTTCTGGCGCAGCTTCCTACTGTCCTTGAAGCAACGCGGCCTGTCCGGGGTGCGGCTCGTGATCAGCGACCAGCACGCCGGCCTGGTCAAGGCCCTGAACCGGGCCTTCCAAGGTGCGGCGCACCAACGCTGTCGGGTCCACTTCGCCCGCAACCTGCTGGCACACGTCCCCAAGGGCCAGGTCGACTACGTGGCCGCGGCGTTCCGGATGATCTTCACCCAGCCCAAGCCCGCCGACATCGACGCGGCGTGGGACAAGACCCGCGACGAGCTCGCCGTCAGGTGGCCCAGGATCGGTCCCTACATGGACGACGCCAAAGCTGAAGTGCTGGCGTTCACCGCGTTCCCGCGCGAGCACTGGCGCAAGATCTGGTCGACCAACCCGCTCGAGCGGGTCAACAAGGAGATCAAGCGCCGAGGCCGGGTCGTGGGCATCTTCCCCAACGCCGCCGCGGTGATCCGACTGGTCGGCGCGGTGCTGATCGACATGCACGACGAATGGATCGCCGGCGACCGCCGCTACCTGTCGGAAGGATCCATGGCCAAGCTCTACGACACCAGCGATACTGACCCAGTCGCCGCGATCGAGAGCAGCGACGCGTAGGCATCGAGGATCACCTCAAAGCCCACCACCCTACGGGGCTCTGTCATTCCCGAGCAACTCGCCACGCTGCAGGCCTGACCGGCCGCTCATCCGACAGGGCCAGCGTTCGAACCGACCCGGGAACCGCGCGGTGCGGTGTCGACGTTCCAGACCCACCACTCGAAGGGTCTCATTCCACCCGCGAACCGAACGGGCATGATCGATTCTCGCTACCGCGCGAGTGCGGTCCGACCTGCCCTTAGGGCCGTATGCCGGCGCCGGGCATCAACGTGCCGTGCCGCGCCAACTGCCACACCTGACGGGACGCCTCACAACCGGCCTACGCCGCAGCGCGCCTGGCTGGAAGGAAGGGCTGCTCGTTCAGGGGAGCGAAGGAACAACATTCAAGCTGCGCACGTCGCGACCTTTGGCTGCTCCTAAGGAGCAACAGAACCAGCCGCCCCGAGAGCCAAGGTCGGACGTTCATCAGTAGGCGGTTGCCCTGACCCCGACGAACGGAGTGGCAACAGGACCTCCGCCGCCAAGCGCACGTCGCTTTCTGCGTCGATGAACGACATGCGCCCATTCAGCGCGGCCATCACAACACCGTGCCAGACCTGCAAGAGTAGGCGCACCGCCGTCACATCCCGCTGCGTCGGGTCGTCGATGCCGAGCAGCGTCATGATCATCTGACGAAACGTCGAGTCGATCCGAGTCACGTCCGGAACTGCCGCCGGGTTAGCAATGTTCGACGACAGCACCAAAGCCGAGCCGAGCAATGGCCGTCGCAGCATGCTGCGAGCCGCGTCCACGAGAGCATCTGCAACCAGCGTCTCGCGCGGAGTCCCGAGATCTATTGAGGAGGTGACCTGCTCGGCGAACCGCTCGACTTGCTGCGCTTGGACTGCCACCATCAGGTGCGTCTTGGACGGAAAGTACCGGTACAGCGTGGCGATGCCGACGTCCGCCTCCTTGGCGACGTCGGTCATTTGCAGACCCTCAAGGCCGGTAGTCGACACCAGGTGCGAGGCGACCCGCAACACGCGATCGCGACGATCACGCTGCTGCGCGGACCGCGGCACCAGCGGGGCGCGTGTCTTGGCGGGTCGTGCCATGAGTGGACTCCTTCATCAGGACCGCTCGGCCCCCATGCTTCTGCTGGATTCTAGTTGCGGCGCGGCCTACCGCCGCGCCGCCTGATGGATCAACTGACGGCAGATGCGAGCGGTGACGTCGCCTTCAAGACCGCGCCCAGGCCTCCGGGCCCGGGCGCTGCCTTTTCCTGGAGGGCTTCGACGAAGTCGCGCACCTCGTCGGTGGTCGGCTGGTAGCCAGGGAAGTAGCAGCACACGGTCTCGGCGAAGTCTCCGAACCGGGCAGCCACTTGACGTGCAGCCTCTCGTGGAGTGCCCTCTACGCCGATCCTGGTGAGTAGATCGTTTGGGAACACCTCCTCGAGTGACTCCCAGTTCCCCTCACGTGCGATCGTCCTGACCTGCTCGTGCACCTCAGGGCATCCTTCAGACTCAAGGACCGGCGTGTAGGCCGGGGTCGACGCATAGAACGCAAGGAGCTTCCGGGCGCCTTCACGTGCGGCTTGGAGCCGTTCTGGCGTGCTCCCCAGAGCGACGACGACCTGAGGAATGATCTCGAACGAGTCCGCTTCGCGCTCTCCCCTGTCCAAGCCGCGGCTGATCTCCGGGAAGGTCCGCTCCTCAAGATGACGCCGGCTGTTGAACGGCATCACCAAGAGCCCGTCGGCGACCTCGGCTGCTGCGCGGGTCATCAGAGGACCTAGTGCGCCCATGAGGACGGGTGGGCGCCCGAACGGGTGGGGTCCGGGGGAGAAGTTCGGACTGCTGAGGGTGTGGGTGAAGAACTCGCCCTCATGCTTTGGCTGGCGGCCCTCGTCCCACGCCGTGAGGATCTCGCGGATTGCCAGAACGGACTCGCGCATCTTGGCGACGGGTTTGGTCCAGGTAGCCCCGTAGCGACGTTCGATATGGGCGCGTACCTGTGAGCCGAGCCCGAGTCGGAATCGGCCACCGCTCAAGAGCTGCAGATCCCAGGCCGCGTGTGCAAGGTGCAGCGGCGACCGGGGCATTGCGATTGCGACGTTGGTCATCAGGTCCAGGCCGCAACCGGACGATGCTGCGATGGCTAGTGGGATGAAGACATCGTGCCTGCCCTCGAAGGTGAACAGGCCGTTGGTGCCGCTGGTGAGAAGGTTGTCGATTCGCGTGGAGACCTCGGACAGCGGCGTGTCGAGCTGGAGGAACACCTTCATCGCGGAACCCCCATGCCTCGCTCAGCGATTGCTGAGAGGAGCACCTGCTCTGAACCTCCTGCAATGGAAAGGCATCGGACCATCAGCACGTGGCTTCCTTCATCGGTCGCGATCGCCCCTGCTTGTCCTAGGGCGCTCAGGGTTGATTCGGCCAGTGCCTGCCGGTGGCGAACGCCGAGGACCTTGGTGACCATGGCCTCCACGCCTGTGGCGTTGCCGGCCAGCACTCGGGCGATCCGCAGCTTTCCCAGGAGTGAGACCGCGACCGCTTCGGCGACGTGCCGTCCGACCCGAACCTCGTGAGGCGGACTGTCCGACGAAGCGACGAGCTCTAGGAGGTGCTCCTCCTCCGCGCCGAACGCGCCGGCGCCACCCATGGCTACGCGCTCGCTGGCAAGGGTGGTTCGAGCGACGGCCCAGCCGTCATCAACCTTCCCGACCGCGTGCGCATCGGGGATGAAGACGCCGTCGAGGAAGACTTCGTTGAACAGCGATTCGCCGGTGATCTCACGTAGGGGCCGGCACCTGATACCGGGGGCGCTCATGTCGAGCACGAACATGGTGAGCCCGGCATGGCGCGTCTGATCAGCGTCGGTGCGTGCCAGCAGCAGTCCCCAGTCCGCGTCGCGCGCGAACGAATTCCAGACCTTCTGGCCGCTGATCTCCCAGCCGCCGTCGACCCGCCGGGCTTTGGTTCGCAGACCGGCCAGGTCTGATCCTGCTCCAGGCTCCGAAAACAGCTGACACCACAGCAGATCGCCGCGCAGCGAGGGTGTCACGAGTAGATCGATGAGCTCTTGGCTTCCGTGCTCGAGCAGGGTGGGCACGACCCAGTTCGTGATGTTCAGTTCGGCGCGCTCTACGCCGGTGGCCCGGAGCGCTTCTTCGATCGCGAGTTGCTTCGGTAGGTCAGCGCCCAGTCCGTGCGGGGGGGCAAGGTCTGGCATCACCAAGCCGTGGTCGGCCAGAGCACGCTGTCGCTCGGCTGGCGCGAGGTTCGCGACGTCGGCCACCTTCGACCGAGTGCTCTCGTCGAGGGTGTGTCCGTGGTTGGGGTGGGTCAGGCGGGGACGTTCACCCCGAAGGGCGAGCCTGGCGGCTCGTGTGGCGGCTCGCTCTGCCCCGACGTACTGCCGGAGGGCGAGAGCCCGTCGGAAGTACAGGTGGGCGTCGTGTTCGAACGAGTATCCGATGCCGCCCAGGACCTGGATCGTGCTCTGGCAGACGCGGACTGCGTCGTCGAGTCCGACGGCGGCGCCGGCCGCACCGACGATGGCGGCGTCGCTCGTGCTCTCGGCGACGGCCTGCATGCCGCCCCAAGCGAGTGCGGTCAGCCGTTCGGCACCGCAGTGGGCCTCGGCGCAGAGGTGCTTGACTGCCTGGAACTTGCCGATGGGCTGTCCGAACTGCTCTCGGATTCCGGCGTAGGTGGCCATCGTTTGGGCCCCCCACCTGGCGACGCCGCTCAGCGCGGCGGTGACGAGGACTTCGACGACTGTGCGTAGTTCGTCTTGGCTCAGCGAGATCGAAAGTCGCGCGGCAGCAGGATGGATGCGCACTGTCCCGGTCGGCTGGGAGAAGTCGAGGGCGTCGGCTGGGGAGACGTTGAAGCCGTCGGGCTGGATCAGGTAGCTGCGTCCGTTCTCGGCTGCGAGAAGGACGCCCTGTTCATCGGCTCCGAGTGCGATCCCGGAGCCATGCTGAATGTCGGTGGCGATGCCGGCGGTGATCGCCCCCACGACGAGAGCTTCTCGGATCGAGGCGAGGTCACCGAGTGGGTCGCCGCCCGAGGCGATGGTGGTCTCGATCGCGACGATGGCTGCCACCGTGGAGAGGAGTGGCCCGGGGACGAGGGTCTCTCCGGCGATGGCTAGAACGACGGCAAGGTCCATGTCCGCCAGTTGAGCCGTGCCGCCTTCGGCTGTCGCGAGCAGCCCGAGGTCGGCGAAGGATCGCCAGTGTCGGCGCCATGCGTTCGGGTCGTCCTCCATCGTTCTCACGATGGCGATGGTGTCGACGTCCTTGGCCCATGCGCGGACGACGTCGCTCATCGCCCGCTGCTCGAATGTGTAGGGAAAGGTCATGCCCCTGCCTCCATGGTTCGTGAATTCTGACGACGGTCTCGGGCGGCTGACTGATCGGCCAGGGCGCTTGCGATGGCTCGTGCTGCCTTGGTGAGTGCACGCTGGGCGGCGTCGAGGCGCAGAGTGGCCGGATCCATCGCTTCGATCGCGGCGAAGGCCTCACGGCGGGGGCCCGGGATCGCCTCCGCGGCGGAGTGCCACACCTCTCCCCCGACGTCCATTCGCACCCGAGCTGCACCCGGTCGCGGACTCGCCGTTCGCAGTGCTCCGAGCCCTGCACTACTCCCAGATGCAGCCAGCCGCTTTTCCGCGTCGAAGGTGTCGAGGGTCGACAACATCGCAAGGCCACTCGCGCAACTCGTGGCGAGCGCCAGGTCACCGATACCCCAAGGGGAGTAGGCCCGCTCCCCGAGGACGGAGTCGATCACCTGAACCCGTCCGGCCGTGAGCACGCAGAGATGAAAATGAATTCCATAGGAGCGTCGCAGTTCGGCTAGGACGGGCGACGCTGCTCGCCTGAGGCCGAGGTGCGCGACGTCGGGACCTGTGATGCCTACAGCCCGTTCGCCCAGTCGGTAGCGGCCGGCCGAGTACTCCACCCAGCCCGCCTCAGTCAGGTGCCGAAGGATGCGGTAAGTCGAGGAACGCGACAGCCTGGTGCGATGCGCGACCTGATCGAGCGTGACCGTCGAGAAGGCGTCAGAAAGACAGTCCATGACGGTGGTCATGCGGGCGATGTGGGCAACAGGGGGGACGCCGTCCGGCCGAGTCTGGGGGGTGGCCATCGATCCTCCTTGTGAATGAAAAATGATTTTCGTTTTGCAGTTCTAGCACGGCCCCATGCCTCGCCGCCACTTTCACGGAGGACCGGCACACCAGAACTCCGTCGCTCGGTTTCGCCCAGTGGGAACGGCTGTGCCGACGTCCCCCTGGGCTTCATACGGTCCGGCGCCATGAAGCACCCCGAGGACCCATCGGTCGTGACTCGCGATGAGGCGACAGCGCGACTGACCGCTCCTAACCAGCCGTTCGAACTGCGATGCGAGAACGTTCGGGGCCGCCAGATGGACGTCTTCGTCAACCGTCAGCGCACGCTTGGGGAGTTGTTGCGAGGATCGGCGGCGTTTTCCGATCGCGACTATCTCGTCACCGAGTCATCTCGTCTGACGTTCGCGCAGCACCTCGACGCTGTTGCTGCCGTCAGCGTCACTCTCCGCGACGACTATGGCGTACGCAAGGGAGATCGCGTCGCGATCTGTGCAGCCAACAGCCCTGAGTGGATCGTGGCGTTCTGGGCCATCACGTCCCTGGGTGCCGTTGCCGTAGGCATGAACTCGCAGTGGGCCCGGCAGGAGATCGCGCACGGCCTCGAGCTCACTTCGCCGAGGGTCGTGATAGCCGACGCGCCTCGCCGGGAGCTCATCCACGCTGCCACCCAGAGTGGCGTCCTGAGCATCGAGGACGATCTGCCGTCGATCATCAGCCGCAACGCCGGCGTTCCGCTGCCAGACGAACCGGCTGACCTGGGTGAGGACGACCCAGCCGTCATCTTGTTCACCAGCGGTACCTCAGGACGCGCCAAGGGCGCCACTCACTCCCATCGCAACGTCATCGGGGCGGTGTGGCTCCATCTGCTGAACGACGCCATCGCGGCCGAGATGGGCGCCGTGCCGTCGGAGCGCCGATGGCTATTGGCCACCCCGCTGTTCCACATCGCGGCACTTCACAATCTGGCCGTCGTTCGGGCAGTGACTGGCGACACCGCGGTCATGCATACAGGCCGGTTCGACATCGACGGGGTACTTCGCCTCATCGAGCGTGAACGCGTCACCAACTGGGGTGCTGTTCCCACGATGGCAGCGCGCCTGGTCGAACACGCCGAACGGCATGGCCTGGATGCCTATGACCTCAGTTCGTTGAGGTCACTCACGCTGAATGCGGCGCCGTCGTCGGCCTCGCTCAAGGAGCGTGTGCGCTCTGCCCTTCCTATCGCATCGCAGAACATGGGCACCTCCTACGGCATGACCGAGTCGTCGACTGCGGCGACGCTTGCCTCTGGCGAGGAGGTCCGTGCGAATCCAGAAACCGTGGGCCGACCGATCCCCCTGACGCAGCTCGTCGTCCGAGACCAGCGCGGACTTCAGGTTCCGGACGGCGTCGAGGGCGAGATCTGGCTTCGAGGTCCGCTGATCATGATCGGTTACTGGGGTGACCCAGACGCCACCGCAGGCTCATTCGACGAAGACGGTTGGTTCCGGACAGGGGACCTCGGGTCCTTCCACGACGGCCGGCTGCAGATCGCGAGTCGGCGCTCAGACCTGATCCTCCGGGGCGGCGAGAACATCTATCCGGCCGAGATCGAGTCGGCACTCGAGGAGCACCCGAAGGTGCGCGAGTGCGTCGCCATCGGTCTTCCGCATCCGGAGTGGGGGCAGGAGGTCGGGGCGGTCGTCGTCGTGGCCTCGGATTCGGACCTGTCGCCCGAGAACCTGCGTCACTTCCTGTCTGACCGGCTGGCCCGGTACAAGGTGCCCACCCGCTGGCACGTGACTACCGAGGTGCTGCCACGCAACGCGACCGGCAAGGTCGTCCGCCGCCTCGTGTCTCTCGACTGAAGCGTCCTGGCCCCACCGACCGCACCGCAGGTGTGCAGCCAGGCATCGGACACAAGCGCAAACCTCCCACCGTGGCCACAGGAGCCAAACTGATGAACAACCCCCACATCAACTCAGCCAAGAGTGCGTCTGCTCTGAACAACCCCGCGCGGCGAGCGACGACCAGTCGGACGCCGGCTGCGCCAGCTGCGGACTCTGCCGAGCACTCGCCCAATGCGGACCTCACTGCCGAAGCAGTCGCTTCGGACCTGGAACTCGACCACCTCACGATCGTGGTGACCGGCGCAACCTCGGGAATCGGGCGCGAGACCGCGCGCGTCCTCGCAGGTGCAGGCGCCCGCGTCGTGCTGGCCGGGCGCGACCGGAACCGGTTGCAGACGGAACGTGAACACATCCTCCGCGGAGCGCCCAACGCAGAGATCCGGACCGTCAGTCTCGATCTCACCTCACTCGCGAGCGTTGCGCGGGCGGCACGGCAGCTCAACAGCACGCTCGAACGGATCGACGTCCTGATCAACAACGCGGGAGTCATGTTCACACCCTTTGAGCGAACGGAAGACGGGTTCGAGCTCCAGATCGGCACCAATCACCTGGGCCACTTCCTCTTCACGTCCCTGCTTGAACCTCTCCTGCTCAGGTCAACGTCGGCCCGCGTCCTGAACCTCAGCTCGGGTGGACACCGACTGGGTGATGTCGATCTGAGCGACCTCCTCTGGGAGCGCCGGGACTACGACAAGTTCGATGCCTATGGCGCGTCCAAGACAGCGAACATCCTGTTCACCGTTGAACTCGAGGAGCGGCTCGGAAGCAAGGACGTCCACTCCTACGCGATTCACCCCGGAACCGTGCTGACCGATCTGTCCCGATTCATGGACAAGACCGACATTGCAGAGATGAAGGCTCGCGCCGCACAAGTTCGCTCCGGAGCGGCGACTCCGATCCGCTACGTCGGTGTCGAGCACGGTGCGGCAACCAGCGTGTGGGCTGCAACCACGACCACCCTCAAGGACCGTGGTGGGCTCTACCTTGCGTCCTGCGGCATCAGCGACGACGTCGAGGACTACGCCGTCGATGCTGAAAGGGCCAATGCGCTGTGGGAGCTCTCTCACCGCCTGGTCACGCGATGACGCCGGTCGTCCCGAATCGCAGGTTTCGCCTGATGGGAACGGGAGTGAAGCAGATCACTCCCTCCGGGCACCCTGCGCCGGTGATGTCTTGTCCCCACGTCCGCCGGGTTCGGTCAGGCGCTCTCCTGCGCAACCGGCCGGGGCCGGCGGGGGCTGTTTGTTCCGCCGATGTCGGCGGTAAGCCGTCGCACCGCTGCGAGCAGTATCGGCGCAGCGCGCTCCACGGTCAGGCGTCCTTCGCTGGAGGAGATGCCGATCGAAGCCAGGAGCCCGTCCGGGCCGTGCGCGGCGGCGCCGAGGGCCACGATTCGCCGGGGGCCAGCGTTTCGAACGAGGTCGTAGCCACGCTGCCTGCATTGCGCGAGTTGGTTATGCAGTCCGTGGAGATCAATCGGATGACGGCGAGGTTCATCGACCGTGCTCAACACGAGTGCGTCGACGCGTTCTGGCGCGAGCGCCGCGAGCATTGCCCGGCCCATCGGCGTTGCATCGGCCGGAAGCCGGCCACCCACTGTGGACGGAATCGAGTCGAGCATCGGTCCGCCGAGCTTGTCGAGGTAGACGAGCATGCCGCCTTCGAGAACGGCCAGGTGAACTACGGCCCCCAACTGGCAGTAGAGCTGATTTACGGTACCGGCGGCTGCGGTGCGCAATCCCCCGTAGTCATTCGCTCGCGCCGACAGACCGACGGCGCGGTCGCCGAGGCCGTAGCCGCGTCCGTCGTGCACCAGCCATCCAAGGTCAGCGAGCTGCCGCATCAACCGGAATGTCGTCGAACGTGGAAGGCCCGCCAAGGCTGCGACTTCTTCAAGCAGGAGTCGGTCGGGGCCGGATCGGAACGCGTCGAGAATGCCGCTGACGCGTTCGACGACGGATCCGCGGCGTGGCTTTTCGTCCGCGCGACTCCCACCGGCCTCTTCCTGTGGGGCTCCCATCCCTCGCTCCTTCCCGCGACACCTGTCTCGTTTGGGAATGCAGTATGCGCCGTCGCCTCCCGTCTCCCAATGGGCAGCGTCGATGAGCGAAACACCAGTCGGGCTCGGGCTCGCATACCGCAGCCAGCGAAGTCGAGCCGAAGCAACGCTTCTAGGCCGTGACCGCCGTTGACGCTGCACCGTCCGTCCGCGCGACCGCGCCGACACCACCTGAGAGGAACCCGATGAATCGGAAGATGCTTCAACTGCGATCAGGGCCTGCCCTGGTCGCCCTGGTGACGACGTTCACCGTGCTGCTCACCGGGTGCGGCAGCACCGACAAGAGTGAGACGCCCGCGAAGGGCAAGTTCGAGTACGTCGACGGAATGGTCGGATCCCACGACGACGCGGGCGAGAAGCCGGCGGATGGAGGGACACTGACGTACTCCGGTCTGACCGAACCCACCAGCCTGGACCCCGCGATGACGATCGCGTCCGCCTCGACCGGTGGTGTCGAAATGGCGGCGATCTACGACACCCTGATGCGCTATGACAGCGAGCAGAAGGTGTTCGTTCCTCAGCTTGCGAAGTCCTTGGAGGCCAACGAGGACCAGACCGAGTGGACGCTCACGCTGCGCGAAGGGGTGAAGTTCTCTGACGGCACCCCGCTCGACGCGGCTGCTGTCGTGAAGAGCCAGCAGCGGTACGCCCAGAACCGGTCGCCGGAGGCAGCGCTCTGGAACGGCAACGTCCAGGACGCCAACCCCCGAGACGACCTCACCGTGGTCTACACGATGAAGGCGCCGTTCGCCTGGTTCGACTCGCTGCTGAGCAGCGGCCCGGGAATGATCGTCGCGGCAGCGTCCGGTCCCGTGGGTCCGGGCTTCAAGCCGGTCGGAGCAGGGCCGTTCACCCTGAAGGAGCAGCGTCCCGGCGAGGAACTCCTGATGGAGTCCGCTGAGTCCTACTGGAACGGCCGGCCGCACCTCGACGAACTGCGCTTCGTGTACCTCGGAGAGCAGACCACTGCTCAGGACTCGTTCGAGAAGGGCAGCATCCAGGCCGGCTACTTCCGTGACCCCGACATCGTCGACACGCTGCTCGGCGAGGGTGTTCGCGGCTACTCGAACCTTGTCGCGATCAGCGACACCGCCCTCATCAACGCCTCGGAGGGGCGGCCCGGTGCCGACCCTCGGGTCCGTCGTGCCCTGCAGCTGGCGATCGATCCCGAGATCGTCCGTAACCGCGTGTACGACGGCCACGGCTACTCGAGTCCTCGCATCTTCCCCGAGTACTCGCGCTGGTACACGCCCGATGTGAAGGTGCTTGAGCCGGACACCAACGAAGCGAAGAAGCTGCTCGAAGCCGCGAAGGCTGACGGATACGACGGGAAGATCACCTACCTGGACTCGAACACCTCGGCGTCGCGCGACACCGGTCAGGTCATCAAGGCCGTCCTGGAATCGGTCGGGTTCAAGGTCGAGATCGAACTCGTCCAGACCATCGCCGACCTCGTTAGTCGGATGGCGGTCGAACGGGACTACGACCTCGCCGGTTGGGGGCTCAACTATCGCGAGGCAGACCCCTACTCGAAGATGTTCGCCACGCTGCACAGCACGGGCACCCAGACGTACGGCATGGCAACCAGCCCCGAGATGGACGCGGCGCTGGAGAAGTTGCAGGGCGCTCCGGATGACGCCACTGCGCGAGAGGCACTCGGCGAGATCCAGCAGGCGTACAACGACACCGTGCCGTTCCTGACCTGGATGCCTTTCGCTGAGGTGTCGTTCTGGGCCGACAACGTGCACGGCATCAAGGGAGCGTCGAACTCGATGATCCTGTTCGATCAGGCTTGGGTGGGATGACCAACCAGTCTGTGAAGGACGACGCCGGAGCGTTGGGCTCCGCGTCGGCGGCGCCGAGCCTTCGGGCTCGGCGCCGGGCCGGCGCGTGGCGGCGCACCCGCCGGCTCTTCGTCCGTGTCGCCGAGCTGATGGCCGTTCTGTTCCTGGTCAGCCTGGGCACGTTCGCCCTCCTGTCGCTGATCGATACCGATCCAGCTGTGACGATCCTGGGCGAGGGCCACACCCAGGCCGACTACGAGGCGGTCCGCGAGGACCTCGGACTGAACGATCCGTTGCTGGAGCGCTATGCGGATTGGCTCGGGTCAGCCGCCCACGGCGACTTGGGTGCATCGATCGTGCCGCCCTACCACGATGTTCTCGATCGGATCATGGCGGCGCTGCCGGTCAGCGTCGAACTTGCCCTGCTTGGCGTCGGGATGGCGTTGCTGTTCAGCATTCCGTTGGCGATGTGGTCTGCCTACCACGCCGGCGGACGAATCGACCGGTGGATCAGCGCCGGCACCTTCTCGGTGCTGTCTGTTCCGAGCTTTCTCGCCGGCTTGCTCCTGATCTGGCTCCTGTCGAACGGGCTCGGTTGGTTCCCACGAGCAGAGTGGTCACGGCTCGACGAGGGCTTGGGCGCGAATCTCTACCACGCGTTTCTTCCCGCCCTGACGATTGCGTTGGCCGAAACGGCGCTGTTGACGCGGGTCCTGCGTAGCGACCTCATCACGACCCTTCAAGAGGACTACATCCTTGCCGCGCGTGCGAAGGGTATGGGCACCGTGCACATCATGTTCAGCGATGCCCTCCGGCCCTCGTCGTTCTCCGCTGTGACGATCCTGGGAATCAGTTTGGGTCGTTTGATCGGCAGCACAGTCATCGTCGAGTACCTGTTCGCATTGCCGGGGATGGGCACGCTCGTCGTCGGTGCCGCCCGGACCGGTGACTACGTCACCGTCCAGGGAGCGGTACTCGTGATCGCGCTCATCTACGTCGCGACGAACGCCCTCATTGATCTCAGCTACGGCTACCTGGACCCCCGAGTGAGAAGGTCTCATGCCTGAGTCCGCAATCAACGAGTCACCCTCGGCGGCGACTCGCACCTCATCTGAGCCGACTCCGGTTCCACCTACCCAGGAAATGCCTCTGCTGACGCGGCTCCTCGGACCGATGCTTCTGTGCGCCGGGTTGGTGATTCTCGCTGTTGCTATCGGCGGGATTCGCAACGGCGGTTGGCTCCAAGTCCTCGTCGTTGTGATCGGTGCGGCACTGCTGTTCAACGGTATTGGCAAGGTCGCTCGGCGGCGTTTCGGACCGCACGTCGACGTGACTGCCTGGCTGTGTGCGGTCTGGCTGATCGTCCTGATCAGCGCTGCGGTGTTCGCGCCGCTGCTGCCAATCGGCGAGCATCAGGATCTTGCAGCGACACTGTCGGAGCCGACGATGGCTCGGCCGGACCTGCTGTCGGCGCATCCGCTCGGAACGAACAACTTCGGGCTCGACCTGCTCACTAGGGTTCTGTACGGCGCTCGCGTGTCGCTCATCGTCTCCATCGGCGCCGTGCTCATGGGCATGGTGTTCGGAGGCTTGGTCGGCATCGTGGCGGGCTTCCGACGCGGTCCCGTCGACTGGGTAGCGAGTGTCCTGACCAACTCCTTCTTGGCAGTTCCGCCGCTCATCTTGCTGATTGCCTTGGCGACAGTCCTTGAACCGACCCTCCAGAACATCGCGTTCGCACTGTCGCTTCTCGCCACGCCGAGCATGATCCGCATCGCGCGAGCAAGCACGATGGCGTTGGCTGAACGCGAGTTCGTCATGGCAGGCCGCGCGATGGGGGCCTCGAACCTTCGAGTCATGGTTCGCGAGCTGCTTCCCAACGTTGCCTTGCCGCTGGCTTCGTACGGCATGGTGATGATCTCGGTGCTGATCGTGGCCGAGGCATCGTTGAGCTTCTTGGGCCTCGGGGTCGAAGCGCCGGCACCCTCGTGGGGCAACATGATCGCCGAGGGGCAAGGACGGGTTTTCGAACAGAACCCGCACATTGTCCTGGTACCAGGCGTGGTGCTGTTCTTCACGGTCTTCGCATTCAACGCGCTAGGAGAGCGAGCGCGGTCGCGCTTCGACTCCCGCGCCGGAAAGCTCTAGGGGGCCACCTTGTCTGTCTCCTTCGGTGATGGCACCAACGCAGGAGTTGGAGCGGATTCACACAGTTCTGAGACTGCCGTCGGTGTGGGTCGAGAGGTGGGGCGCCCGTTGCTGGTCGTGGAGAACCTGTCGGCGGTGATCACGACAGGACGTGGACCGTTGACCGCGGTCGACGGGGTCTCTCTGTCATTGGATCGCGGCGAGGTCCTCGGCATCGTCGGCGAATCGGGCAGTGGGAAGTCCGTCCTGGCTCGCACGATCATGGGCTTGCATTGCTCCGATCCGCGGTTCGCGCTGTCCGGCACGGTCAAACTCGACGGTCGTGATGTCCTCGGTCTGGAGCCCTCGCAACTGCGTGCGATGTGGGGCCCGGAGGTCGGCATGGTCTTCCAGGACCCCATGACTGCGCTCAACCCGGTCAAACGGGTCGGCACCCACCTTGTCGAGGCGGTGCGCAAGCATCAGCAGGTCACACGGCGTGACGCAGTTGGTCAGGCTCTCGATCTTCTGGACATGGTTGGAATCCCCGATCCACGGCGCCGGATCAATCAGTTCCCGCACCAGCTCTCAGGTGGCATGCGTCAGCGAGTTGTCATCGCGATGGCCTTGGCCAACCGCCCCAAGCTCCTGATCGCCGACGAGCCCACGACTGCTCTCGACGTCACCGTTCAGCGCCAGATTCTCGACTTGCTCGATCGTCTGCGTGGGGAACTCGGAATGGCAGTCATCATGATCAGCCACGACCTCGGCGTTGTCGCTGGCCGCACCGATCGTGTGGCGGTCATGTACGGCGGCGAGATTGTGGAGACCGCCGACGCTCGGTCGCTGTTCGACGCTCCGCGACACCCCTATGCGTCCGCGCTCCTGGCGGCAATCCCGTCGCTGAAGGGTGCTCCTCATCAGAGGCTTGCGGCGATCGATGGCACGCCACCGGACCTCGTCATGCCGCCCAGCGGGTGTCGGTTCGCCGCGCGGTGCGATGCAGTTCATGACGACTGTCGCGTGCAGCCGCCGCAGCTCATCTTCGACGGGACTCACGGCACCGCGTGTCACTACCCCGTCAACCCGCTTATCTCTACTGCTTCGAATACGTCAGGAGACACCTGATGGCATCAGCCAACACGGTTCAGGTCAGGCACCAGGCGGACGCGCCTTCCGGCGGGGCCAGCGGCGCTTCGGCCAAGTCTGGTGCGCCGGTACTCAGTGTCAGTGATCTCGTCGTCGAGTTCCCGCTCGCGGATGGCCAGGTCGTGCACGCGGTCTCTGGGGTCAGCCTGGATCTCGCGGATGGTGAGACCGTCGGAATCCTCGGTGAATCCGGATCAGGCAAGTCGAGCGCTGCTCGCGCTCTCATGCAGTTGCCTCCACCCACCGCCGGCTCCGTGAAGCTTCAAGGGAAGGAACTCACCGGGCGCCGCGGAGCGGCCTTGCGGACGGACCGGGCGCGGATGCAGATGATCTTCCAGGATCCGATCTCATCATTGAATCCCCGCCGGAGAGTCAAGGATCTGGTTGCTCAGGGACCCCGGACGTGGGGCCGCAAGGTGAGCGACGACGACATCCGTGAGGTCCTCGAAGCGGTCGGGCTGAGGCCTGAGGTGGTCTGGGACCGTCGGCCACACGAACTGTCGGGCGGACAGTGTCAGCGGGTGTCGATCGCCCGGGCCTTGATGCTGGACCCTCAGGTCCTCATCTGTGACGAGCCGGTCTCGGCGTTGGACGTGTCGGTTCAGGCGCAGATCCTCAACCTGCTGGAAGACGCCAAGAAGCGATACAACCTGAGCGTGCTCTTCATCGCTCACGACGTTGCCGTGGTGAAGAACATCAGCGACCGGGTGATGGTGATGTACCTCGGCAAGGTGTGCGAGGTGGTGCCGTCAAGCAAGTTGGTGGAGGAAGCGCGGCATCCGTACACGCAGTTGCTCCTTGCTTCTGTGCCGGAGATGCACAGCTCGTCTTCGGGCGCCGGGTCTGGGGTTGGGGGTTCGGGTCCGGGTGCGAGTGGCGTCAGTGACGGGCAAGGCTCCGCTACCAGTGTGGGGAGTGTGGAGCTGCCGTCGCCGATCAATCCGCCGTCTGGTTGTCGGTTTCGTACGCGGTGCCCCTTGGCGACGGACTTGTGCGCCGCGGAAGCGCCGATGTTGCGGGACCTTGGCGACGGCCACCTTCTTGCCTGCCACCACGCGGACTCTCGCCATGCGGGTTCCGCTGGCCGCGGGGAAGGGTGATTGCCATGCGTGAATCGTTCGATCGTTGCCACTGCAGGGAGGGCGTATGAGCACGGCTGTGCGCATGGAGGTCGACGAGTGCGGCGTAGCGGTGGTCACGCTCGACGGGCCGGCCACCCTGAACGCGTTCTCCGCCGGGACCGCGCGAGAGTTGGGCGCGGCGTTCACTTCTTGCGACCAAGATGACCAAGTCAGGGTGGTGGTTCTGACCGGTGCCGGGCGTGCTTTCTGCTCAGGCGCCGATATGTCGGCAGGAGCGAACCCGTTCGCTGCTCCGAACGAGGACTTCTCGGCATCACCGATCACGCCACCAGCGTGGGACGTCCGCAAACTGGTGATTGCTGCGATCAACGGGCCTGCTATCGGGATCGGCCTGACCGTTGCCCTTCAGTGTGATCTGAGGATCGTTGCCGAGAACGCGAAGCTGGCGATCCCCCAAGTTCGCAGAGGAATGCTGGGTGACGCGCAGAGTCACTACACGTTGCAGCGCATCGCCGGTCGGGCAGTTGCCGCGGATCTGTTGCTGACCGGTCGAATGATCGACGGGCGTGAAGCGGAACGTCTTGGCATCGTGAACCGCGCTGTGCTTCAAGACGAGACTCTCCCCCACGCCCTGGCAATCGCTCGGGAGGTCGCCGGGAATGCCAGCCCCGCCTCAGTTGCGTTGAGCAAGTCGATCCTGTGGTCCGACCTCGACTTGGCGCAGACCGGGGCTGCAGAGACGGCTGCACACCACGTCTTGATGAACCACCCCGACGCTGCCGAGGGCCCGGCAGCCTGGCAACAGCAGCGCCCGCCGCTTTGGACGTTCCCGGTGAGCGATCTACCGCGACCCAACGGGCACGGAGGGACGGAATGAGTGTCGAGGTAGTTGCCGACGGTTTGGGATTCACCGAAGGACCGGTCGCGTTGCCGGACGGACGTGTGGCCCTGACCTCCATCAGCCACGGATGCGTGTATCTGGTCGCCCCGAGCGGATCGGTGGAACGTATCGAGACGGGTGGGGGGCCGAACGGTCTCGCGCAAGGGCCACGCGGAGAGTTGTACGTCGCCCAGAACGGTGGAGTGTGGGGCGGATCGGGGCCGGCACCGGCAGGCGTTCAGGTCATCGAGAACGGCAAGGTCGACTACCTTGCAACGGCCGACATGGGGGCGCCGAATGACCTGGCGTTTGGCCCGGACGGCCGCCTGTGGGTCACCGACACCGTTGCCGAACTAGAGTGGGGAAAGCCCGAGACCGGTCGCCCTGGCAAGGTACTCGCCGTCGACATCGTTGACGGATCGGTCGACGTCCTCCTTGCGGAAGGACCGGTCTTTCTCAATGGGCTCGCCTTCACATCGGACGAGGCGGAACTGCTAGTCACAGCGACGGTGGATCGATGCGTACTGGCATATCGATGGTCGGCGGGCGTACTCGATGGGCCCTGCCGTGTCGTGAAGTTCACGGAGGACGCCAATCCCGACGGGATGGCGCGCACTCGTGGCGATCGGTTCTGGGTCGCCTTGCTCCGAGCTGACCGCCTGGACCTCGTCGATCGAGTACGAGGTGTGGTGGGAACGATCGCGCTTCCGACCGGATGCCTACCGACGAACGTCTGCCTGGACCACGACGGCGCCGGACTGTTCGTGACTGCGGGATTCGCGGGCTCCCTACTCCGCGTTCCGGGCACTGCAGCGGTCGCGATGCCTGATCTTTAAGTGGCTCAAGACTGGGGATATCCGGGAGCGGTTCCAACGGTCGTGGTCATGGTCGCGATCAAGCTGGCGCCGACGGAGCGCATGCACTTCTAGGTTGTGCGGGCGCTGCGGCATACGGGTCTGCTGCGCGCATAGGTGTCATCTGATCTGCGTCGATGTGTCGGCGCTGGAAGGATGTGCTTCATGCCGAAGGCGTTTCCCAAGGAGTTGCGCGAGGACATGATCCGGGTCTACCGGGAGTCCGATGCCTCGATGGCCCAGGTCGCGAAGGACTTCGGAGCATGACCCGGTAGCCCGGACATCGGAGAACCGGGTCAGGCTCCGATCTCGGCCGAGATGACGACCTGCACCCCCTCCGAAACCAGCCGGGTCGCGAAGGCTGGCCGGCGCCCTGACCGGCGAAGCCCGTCAATCGGCTGAGCCGTTCGAGGACCATGGCCATGCCCTGGCCGCCACCCACGCACATTGACTCGACGCCGAGTTGCTTGTCGTGCCACTGCAGTGAGTTGATCAGGGTCGCGGTGATCCGGGCGCCGGTCATGCCGAACGGGTGGCCGACCGCGATCGCGCCGCCGTTGACGTTGAGCTTGTCGACGTCGATGCCGAGCTGCTGCGCCGAGCCGAGCGACTGCACCGCGAACGCCTCGTTGATCTCGAACAGGTCGATGTCACCCAACGACATGCCGGCGTGCTTCAAGGCGGCCGGGATCGCCTCGACCGGGCCCAGGCCCATGATCTCCGGCGAGAGCGCGGTCACCGCTGTCGACACGATGCGGGCGAGCGGGGTCAGGCCGAGCTCCTTGGCGCGGGTGTCCGACATGACCACGACCGCCGCGGCGCCGTCGTTGAGCGGGCACGCGTTGCCGGCGGTGACCGTGCCGTCGAGGCGGAAGACCGGCTTGAGGCCGGAGACCGCCTCGAGCGTCGTACCCGCCCGCGGGCCGTCGTCGGCAGACACCTGCGACCCGTCGGGCAGGGTGACCGGGGTGATCTCGCGGGCCCAGAAGCCCTCGTTGATCCGCTGCTCGGTGAGGTTCTGGCTGCGGACCGCGAAGACGTCCTGCTCCTCGCGGGACATGCCGAGGACCTGCGCGACGTTCTCCGCGGTCTGGCCCATCGCGATGTAGAGGTCGGGCAGGTTGCCGGCCTCGCGCGGGTCGACCCACGTCTCCGCGCCGCCCTGCGCCCGCTTGTCGGTGAGCGCTTGGGCGTCGGCGAAGGCGGGGTTCTGGCCCTCCGGGTTGTCGGACCAGCCGTTGAAGAACCGGCTCACGGTCTCCACGCCTGCGGAGATGAAGGCGTCGCCCTCCCCGGCCTTGATCGCGTGGAACGCCATCCGCGTGGTCTGCAGGCTGCTCGAGCAGTAGCGGTTCACCGTCACCCCCGGCAGGTGGTCCATCCCGGAGAGCACGGCGACCGCACGACCCAGGTTGTTGCCCGCCTCACCGGCCGGCTGACCGACCCCGAGGATCAGGTCGCGCGCCTTCACCTGGATGAGGCCCGGGGCCTCGCGGTCGACCTCCACAAGCACCTCGACGCCGCGCGCAACGCCACGGCCCACATCATCAGCCAGGGCGTGGACGACGGGCAGGAGTCGATGCCCTGGGACCAGCCCTGACCCAAGGGCCCGCCGCGCGGCCGCGAGATTTCTTCGCGTCGGGTGATCGCCCCGACGGGTCGACCTTCCTTTGGTGACTGAGAGATGAACCCGGTCCACCAAGGAGCTGCCCGTGAGCACGCCCACCGAATCCTCGTCTGCCGCGGCCGACCGTGACCCGGTTCAGGAGGCCCGCGACTACCTCGAGCAGGCGCTGGCCGCGCTCGATCGGCTCCGGGAGGTCCTGCCCCCCAGCGGGCAGCACTCCCCCGCCCGAGGCTCGAGGCGGTGACCAGGCATGACCACCACCGACACCGCCCTCCACGCCGCCGACGCCGTCTTCATGGCCGAGCAGGCGGTGACTCGGGCCCGCCATGTCGTCGAGGAGCTGCACACCACGATCAACTCCGCGCTGCGGGTGCTCGACGACGCCGAGCTCGACTCGGCCAAGGCACGCCTCTCCGACCGCGGCGACTACTACGTCGAGGCCGCCGGCGAGCATCTCAGCCGCCTGCAGCGCCGCTGCAGCGAGAACGCCGAGCTGACCGACCAGCTCACCGGGCACCTGGAACGCGCCTCGCAGGCGGTCATCGACGCCCACGACCTCCTCCGGAACGCCGACACCACCGATCACGCCCTCGTCCACGACGTCGCACAGCTCAAGCCGCGCCTTGCGGGTGTCGGCGAGATGATCGACCTGGCCAAGCCGATGGCCCGCCTGGCCGCCCAGCATGTCGAGAGCGCGCACCTGGCCGCTCAGGAGGTGACCCCGCCGTCGCTGCTGGAGCCGGTCACACTCGAGCGCAGCATCGCGACCGCCGGCAAGGAGCTGGGCCGCGACGACGAGGACGTGCGCCTGCTCGAGAACGTCGTCGACCACGCCGCAGCCAGCGCCCGCCAGTCGGCCGGCATCGCGACCGAGATCACCGACAACGCACGGCGCCGCATGGCCGAACAGGGCCGCGTCCAGATCCCGCACCAGGCAGCACCGAGCGTCGGGTCCTCGGCGCGGTAGGCGGGGAGGCGCGTCATGGACCTCGACCAGGGCGGCCGCCAGCTGGCGGGCCTCATCCTCGCCGCTGCCAGCAACGGCCAGCACGACCACGTCGCCGATCTGATCGCACCGCTCGACGCCGAGCAGCTGCGGTCCCTGGTGACGGTGCTCGCCGTCCAGGTCGACCAGAGCGCCCCGACCTCCTCCGCCACCGGCCCCGCCGCCGTGTGCGAGCTGGCCATCAACGCCGCGGCTCCGATGTTCGGCACCACCCCGGAGGCGATCCGCAGCGCCGAACGCAGCCGACCGGTCAGCGACGCTCGGGCGGTGGCCATGACCGCCGCCCGCGAGGTCGGCCTGTCCCTACCGGTGATCGCCGAGCACTTCGACAAGGACCACGGCTCGGTCATCCACGCCGTACGTCGCGCGGCCGAGCGACCACGCCTGTCAGACGCCGCGGCGCGCGTCACCGCGCACATCAACGCCCGCTACACCGCCCAACTCCCTCCACCCGAGGCCACGGTGGTCCCCCTCCACCCGCCGGCGTCCACGTTCGAGCCTGACGGCCCGGTCGAGCACGCGGTCGTGGCGGCCGCGGAGGCCTTCGGCACCACTCCGGAGGTCCTCCTGGGGCCGCCGCAGCGCGGCCGCGGAGGCCTTCGGCACCACTCCGGAGGTCCTCCTGGGTGCCGACCGCAGCAGGGCCGCGGCCGATGGCCGCGCGGTCGCGATGACCGCGGCCCGCATCCAGGGGCACAGCCTGCCGGCGATCGCACGCCACTTCGACCGCGACCACACCACGGTGCTCCAGGTGACCCGGCGCATCGCGAAGTCCCCCGCGCTGAACGGCCTTGCCGAGAAGATCGCCGCCGACCTACCCGAGGACGCGCCGCCCGCTGCCGAGGACATCCCCGCCGCAGCGCCGGCCTCGACCTTCGAGCCTGACGGCCCGGTCGAGCACGCCGTGGTCGCGGCCGCGGAGGCCTTCGGCACCACTCCGGAGGTCCTCCTGGGTGCCGACCGCAGCCGGGCCGCCGCCGACGCTCGTGCCGTGGCCATGACCGCGGCCCGCATCCACGGCCACAGCCTGCCGGCGATCGCGCGCCACTTCGACCGCGACCACACCACCGTGCTGGCCGCGACCCGGCGCATCGAGAAGACCCCGCCGCTGCGGGACCTGGCCGCGCAGATCGCTGCGGAGCTCCCCGAGCAGCCCGCCAGCAGCATCGGCGCCGGCGCCGTCGTCGAGCAGGTCCCAGAGCGCGCTCACCGGTCCCCCGGCCTCCGCGAGCAGCAGCGGGCGGTCCCGATCGCCGCTGAGCACCCCCACCTGAGGGTTGCCCGGTGAAGGCTCTGATTGGCCTGGCCGCGGCCGCGATCGTCGCGCTGACCGCCGGCGGGATCAAGGCCGCGCTGCCCGGCGCCCGGACCGGCCCCGAGCCGAGCGACGGCACGACTACTCAGGTGCGCGTGACCGCCGTCGTCGACGGCGACACGATCCGGGTTGAGACCCTCGGCGGCCGCCAGCTCGGCCGCGTCCGGATCTTGGGGATCGACGCCCCCGAAGTCGCGCACCCGCTGGAGCCAGCCGAGTGCTACGCCGAGGACGCCACCCGGCTCCTCGAGCAGCTCGCTCCGGTCGGCAGCACCGTCGACCTCGTCACCGACACCCAGCCCAACCGTGATCGCTACGACCGGCTGCTGCGCTACGTCGACCGCTCGACCAACACTGGCGACGTCGACGTAGCCAGCGCGCCCCTGGCCAGCGGCGCCGCCCGCCGCTACGAAGTCGGGCCCGCGCTCGCCCGCGAGGAGTCCTACTCCACGGCCGTCGACGATGCCCAGGGCGCTCGCCGCGGCCTGTGGGGCAGCTGCTGAGAGCCCTGGGAGACCGATATGGACTAGCAGCTGGCCACCGCGGCGAAGACACTGGCCCGATGGTGCTACCGCCGCGGCGTCGACGAACGCGTACTCGGGTGCGGTGAGCAGCTGCGCAAGGCCGCGACGCTGCTGCGCCAGCGGCGCGACTGGGACCGCGACCACCAGGTGAGCCCTCCGCCGACCGCGGCATGCCTGCCGTGCGCCGTGTCGGTCGAGGAGTGTGCCACTCACACCGACCGGCGCTGTCGTGCCTGCGGTGGCCAGCTGCACCGGGTCGTCGTCGAGGAGGGCTTCGACACCCACCCATCGTGTGACCAGCCCGGTACGAGCGGATCCCGGGCAGTCCTCGAGCACACCGCGCAGCTGCTGGGAGCCACGCTGCTGGCGCAGTCGGCCTGAACCGCCCGGGCGACAACACGGATCAGCCGAGGTGATCGCTCCGGACCCCGGCCCGCACTTAGGAGACCAAGGAGGACTGGCGCAGCCGGCGCCGGTCCACGGGATCCAGGAGTTCACATGAGTGAAGCCGCTCGCGAGGAAGCCGCGCTCGAGGAAGAGGCCCGCCAGCGCGCCGAGGAGATCAGTGCCACCGAGGCGGCCGCTGCCCAGGCCGTGGCCGCCGACGCCGGCCCCTCCCCCGACGCCGAGATCGCGCAGGTGCACCGGTCCGGCCGCCAGCACGACCACACCGACACGGCCGCCTACCAGCGGCCCCAGCTCGGCCGCCGCAGCCCGCGGCGGTAGGAGGCAACCATGGCAACCGCACTCGCGCCGACCGCCAGGTCCTCGAACGTTTCGAACGTCCGTTGGGTCGACTGCTCACACAAGCTCGGACCGTTCCCGTGCATGAACCACAAGCCGCACGAGGGCAACGGCCGCGGCTGCGTGCACCACTCCACGTCCGGCTTCCAGGACGACGAGTAGCGCGACGTCGGCCGCAGAAACCGCTCGAGAACAGCCTCAGCCGTGCACCAGGTGCAGCCGCGGCCGCTGAGGCTGCTCGGCGGGATGGTCGGTGGCGTTCTCCAGGCGCTGCATCCGCTCGAGCGTCATCGGGTGGCCGTAGCGGCGCAGCAGCCCTGCAAGAACGGGCCCGAGACCGAGTCCGAGCACGAACTGGTCGGCCGCTGCCTCGGTGCGCAGGTCGATCCGCCGGCCGGCCGCTGGCACCAGGTAGGTCAGCGCGATGACCGCGCCCCCGAGGAGCCCGGCCCAGGCCCGGCCCTCGACCATGGACTGCACCACGCAGATCACGCCCGCGACGCCGCGCAGAGTCCAGGCCAGCCGCCTGCAGGGCAGCCAGGCGAAGGCCCGGCCGATGCCACGGAACGTAGCCACGATCAGCCGCCAGGGCGTCGTCGCCGCGAGGACGGCCAGCTCCAGTCGCGGCCGACGAGCCCGGTGTCGGCCGACCGCGTGAGCCAGCGCCGCGGCCGCCTCCGCCCCGGTCACCCCGCCGCGGTACGTCGCGTCGACCAGGCCCGGGCTGACCACCACGGTGCGTCGCCCGATCGCGACCGCCACCGGGGTGCTTGGACGCTGCGCCCGGCGTACGAACAGCGTGGCAACATCGACGCCGCGGCCGCCCAGCTCTGCCAGCACCGGCGCCATCACCCGGAACTCGGCCTCGGTCGCCGGCCGCGAGCTGGTCAGCGCCGCGATCGTTGGCTGCTGCAGCTGGCCCATGGCGAGCGCGACCAGGACCCCGCCGGCGGCCATGAACGCCACCAGGCCCAGCGCCGGAGGGAGGAGGGCGCACATCACCACGGTGAGGACGAAGCTCACCAGCAGCGCCGGCGTCAGCGTCACCACCCTCAGCACGGTCATCGGGAACCTCATCATCAACCCCTCCTCCATCTATCAGCACTAGTGCGGATCTCTTGACTTTGCTCGCGGTGATCGTTCGGCGACCGCCGCATGACATAGGCGAACGAGACCAGTTTGTGCCCAGCCGCCGACACCACCCCGAGTTATCCACAGCCCGCCGCTCAGCGGAGCGAGGACCGACTCGGACGTGGGTTCATGGGCCAGACCGACTCCAACCGAAAGGAACACTCGGTGGACACCCTCAACCCGGACAGCACCTGGGACCGCCTCGGCTCGATCGCGCACCTGCTGCACCAGGCCGCCACCCAGGTGTGGAGCGACGCCGACAGGGCCACCGCCGACTCGCCGCTGCACGACCTCGGGCTCGGCGTCTACCTCGCGCATTCCCAGGCCAGCGCCCTGCTGCCTGAGGACTACGAGCTGCCCGACGTCGACGCCGACGAGCTCGAGAAGCGCACGCCGCTGCAGCTGCTCACCGAGGCCGAGGAACTGACCCGGCCGCTGAGGCTGCACCAGCCGGACCTGATCCACGGCTCACAACTGGTCGTCGACCTGTGCGACCTCATCCGGGAAGCGCGCGGCCTTGGCTACTGACCTGCGTCTGGCGTACGCCGACATCGACCATGAGCTCTTCGACGTCGACCAGATCCCAACGACGACGCGCGACGTGCGCAGCGTCGGCGAGATGCTCTTCGACGTCGACTACCTCGCCCGCCAGCTGCTCATCGACGTCGACGGCGACGACGCCGGCACACTGCTGCGCAGCTGGCCGACGATGGTCGCGGCCGCGGAGGAGCTGTGGGCCTCACTGCCGGACCGGCGGCCGGGCATCGACGAGCGCGATCGACCGATGACCAGCCTCGCCGCGCAGGCCGCCACCATCGAGGCCAGTCTGACCGGCCGGAAGGCCTGGCCGGGCCAGGGCCCGACCAACCCGCGGCTCGACCAGATGACCCAGACCCTCATCAACGCCGCCGCCCTCGTGCGCCGCTACGGCGCCGAGATCCCCCACAAGCAGTCCGACTCCCACCGCGACCTCGAGGCAGCTCGCACCAGGATCATGCACGGGCTGTACCTGACCGCTCACGCCGTCAGCGTCGCCCTGCATGACAACGGCCGCGACCGCGTCAACGACGCGCGCGAGTCCGGCCGCCGCGTCCACCTCGCGCAGCACCACTCCCCTTACGCTGTCGCGCCCACCGGAGCGTGGCTCGACCGAATGAGTGCGTGTGAGAACACCGCCCGCAGCTACCTGAGCGACCGGTTCGCCCAGTCCCTCGCCGGAGAAGCGATCCGGCCTGTTGAGGACCCCAGTCGATTGTCCCAGGCGCTGGCGAACTGGGACATCCAGGCCCACCGAGCTCTGGTCCGTCAGCTCGAGCCCGCCAACATCGTCTTAATCACCCGCACCCAGGGCCTCATCGCCGGCGGGAGCATGGTGCTCGTCGACGCGGCCGCCACCGCCTGCATCCTCGAGCCCTCCGACCGACTCGTCCCCGCGATCGCCGACGCCGGTCGTTCCTGGAGCAACCTGGCCAGCCGCTGGAGCGACCTCGCTCCGTCGGGCGCGCGGATCCAGGAGCCGCTGGCTCGCGCGGCCGCGGAGGTTCGCGCCGCGTACCGCCAGATCACGCACGATACAACCACCCTCGCCAGCCCCGCGATGATCGCCGGGCACCCAGGGCTCCCACAGGCCGTGACCGCGACCCTCCGCGCAGTCGAGGCCGGGTCAGCACTCGCGGTCGTGGTCGCCGAGAGGGCCGACAACCCCAACCTCATCGGCCCGGCCCGGGCACTATCCCGGAGAGCGCACAACGACATCGAATCAGGCCTGGCCACCCCGCCCACCGAAGGCGACGTCATTTGGGTCTCCCCGGCCGACATCCTCGCCAAGCGCCTGGTCCCGCTCCCCCCGCCCGTCGCCGAAACCCTGCGAGCTACCAGCGACGACACGATCGACGCGACCTGTTCGGCCTCCGCAGCGGCCACACTGCATCAGCGCCATGACATGCCGGCATGCACTGACGCGGTCCCTGGCTCGCGCCGCATGGCCGTACCTCAGACTAGACGCCCACCAATCCCTGCGCCCGCTGCGGCTCGACGGTGACCCGCACGACGCCAGGTGTTGGACGAGAGGGGAGATTCGCCACGCCGGGAGCACCAACTCCACGCGCCCGCCTGCGCGAGGACGCGGCACAGGATGCCGCCGTCCCAGATGGCTTTTTGGATGTGATTTACCCTGTGATTTCTATGGGTTTTCCGACCCGGCGGTGGCACACTGCAGATATGAACAACCAGTCGACCATCGCCCGCGGCGACCTTCGCGCCTACGAGGAGTCGGTTCGGCTGGCCACGCCGGAGCTTGTCGAGCGGCTGCGCGACGTGCTCGGAGCGAAGCTCGTGGCCTACCTAGGCTCGGTTCAGGAGACCCGGGCGGTGCGGCAGTGGGCCGACTCGGCCGACGCACGGACCCCGTCGACCGAGGTGGTCAACCGGCTGCGGATGGCGTATCGGATCGCGGCTCTGCTGCGTGAGAAGGACTCGGCCGCGGTCGTCCAGGCGTGGTTCCAGGGCATGAACCCTCGTCTCGACGACGTCGCGCCGGCGCGGCTGCTGCGTGAGGGCGACCTGGAGCAGGTCGGCCCCGAGGTCCTGGCGGCCGCGCGCGCGTTCGCTGCGGCCGGGTGACTCGCTGGTGACCGAGGCACCTCAGCTGGTCGTCGTCGACGCGGCCGAGCAGGTCTGGCGTGTCGGCTTCAAGCCGGAGCCCTGGGCCTGGTCGGGTTGGGAGTGGGCCGGTGCCGATGGCAGGTTCCACGGCCGCTGGGATGACCGGCAGGGCAACTTCCGCACCATCTACGCCGGATCCACCCTCCTTGCCTGCCTGCTCGAGGTCCTCGCCGGCTTCCGCCCCGACCCCACCCTCGCGCTCGAGCTCGACGACATCGAGGAGGACGACGAGGACGCCGCGATGCACCCGACCGCGAAGGCGGGCGAGATCTCCTACTCCTGGCTCGAGCCGCGCTCGGCGGCGAGCGCGACGCTGTCGGGTCGGTTCTGCGCGGTGACGGCCGCGGAGTCCATCGCGACCCTGCGGCCGCAGTTCGTCGCGCTCGCGCACCTGCTGAACCTGCACGACTTCGACGCGGCCGCACTCAAGGACGGGCGGCCGCGAGCGCTCACCCAGTCGGTGGCCACCTACCTGCACGCGACCACCGAGCTCGACGGCGTCACGTTCGCCTCCCGGCACGGCGACGACCTCACGCTGTGGGCGGTGTTTGAGCGGGCCGAGGACCCCGCGATCAGCCGGACCCTCGACGCGATCGAGCACCACGCCCTCTCCCCCGAGCACGCCGACGTCCAGGAGGCCTTCCGGATCCTCGGCCTCAGCTGGTCGACCACCTGAGCCGCGCCGCCGACGCTGTTCCGCCCCCGCAACGGGTCGCCATGCCACGATGCGAGCGTGGGAATCTTCAAGCGCAGCGAGGCCGTCCGGGCTAAGAAGATCGGCGCACACGCGCGATATGTCGATGAGGACGTGCAGCGCGTCGACCTCAAGGTCACCTGCACTGACGGCGAGACGGCGACCATCGACCTCAGCCTCGACCAGACGGGCCGGCTCGTCATCGACCTGACCAACGCCTACGGGGCGTGCCGGCCGGCGCTGCTGGACCAGAAGCAGGTCGACCGGATCACGTCGTTCTTCGGGATGCGTTGATGACGCGCTACGAGTACGACGAGGAGGCCAGCGCCGCGTGGCGCATGGACGTCGTGCACGAGGTCGACGACTCCACGGCCGCCGTGTCGCGATGGGCGGACGCGATGCGGCGCCTCAACTCGATCGACGACCCGCTCGCCCGCAAGCTGTTGACTCTCCACCGCGACTGCGGATCCGGCACCGGCGTCTGCGACTCACTCGATGACGAGTCGGACCCGATGGACCGCCGGGCCAGCTGGGGATGTGAGACGACGCAGATCATCGCCGACCACTTCGACGTCGACTACCCGCTCGGCCGCGAGCGATCGCCGTGACCTCACAGGACTCCAACGCCCGGCTGGTCGAGCTGATCCGTGCCGGTCTGGCGCGAGCTGACGACGCCGGCCTCGCGCGCGTCCCGCTCAAGCTCTACCCGGCCGAGGAGCAAGAAGAGCTCCTCGCCCTCCTCCACGCCTACCTGTGGGACACCGCAGCGCCCTACGACGACGACTGGCACCGCTCCCCGGGCAACATCATGACCCTGTGGGCCGAGCTGCTCGAGATCGGCACTGAGACGCGCCACCGCCTGATCCCGCTCCGCACCGACCTGGTCAAGCTCCTCACTGAACGCGACCTCGGCTTTCGGACACATCCACGATCGGTGCCTGTGCTGGTCCGGGAGTACAGCGGCGTGCTCGAGACCCCCGTTCACCCCGGCGACCCGCGCGAGACCTCGAGCACGATCGCCGTCGGCGCGTGGGGCGCCGGCTTCGGCGACCCGGCCACGAACCGGCAGGTCGAGCTGGCCGCCGAGGACGCGGTCCGACGCCATTACGAGGCAGCAGGCTGGACCATTGCCCGCGTCGCGCACCTCAAGTGCGGCTGGGACCTCACCGCGACGCGCCTTGACGAGCAGCGCCACCTGGAGGTCAAGGGCGTCTCCAGCTCAATGCCCTCGGTGCTCCTGACCCGCAACGAGCTGCGCACCGCCGAGACCGATCCCGACTGGTCGTTGGCGGTGGTGACCGGCGCCCTCACCGATCCGACACTGGTCGAGTACGACCGGCAGACCGTGGTGGCGGTCGCCGACCCAACCGTGTACCGGGTCAACCTGGCCCCGCGACCGTCTGGGCGATCCCGAAGCCCCAGTGGGACTCGACCTCGGCCGCGGCCTCGAGGTAGCCGAGGACCTTGCTGGCGCCGAGCTCGCTGACCAGGCCGGTGACGCGGAGGTCGCCGGGCTCGATCGCCCGGCTCAGGGTCACTCTGGCGAGCCGGTCGGCCTCGTCGACGTCGCCGCTCATGCCTGGCCTCCCCACAGCAGCTCAAGGTCGGGTTCGTGGATGACGTCGAGGCGCTTGTCGGGGGCGTAGGCCGCGGGCTCGGGCACCACCAGGCGGCGCAGCTGGCGCTCGGTGGCGCTGGGCTGGGCCTGGGCGATCGGGTCGGTGTCGTCGTGGTTCATGGCGGTTTCCTCCTCAGCGGCCCGGGGCGGGGCGGTCGGTGGTGGGCCGGGTGCCCGGTAGGTCGCGCTGCTGGCTCGGAGGCTGGGGGACGAAGGACTCGTCGAGCTCGCCGGCGAGGTCGCGCATCTGGGTCTGGTACCTCTCCCACTCGCGCGGGTGGATGCCGTTCTGCAGTGCAGAGGCGACGATGGCGGCCATGGAGTAGGGCCGGTCGGCGGGGACCTGGTCCAGCGCGCACCAGGCCTTGGCGCCGTCGCCGTGCAGCCAGCTGGCGAAGCCGAGCATGGAGGCCGGGGCCGCGCGGACCTCGTCGGGCGCGCGGCGGGTGAGGTCGTTCCAGAGCGCCATGTGGGAGGTGTGGTTCTCCCGGCTCATGTCCTCCCAGAGCGCGTCGCGGGTGCTGATCGTCTCCAGGGCGACGAGCATCCGGGCCCCGTCGACGTCGGAGAGCCGGTTGCCGTCGGCGTGGAACTGCTCGAGGCGGTCCAGTGCCCAGTCCTGCTCGCCGGCGGGGCTGCTGGCGGCGGCTGCTGCTCGAGCTGCGGGGATCAGCTGGGCGATCGGCTCGCGGTCTCCGACCATGGAGGCCGCCAGTGAGGCGCGGTTGGCCGCCGGCTGGGCGGCGCCGGTGAGCACGGTCGCGGCCGCGATCCGATCGGCGGTCGCCTGGGTCTGCAGGCCGGTCTGGCCGGTGTTGAACTCGCGCCAGCGCTCGCCGTCGGACCACAGTCGGATGTGGGTGGTGATGCCCACGGTCTCGAGGCGGTTGGACAGGTGCTGGCTGGCCAGCTCGGCGCTGCGGCGGTCCTCGGTGAAGCAGAGGATGGCCAGCCGGGCTCCGGGGCGGGCGTGCCGGCCGTAGGGGCCGCTGACGGCGTCCCAGACCGCCTCGCGGTCGGCGGCGGTCGTCGGGAGGTCGACGCGGGTGATCGGCAGTCCGTGCCGGAACGGCACCAGGACGATCGACTCCTCGGGCTTGAAGCCCAGGACGTGGGGCACCGCGGCGAGCAGCTCGTCCGGGGACTGTACGACGAGATCCATCGAAACGTTCCTCCTTACGGCTCAGCTGGCCTGGGCCGGGCGGGTGGTGCGCTCGATGCGCGCGGAGACGTACGTGAGCGAGACACCGACCTCGCCGAAGCGGTTGTCGACGACCACGACGTCCTTGGTGCGCTTCTCGCCGGTCTCCTTGTCCGGCCAGCTCTCGGTGCGCTCGAGGCCGTGGACGAAGATCGGGTCGCCGGATCCGCAGCTGTCGTGGACGTGGGTGGCGGCCGAGCCGAAGATCTTCACGTTGTGTGCGGTGGGCTCCGCGTTGACCCACTCCCCCTCGTCGTTCGGCACGCGCCGGTTGACCAGGACCCGGCAGCTGACGAACGGCTTGTTCTCGCGGGT
>JADCLI010000048.1 GCA_016803235.1 Pimelobacter simplex
AGCCTCAAGGGCAAGTCACCCATCGACCGCGTGCCCAACCTCCCCGGGCAGAACAGCTAGCGCTCGGTCGCTCGCTCCGCTCAGTCCAGATCACGCGGGGCGCCCGACGACCTTCGGCGGAATGTCATGCGTGCGCGCAGGACATCCGTCCGAACCCCGTCGCGCGCACCGCGTTGCCTGGACGGAGCGAAGCGAGCGCCAGCGAGCGCAGCGGAGGAAGGCAACGCGCAAGAGCGCGCGCGACATGCGCGAGCGAAGCGAGCGCCCAACAAACACCGTGAGTCGCTCACGCAGCGCACCGACCCCGCGCCCAGTCAGCCCTCAGACCCGCCCAGAGTTCACGCCGCGCTGTTCAGCTTCCGCTTGAGCTTGCGCCGCTTCCGGTCCAGCTCCTCGAGCCGCACCTCGAGCGACGCGTTGCGACGAGCCAGCCGCTCGACCTCCCGCAGCGCCTCGGGCAGGGTCTGGAGGGTGGCGGAGGCGGTGGGGACGGAGCCGAGGCCGAGGGACGCCGTACCGAAGCCGACGAGCTTGCCGAAGGCCTTCCAGACCTGGGCCGGGTCGAGGCCATCGGTCTCGATGACGTGCAAGCGCTCGGGCTTGCGGCAGGCGGCCTGCCACTGGGCGACGGCGGGGGTCTCGTCGTCGAGGCCGGTGGTGAGCACGACGTGGACCTGGTAGCCGGCGAGGGCGTCGACGAGGAGCGCGACCTGGTCGGCGGTGGCGGCCGCGAGGAGGGGCTGGCTGAACACGATGTCGGACCGGGTCTTGCGGGCGCGGCGGACCAGGCGGCTCCACTGGCCCTCGACGTCGCCGCGTTTGAGGCCCCAGTCCTTGTGGGAGCGCGTCATCTCGACCGCGGCACGGAAGCTCTCCGCCGGCGAGTGGGCGAGCGAGGCGACGCCGAGCTCGACGAGGGCGGCGTGGTGGTGGGCGAGGGCGGGCTCGACGACGTCCCCGGCGCCGGGCATGCCCACGTGGATCCAGGCCTTCTGCTTCTTCGCCATGCCGGCACCGTGACAGGTCCCGGTGAGCGCTCCGTGAACGGACGGCGACGGGGAACCGGCGAGTCGGCAGGGGTAGAACACGTTCTAGAAACGCCCTACGATGACCGCATGATCACCTCCGACGCGATCGTCTGGAACGCCCCCAACGACCCGCACCCCGCTCGGGCCGCCTCGCAGCGGTCGTACTCCGCCGTGGCCAAGGGCGACCTGGCCGAGTGGCTGACGGTGTACGCCGAGGACGCGGTGCTCGAGGACCCGGTCGGCCCGTCGATGTTCGACCCCGAGGGGAAGGGCCACCACGGCCACGCCGGCATCTCGGCGTTCTGGGAGAAGGCGATCGCGCCGATCGACACCTTCGAGTTCCACATCGACGACTCGTTCGCCAACCCGGGCAGCAACACCTGCGCCAACATCGGGCGGATCAAGACGTCCTTCGCGGACGGCTCGCACACCACCACCGACCTGATCATGGTCTACGTCGTCGACGACGACGGCCGGGTGACGTCGATGAAGGCGTTCTGGGAGCCGGACCGCACGATGGCCAGCTTCACCTCGGCCTGACCCGAGGGGCGTCGACGAAAATCGCTGGCGCGGGTTCCTAGTCTGGATCGACGTGGAACCCCTCACCGAGCAACAGATCCGTGCGTCCTTCGTGAACTGCTCGAAGGGCGAGGCGAAGCGGCTCAACGTCCCCCGCTCCCTGGCCGACCAGCCGTGGGAGCACCTCGACTTCCTCGGGTGGCGCGACCCGCAGTCGCGCGTGCGGGGGTACGTCGTCGCGGAGGTCGACGGCGCGCCGTACGGCATCGTGCTCCGCTCGACCGACGGCAGCGCCGGCGTCCCCCGCAAGAACCTGTGCACGTGGTGCCTGACTCCGCACGGTTCCGGCGGGGTGGTGCTGATGGTGGCGCCGCGCTCCGGCAAGGCGGGGGCGAACGGCGACTCGGTCGGCACCTACCTGTGTGCGGACCTGCAGTGCTCGCTCTACGTCCGCGGCAAGCTGGTCAGCGACCAGGGGCGGATGCCGGAGTCGCTCACCCTCGAGCAGCAGGTCGCGCGGCTGACCGGCAACCTCGCGACCTTCCTGCGTCGGGTGCGCGGCTGACTACCGCCTGACCCTCACCCGGGCGGTGGCCAGCACGACCGGCGAGGAGCCCGGCAACGTCCAGGTCACCCGGGCGCTCACCTTCTTGCCCAGGTGGCCCGCGCGCAGCCTCAGCACCGGCTTGGTCGCCCCTGCGAGGGCGCGCTTGCCGACCAGCCACTGCACGGTGACCACGGCACCGGCCGGGGCGGACGCGGGGACGACGACCTTGATCCGCTTGCCGACCTTCGCCCTGCCCTTGAGGAGGGGGTTGCCGGCGACGGTGAGCACGGGACCCGAGGGCACGCCCGGAGTCGCGACGACGGTCGCCACAGTGGAGAACTCGCTGACCCGGTTCGGCTGCCTGCTCTGCGCGATCGCGGTGATCCGCAGTCCCGGCGCGAGCGGGTTCGCCGGCACGAAGGTCCACAGCCCGTCACCGTTCGCGGAGACCTGGGCCTCGCCGAGGAACGCGCCGACACCGCTCGGCGCACCCCCGGCCGGGCTGTCGGTGGCGTAGACGTAGACGTAGTCGCCGGCCCCGCCACCGCCGCCCTCGATCACGGCGCCGGTGGCACTGTGGATCTGCGGGACGTGGACGTCGCCGTTCTCGCCGTCAGGGTTGCCGACGCCGTCGCCGTCGTCCGGCGTACCGGCGGCGAGGCCGCCGACGTCGAGCATCAGGCCCTGGTTGCCGGTGCCGAGGTTGTGCACCGCGTCGTTGCCGCCGGTCGCGGCGACGGTGATCGCGTTGTGCAGACTGTGGGAGATGGTGTTCTCGCCGCCGACGGGGCCGCCGACCTGGTTGCCGGTCGCCGCGTCGGCGCCGTCCTTGACGACGACCCCGGCCCGGTTGGCCCGCGCCCCGGTGCACGGGCTGCCCGTCTCGTCGAGACCGATGCGGTTGCCTCGGACGAGGTTGCCGTCGCCACCCGCGACCACGATGCCCGAGCCGGTGGCCGAGCAGATGACGTTGCGGTCCGCGGCGTCGTCGGCCGACCCGACGTCGGCCCCGTCGCCCACGAGACGCACGGCATGGGCCATCGGGGCCGCAGCGCCGTCGGCGAGCAGCCCGAAGACATTGCCGACGACGGTCCCCTCGTCACCCGTCAGGACGGCTGCCGTCGTCCCCGGCGCCGTGACGAGGCGGCTGCTCGACACACCGGAGTAGTCGCCGTCCGCCGAGATCGCTGCGACCGTCGGCGCCCACGCCACCGTGCCGGTCGCGTCCGTGCCGACGAGCGCGTGGTCGACGTTGACGCTGCCGACCGCTCCTGCCTGGCGTACGCCGTAGGCACCGCCGGCGATGACGTTGCGGGACGCGACGTCGCCACCGAGCTGCATCGACGACCGGCCCGCCTCGACACCCACCGCCGTCGCACCGGCGGCGATCGTCGTCCCGTCCGCCGCCAGCCCGAGGTAGTTGCCCCGGACATAGATCATCGGAGCGGCAGCCGTGTTCGGCAGGTCCACCTTGATGCTCGCCTCCGCCATCTGCCCGATGGCGTTGCAGACGTTGTCGCAGGCCAGTGTCGCCTGCGCGGCGGGCGGCAGCGAGTTGCCGATGTTGACGTTGTCCGGGACGTCGGCGTCACCGGAGGCGACGAGGATCCCCACCTCGCCCCCGTGGACGGGATCCGTGGGGAGTCCGTCCTCGTCGAGCCCGATGTTGGTGGCGTTCACCGCCACGTTGTCGGCTCCGTCGATGTCGATGCCGGTGGATGCGTTGACGATGGTCGTGCGGAACTCCGGGTCCTGCGGGCCGATCTGCCCGATGGCGACGTCCGTGCCTGTCACCCAGATGCCGGTTGCCAGCGGCGAGGCGACGCCAGCGGTGTCCATGCCCACCCAGACCTGGCTGAGGTGGACGTCGGACCCGCTCATGATCACGCCGACCGAGCTCTCCTCGTCGCTGACCACGGCGACGTTCATCAGCGCCGCGCCGGTGCCGGTCAGCCGGACCGGCGCCGCACCGAAGACCCCCGACAGCGTGACGCACGGCTGGGTGGCCGAGGCACCAGCACAGCCGTCGACACTCGTGCGCGCCGGGATCGAGATCGCGCTGTTGAGGACGATGGGCGTGGTCACCTCGGCGGGATCGATGTAGACGAGCACGTCTCCGGTCGGCCACGCGGCCGCCTCCTGCATCGCCGCGCGAAGCGTGCACACGTTCGCTGCTGTCGCGCAGGTGCCGTCGCCGGGAGCGGAGTCCGGGGTGTCCGCCGCGCTGTCGACCGTGAACGGCGGAGCCGCCGACGCCGGCGGCGCCAGGACCACGGTCAGGGGGACCAGCAGCAGGGCGAGGAGTGCGAGGCTGAGGGCACGGAGGACGGTAGGCACGCGAGGACGCTAGATCCGGCGTACCGGGCGGCAGAAGGGGTTCGGGGACGGTTGAGCAATCCACCGGGCGAAGATGAGTAAGCCGCTCCGGGCTACTCAGTGATGGCGTCGGCGATCCAGGTGACGAGCGGGCGCAGCCGGCGCCAGTCCTCGCGGACCCGGTCGAGCAGCTCGGCGGTGTGCACGAACGGCTCGAAGCCGTAGGAGCGCATGCCGAGCACGGTCTTCATCTTGAGCAGCTCGATGCGCGGGTGCTCCTTGTCGTAGCCGCGGGGCACGGTCTTGAGCCGCTCCCCCGTCACCTCGAACCCGCCGCGCTCGAGGTCGCGCAGGATCCGCTGCAGCACCGTGCCCGTCCTCTCCTCGGCCATCGCCTCCCGCAGCCGGGCCAGGCGCGCGCCCGAGGCCTCGTAGATGCCGCCGCCGACGCGGACGCCGGGAGCCGCCACCTCGACGTACCAGCCGCTCGCCGGGCCGACGCCGACGAACGCACCCTGGTGCGTCTTGTACGGCGTCTTGTCCTTCGCGAACCGCACGTCGCGGTAGGGCCGGAACACCTTGGCGGCACCGAACTCCTGGCCGAGCGCGTCGGTCAGCGCCACCATCGGCGCCTTGACCTGCTCGGTGTAGACGTCCTTGTGGGCCTCCCAGAAGGACTTGGTGTTGTCGACCTCGAGGTCGTCGTAGAAGTCGAGCGCAGCGACCGGGAAGCCGTGGAAGTCCGCCATGGCAGAAGGCTATGCGCCGCCGCGTCGGGCGCCGATACTGCGGTATGGCCCGCAACCGCACCCTGGCCTGCGTCTTCGCCCACCCCGACGACGACGCGTACGGCGCGGCCGGCAGCGTGGCGCTCCACGCCGACGACCCGGACTTCCGGTTCGTGCTCGTCCACGCCACCGCGGGCGAGCTCGGCGACATCCGCGAGGGCTTCCCGGCCACGCGGGACACGCTCGGGGAGGTCCGTCGCGGCGAGGACGAGTCCGCGTGGCGCGCGCTGGGCCGGGTGCCGGACCGCCACGAGTGGCTCGGCCTGCCGGACGGGAGCGTGGCGGACGTCCCGTTCGACGACGTCGTCGACGCGGTGGCCCGGGTCCTCGAGGAGGAGGAGCCCGCAGTCGTCGTGACCTTCGGCCCGGACGGGATCTTCGGGCACCCGGACCACGTCGCGATCGGCGCCGCCACCGACGCCGCGTTCGCTCGGCTCCGGACCCGAGCCGGTAGCGGCTTCCGGCGCCTGGCGCACGGCGCGGTCCCCCAGTCGGTGTTCGAGCGCTGGAACCGCCAGCGCGCCGACCTCGGCCTGTTCACCTTCGACCCGACGCAGGTCTTCCACATGCGCGGCGTGCCCGACGAGCAGATCGCGATCACGGTCGACTGCACGAGCGTCACCGACCGGATCGTCGCCGGGCTGCGCGAGCACCGCAGCCAGCTGCACGTCATGTCCGACGACCCCACGAACACCGAGCAGTGGGAGCGGCGGGTCCGCCGGGAGTGGTACGCCCTCGCGTGGCCGGAGCGGTCGCCGCAGGAGCCGGCGCTGAACGACCTGTTCGAAGGACTCGGCTGAGGGCGGCGGGGTCAGCCCTGCGGGACGGGCTCGGGGACCGGCACGTTCCAGCGCAGGGCGTGCACCATCGCGACCACGATGCGGCGCTCGTCGAGCGGGTGCGCCGGGTCGTACCAGAGCGTGGTCCGCTGCCCCTCCTCGATCGGCGCCGCGGCGGGGATGGTGACCCGCTGGCGCACGAGGTACGACGTGCCGTCGGTCCCGGTGAACCGGAAGGTCGCGGTGGTGATCAGGTTCGACGCCTCCTCGAAGTCGTACGGGTCGATCCCCGACTCGACGACGGTCGCCGGCACGGGCGTGCCCTCGGCGATCAGCCGCAGCTCGTCGAGCCAGCGCAGCCGGCGCCGCGTGGCGAGCAGCGAACCACCGAGGACCATGAGGAGCCCCACAGCGGCCAGACCCGCCGCCGCGACGTCGTACCAGTCGCCGGCGCCGAGCTCCCGGGTCGCGACGAACAGGCCCGGCGCGGAGCACAGGAGCATCAGGCCGACCGCGTGCCAGCCGCTGAGGGCGCGGGGGAACCGGTCCATCATGAACAGCCAGCCGACCGCACCGATCACGGCGACCAGCAGCCCGCCGAGGGTGCCGGCCGCGGCAGTGCCCTGGGCGACGTACGCCGGCGGGGCGTCGTCGTTCGCGTCGATGATGGTGAGGCCCAGGCCGTAGCCGGCCCACGCGGAGCCGGCCACCATGAGCACGCCCGCCACGACGAGACCCGTGCGCCGCCGAGAGCGGGGGGTGAAGGTGAAGGGCGGTGGCTCCGAGTGCACCATGCGCCCATTCAACCCGAGAACCCTTGCGAGAACCGGGGAACTGGAGCGGACGACGAGGTTCGAACTCGCGACATTCAGCTTGGGAAGCTGACGCTCTACCAACTGAGCTACGTCCGCAGACCCCGGCGAACCGGAGCGATGAGGATGCTACCCGATGGGTTGGAACGTGCTGCGCTTCGGCTCCACCCCGTCGCCCGACGAGCGGCCGGTGACCCGGCGCTGCACCCACGGCGCGAGATGCGTGCGGGCCCAGGCGAGGTTGGCGGCGCGCTGCTCGCGGGCGCTCAGCAGGGGCGCCGGCACGGGCGGGATCGGCTGCAGGTCGTGGGCGACGCCGAGCGCGTCGAGGGCGGCGATGGCGATCGACTGGTGGCCGACGGCATTGAGGTGGAGCCGGTCCTCGTCCATCACCTCGGCGACCTTCCAGCCGCGCATCCGCCACATGTCGACCAGGGTCGCGCCGTGCTTCTCGGCGATCTCGCGGGCCCACTCGTTGAAGATCGCGGTCCGGCCGCGGATCATCCGCATCACGCCGCTCTCGCCGGTGTCGGCGATGGTGAACATCATGACGTGGGCGCCGCTGGCGGCGAGCCGGCCGATCGCCTCGTCGTACGACGCCGCGAGGGCGTCGAGGTCGACCTTGGGTCGCAGCACGTCGTTGCCGCCGCCGTGGATGCTGACCAGGTCGGGGCCGAGCGCGATCGCGGCGTCCACCTGCTCCTCGATGATCGCGGGCAGCTTGCGGCCCCGGATCGCGAGGTTGGCGTAGCCGAAGTCCACGCCCTCCGCGACGGCCGCGACGGCGAGCGCCTCGGCGGCCCGGTCGGCCCATCCCCGCAGGCCGTTGGGTCGTGCCGGGTCGGGGTCACCGACCCCTTCGGTGAACGAGTCGCCGAGGGCGACGTACTTGCTGAAGACCATTCGATCATTCTGCGCTCGTGATCGCCGCCACTCGCAACCGGCACCGGCCGGTAGGGTGCGGGGCGTGCTGCTCAGCGACCGCGACATCACCGCCGAGATCGACGCCGGCCGGATCGGCCTCGAACCCTACGACCCGGCGCTGATGCAGCCGTCGTCGGTGGACTTCCGCCTGGACCGGTTCTTCCGGGTCTTCGACAACCACAAGTACCCCTCGATCGACCCGGCCGCCGACCAGTCGGACCTCACCCGCGTGGTGGAGCCGGAGGGCGACGAGCCGTTCATCCTGCACCCCGGCGAGTTCGTGCTCGGGTCGACGTACGAGGTCGTCACCCTGCCCGACGACATCGCCGCCCGGGTCGAGGGCAAGTCGTCGCTGGGTCGGCTCGGCCTGCTCACCCACGCGACCGCGGGCTTCGTGGACCCCGGCTTCTCCGGGCACGTCACGCTCGAGCTCGCCAACGTCGCGACGCTGCCGATCAAGCTCTACCCGGGCATGAAGATCGGCCAGTTCTGCTTCTTCCGGCTCTCCTCGCCGAGCGAGCATCCCTACGGCTCGGAGAAGTACGGCTCGCGCTACCAGGGCCAGCGCGGACCGACGCCGTCGCGCTCGTTCCAGAACTTCCACCGGACGCAGATCTGAGCTCGTCGCGAGGTTAGGTTAGCCTGACCTCATGACCGTCGAGCAGAACGAGTACGTCGCCACCCTGCCCATGCTCCTCACCGAGCTCGAGGTGCTGCGGGCCGAGCGGGTGTCGCCGTCGTACGTGCGGATCGAGCTCGGCGGCGCGGCACTGGCCCAGCTCGGCCCGGACGGCCCGGTGTACGACCAGCGGATCAAGCTGATCTTCCCGAACGCCGCGGGCGTCCTTCCCTCGTTCGCGGACGCGGACGAGTCGATCTGGACCACGTGGATGCAGATCCCCGAGGAGGAGCGCGGGTCGATGCGGACCTACACGATCCGCGACCGCGTCGGCGAGGGCGCCGAGACCCGCCTGGTCATCGACATCGTCGTGCACGAGGGCGAGGACGGCCACGCCCCCGACGGCCCCGGCAACCGCTGGGCCCTGCAGGCGGCGGCCGGGCAGCGCCTGGTCGTCCTCGCCCCCCGCAAGGGCCACGAGTTCGGTGGCATCGAGTGGTCCCCCGGTACGGCGACCCGGCTGCTGCTCGTCGGCGACGAGACCGCCGTCCCGGCGATCCGCGGCGTGCTGCGCGACCTTCCGGCCGACGCGACCGGGGCGGCCTACCTCGAGGTCCCGGTCGACGCCGACGTCCAGCAGATCACCGCACCTGCGGGGGTCTCGGTCACCTGGCTGCCGCGCAACGGCGGCGCCCGCGGCGCCGAGCTGCACCCCGCCGTGCTCGACCACCTGACCGGCACCGCGCCCACCGAGGCGATCGTGGTGAGCGACGACGAGATCGACCCCGACCTGTGGGAGACCCCGGTCCACTCGTCCTCCGGCGAGGAGGTGGCCGTGGCGACGGCGGTCCCGACCGGCGACGCGCCGTACGCCGGTCTCTACGCCTGGATCGCCGGCGAGTCGAAGGTCGTGACCGGGCTGCGCCGCAAGCTGGTCAACGACCTCGGTCTCGACCGCGGCCAGGTCGCCTTCATGGGCTACTGGCGCGAGGGCGTCTCCATGCGATCCTGACGCCGTGCCCTCCCGCCAGTCCTACGGCGCCGACCCGGCGCAGTTCGCCGAGCTGACCCTGCCCGACGGCGAGCCGCGCGGCGCCGCGATCGTGGTGCACGGCGGCTTCTGGAAGCCGGAGTACGGCATCGAGTACGCCCGGCCGCTGGTGGCGAGCCTCGCGGCGGACGGCTGGGCGGTGTGGGCGGTGGAGTACCGGCGGGGTGCGGGGGCGGAGGCGACGCTCGCCGACGTCGCCGCCGCGATCTCGGCCTGCCCCGCCGGGCCCGGACCGCGGGTGGCGATCGGTCACTCCGCGGGCGGTCACCTCGCCGTCTGGGCCGCGTCCCAGGATGTGGGGCTCACCCACGTGGTCGCCCAGGCCGGGGTCCTCGACCTGCGCTCGGCACACGACGACCGTCTGGGCGGCGGGGCCGTCGAGCGGTTCCTCGGCCACGCACCGGGGCCGGCCGACGCGGGCGTCGACCCGCTCCAGCAGGTCCCCCTCGACGTGCCCGTCTGGTGCGTCCACGCCGTCGACGACGAGGACGTGCCGATCAGCCAGTCGCGGACGTACGTCGCGACCGCTCGGGCCGCCGGTGCCGAGGCGAGCCTCCTCGAGGTCGAGGGGGACCACTTCACCGTCATCGACCCCGCGTCGGCGGCGTGGGCCAGCACGACGGCCTGGCTGCGGTCGCTGCGCTGATCGCGTGGCGCCCGGCGCGTGTCCCCCGGATCGTTCGATCGAGCGATTCGGGGGCATTCCGGCGCAGGAATCCCCCCAGACCGCTCGATCGAACGATCTGGGGGGATGGGGTGAGGCTCAGACCGCGGCGCCCTCGAGGGCGGCCTCGCGCTCGGCCACGATGGTGAGCGCGATGTCGACGATCATGTCCTCCTGGCCACCGACCAGGCGACGCCGACCGCACTCCATGAGGATGTCGCGGACGTCGACGTCGTACTGCTCGGCGGCACGCTCGGCGTGGCGCAGGAAGGACGAGTACACGCCGGCGTAGCCGAGGGTGAGGGTCTCGCGGTCGACCCGGACCGGGCGGTCCTGGAGCGGGCGGACGATGTCGTCGGCGGCGTCCTGCAGCTTGAAGACGTCGCAGCCGTGCTCGAAGCCCATCAGGTCGGCGACCGCGATGAACGGCTCGATCGGGCAGTTGCCGGCGCCCGCGCCGTGGCCGGCGAGCGAGGCGTCGACGCGGTACACGCCGTTCTGGACGGCCACGACGGAGTTGGCGACGGACAGCGAGAGGTTCTCGTGGGCGTGGATGCCGATCTCGGTCTCGGCGTTCAGCACGCCGCGGTAGGCCCGCACCCGGGCGGCGACGTCGTCCATGGTCAGGCGGCCGCCGGAGTCGGTGACGTAGACACAGTGCGCGCCGTACGACTCCATCAGCTTGGCCTGCTGGGCGAGCTGCTCGGGCTCGGCCATGTGGGAGAGCATCAGGAAGCCGGAGACGTCCATGCCGAGCTCGCGGGCGGCCGCGATGTGCTGCGCGGAGACGTCGGCCTCGGTGCAGTGGGTCGCGATCCGCACCGAGCGGACGCCCAGGTCGTAGGCGCGCTTGAGCTCGTGGACCGTACCGACGCCCGGCAGCAGCAGGGTGGTGAGGCGGGCGTTCTTGAGCACCGACGCGGCGGCCTCGAGCCACTCCCAGTCGGTGTGCGAGCCCGGCCCGTAGTTGACCGAGCCGCCGGCGAGGCCGTCGCCGTGGGCGACCTCGAGCGCGTCGACGCCGGCCTCGTCGAGGGCGACGACGATCCGCTTCACGTCGGCCGGCGAGATCCGGTGCCGGATCGCGTGCATGCCGTCGCGCAGGGTGACGTCCTGGACGAAGATCTTGGTCTTCTCGGCGGGGGTGCTCACAGCGCGGCCTCCTTGGCAGCAGCGATCCGCTCGGCGACCTGGAGGCCGGCCGAGGTCATGATGTCGAGGTTGCCGGCGTACGCCGGGAGGTAGTGGCCGGCGCCGGTGACCTGGAGGAACACCGACACCTGGTGGGTGGGCCGCTGCACCGATCCGTCCGGGCCGGGCTCGAGCAGGGTCTCGACCGGCTGGTCGGCGGGGATCTCGGCGATCTGGACCTTCTGGACCAGCTTGTAGCCGGGGACGTACGCCGCCACGTCGGCGACCATCTTCTCGACGCTGGCGCGGATCTCGTCGTGCACGGCCGGGTCGGGCGCGTGGACGAGGGCGAAGACGGTGTCGCGCATCATCAGCGGCGGCTCGGCCGGGTTGAGGATGATGACGGCCTTGCCGCGCTTGGCGCCACCGACCTGGGCGATCGCGCCGGAGGTGGTCTCGGTGAACTCGTCGATGTTGGCGCGGGTGCCGGGGCCGGCGGACTTCGAGGAGATCGAGGCGACGATCTCGGCGTACTCGACCGGGACGACGCGGGAGATCGCGGCCACGATCGGGATGGTGGCCTGGCCGCCGCAGGTGACCATGTTGAGGTTGGGCGCGTCGAGGTGCTCGTCGATGTTGACGGCCGGGATCACGAACGGGCCGATGGCGGCCGGCGTGAGGTCGATGAGGCGCTTGCCGAGCGGGCGCAGCAGCGCGTCGTTGTGGAGGTGCGCCTTGGCCGAGGTGGCGTCGAAGACGATCTCGATGTCGTCGAAGCCGGGCAGGGCCAGCAGGCCCTCGACGCCCTCGTGAGTCGTCGCGACGCCGAGGTCGCGGGCGCGGGCGAGGCCGTCGGAGTCGGGGTCGATGCCGACGAGCGCGCCCATCTCGACGTGCTGCGCGGTCTGCAGGATCTTGATCATCAGATCGGTTCCGATGTTGCCGGACCCGATGATGGCCACCTTGGTCTTGGTCATGGTCAGGACTCCTTCGTGCTGAAGCTGATGGCGACGGAGCCGAGTCCGTCGATGGTGAGCTCGACGTCGGCGCCGGGGGCGGCCGGGCGCATCGGGCCGAGGGCGCCGGAGAGCACAACCTGGCCCGCGCGCAGCGGGTCGCCGAGGTCGCGGGCCTGGCGGGCCAGCCACTGCAGGGCGACGAGCGGGTCACCGAGCGAGGCGGCGCCGGTGCCGACCGAGTCGTCCTGGCCGGTGACGGTCATCGCCATGGCGGCCTCCTTCGGCGAGAAGTCGTCGAGGGTACGGCGCTCCGTGCCGAGCACGTAGCCGCCGGCCGAGGCGTTGTCGGCGACGGTGTCGGCGAAGCTGATGTCCCAGTTGTCGATGCGGCTGTCGCACACCTCGATCGCGGCGACGGCGTAGTCGACGGCCGCGGCGACCTGGTCGAGGTCGAGGTCGCCCTCGTCGAGGTCGGCCTTCAGCACGAAGGCGATCTCGCCCTCCACCTTGGGCTGCAGCAGTCCGCTGATGTCGATGGGGGCGGAGGCGTCGTACTGCATGTCGTCGAAGAGCACGCCGAGGTCGGGGGTGTCGACGCCCAGCTGCTTCTGCACGGCCTCGGAGGTCGCGCCGATCTTGCGGCCGGCGACGGTCGCGCCGGCGGCGAGGCGGTGGGCGTTGAGCTGCTGCTGCACGGCGTAGGCGAGGTTGATGTCGCGGTCGCCGATCAGGTCGCGGATCGGGGCGCAGGGCTGGTTGTCGACCAGCGCGGTGTGCAGGCGCTCGGCGGCAGCCCGGACAGCGTCGTCGGCGGCAGCGTTGTCAGCCAGGTCGAGGGCTTCGGTCATGGTGCCCACTCTCGGGCCTCGGGTCGCCGCCCGCCACGCGCGCGTTCCACTCACCGGTACGCTGTGACGGTGGAGGACCTGGACACCGTTCTCGGCAAGGCGGTCGCGCTGCTGCGGGCCTTCGGGCCGGAGGACCGGCTGCTCCCCCTCGCCGAGCTGATCCGACGCACCGGCCTGCCCAAGGGCACCGTGCACCGCATCGCCGGCGACCTGGTCCACCACCGGCTGCTGGAGAAGACCGCGCACGGCTACCGCCTCGCCGGTGGCCTGTTCGAGCTCGGCATGCGCGCGGCCACCGAGCGGACCCTGCTCGAGGTCGCCATGCCCTTCCTGCAGGACCTCTACGAGCGCACCCACGAGACCGTCCACCTCGGCGTCCGCGACGGCGCGGAGGTCGTCTACGTCGCCAAGATCGGTGGCCACCGGCAGGCCCGCAGCCCCTCGCGCACCGGCGGCCGGATGCCGATGCACTGCACCGCGATCGGCAAGGTGCTCCTCGCGCACGCCGAGCCGTCGGTGCGGGCCACGGTCCTGTCCGGCCCGCTGGAGCGTCGTACGCCGCACACGGTGGTGGCGCCGGGCCTGCTCGAGCAGCAGCTGGAGCGGGCGCTGGAGACCGGGCTGGCGTTCGAGCGCGAGGAGTCGACCCCGGGCCTGCTCTGCGTGGCCGCGCCGGTGCTCGACACCGACGGCGCGACCGCACTCGCGGCGATCAGCGTCACCGGACCGGTCGGCCGGTTCCGCCCGGAGGCCCACCACAACGCGGTCCGCGCGGCGGCCACGGCACTCGCGAGCACCCTGGCCCGCCGCCCGGGCGGGTTGTAGGACTCGGCCGCGGGTACCGCCGCGGCGTGCGCACCCGTCTCGCGGCCCTGGTCGCCTCGTCGTCCCTGGCGGTCCTCGGTGTCCCCGGTCCGGCCATCGCGGATCCCCCGCCGGTGATCGCGGATCCCGCGGCCGTCAGCGACGGCCAGCCGCGCGACGCCCGGATCAGCATTCCGGCCCTCGGCATCCACCGCCTGCGCGTGATCGCCTACCGCGGGCGGACCGACGACGGACCCGGCACCCGGATCCAGGACCGCGGCATCGCGGCGTCGCCGTACGGACCCAACGGCGGCACCGGCCCCGGTGGACTGGGCAACTACCAGGTCACCGGCCACCGCAGCACGCACGGGGCCGTCTTCCGCCGGGTCCCGTCACTGCGCCGCGGCGACGTGATCCGCGTCGATGCCGGGGCGTGGCGCTACGTCTACCGGGTCACCCGCACCCGCTGGGTCTCGTTCCGCTCCGAGACGTCCCTGCGCAAGCAGCGGGCGGCGGTGCCCGGGAAGCCCGGAGCGGTGCCCCGCAAGGGCTACCTCACCCTGTCGACCTGCGCGACGCCCGAGGACCGCGCCCGCGGCAACCACTGGACGGACCGCCACGGCAACCCCGAGCACCGCATCGACAAGATCGGCGTCCTGGTGAAGCGGGTGCCGCGCCCGGCCCGACCCTGACCCGCATCAGCGCACCGCCATCGTCAGCACCGACGGGTGCTGCGGGCCGGTGTGCACGGTGACCGGCACCAGCTGGCCGAGCAGGTCGGGGACGGTCGAGAGCAGGTGCGGTACGTCGAACGCCTGCACCGCGATCCGCAGCCGGTGCCCCTTCGCGATCACCGCGCCGGTCGGGAAGATCTCGAGGTCCACGGGCGCGATCGTGCCGGCCGGCAGCTTCGCCTTCGCCTCCCGGGTGAACGGGTGGTAGGGCTGGAGCAGCTGGCCGTCGAGGTAGCGCGAGCGGCTCTCGTCGAGCCTGCGGTGCGCGATGGTCTGCCAGCCGCCGCTGATCCGGGTCACCGTGCCGTCGGGTGCGACGTCCTCGACCGCGACCGACAGCATCCCGTCGCCGGTCGGCGTCGAGACGTGGAGGCGGGCGTTGAGCGGGCCCTGGAAGCGGACCGCGGCGTCCAGCGGCGCGGTGTCGAAGGTGACGCCGCCGAGATCGTTGAGTCGGTTGTCCCGGAAGCAGGGCAGGTCCTTCAGCAGCACGTTGGGCAGGCCGGCCGTCCACTGGTTGGCGGAGCGGGTGCACAGGCCGGTGACCGGGACCGGCGGGACGACGGCGGTCCCGGTGCTCGGCGTACCCAGGGTCAGGTCGCCGCCCCGGCCGCCGACGGCGGCGTTGCCGGAGAGCGCGTAGCTGCGTGCGGACAGGTCGCTGTCGATCCACCTCGCCTTGCGCACCCACGCGCCGGAGCCCTGCTCGTAGTAGGTGAGCGGGGCGATCTGGTCGAGCTGCCCGTCGATGCCGCCCAGGTAGTGGTCGAACCAGCGCAGCTGCAGCTCGGCGAGGGAGCCGTAGCCGGCCTCGCCGACATCGGCGCCGGAGGAGCCCTGCAGGTGGTCCCACGGCCCGAGGATCAGCTTGGTCGGGACACCGCGCTGCTGGAGCCGCTCGAAGACGAGCGGGGTGCCGCGCTGGAAGAGGTCGAACTCGCCACCGACCAGGAAGGTCGGGACGGTGACGTCGTCGAGGACGTCGATCGGCGAGCGCTCGCGGTAGAACGGGCCGTCGTACGCCGGGTCGCCGCCGAGCAGCGCCTGGGTGGCCAGCGGCAGGGTGAAGGTGAGCCCGCCCGTCAGGTGGTCGAGCGCCATCTTGAAGCCGGCCTGCGGCTCCTGGAGGCCGTACGCCGGCGGGATCACGCCGGTCGCGGTGACCAGGCCGAGCCACAGCGGGATGAACCCGACGTCGATCTGGCCGCCGGAGGCGACGACGTCGCGGTAGACGTCGGCGGCCGGGACCTGCGGGAAGATCGCCTTGAGCCCCTTGGGCTTCTGGGCCGCGGCGAAGAGCTGCGAGATGCCCATGTACGACGCGCCGGTCATGCCGACCTCGCCGTTGCTCCACGGCTGGGAGGCCGCCCACTCGACGACCGCGCCGGCGTCCTCGCCCTCCCGGGCGCTGAACGCCTTCCACTGGCCGTGGGAGCCGCCGGTGCCGCGGGCGTCGACGGTGAGCTGGGCGTACCCGCGCTTGACCAGGTAGCCCGGATCGGCGCCGGCGAGGGTGGCGCCCGCGCCGGCGGAGAGGACGGTCTTGTTGTAGGCCGTGATCGTGACGATGACCGGGAGCGGGGTGGTGACCGGCTTGCCGTCGGCGCCGGCGGGGCGCTGCAGGTCGGCACGCAGGACCACACCGTCGTCCATGGTGATCGGGATGTCGCGGGTGGTGACGCTGGCGTCGTACGTCGCCGGCCGCGGGGTCCACGGGGCGGCGGTGGGAGCGGTGCCGGTGGTGCCGGTCCCGGTGCTCGTGCCGGTGGCGGTGCCGGCCGGAGTGGACGTCAGGGTCGCCGGCGTGGTCCGGCCACACCTCTTCTTGCGCTTCTCGGCCTTCGTGCACTTCTTCGGCTTCTGCGCGGCGGGCGCGCTCGCCGTGGCCCGGTGGTCCGAGGCAGCGGGCCGGGTGCTCGTCGCACCGACGCCGATCGCGTCGCCGGCGACCGGCAGCACCAGCGCCGCGGCGAGGCCGGCGCCGGCCAGCGCGGTCGTGAACCGGCGCCGCCTGGCGGGGTCGACCGTCAGGCGGCGCGCGTCGAGCTCGTTCATGGGTGCTTCCCTCCCGTGGCGTACCCACGGGTAACGAAGCGGGCGTGGCGTCGGTCACGCCCCACCGGCGGCGCGCCTCAGAAGAGGAAGCGCGCGTACCCCCGCCGGGCGGCATCGGCGACCCGGGTGAAGTCGCCGCCGACCGACAAGGCGTTGACCGACCCGGGCACGGGCGGGCCCTGGGTCAGCCCGAAGGCCCAGACGCCGTAGTTGCCGTTGGCGCCGGGGTTCCAGCCCGTCGGCGTGCCGTCCGCGGCGAGGAAGGAGCCGATGTGGAGCCGCTCGACGTGAGCCTCGGGGAACCCGGAGAAGTGGCCGCCGACGTAGACCTCGTCGGCCGTGGCCAGGATCGCCTGGACGTCGCCCGAGGTGCGCACCCGGTAGCGCGGCAGGTTGCTGACGGCCGGGTCGTAGGCCCAGGTCCGGTTGTTGGTGGTGCCGAAGAAGAGGCGCCCCGTCGGCGACACGTCGAGCGAGATGGCGACGCCGCCCTCGGCCGGCGCGAAGGCCGTCGTCGCTCCCGCGGGCGTCAGCTCGGCCGCACCGGGCCGGGACTGGCCGCCCATCGTGGTGAAGGAGCCCGCGGCGTACAGCCTCGACCCGTCGTCGGTGAGCCCCAGCGCGCGCACCGTGTTGTTGGGCGCCGGGACGAAGGTGCGGTCGACCGCGCCGGTGGTCTGGTCGACCGCGGCGAGCCGGGGGATGCTGCGCCCGCCGATCAGGCCGAAGTTGCCGCCGACGTACAGCCGTCCGGTGCCGTCGGCCGCCAGGGCGCGCACCGTGTTGTTGGAGGTCGTCGTGGGCCAGGTCGCGACGGTGGTGCCGGTGTCGGCGGTGAGAGCGGCGAGGCGGCGGGCCTGGCCGTTGATCGTCGCGAAGGCGCCGCCGACGTAGACCTTGGTGCCGTCGGCCGAGGCCGCGAGTGCGTAGACGGTGCCGTCGGTGGACGGCGTCCAGCTCGGGTCGAGCGAGCCGTCCGCACGAACCGCCGCCAGGTTGGCGCGGGGGATCCCGTTCACGGCGGCGAACGCGCCACCGATGTAGGTCAGGTCGCCGATCTGCGTGATCGCGTAGACCACGCCGGTGACCGTGCACTTCGCCGCGGCCGCGTCGTACACGACGCAGTCGAGCTTCGCCGTCGAGGTCGTCGTCGACGAGGGGCTCGCCTGCGCGGCGCCCGCGAAGGCCGCCACGACGAGTGCCACCACCACCGCGATCCGCGCGGCACGCAGCCGTCCCAACATGGTTCCTCCCCCAAGGTCCGCGCGGCCGCCCGTCCGGCCGATCTGGCGACGGTAGGACGACGTCGGCGTCCGACGCGTCACCCCAATTGGGGGTAGTTCTCCCGGCTCCGGTCAGGGTTGGTCCGGCATGTTCGTCCAGCCCTTGCCGTCGTGGCGGCGGAACCAGCCCGACGCGGCCAGGGTGCCGCCGTCGACGGGAACGGTGTGGCCGGTGACGAAGCGGGCCGCGTCGCTGGTCAGGAAGTCGACGACCCCGGCGTGGTCCTCGGCCTCGGCGAACCGGCCGAGCGGCAGCCACAGCGGCACCAGCGCCTCGTCACGCCCGCGCAGCATGGCCGCCCGCGAGGTCTGGGCGGTGTCGGTGAGATCGGGGGCGATCGCATTCACCCGCACCCCCCGCGGGCCGAGCTCGACGGCCATGCTCTTGGTGAAGGCGGAGACACCGGCCTTGAACGCGGAGTACGGCGCGCTGGCCGGGATGCCGCGGTAGGCCTCCACGGTCGAGACGTTGACGATCGACGACCCGGCCACCAGGTGCGGCAGCACGGCGTACGTCATGGTGAGGACGTGGCGCAGGTTGACCTCGTAGAGCCGCTGCCACTGCTCGGGCGTGCTGTGCGCGAAGTCGCGCGAGGCGGGCCGGAAGTCGCCGACGTTGTTGACCAGCACGTCGATCGCGCCGCTGACGCCGGCGGCGGTGGCGACGACCGACGTGGCGACGTCGTCGTCGGTGATGTCGCCGGTGACGACGGTGCAGGTGCCGCCCTGCTCGCGGATGTCCGCGGCCGTGGCGTCGGCTGCCCCCGGGTCGATGTCGTTGAGGACGACGTGGTCGCCGCGTGCCGCGAGGGCGCGGGAGATCGCGCCGCCGATGCCGCCGGCTCCCCCGGTGACGATGCTGGTCCGCTGGTCCATGTGCTCTCCGTTTCGGCTGTGGTCGGTGACGTTCAGTGACGGTCTGGCAGGATCGCGGCGTGACCCCCGAGCCCGCCCCGGCCCGCCGGATGCGGGTACGGGAGGACCCCGCCGTACGACGGCAGGCGATCCTCGACAGTGCGGCGACGCTGTTCGCGCGACGCGGGTTCGCCGAGACGACCGTGCGGCACATCGCCGACGAGGCCGAGATCCAGTCCGGCAGCCTGTACCACTACTTCGCCTCGAAGGATGCGCTGCTCGAGGCGGTGCTGCGCGAGTTCCTGGCCGACCTGGCGGCTGCCACCGAGGCGATCGTGGGCGCCGACGCCCCGGCCCGGCAGCGGGTCGGCGCCCTGGTCCGGCACGCCTTCGCGCTGATCGGCGAGCGGCCGGCGTGGGTGCTGACCTACCAGAACGAGTTCCTCCGCCTGTCCGACCAGCCGGGCTTCGCCTTCGTGGCCGAGCAGAGCGCGGCGATCGAGGCCGGCTGGGTGCGGGCGCTCTCCGAGAGCGCGGACGCGGGTGACTTCGCGGTCGACGTACCGGTGGACGTGCGCTACCGCCTGGTCCGCGACGCCACCTGGACGGCGGTGCGGTGGTACCGCGCCGGCGAGCCCGCCGACGCGGCCGCCCTGGCCGAGCAGTACCTCGCGGTGTTCTACGGCAGTCACTAGCGGGGCGGCAGGGCGTCCACGGCGGCCACCATGGCGCGCAGCGTCGGCGCGATGTCGCCGCGGTGGTAGCCGAGCAGCTCGCGCTCGGCCGCGTCCGGCTCGTAGCTGAGGGTCACGCCCTTGCCGGCGACCAGGAAGTCGTCGGGCAGGAAGGCGTGGTCCTCGTCGCAGACGGCGACCGTGCGCTCGGCGCCGGCGGCGTCGAAGAGGGACTGGAAGTAGCCCTGGAAGCTGAGGTTCTCGTCGCCGATCAGGTACGCCCGGCCGGACTCGCCGTGCTCGACGGCACCCGCCACGGCCGCGGCGACGGCGTGGACCGACATGTAGTTGGTGCCGCCGTGCGGCGCGCAGTCCGGCACCCGGTCGGCCATCCCGCCGCGGGCCCAGCGGACCATCTTGGCGAAGGCGTGCAGGGCGCGACCGGGGGCGACGCCGACGACGTTGGGCGGGTTGACCGCGCACACGGCGAAGCCGTCCGAGGCCAGGGCGAGGACGCCCTCCTCGGCCTCCGCGCGGGCGCGGACGTAGGCGTTGGTCCCGACCAGGTCCGGCAGCACCTGGTGGTAGTAGCTCCCGACCAGCACCGCGCGGCGTACGCCGTCCTCGCGCGCCTCGGCGAAGAACGCCGGGAGGCTCGCGGTCTGCACGTCCTGCCAGGTCTCGGCCGAGGCGTGCGGCCCGACGTGGCGGATGTCCTGCGCGGCGGCGAAGACGATCGCGTCGACGCCGCGGAGGGCCTCGCCCCAGCCCGGCCGGGTGTAGTCGCCCTCGACCCAGGCGAAGGCCGCCGCCGGCGACCCCTCCTCGGGGCGGTGGCGGCCGGCCACGGCGACGTCGTACCCGCGACGGGCGAGCTCGGCCGCCACCGTCGAACCGATCAGGCCGGTGCCACCGACCACCAGGACCCGCTGTGCGGCGCTCATGCTCTTCCCTCACCCCTATCTAACGCTTGTTCGATAAGGATAGACGCGTGTCGCGCGGAGTCAACCGGGCCGTCCCGTCAGGCGGGAACCAGGGTGATGTCGCCGGAGACGGTGGTCGCCCGGAGCTCCACGTGGTCCGCACCGGGCGCGGGCCGGCCGACCGGCGGCAGGCTGGAGCTGACCCGGCCGCTGACCGTGGTGACGTCGGTCCAGACCGGCGTGCCCGCGGGGATGCCGACGTGCACCCGGGTCGAGGCGCCCTTGACGTGGATCCGGCCCCGGCGCGCCGTACGCACGACGACGTCGCCGGACCCGGTCCTGCTGGTCAGGTCGGCCGTGCTCTCGCCGACCTCGAGGTCCCCGGAGCCGGTCTTGACGACGGCGGTGCCGAGCGCCTGGCCGAGGCAGACGTCGCCGGAGCCGGTGGACACCGAGGCAGTGCGGGCGATGCGGCCGAGGTCGACCGCCCCCGAGCCGGTGCGGACCCGGACGTCGCCGTCCACCTCGGCGACGCTGACGTCGCCGGACCCGGTGTCGACGACGACGGTCCGCGCCTGGTCGAGCACGACCGCGCCCGAGCCGCTCTTGACCCGGGCGGTCATCAGCCGGCCGGTGACGGTGACGCTCGCGCTGCCACTGCGGGCGACCAGGTCGCTGTCGAGCGGGACGACGACCTGGATGTCGAGCTCGTCGGCACGACCGAAGATGCCGTTGCGGGGCTTGGGCGCGTGGACGCCGATCCGGCGGCCGTCCTGGGTCACTCGGACCTCGGCCGCGCGGGCGCCTGCCATGGTGACGTCGGTCGTGGCCTGGTCGGCGGCGTGGACGACGATCCGGCCGCGGCCGTTCTCGACGTGGAGGCGGACCGGGCCGGGGGTCTCGAGGACCTGACGGAGGGGTTCGTGCTGCGTGGTCATGGGATCTCCTGGTGGGTGTCAGCCCGGCGTCAGAGCCAGCCGGTGAGGCGGCGGTCGCCGCCCGGCCGGGCGCCGCCGAACGGGAAGTCGGTGCCGAACGGGACGCTGGACACGTCGACGTCGACAGGGAGGGCGCGCTCGCTCGTGGCACCGCGGATCAGGGTGACCAGCCAGGTGTTGAGCGACTGCCCGGCGCGGGCCGCGGCCTCGTCGGCCCGGGACTTCAGCGACTCGGGCAGCCGCAGGCTGACCCGCGCCTGGCCCTCGTCCTCGACGGGCAGCTCGGCCGGGACCGGCCCGGTCACCTGCTGCGGCAGGACGGGAGCCTCGGGCTCGGCCGGCGTCACGACGAAGCCGAGGTCGCGACCGTCGAGCCGGACGTCGACGCCACCACTCGGCATCGCCGCGGTGATCTCGGCCGCCGCCTGGCTGATCGCCTCCATCACCGCGAGCCGGACCGCGGGATCGAGCGCGTAGCCGAGCCGCTCGGCCACCTCGCGCGCCTGCTCCCCCGCACTGTCGGCGGCGGCGAGGAGGTCGCGACGGAGGCTGTCGACGTACGGCGTGATGTCCATGAGCGTCATGATGGCGTCACGATGATGTCACTGTCAAGGAGAGGTGACGTCACGCCGACCCAGCAGAGACTGGCCCGCAGAACGCGCCGACCCGGCAGGAACCGGCGCGGAGCGAGCCAGTTCCTGCCGGGTCGACGGGAATCAGGAGCCAGTTCGCGCCGGGTCGGCGATCAGCCCAGGCCGAGGAGCTCCGTCGACTTCTCGCGCATCTCCACCTTGCGGACCTTGCCGGTGACGGTCATCGGGAACTCGTCGACGAGCAGGACGTAGCGGGGGATCTTGTAGTGCGCGAGCTTGCCGGTCGCGAAGGCACGCACGGCGTCGGCGTCGAGGGGGTCGGCGCCGGCGCGGAGGCGGACCCAGGCGCAGAGCTCCTCGCCGTACTTCTCGTCGGGGACGCCGACGACCTGGACGTCCTCGACGTCGGGGTGGGTGTAGAGGAACTCCTCGATCTCGCGCGGGTAGATGTTCTCGCCGCCACGGATGACCATGTCCTTGATCCGCCCGACGATGTTGGCGTAGCCGTCCTCGCGCATCACGGCGAGGTCGCCGGTGTGCATCCAGCCGTCGGCGTCGATCGCCTCGGCGGTCTTGGCGTCGTCGTTCCAGTAGCCGAGCATCACCGAGTAGCCGCGCGTGCAGAACTCCCCCGGCTCGCCGCGCGGCACCGTCTCGCCCGTGGCCGGGTCGACGATCCGGATCTCGACGTGGGGCGCGGCCCGGCCGATGGTCGAGGTACGACGGTCGAGGTCGTCGTCCGCGCGCGTCTGGGTCGAGACCGGGGAGGTCTCGGTCATGCCGTAGGCGATCGACACCTCGGCCATGTGCATGTCGTTGATGCACCGCTTCATCACCTCGACCGGGCAGATCGAGCCGGCCATGATGCCGGTGCGCAGGGTCGAGAGATCGTAGGAGCCGAAGTCGGGGGCGTTCTGCATCGCGATGAACATCGTCGGCACGCCGTACACCGCGCTGCAGCGCTCGTCCTGGACGGTCTTCAGCGTGATCGCCGGGTCGAAGCCGGGCGCCGGGATCACCATGGTGGCGCCGTGGGTGACGCAGCCGAGGTTGGCCATCACCATGCCGAAGCAGTGGTAGAAGGGCACCGGGATGCACAGCCGGTCCTGCTCGCTGAACCCGATCAGCTCGGTGACGAAGTAGCCGTTGTTGAGGATGTTGCGGTGGCTGAGCGTGGCGCCCTTGGGGAAGCCGGTGGTGCCGCTGGTGTACTGGATGTTGATCGGGTCGTCGGGCGCGAGCTCGCGCTGGCGCTCGGTGAGCGCGTCGGCGGGCAGGTCCGTGCCGGCGTCCGTGAGGCGCTGCCAGTCGTCGCTGTCGACGTACAGCGTCCGCTCGAGGCCGGGCACCTCCCCCTTCGCGGTGACCTCCTCGACCATGCCCCGGTAGTCGCTGGTCTTGAAGCGGGTCGCGGCGAGCAGCAGCCGCAGGCCGGACTGGTTGACGGCGTACGCGAACTCGTGGGTGCGGTACGACGGGTTCACGTTGACCAGGACCGCGCCCGCCTTGGCCGCGGCGAACTGGATGATCGTCCACTCCGCGCAGTTGGGCGCCCACATCCCGACCCGGTCGCCCTTCGCGATGCCCAGCCCGATCAGGCCGCGGGCCGCCTCGTCGACCGCACGGTCGAACTCGCGCCAGGTCCACCGGCGCCCGCTCGCCACCTCGACCAGCGCCTCCCGGTCGGGCCACCGGGCGACCGTGCGCTCGAGGTTGGCCCCGATCGTCTCGTCCAGCAGGGGCGTGGTGGTCTCACCGGCGGCGTAGGACAGCTCCGTCATGCCCCCATGGTGGCGCGCCGGTGACCACGGTCACACCCCTCGAAAGGGGGTGGGCGCACGAATCGCCACTGAAGCGGGGATTCCCTCGCCCCCTGCCCGGTGCACCGGGAAGGAAGCGAGGGAATCGGCCGGACCTGCCTGTCTCAGAGGTCGAAGAGGGACTCCGCGGCGTTGATGTCGACGTCCGTGCGCGGCTGGTGGGCATCGCCGGAGTACGACGCCGGGGCGGCCGGCGCAGCAGGAGCGGCCGGCGCTGCGGGCTCCTCCTCCGCCACGGGGTCCGGGGCGGGCTCCGGCGCGGGCTCGGGCTCCGGCGCGGGCTCGGGCTCCGGCGCGGGCTCGGGCTCCGCCGGGGCGGCCGGTGCCGCGGCGGCGGGCTGCTCGACAGGGGCCGCGGCGGGCGCGGCGATGTCGAACAGCGAGCCCATCGCGTTGATGTCCACGTCGGTGGCCGGCGCGCTGGCGCTGGCGCTCGAGGCGGCGGGCGCAGGCGTCGCGGTGGGAGCCTCCTCGACGACGGCGGCCTCCTCGGCACGGGCCTCGGCCTCGACCGGCTCCTGCTCGGCCACGGGCGCGGGGGCCGGTGCCGTCGTGGCAGCGGGCTCGGCGGGTGCGGCGATGTCGAACAGCGAGCCGCCGGCATTCAGGTCGACCGCCGGGGCGGGCGCGTCCGCCGTCGGCTCCGCAGCCGGAGCCTCGGCAGCCGGAGCCTCGGCAGCCGGCGCAGCGGGCTTCGGGGCCTCCTCGGCCGGGGCGGCGATGTCGAACAGCGAGCCCCCGCCACCGAGGTCGGCCGTCGGCGCCGGAGCCGGCGCGGCGGGCCTCTCCTCGGCCTTCGGCGCCTCCGGCGCGGGCGCCGGGGTGTCGAAGAGCGAGCCGCCCTCGTCGAACAGGGAGCCACCGCCCGCGGGAGCGGCCGGCTTCTCCTCGACCGGAGCCGGGGCAGCCGGGGCAGCCGGGGTGTCGAAGAGCGAGCCCGGGTCGTCGAACAGCGAGCCGCCCGCCGCCGGCTCGGCCTTGGCCTCGGCAGCAGCCGGAGCGGCCGGAGCAGCCGGAGCGGCCGGAGCGGCCGGGGTGTCGAACATGGAGCCCGGGTCGTCGAACATCGACGAGCCGCCCGAGGCCTTCGCGGCGGGCCCGACGTCCTCGGTGGCCACGACCGTGTCCTCGGTGATCGTGACGTCGCCGGCCTCCGGCTCGGACTTGGTCTCGACCGGCTGGGCGGCCTTGGCGGCCGGCTGCAGCGGAGCGCCCTCGCCGGGCAGCAGCTTGGTGGCCTGCTCGCCCTTGACCGAGGCGAGCAGCATCTGCGCGACGTCGAGGACCTCGACCTCCTCGCGCGCCTCGCCGTCGGCCTGCATCTTGGTGAGGCCGTCGGAGAGCATGACGCGGCAGAACGGGCAGCCGACGGCGACCTGGTCCGCACCCGTGCCGACCGCCTCGGCGGTGCGGTTCAGGTTGATCCGCTCACCGATCGTCTCCTCCATCCACATGCGGGCACCACCGGCGCCGCAGCAGAAGGACCGCTCGGCCGACCGCTCCATCTCGGCGAGCTCGGCGCCGGGGAGGATCTGCAGCAGGTCGCGCGGGGGCGTGTAGACCTGGTTGTGGCGACCGAGGAAGCACGGGTCGTGGTAGGTGATCTTGCGGTCGTGGGCGCCGGCCCCGGTCGCGACCGGAGTCAGCTTGCCCTCGCGGACGAGGCGGTTGAGCAGCTGGGTGTGGTGGATGACCTCGAGCTCGAGACCGAGCTGGCGGTACTCGTTCTTGAGGGTGTTCATGCAGTGCGGGCAGGTCGAGACGACCTTCTTCGCCTTGGCGTCGTTGAGCGTCTCGATGTTCTGCTGGGCCAGGCCCTGGAACACGAACTCGTTGCCGGCGCGGCGAGCGGAGTCACCGGTGCAGGTCTCGCCGTTGCCGAGGACGCCGAACGAGACGCCGGCGAGGTCGAGCAGCTCGGCCACGGCGCGGGTGGTCTTCTTGGCCCGGTCCTCGTAGGCGCCGGCGCAGCCGACCCAGAACAGCCAGTCGACGGACTCGAGGTCCTCGATCTGGTCACCGACGACCTTGACCTCGAACGGCAGGTCCTTGGCCCAGTCGAGGCGCGCCGTGGGCGACATGTTCCACGGGTTGCCCTTGTTCTCCAGGCCCTTGAACAGGCCGTTGAGCTCGGAGGGGAAGTTCGACTCGACGAGCACCTGGTAGCGGCGCATGTCGACGAAGTGGTCGACGTGCTCGATGTCGACGGGGCACTGCTGGACACAGGCACCGCAGTTGGTGCAGGCCCACAGGGCGTCCTCGTCGACGACGAAGTCGCCGCCCTCGGGCATGTAGAACCAGTCGTCGACGCCCTCGGACTGCTCGCGCTCGGTCTTGCCCACCAAGGCCCGCTGCTCGGCGCCGCCGGACACCGCGTACGCCTCCTCGCGCATCGCCATCATCATCAGCTTCGGCGAGAGCGGCTTCTCGGTGTTCCAGGCCGGGCACTGCGACTGGCAACGACCGCACTCGGTGCAGGTCGTGAAGTCCAGGATGTCCTTCCAGGAGAAGTCCCAGATGGAGCCGACGCCGAGAACGGCGTCCTCGTCGAGGTCGTCGACGTCGTCCAGGGTGATCGCCTGGCCGCCGGAGGTCAGCGGCTTGACCGCGCCGAGGGCCGTGCGGCCGCTGTCCTCGCGCTTGAACCAGATGTTGAACCAGGCGGTGAACCGGTGCCAGGCGACGCCCATCGTCAGGTTCGACGAGATGACCATCAGCCAGACCATCGCCGAGACGATCTTCACCATCGCGATGAAGAAGATGATGCTCTCGAGCGTGCCGATCGAGTCGTGGCCCGTCGGGAAGAGGTTGGCGAAGAACTGCGAGACCGGGAAGTGGAAGCCGTCGGCGTGCTCGGCGGCCTCGCCGCCGTGGGCCTTCGCGAGGTTGTACTCCGCGCCGCGGATGAACAGGATCGCCGAGCTCTCGAGGAGCACCATCGCCTCGACGAAGTAGGCCTGCCACATGGTCGAGCCGAAGAAGCGGCTCTTGCGGCCGATCTGCGAGGGCCGGTGGGTGAGCCGGTAGATGATCAGCGGGACGATCGCGATCGTGCCGAGCAGGCCGAGCAGCTCGGCCGCCCACTCGTAGACCCACCACTGGCCGATGACCGGGATGGTGAACTCCGGGTCGAAGAGCTGGAAGTACGCCGCGGCGACGGCCGTGGAGAGGCCGATGAAGGCGGCGAAGGCGAACCAGTGGAGGATGCCGACCCAGGTCCACTGCAGCATGCGGGTGTGGCCGAAGGTCTCCTTGACCATGGTCAGCGTGCGGCCGACCGGGTTGCCGGTGCGCCCGGGCGCCGGCTGGCCGCGCCTGATCACGCCGAGCATGGCGCTGACGGCGCGTGCCGTCATGACGACGGCGACGGCCGACACGGCCAGGGAGACGACGATCGCAACGATCTGCATGGTGTCCAACAGCTCCTCATCCGGCAGGGAGTCAAGGGGCGCGCACAGGAGTGCGCCCGACGAGCCTAGTGCCGACGGGCGGTCCCGATCGTGATAGGCAAGCCTTACCCGCCTGCGCGAACGCGGCGGGCACCGCGGATACTACCGGCTGGTAACTTCCCCGGACAGGGAGACCTTCCTCTCAGTCCGCCCCGTCAGGAGGCGTTCACCGCGGCCACCGTGCCGTCGGCGCCGAAGGTGACGGTGACCGGGACGCGTGCGCGCCCCTCGGTGCGCGCACAGAAGGAGTACGTCGACCCGAGCCGCTCGTAGGGCTGCCCGACCGCCCGCAGCACGGCCTCGGTGCCCATCCCCGGCCGCACCAGGTCACGCGCCTGCGCGACCGTGGGCCGCAGCTCGGGGTTGCGGCACGAGTCCGGGCGCACGCCGTTGGCGCGCTCCCACATCTGCAGGTACGCCTCGGCGCCGCGGGCCATGTCGTCGACGATCCTCTCGCCGTCTCCGGGCTGCTGGGCCTCGGCCACCTGGCGCAGGTCCTCGACCCAGTCCGGGTAGAGGCCGTACTGGGCGACCCCGTCGGCGTTGATGTCCCAGACCCGCTCGCCGGCCCGCTGCTTCTCGACGGTGACCCCGCCGAGGCCGGTGAACGGGTAGCGCACCGGGTTGGGCACGTCGGCGCCGCGCGGGTTGCCCTGCGCGCCGAGACCGTTGATGTCGGCGCCGAAGCCGAACCCGAAGTAGTAGCGCGGGTCGGCCCAGCCCAGGTGGCGGCGCCACTTCTCGACGAATCCCGTCGAGTCGCCGGCGTACGGCGTGATGAACCCGCCGGCGCCGTAGATCCGCGGGTACGTGTCCGGCGTCGACCACGAGTGACTGGAGATGACGCCGGGGTAGCCGAGATCCTCGATGACGTCCATCGACGCGGCGCGCGCCTTGACCGAGAGGTGGTCGGGGTCGAAGACCATGTTGCGCCGCGCGAGCCCCTCGATGGTGTGCACGCCGAGCTCGGTCAGGCCGCGCTTGTTGCAGTGCGCGGGCTGCGGGTAGAGCGGCAGCGCCGGCAGCAGGCCGAGCACCTTGCCGAGCGCGCCGAAGAGCGCGTCCTGCTGTCCGGCGGTGATGTCGGGCAGCGTGATCTGCGGGTTGTCGGCCGACTCGCCATCGGCCGGCTCGCAGTGCTCCATCGCCCAGAACGACCCGGTCTCGAGGAAGTTCGCGGTGTTGACCAGCGGCCCGATCGCGCCGGCGTCACCTGCGACACCGGCGAGCGCGTTGTCGAACTTGTTGACCAGCTCCATCTGGCGTACGCCGAGCGCCTGCATCTCGTCGAGGTTGGCGTCGATCTCGGCGGTCGTGCAGGCCGGGAGATCGCGACCGAGCACCCTCTTGTAGGTGCAGCCGAACGGGATCGAGGTCTCGATGCCCATGACCACGGCCATCTTGCCGGCGTTGATCACCCGGCGCGCCTCGAACGGGTCCTTGACGATCCGGTAGAACCCCTTGCCGGGGCCGCCGAACTGCGCGTCGATGTAGTCCTGCATGAGGTACATGTCCTTGGCCTGCAGCCGGATCGAGGTCATGTCGTCGCAGGAGTTCTTCTTGAGCGGGTAGAGCTGGCAGAGCTTGTTGTTCTCGACGAGCAGGTTGACGAACAGACGCTGGCCGCCGCGCCAGGCCCGCTCGAGCCAGCGGTAGTACGTGCCCTCGTGGGTCAGCGACTCCGGCGCCGGCCAGTCCTTGAACGTCGGCCAGCCCACCGGGTCGTGGGAGGCCTTGCCGGACAGCACCGACTCCAGCAGCGCGCCCTTGCCGCCGGTCACGGTGTGGTCGTTGCAGTCGACGAGCGCGGCGGGCGCGCCGTACGCGTGCCAGGGGCGGCCGCAGTGCACCTTGCCGCCGAGGAACTCGAAGGCCATGCCGTGGGTGTGCGCGTCGACGAAGCCGCGCACCTCCTGGTACGACGTCTCGCCGGCGAACGGGTCGCCGGTGACGTTGATGTCGGCCTCGGGGAACTCCGGGCAGCCGGAGGAGGCCTGGAGCGCGAACGAGGTGCCGGTGGCACCGGTGGCGAGGACCCCGCCGGGCTGGGCGACGAGGGCGCCGGCGCCCTCGATCGCGAAGGCGAACCGGCCCGCGCCGCCCGTGGCGGTCCAGTCGGACTGCGGCCCCGGCTTGGCGGCGATGGTCACGGCGCCGGTGCCGCTGCGGGTGAGCTCGCCGGTCGCGGTGTGCAGCAGGTAGCCGCCCAGGCGGGTGGCCTTGAAGTAGTAGGGCCCGAACGTGCCGGCCGGCGCGGTGAGCATGTAGCAGCCGCCGGCCATCGCGAACCGGTCGGCCGGCACGGCGTCCCGGTCCGGGTACGCCGCCGTCGGCACCAGTCGCGGGTCCGGCAGGGCGCGCTCGCGCTCGACGTGCTCCTCGGCCGCGGTGCGCTCGGCCGCGGTGGTCGGGTCGACCACGTCCTCCCCCACGGCCAGGCCACGGGAGACGAGGTTCTTGGTGGCCGGGTCGTCGTGGTCGTGGGGCGGGAGCAGGGCGTCGTCGTGGGGCACGCCGAGCTCGGACTTGCGCTGCTCGGCGGCCGAGGCGAGCGACGTGGCGCCGTCCCGCGAGCCGGCCGCGGGCACGGCGAGCGCGACGCCGACCACCGACAGCGCGACGAGTGCGGCCAGCCCGACCCGCTGCCACCCCTGCGGGCGTGCGACCTGTGCTTCGTCCACCACGACTCCTCCCGTTCGCGGGCACACCACAGTGACCCCGATCACTGCTCCAACGACGGTCCGGGGCCGAGGTGACGGGCAAAGATGAATGGCTGTCACGTTTTGCGGGAGCCTCCTGGCGGAGGCTCTCAGGCATGATGCGTCCATGAGCCGCCGAGCGGGTGCCGCCGCAGCAGCAGCCTGCTGCCTGACGCTCGCGGCCTGCGCCGGCGAGGGCTCCGGCGGCGACGCGGGCCCGGGGCGCACGTCCGCGGCGCCGACCAGCTCGCCCAGCAACGACGCGCCGGCCGGCGACCTGGCGATCGCCCGCAGCCAGACGCGGACGGACTCGGTCTACCCCGAGTTCGGCAACCCGCTGGTCGACGCCCTGCACTACGACCTCGACCTGACCTGGGCGCCGGACGCCGACCGGCTCACGGGACGCGAGACGCTCACCTTCCGCGCGACCGATGACGCCGCGCAGGTCCCGCTCGACTTCAACGAGCAGCTGGTGGTCTCCTCCGCCACGGTCGACGGCGCGCCGGTCGAGGTGAGCGTCGAGGGCAACGACCTCACCGTGGCGCACGCCGTGGTCGCGGACCGCCAGTACGAGCTGGTGCTGGAGTACGCCGGCACACCGGCCCCGGCACCCGCGCCCAGCCAGCGCGCGGACTTCACCCAGGGCGTCGGGTGGTCGATCACGCCCGAGCACGAGACCTGGACGTTGCAGGAGCCGTACGGCGCCTTCACCTGGTACGCCGTCAACGACCAGCCCTCCGACAAGGCGCTCTACGACTTCACCCTGAGCGCCCCGGCACCGATGTCGGGGGTCGCCAACGGCGTGCTGACCTCCTCGACCACCGACGGCGGACGCAGCGTGAACTCCTGGCACCTCGCGGAGCCGGCGGCGTCGTACCTCGTGACGGTGGCGTTCGGCGACTTCCAGCGCACCGACCTGTCGTCGGCGAGCGGCGTTCCGATCCAGGTCTGGACCGATGCCGACGGCGACCCGCTGCCTGGCGACACCGCGGCCGCGCCGGACGCGATCGACTGGCTGGAGGAGCTGCTCGGGCCCTATCCGTTCGACAGCTTCGGTGTCCTCGTCGTCGACAACGAGAGCGGCATGGAGACCCAGACCATGGTGACCCTGGGCGACTCGGCGTACAGCCTCTCGGAGGCGGTGCTCGTGCACGAGGCCGCGCACCACTGGTACGGCGACACGGTCACCCCGGCGGACTGGTCGGACGTGTGGATGAACGAGGGCATGGCGATGTACCTGCAGGGGATGTGGGAGGCCGAGCAGGAGGGCACCACGATCGTGCGGAAGATCGACGAGTGGGCGGACTTCGAGTCCGACCTGCGCGCCGAGTCGGGGCCGCCCGGCGCCTTCGACCCGGCTCGGTTCGGCGACGGCAACATCTACTACGGGCCCGCGCTGATGTGGCAGGAGCTGCGCGAGCGGATCGGCGAGACGAGGTTCTTCGAGGTGCTGCGGGAGTGGCCCGCCCGGGAGGCCAACGGCACCGCCGACCGGCGTGAGTACGTCGACTGGATCGAGGAGACGACGGACGAGGAGCTGTCGGCCTTCTTCGACGACTGGCTGCTCGACGAGACCACGCCCGAGCGTGACTGACCCGGCCCGTCGTGGGCAGGGTACCCTCCGTGCACCTCCACGCCCCGGCCGCGCTCGCCCCGACCCTCCTGGCGGTCGGCCTGCTCACGGGGTGCCAGTCGTCCGGCTCGCCCACCGACCTCTCGGACCACCTCGCAGGCCTTCCGGGCGTGGTCGCCGTCGACGTCGCGCTCCCGGACCCGGGCGACGACTGGGACCCGTCCCTCTCGGTCACCGTGGCAGACGAGATCACCCGAGCCGACCTCTCCCACGCGATCCAGGAATCCCTCGACGGGATGGACGAGCTGTACGGACGGGCAGCCCGCGAGGACGAGATCCGGGTCCTCAGCACCGACCAGACCCGTCGGATCACCCTGTCGACCGCCGACCACGTCGCGCCCGCCGTGCTGGCCGATGCCTGGGCGGCCACGTCGCGAGCACTCGAGGACCTGGCCTGGGAGCTGACCGGTCGCGGTCAGGTCCACGTGGCCTCGGAGGCGACCCCCGACATCGGTGACATCCTGGCGCTGGCCGACCGGGTCGCGTCCGACGACCGGCTGGGCGACGTACCGGCGTGGCTGTTCACCACCTCCGACCTCGGCGACCCCGTCACCGTGCTGGCGACCGACGAGCGGCTCACCGGCGAGGTGGTCGAGCGGTGGCGCGGACTGGTCGTGGCCGACGACCTGCTCCCCGGCCGAGGCTTCGAGCAGCTCGAGCTCACGCCGCAGGAGCAGCCCGGCTACCGGGTCGAGGACCCAGCGGGCCCAGGTGCGATCAACCCCTCGGTGACCCTGGACCACGACGGCGCCGGGAGCTTCACCCCGGAGCAGCACGGCGACCTGGTCGGGCCTGCGCTCGACGCCCTGTGGTCGGTCGTCGAGGCCTACGGTCCCGGCTCACGGCTCCACGTACGCCTCTTCGGCGACGACGACTCGGGGGACCTCCTCCACCTCGTCGTCGACGGCGACCCCCTCCCCGCTCCCGACCACGAGGCGGACGCCTTCGGAGCGTGGACCTCCTGGGCGGACCAGCGCCTGGACGGTTGACCTCTTCCCAAGAACTGGAACGCGTTCTACCCTCCCCGGATGCGCATGCTCCGCGTCGCGGCCTCGGCGTTGGCCGCTGCCCTCGCCCTCTCCCTCGGCGCCCTGCCTCCCGCCCCGGCCCACGCCGACCTGGACCTGCCCGGCCTCCCGGCCCTGCCGACGATCCCCGGCCTGCCGATCCCGTCGCTGCCCACCGACCTGCTCGCGCCCCGGTTCACCGGTGCGCCGGCCTCCGGGCAGCCGCTCGACGCGCAGCCGGTCCCGCAGAACCCGTACCTCGCGCCGAACGGGCGCAGCAGCATGCACAACGACCCCTACAGCTCCGACGCGTACGCCGTCTCGGGGCCGCTCGGACGCAACCTGCAGGTGCGCACGGCGTCGTAAGGCATCCGGGAGTGCGCCACGATGGCGTTCGACTCGAAGGACCGGATCGTCGGGCTCTGCGGCGGCCTCGAGGGCTTCACGCTGATGGTGATCGACCCGGTCACGCTGCGGGCGATCTCGCAGCTGCAGCTCTCGCAGCGCGACCTGCTCTCCGGCGCGAACCCGCTGACCGACATCTGCGGCGGCACCTACTTCTTCCTCGACGCCCAGGACCGCGCGTACGCCACGACGACGGACTCCTCGATCGCCGAGGTCACCGTCAACGCCGACGGCACCCTCACCCGCGGCCGGACCTGGCCGCTCGGCGCGCACCTCGGCACCGACGACTGCCTGGTCGCGACCGGCGTCGACTGGGACGGCCGGGTCTGGTGGTTCAGCCAGCAAGGCACCGTCGGCAGCCTCGACCGCGCCACCGGCGCGGTGAAGGCGCTGGAGCTGCCCGACGGCGAGGGGATCTTCAACTCGGTCTCCACCGACGAGACCGGTGGCGTCTACTTCGTCTCGACACACCGGACCTATCGTCTCGACGCCGCCGGCGACGGCACCCCGGAGATCACCTGGGCGATCCCGTACGACCGCGGCAGCGCCAAGAAGCCCGGCATGCTCTCGCAGGGCTCCGGCACCTCGCCGACCCTGATCGGCGAGCGGTGGATCGCGATCGCCGACAACGCCGAGCCGCAGAGCCACGTCATCGTCTACGACCGCCGCACGGGGGTCGCCGACCGCGAGCACTGCTCGATCCCGGTCCTGGCGTCGGGCGCGAGCACGACCGAGAACGGCCTGGTCGCCGCGGGCGATTCGCTGATCATCGAGAACAACTACGGGTACGCCGGCGTCCAGTCCACGCTGCTCGGCAGGACCACCACGCCCGGCGTCTCCCGCGTGATGATCGACCCGGACGGCTGCCACGTCGCCTGGACCAACCCGACCAGCGCGCCGACGTCGGTGCCGAAGGCCTCACTCGGCAACGGCCTGGTGTACGTCTACTCCAAGCCGAAGGGCAACCCGGTCGACCCGTGGTACGTCACCGCGATCGACATCCGCACCGGCGAGACCCGCTGGCGCCGGCTCACCGGCACCGGCATCCAGTGGAACAACCACTACGCGTCGATCTACCTCGGCCCGGACGGAGCGCTGTACGTCGCCACGATCGTCGGGCTGATCCGGCTCAGCGACGGCTGACCCGTCGAGCGCGCTCAGGTCGCCGCCGAACCTGCCGATCGGAGGGCTCCCAGCACTCTGCGGCAGATCGGAGGAGGCCATGGCCGGCGATGTCGCTGCGCCCGACAGCTTCACCGAGGCAGCGCGCCGTGTCGTCGGCTACCTCGCCCGGCGCACCCCGCTGGCGAACTGGTCGGTCTCACGCGTGGCCGGCGGTGAGCAGGTGCACGTCCACGTGCACGGGCACGGCCTGATCGGCACCGGCGACCGGGTGCAGTGGGACGACACCTTCTGCAGGCAGATGACGCTGGGAGCAGAGCACGTCGTGCCGGACTCGACGCTCGACGCGGCCTATGCCGTGCTCCCGGACTCGCCGGCCGTGCGCTCGTACGTCGGCTACCCGATCCGCGACGACCGGGGCGACCTGTTCGGCATCCTGTGCGGGGTCGGGGACAGCCCGCTCCCGGACCGGGCCGCGGTCGACGCCGACTTGGTCGAGACGCTCAGCCACCTGCTGTCCAGCCACCTGGCCGCCGCCCGCGCGGCGGACCGCAACCGGCGCGCGACCCGGGTCGCGACCGCGCTCGCGGACATCGACGCGCTGACCGGCCTGATGAACCGGCGCGGGTGGGACCACCTCGTCGCGGACGCCCAGGAGCGGGTCGACGCCTTCGCCGATCCCGTGGCCGTCGCGGTGCTCGACGTCGACGGGCTCAAGCAGGTCAACGACACCGCCGGCCACGAGGCCGGCGACGACCTGCTCCGGCGCGCTGGCGACGCCCTCCGCCTCGCCTCGACCGACAAGGACCGGGTCGCACGCTACGGCGGCGACGAGTTCGCCGTCCTGTCCAACGACGTGCCCGTCGCCGAGCTCGCCGCGCACTACGCGCGGTTCGTCCACGTCCTGCACCAGCACGGTGTCGAGGCGTCGCTGGGCCACGCGTTCACCGGGCCGGGCGAGCGCACGGTGCGGGAGGCCTTCCGGCAGGCCGACGCGGCGATGTACGCCGTCAAGCGGGCCCGTCGCGCGGGTTGACGCTCCACAGGCAGCCCGCGGCGGCGGTGAGGACGTCGTCGACGGGGACGTCCCGCAGCTCCGCGGAGGCGTTGTCGGCCACCAGGACCCGCGCGGCGCAGCGTGCGGTCGGCGGGTCGAGGCCCGCGTCGTGCTCGAGGGCCCGGGCGAGACCGGTGACCGGGTCGGGCGCGGGCGCCGGCACCGACGAGGCCACGACGAGGACGACTGCCACGGTCAGCACGGTCAGCGCGGCGGCCACCACGGCCGTCCACCGCCGGCGCGACGGCCGGAAGGGCACGGCCCGGAGCGCGTCGCGCACCCCGGCCGCGGTCGTCGGCGGCTCGTCGAGCACCCGCGCGAGGCGCGGGGGCGGTGGCCCGGCGAGGACGTCGCGCAGCAGCCGTACCAGCGCCCGCACGTCGTCGAGCGCCGCGTCGGCCTGAGCGGGTGCGGCGATCCCGAAGTCGGCGAGGTAGGCGACGGTGTGCGTGCCGCAGCGCTGGAGCAGCACGTTGGCCGCCTTGACGTCGCGGTGGACCAGCCCGGCCCGGTGTGCCGCGGCGAGCCCGTCGGCGACCTGGGCGACGAGGTCGACCGCCTCGTCGGCGGGCAGCGGGCCGTGGCGGCGCAGCGCCGCCCCGAGGTCACCGTCGGGCACCAGCCGGCTGGCGAGGAACAGTCGCCCCTCGATCTCGCCGTGGGCGAAGACGGGCACGACGTGGGGTGAGTCCAGCGCCGCCTGGGCCCGGGCCTCGCGGACGAACCGCGCGCGGAGGTCGGGGTCGTCGGCGAGCTCCGGGAGGATCAGCTTGAGCGCGACGTGGCGCCCGAGCGCCGTGTCGACGGCCTCGTGCACCGTGCCCATGCCGCCGCGCCCGAGGGAGCGCACGATCCGGTAGGGACCGAGGGTCGGGGGCGGGTCGGATGGGCGCATGCCGCCGTTCTACCGGGGAGGTCCGGCAGTGGCGAACGCTCCTCCACAGGCGCCCCCGGGGGGCTCAGAACAGCAGTGCCGTGGCCGGATCGCTGACCAGGCCGGCGACGTCGGCGAGGAACTGCGAGCCGGTGGCGCCGTCGATGTGGCGGTGGTCGAAGGACAGCGACAGCGTCATCACCTGGCGGGGCACGACCTGGTCGTCGACGACCCACGGCTGCGGCTTGATGGCGCCGAGGCACAGGATCGCCGACTCGCCGGGGTTGATGATCGGCGTACCGCCGTCGACCCCGAAGACGCCCACGTTGGTGATCGTGAACGAGCCGCCCGCCATGTCGGCCGGCTGGGTGCGGCCCTCGCGGGCGGTCGCGGTCAGCGCCTCCAGGGCCTGGGCCAGCTCGACGAGCGACAGGGCGTGGGCGTCCTTGACATTGGGGACGACCAGGCCGCGCGGGGTGGCGGCAGCGATGCCGAGGTTGACGTAGTGCTTGACGACGACCTGCTGGGCCGCCTCATCCCAGGTCGAGTTGATCAGCGGCGTACGGCGCATCGCCAGCAGGCACGCGCGGGCGACGACGAGCAGCGGACTGACCTTGACGTCCGCGAGCTCGCGGCGCTCGCGCAGCCGGGCGACCAGCTCGACGGTCGCGGTGGCGTCGATGGTGACCCACTCGGTGACGTGCGGCGCGGTGGAGGCGGAGGCGACCATGGCCGCGGCCATGTTCTTGCGCACCCCCTTGATCGGCTCGCGGGTCTCGCGGCCGGCCGGGTCAGCGGCCACCGGAGCAGCGGCAGGACGGGCGGGGGCCGGGGCGGAGCCGGCGGCGGCGAGCACGTCCTCCTTGCTGACCGTGCCCTTGGGCCCGGTCGGCACCAGCGCGGTGAGGTCGACGCCGAGGTCGCGTGCCAGGCGCCGCACCAGCGGCTTGGCGAGGGCGCGCAGCGGACGGGCGGGCTCGTCGACCGGCCCGGGTACGACGACCGCGGAGACCTCGTCGGGCGTGGCCTTGCGGGCCCGCCGCTTGAGCGCGCGCTGCTTGGGCCCGTAGCCGACCAGCGTGGCATTGCCCTCGGGCGGGACGTTGGTGTCGATGACCTCCGTCGCCGGTGGCCCGGCGGGTGCCGCCGGGGCGGCCGGGACAGCCGGGGCAGCCGGGGCGGGCGCGTCGCCGGGCTCGCCGATGCGGATGATCGGGGTACCGACCTCGACCGTGTCGCCCTCGCCGACGAGCAGCGCCAGCACGTGGCCGGCGTACGGCGAGGGCAGCTCGACGACCGACTTGGCGGTCTCGATCTCGACGACGATGTCGTTGACGGCGACGACGTCGCCCTCCTTGACCCGCCACGCCACGATGTCGGCCTCGGTGAGGCCCTCGCCGACGTCGGGGAGCTTGAACTCGTTCACAGCCATGGCAGCAGACTCCTCAGAACCCGAAGGTCCGGTCGACGGCGTCGAGGACCCGGTCGAGGTCGGGCAGGAAGGCCTCCTCGATCCGGGCGGGCGGGTAGGGGGTGTCGAAGCCGCCGACGCGCAGCACCGGCGCCTCGAGCGAGTGGAAGCACTCCTCGGTGACCCGCGCGGCGATCTCGGCGCCGACGCCGAGGGTCACGTGGGCCTCGTGCACGACGACCAGGCGTCCGGTACGACGGACCGACTCGTGCACCGGGACGAGGTCGAGCGGCGAGAGGGTGCGCAGGTCGATGACCTCCAGCGAGCGGCCCTCCTCGGCCGCCACGGTCGCGGCGTCGAGGCAGGTGGACACGGTGGGGCCGTAGGCGACCAGCGTCGCGTCCGAGCCCGGGCGGACCACCCGCGACTGCCAGAGCGGAGCGGCGGGGGCGGACTCGTCGACGTCGGCCTTGGCCGAGTGGTACAGCCGCTTGGGCTCGAGGAAGACGACCGGGTCGTCGGCGTGGATCGCCTGCTGGATCATCACGTAGGCGTCGGCCGGGTTGGAGCAGGCCACGACCTTCAGCCCGGGGGTGTGCACGAACTGCGCCTCGGGCGACTCGCTGTGGTGCTCGACGGCACCGATGCCGCCCCCGAACGGGATCCGGATCACCATCGGGATCCTCACCCGGCCCTGGCTGCGGAAGTGCAGCTTGGCGACCTGGCACACGATCTGGTCGTAGGCGGGGTAGACGAAGCCGTCGAACTGGATCTCGACCACGGGCCGGTAGCCGCGCATCGCGAGGCCGACGGCGGTGCCGACGATGCCGGACTCGGCCAGCGGGGTGTCGATCACCCGGGCGTCGCCGAAGTCCTTCTGCAGGCCGTCGGTGATCCGGAAGACGCCGCCGAGGGTGCCGACGTCCTCCCCCATGATCACGACCTTGTCGTCGTCCTCCATCGCCTTGCGGAGGCCGGCGTTGAGCGCCTTGGCCAGCGTCATCGTCGTCATCAGGACACCTCCTCGAACGAGGCGGCGTGCGCGTCGTACTCCGCCTGCTGGGCCGCCAGCTCGGCCGTCTTCTCGGCGTGGACGAGGTCCCACAGGTCGTGGGGCGAGGGGTCGGGGAGTGCGTGGCACTCGCGGCGCATACGCTCGCCGAGCGCGTCGGCCTCGGCCGCGACCTCGGCCAGGAAGTCGTCGTCGGCCAGGCCGTTGCGACGCAGGTAGACCTCGAGCCGCGCGATCGGGTCCTTGAGCTTCCAGTGCTCGACGTCGTCGCTGAGCCGGTAGCGGGTCGGGTCGTCGGTGGTGGTGTGGGCGCCCATCCGGTAGGTGTAGGCCTCGATCAGGATCGGCCCCTGGCCCTCGCGGGCCCGCTGCAGCGCGGCCTTCGTGACGGCGTAGGTCGCGAGCACGTCGTTGCCGTCGACCCGGATGCCGGGGAAGCCGAAGCCGTGGGAGCGGCGGTAGAGCGGGATCCGGGACTGCCGCTCGAACGGCTCCGAGATCGCCCACTGGTTGTTCTGGCAGAAGAACACGACCGGCGCGTTGAAGGACGCGGCGAAGACGAAGGCCTCGTTGACGTCGCCCTGGGAGGAGGCCCCGTCGCCGAAGTGGGCGACGACCGCCGTGTCGCGCTCGGGGTCGCCGGTGCCGACCAGTCCGTCGCGCTGGACGCCCATGGCGTACCCGGTGGCGTGCAGCGTCTGCGCGCCGATCACGATGGTGTAGAGGCCGAAGTTGTGCTCGGCCGGGTCCCAGCTGCCCTGGTCGACGCCGCGGAACAGGGCGAGCAGGCGGACCGGGTCGACCCCGCGGCACCAGGCGACGCCGTGCTCGCGGTAGGTCGGGAAGACGTAGTCCTGCGGCGCGAGGGCGCGGCCGGCGCCGATCTGCGCGGCCTCCTGGCCGAGGAGCTGGGCCCACAGGCCGAGCTCGCCGTGGCGCTGCAGCGCGGTCGCCTCGATGTCGAGGCGACGGACCAGGACCATGTCGCGGTAGAACCCGCGCAGCTGCTCCGCGCTGAAGTCGGCGTCGAAGCCGGGGTGGTGCACCCGCTCGCCCTCGGGGGTGAGGAGCTGGACGAGCTCGGGATCAGGTGCGCGTTCGGGGGCCGGTCCGAAGACGGGGTCGGTCATTCGCCACTCCTTGCATCCGCCGCCTGCGGGGTCGCCGCGGCACGGTTCGGGTTGGTCCGTGGTCCGGGTCCGTCACAGGGGTGGCGTGACGTGTGATCCGGAGCACACCGTCACTCGCCACGATACTTCGTCCCCATGATCGGCTCGTGGACCCAACGCCGGCCGGCGTTGGGAGCGACGCACGGGATGGCTCCCGGCGCCCTTCCCCCCCAGGGCGGTACGACGGCACGGGGAGCCGCGCCGTCGTACCGTGCATCACTTCTCGGTGTAGCTGTAGCCGCTGACCAGCCACTCGCCCGTGGTGCCGTCGAGCGCCCAGGTCGAGACGAGCGTCTTGCCGGTGTTGGGGGCGTAGACGTCGCCGTAGACGTTGACGACGTAGGCGTCGAGCGTCGGCTCGGGGTCCTTGAAGGTGTACTCGGCATTGGACATCTCGAGGTCGCCCGCGACGGCCTCGCAGCCGGCCTGGTCCGTGAACTCGGAGGCGAAGTAGTCGGGGGTCGTCAACCCCTCGACCGCGAGGCAGTTGCCCTCGAGCAGCGAGTCGAGGAAGGCCCGCGCGGTGATCGTCGGGTCGTCGGTCGGCACGTCGGCGTCGTCGGTCTCGTCCGTCTCGGTGGGCTCGTCGGTCTCCTCCGTCGGGTCCTCGGCCTCGTCGGTCGCCTCCGCGCTCTCGGACGTGTCGTCCTTGGCCGACGGCTTGTCGTCGTCACCCTTGAAGACCGTGAACGCGAGCACGGCCACCACACCGAGCACGAGGACCACGACACCCGCGACGATGCCGATGACCAGGCCCTTCTTGCTACCGCCGCCGCCCGTCGGGGGTGCCGGGTAGCCGGGGCCGCCGGGACCTCCGGGGTAGCCGCCGCCCGGGTAGCCGGCACCGGCGGGCTGCTGCGGGTAGCCCTGCTGGGGGTAGCCGGGCTGGGGATATCCGGGCTGCTGCGGCTGCGGGTAGCCAGGCTGCGGCGGCTGGGGCGGGTAGCCCGGCTGCTGGGGCTGGCCGGGAGCGCCGTACGGCGGGACAGGGGCGCCGCCGGCCGGCGGCGCCATCTGGGTCGGGGGCTGTTCGCCGGGCTGCCCAGGTGGGGGGAACTGGTCGCTCACGCGCGTGAGCCTAGTGGTACTCGGCGCCCGGGAAGTGCGATTCGTCCCGGCGGCGCGGCCACAGGCTGAGGAGCACCAGGACCAGACCGAGGGGAGCCGCGACGAGGAAGCCCCGGACGTAGGGCTCCAGCGACCCGAGCACCGCGTCCAGCAGGACCCCGGCGAGCTCGCGTCGCTCCACCTCGACCCGGTCGAGGACGGCGGAGGCGAGCGGGTCCGCGACGAGCAGCAGCCCGAGGGCGGCGAGCTCGACACCGAGCACGCAGGCACCGAGGGCCCGGAGCTCGGCCCGCCAGCCACGCGCGACGATCAGTGCGATCGCGGCCAGGCCGAGCCAGATGAACGGCAGCAGCCGGCTGACGCCGTCGACGGCGCGGTACGCCGGTCCGGCCTCCGCGACCTTCGACTCCTCCTCCACCGGGACCCGCAGCGCGATGTCGGGGAGCAGCCCGACCGGGATGCCGCGGTCCTCGAGCCGGCCCAGCACGAGGTCGACGAGCGGGCCGGCGTCGACGGTGATCGAGCCGTCGGCCGGGGCGTCGGGGTCCTCGAGGATCGCGAGGACCTGGTCGTGGACGTCGGCGTTGGCCTGGCGCCAGAAGGCAGGGAACTCCGGGCTCTCCACCACCATCGTCGCGGCCGCGTCGGCCCACTCCCGCGCGGCCGCAGGGAGACCGACGGGGATGTGCTGCTGCAGCGCGCGGACGGCGCCGTCCGCGGCGGTGTCGGCGAGGACCCGGCGCACGGTGGGGTCGTGGGCCAGGTCGGCGACGGTGTCGACGTACTCGTCCCGGTCGTCGACCCGGGCGGTCAGCCAGGTGCCGGCGATCGCGAGCGGCGCGATCAGGGTGGCGAGGAGGACCGTGACGGTCGCGGCGAAGGAGCGCATGCGGTCAGTCGACGGAGTACGGCTCCTCGACCCTCCAGTCGCCGTCCTCCTTCACCAGCTTCATCGTGAAGGTCTGCGAGCTCGATCGGTCGCCGTCGAGCTCCTCGTCGAGGAAGGCGTCGTCCTCGGTGTACTCGGACGTCTGCCGCACCTCGACCGACGCCTCGTCGCCGTTCTCGTCGACGTCCTCGACCTCGACCTCGACGTCGAAGTTGCCGCGGATCTCGTCGAGGGAGAGGTCGTACTCGTCCTCGACGTCCTCGAACTGCTCCTGCTCGCTCCGTTCCTGGTCGTCGGCGTAGCCGCCGCAGTCGTCGGCATCCGCGTTGGAGATCAACGACTCCCGCTGGTCCTCGGCGGTCAGCTCGCACACTGTCGCGAAGTCGCTCTCGAAGGTCGCCTCGAGGTACTCCTTCGCGACGTCGCCGGGACTGCCACCACCGACGAGCTTGACCAGGACCACGACGAGGACCAGGAGCAGGACGAGGGCGGCCGCACCGGCACCGAGGAGCAGGCCGAGCTTCCTGCCGCCGCGGGCACCGCCGCCGGTCGGCGGGGTCCAGGCCGGCTGGGCGAACTGCTGCGGCTGGGCGAACTGCTGCGGCTGGCCGTAGGGCTGCTGCACGTGGGGCTGGGCGGGCGGGTGCTGCGGCTGCTGCGGCGCGATGACCGTGGCGTCCGCGGCCGGGCCCGCTGCCGGCGGCTGGGTGTGCTCGGTCCACTGAGTGCCGTCCCACCAGCGCTGCCCGCCCCGGCCGTCGGGGTACCAGCCGGCGGGGACGGTGGGCTGGTTCGGCTCGGGCATCGCACTCTCCTGGGCGGGCGGGCGGGTCGGCGGGCATCATGCCACGCGGTCGCGGCGTCGATCCCGCCGAGCTCGCCCCCTCAGTTGGTGGTGGTGATGACCACGACCACGACCACGAACAGCACCAGCACGACCGCGGTCAGCAGCCCCACCCTGAAGCCGATGGTCCGCTTGGTGGAGGCCGGCGGCGGCGGGAGTGCGGGACCGCCGTACGCGGGCGCGCCGCCGTAGGCGGGTGGACCACCGAGGTACGGCGGGGGCGGCGGGCCCGTGGGCGGCGGCGGAGCACCGTACGGCGGTTGGCTCATGCGGTCAGCCTAGTCTCGAACGGGCCGTCGTGGGGTGGGTCAGCCCGCGTCGGTGAGCTTCCACCGGCCGTCCTCGCGAGCGAGCTCGAAGTCCGACTTCTCGGTCGCGCCGTAGATCGTGATCTCGACCGGCACGCTCGCCGTGCCGGCGGCCTCGTCGACGGTGGCCTCGCCCACCTTCCAGGTCACCGCGTCGCCGAGCTCGGTGGGGATCTGGGCGGCGTCGCAGCTGCCCTCGTCGGCGAGGTACGCCGAGGTGACCAGGTCCTCCGCGGTCGCACAGTCGCCGGAGAACGCGGCGTCCAGGAAGGCCTCCACGACGGCGGCCGGCTCGTCGGGCACGGCGTCGGCGCTGCTGGAGCCCGTCGCCGACGGCCCGTCGGTCGGGAGGGTCACGATGCCGGTCGGCCCGTCGCCGGCGCTCGGGGCGTCGGAGCTCGAGCTGCGCGCGACGTCGTACGACGCCACCAGCCACTCCCCGTCCACCTTCTCGAGGACGAAGGTGTAGGTCGAGGTGCCGTACTGGCTGGTGAAGTCGGCCGGCACGCTCGCCGTCGACCCGTCGACGCTGGCGTCGTGGACGTCGGACTCGACGTCCTCGGTGGCGAGCAGCTGGAAGGCCTCGGACTCGCAGGGCTGGGTCGCCTTCGCCTCCTCGGTCAGCAGCTTCTCCGCTGCCGCGCAGTCGCCGTCCTCGGCCGCGTCGACCAGCCGCTCGACGACGTCCTCGGCCGCGTTCGCCGCCCTGTCGCCGCCGCGGTCGTCGCCGTCGTCGCGGTCGTCGTCGCCGGTGAGCGCGACGATCAGCCCCACCACGACACCGACGAGGAGGACCACCCCGACCACGCCGAGCACGATCCACAGGCCCTTGCCCTTGCCGCCC
>JADCLI010000049.1 GCA_016803235.1 Pimelobacter simplex
CGTCGCCGAAGTTGCTGATGTTGCCGCCGTCGATCCCACCGACGGCCTGGGCGGGGCTGCCCGTGAGGCCGAGGGTGCCGACGGCGAGGGCGGCGGTCGTCAGACCCAGGATGTGCTTGCGGATCGAGGTGCTCATGGTGGTACTCCCTGTGGCTGGTCGGGCGGGGCCCGGTTCGTTGTCGTTGGGAGTAGGAGCAGCCCGCGCCGGGGACCTTGCAGGTTTTCGGGGAATCTTTCTCCGGCTTCTCGCCGGGCTGGAAATGACACGAACCGCCGGCCCCCCACGGGCCGGCGGTTCGTCGCCCTCCTCGGGCGGATGGGCTACTTGGCGGCGACGAGGCCGTCGATGGTGACCTTGCGGCCGTCCTTGCTGGTGACCTTGAGGGTGAGGTTGCCGGTCTGGACGTTGGCGAAGTCGGCGAGGGCGATGGTGGCCTGGCCCTTGCCCTTGAGGCTGACCTTCTTGATCAGCTGGCCGTTCCAGTAGACCTTGACCTTGCCGCCCTTCTTGGCCTTGGTGACGAGGAGGTCGAGGTGGCGGGCCTGGACGCCGGTGAGGGTGAGCTTGCGGCCCTTCTTCTTGGTGAGGGTGGTGGTGTTGTTGAAGGCGCCGGCCTTGGCAAGGCGCTTCCACTTCTTGCCGTTCAGGGCGGTGTCGTCGAGCGGGATGGTGGTGCAGCGCTCCTCGGAGCGGAGGCCGAGGTTGTTGGCCTTGTCGGTGCCCTGGGCCTGGAAGCAGTGGGTGCTGCCGAAGGTGCCGGCGAAGGGCTGGGAGGTGGTGGTCACGTTGTTGGCGATGACCTGCTGGGGTCCGAAGCCGCCGTTCCAGGGTGCGGTGCGGACCATGACGTCGGTGTTCTTGACTCCGGCGAGGGAGTCGGTGACGTTCCAGGCGACGTCGAAGGTGGGGGAGGTGGTGAGGGTGCCGGGTGCGGTGATCTTGGCGGCGGGGCCGGCGATGTCGAGGAAGTCGGCCTGGACGTAGGAGTTGAAGCCGTTCTCGATGATGCCGACCGCGACGGCGTTGCCCTCGCGGTCCATGTCGGCTGCGAAGGCGCCGTCGGTGGCGCCGGCGTCGTACTGGCCCCAGGGGAGGACGGGGTTGGTGTGGTGGCGCAGGGTGAGCTGGTCGGCGTCGTTGTGCACGATGACCTGGTCGGCGCCGTCGGAGACCAGGCCGCGGTGCAGCTGGTGCGTGACGGTGCCCGGGTCGAGCAGCATGGTGGTGCCGAAGGCCTGGTCCGGCTTGGCCACCGCGCCCCGGATCACGTAGGTCGTGTCGTCCTCGAACGCGCTCCAGCTGACCTGCATCGTCCCGTTCGGGCTCATCGCCAGGTCCCGGTAGGCCGTGCCGACCCCGATGGGCGAGACCAGCTCGGTGTTGCCGGCCGCGCCGGCGGCGCTGACCCGGGCGAGAGCGGCCCGCGGCCCGTTGTTCTCGAGGCCACCGAACAGGACGGCACCACGGCCGTCGTCGGCGAGCTCGGCTCGCGACTCCTGTGCCACCTGGCCGTTCCACAGCAGGGGCTGGGGCCCGAGCCACCCCACGCTCGCCGTACGGCGGGTCACCATCACGTCGCCCCCGTTCGCCGACGCGAAGTAGGACATCAGCACCTGCCCGGCGGGGTTCACGTCCAGCGAGGGCGCGTACTTGTGGGCGCCGAAGTCGTCGAGGACGGGTGCACCCTCCTTGGCCCAGGCGGCGGTCCGCACGCCGGTCACGTTGTCGTCCTCCGCCTGGTACGCGACGTGCACGCGGCCGGCGCCGTCCATGCCGGCGTCGATCGATTCGACGGTCTCGATGTCGACCGCGGGGCTGAGCAGCGTGGAGCCGTCCCAGCTGCCGTTGGCGAGGTAGCGCGAGCCGCGGACCTTGTGCTCGCCGCCGGTGGTCTGGTTCCACACGACGGCGAGGTCGCCGTTGTCGTTGGCCACGGCCTGGACGTCGTGGGCGTCGGTCACCGGCGCGGCCGTGACCTGCTTGGCGGCGGCCCAGACGCCGTCGGTGGCGATGGCGGCGTACACCTTGGTGCCGCCGACGACCGGCTTGGTCCAGGCGGCGAGCGCGTCGCCGTGGCCGAAGGCGGTGACGTCGACCGAGGTCGGGACGTCGCCGAAGTTGCTGATGTTGCCGCCGTCGATCCCACCGACGGCCTGGGCGGGAGTGCCGAGACCGAGGGAGAGGGTGCCGACGGCGAGGGCCGCAGTGGTCAGGCCGAGGAGCTGGGTGCGCATCGTGGTGCCTTTCGTGGAGGAGGCGGACGGGAGTAGGAGGGTCCGGCCGCCGGGACCTTGCAGGTTTTCGGGAGGCGGATCAGGACTTGGCGACGACGAGGCCGTCGATGGCGACCTTGCGGCCGTCCCTGCTGGTGACCTTGAGGGTGAGGTCGCCGGTCTGGACGTTGGGGAAGTCGGCGAGGGCGATGGTGGCCTGGCCCTTGCCCTTGAGGCTGACCTTCTTGATCAGCTGGCCGTTCCAGAGGACCTTGACCTTGCCGCCCTTCTTCGCCCTCGACACGAGGAGGTCGAGGTGGCGGGCCTGGACGCCGGAGAGGGTGAGCTTGCGGCCCTTCTTCTTGGTGAGGGTGGTGGTGTTGTTGAAGGCGCCGGCCTTGGCGATCCGCTTCCACTTCTTGCCGTTCAGGGCGGTGTCGTCGAGCGGGACGGTGGTGCAGCGCTCCTCGGAGCGGAGGCCGAGGTTGCCGGTCTTGTCGGTCGCCTGCACCTGGAAGCAGTGGGTGCTGCCGAGGCTGCCGCTGAACTGCAGCGACGACCCGGCCACGTCGTTGCCGATCACCTGCTGCGGGCCGAAGCCGCCGTTCCAAGCCGCGGTGCGGACCATGACGTCGGTGCTCTTCACGCCGGCCAGGGAGTCGGTGGCCGTCCATGCCACGGGGACGGCGGCCGAGGTGGCCTGAGCCCCCGGTGCCGTGAGGACCGCGGCGGGTCCGGCGAGGTCGAGGAAGCGCGCCTGCACGTACGACGAGAAGCCGGCCTCCTCCGCGCCGACGGTGACGACGTTGCCCTCCGGGTCCATGTCGGCGGCGACCAGGTCGTCGGCAGGCCCGGCGGCGTAGGTGGAGAACAGGTGGATCGGGTTGGTCCGGTAGCGCACGGTCAGCGCACCGTTCCCGTTGTGCACGACGGCCTGGAAGCCGCGGTCGGACAGCAGCGGGTGGAGCCGGTCGATGTTCTCGGTGTCCGCCTGGACGGTGCCCCACGGGCTCCACGCGCCGCTGCCGTTGCGGACGGTGGAGCGGACCACGACCTGGTTGTCGACGAAGCTGCTCCAGCCGGCGATCGCCCGGCCGTCGGGGTTGACGGACACGGCCAGGTGGGAGGCGGTGACGCCCTCCGGCGAGATCGGGGTGGGGGTGCCCAGCCCGTCCGGGCCGACCTCGACCGCGGTGGCCCGCAGTGCTGCCTCCTTGCTGATGAACAGCACGGTCGCGGTCCCGTCGTCGGCGCTGTCGGCGACGTACTGGATGCCCACCTCGTGCGGCCACTCGAGCATCTCCGGGGCGGTCCACCCGGTGGTCGGCGTGCGCCGGCTGACCTCGAGGACGTCGTCGCCCTCGAAGGAGCTCCGGTAGGCGACGGTGGCGACGCCCGACGGTGACACGGTGATCGCGGCGTCCTGCCCGAGGCCGTCGATCAGGTCGTCGACCGGCTGCTGGCCCTCGGCCCACGTGGTCACCCGCAGCGGGACGTTGACGCCGAGGTGGAGCGAGTTGGCGACGTACACCCGGCCGGCGTCGTCCATCACGACCTCGGTCCGCTCGACCTCGTCGGACTCGCCGCTGAGGGGCGTCGAGCCGTCCCAGGTGCCGTTGCCGGTGTAGCGCGAGCCCCGGACCCGTTCCTTGCCGCCGATCAGCTGGGTCCACACCACGGCCACGTCGCCGGAGCGGTTCGCCACGACGTGGGCGTCCGACGCCCCCTCGACGGCGGCCTGGGTGACGAACTGCGGTGCCGACCAGACCCCGTCGGTGGCGAAGGACGCGTAGACGCGGGAGCCCCCGGCGGTGGGCCGGGTCCAGGCGGCGACAGCGTCGCCGGGGCCGGTGGCGACGACGTCCACGGAGGTGGGTACGTCGCCGTTGTTGCTGATGTTGCCGCCGTCGATGCCGCCGACGGCGTGCGCGGGGGCGGAGAGTCCGAGGGAGAGCGTGCCGGCGGCGAGCGTTGCGGTCGTCAGTCCGAGAAGCTGGGTGCGCATCGTGGTGCCTTTCGAGTGGAGCCCTGGGGGGATCGGGCTGGTGACACCCACGCTCGCCGCCGGCGGGGTCCGGCCACATCCGCGCGCACCACGCAACCAACGCGCGGCAGCACGGACACAACACGGAGCCGAGGTCCGGCGAAGTGGTTTCGAGACGCGTCGCCCGCTCCTCGCAGGCTCGGCGCGATCCGACGCTCCTCGACCCGTCGCCGAGTTGCGCGCGTTCGCGAGCTCACGCGCGGCGGCGCCGCCTACGATGCCGACGTGCGCTCGCCCGTGCTCGTCTCTCGGACCCTCGAACGGGCGCGCCTCAGGGGCGCCCTCGACAGTCTGCGGGAGGGGCGTGGCGGGCTCTGGGTGCTGCGCGGCGACCCCGGGATCGGGAAGTCCCGCCTCGCGGCCGCGCTCGCGGCGAAGGCGGCCGAGCAGGGGTTCGAGGTGCTGTCCGGGCGCGCCGTCCCCTCCGGTACGCCGACCCCGCTCCGCCCGCTCAGCGAGGCGCTCCTCGGCTGGCTGCGCACCCATGAGGTCCCGAAGGACGGCCTGCTGGCGCCGTACCTGCCCACGCTGGCGCGGCTCGCGCCCCAGCTCGGCCCGGTCGCGCCCGACGGTGCGTCCTCGGTGATGCTGCTCGGCGAGGGCCTGCTGCGGCTGGCCCGGACGGTCCCGGCTGCGGGGATGGTGCTCGTCGTCGAGGACCTGCACTGGGCCGACCCGGAGACGCTGGCGCTGGTGGAGTACCTCGGCGACAACACCCGCGAGTTCCCGCTCCTCGTCGTCATGACGAGCCGCCTGCACGAGTCGCCGGTCGCGAACGAGCTGGTCGCCATGCTGGAGCGACGGGGCTCCGCCGAGATCGTCGAGCTGGCGCCGATGGCCGACGACGACATCGCCGCGATGGCGCGGGCCTGTCTCGAGGACGAGCCCTCGGAGGAGGTGGTGGCCTGGCTGCAGACGTACAGCGCCGGGTACCCGCTCTTCGTCGAGGAGATGCTCGCCGACCTGCGCGACGCCGGTCTCCTCGAGGGCCCGCTCCCGGTGATGGTGCCGCGCCCGTTCGCCCGTTCCGTCGAGGGTCGCCTGGCGGAGGTCGGACCGGCTGCGCGGGAGGTCGCGATGGCCGCCGCGATGCTCGGGCCCGAGTTCGACTGGCGGCTGGTCGCCGCGGCGCTCACGCTCTCCGATGCCGACATCGCCGACGCGCTGCGCGCGCTGCGCGACCAGCGACTCGTCGTCGCGGCGCCGCCCGACCGGTTCGCGTTCCGCCACGCGTTGACCCGCGAGGCGGTGCTCTCCGGACTGCTCGCCCCGGAGCGCTCACGCCTCGCGGGGCAGCTCGCCTCGGCGCTCGCTGACCAGGGCACGGACGCGGCGGGCACCGCCGAGGACCACCGCCAGCTCGCGGAGCTGTTCGAGGCCGCCGGCGACGATGCCCGCGCGGTCGGGCTGTGGCTGGCCACCGCGCGCGACGCGCTCGACCGGGGTGCGCTGGTCAGCGCCCGCCAGGCGCTCGCGCGTGCGTTGCAGCGCAGTACGCCCGGCAGCGAGCTCGAGAGTCGGGTGCGCGAGGCCGAGGTCGAGGTGCACGCGCTCGCGGGCGACGTACCCCGTGCGCTGGAGGCGGGGGAGCGGCTCACCGCCGAGCTCGCCGACGAACCGGGCCGGCTGGCCGCCGTACGGCTGAGGTTGGCGCGGGCCCTGCTCGCGGGTGGCCGCTGGGACGAGGCGGAGACCATGCTGGCGGCCGCGGCGGGACACGACCCGGTGCACGAGCACGTGCTCTCCGCGCGCCTCGCGCTCGGCCGGGAGGACGACCTCGCCGCCGCCGAGCGGGCGTCGGCCGCGCTGGCCGCGGTGGGGGAGGACCGGCCCGAGATCGCCTGCGAGGCGTGGGAGGTGCTCGGGCGCGCGACCCGGGCGCGCGACCACGTCGCCGGCGAGGAGGCGTTCGAGGCGGGCTACCGGCTCGCCGACGCCCACGACCTGCCGCTGTGGCGCTGCCGCCTGCTCGCCGCGCTCGGGGCGCTGGACCTCGCCGCGCGCCGACCCACCGAGGACCGGCTGGTCGCCGCCCGCCGGGTCGCGCTCGACAGCGGCGCGATCGCCGTCGCGGCGCGGATCGAGATCGACCTCAACCTGGTGCGGATGCGCTACCTCGACCTCGACGACGCGATGGCCGCGATCGACAATGCGATCACCATGATGAGCCGGCTGCGGCTGCCCGAGCTGCCGATGGCGTACCTGCTGCGGGCAGCGACCCACGGCCTCGCCGGACGGGCCGAGGCCATGGAGGCCGACGTCGCCACCGCCAGCGCGATGCCGATGGACGAGGCGCTGCGCCTGGTCGGGATCCCCGGCCACATCCGCTCGTTCGTCGCCCTCGCCCACGGTCGGTACGACGAGGCGCGGGCCGAGCTCGCGACCGCGATGGACTACCACCGCCGCTCGCCGAGCCTGCCCTTCTCCCTGCGCGGGTTCTGGGCACTGCTCGAGACCGCGCTCGGCGACGGTGCGGCCGCGCGGGAGGAGGTGCGCACCGGGCCGCAGGCCAACAGTCCCCACAACGCCTTCGCGCTGCGGTACGCCGATGCCATCGCCCTCGGACGCGACGGTGACACCGTCGCCGCGGACCGGGTCTTCGCCGACGCCGAGTGGGGCCTGCCCGGTCGCGAGCCGTGGCCCGAGCTGCATGCCCGGCTGCTCGTCGCGATCGCCGCGGCCCGCGACGGCTGGGGCACCCCGGAGCCCTGGTTCCGGCACTGCCTCGACGGGCTGGTCGGCTACGGCCTGACCGAGGCCGCGTCGGGGTGTCGGGTCGCGATGCGGGAGGCCGGCTTCGCCGTACCCCGGAAGGCGGCGGGCGCGCAGCGGGTCCCCACCCACCTGCAGCGTCTGGGCGTCACCGCCCGCGAGCACGACGTCCTCGGCCTGGTCGCGGAGGGGCTGCAGAACAAGCAGATCGCCGACCGGCTCCATCTCTCGGTGCGCACCGTGGAGACCCATGTGGCGCGGCTGCTCCAGCGCACCGGCTGCGCCGACCGCGGCGAGCTCGCGGCCCACCTGGCCCCGCCGGTCCACTAGAGGGTGATGCTCGGCCGAGCCGCCAGGCCCAGGTCCTCGACCGCCTCCAGACGCTCGCACCACCACGACCGGGCGGTGTCGTGGATCCCCGGCTCGAGCGCCGCCTCCAGGTCCGGTACGGCGGCCGCGTCGGCCAGCTCCACGACGACCGTGCAGCGGTCGTGGTCGGCGCCCAGCAGCCACCGGCTGGTCACGAACCCCGGCAGCCGGCGCAGCCACGGCGCGACCTCGCTGCGGAGCCGGGCCAGTACCTCGTCGCTGCGGTCCGGCACGAGGACGAGGGTCGCCAGGAGCGTCGTCATGGCTCCAGCGTCGTGGTCGGGGCCGGGTGCTACATCCGTGGCCGGTACGGACTCAAGAAATCCGCCCGGAAGTCACGAGACGGCGATGACTTCTGCCGGTGGTCCGGGTCACAGTGGGAAGGGCCAGATCGGCGAGCCGTGCGCGAGGAGGAACGATGACCACGATCCTGATGGTGGGCACCCGCAAGGGGCTCTGGGTGGGCCGGTCCGAGGACCGGGTCGAGTGGGACTTCACCGGGCCCCACCACGACATGGAGGAGGTCTACTCCTGCCTCGTCGACACCCGCGGTGACGCGCCCCGGTTGTTCGCGGGCGCGTCGTCGAGCTGGCTGGGCCCCCAGCTGCGCTGGTCGGACGACCTCGGGGCGACCTGGCAGGAGACGCCCAACGGCGCGATCCGCTTCCCGGAGGGCGCCGGGGCCACCGTCGAGCGGATCTGGCAGGTCGTCCCCGGGGTCGGCGACGGCGTCCTGCACGCCGGCACCGAGCCCGGCGCGGTCTTCACCTCCCGCGACGGCGGGGCGACCTTCGCGCTCGAGGAGGGGCTCTGGAACCACCCGCACCGCACCGAGTGGGGCGCGGGTTTCGGCGGCCAGGCCTTCCACACCGTGCTCCCGCACCCCACCGACCCGGACTCGATGACGGTCGCGATCTCCACCGGCGGGGTCTACCGCACCACCGACGGCGGCGCGTCGTGGGAGCCGCGCAACAAGGGCATCCGGGCCGACTTCCTGCCCGAGGACCAGCGCTACCCGGAGTTCGGGCAGTGCGTCCACAAGGTCACCCGCCACCCCTCGCGCCCCGAGCGGCTCTACGCCCAGAACCACGGCGGCGTCTACCGCTCCGACGACGAGGGCGGCTCGTGGACCTCGATCGGCGACGACCTCCCGAGCGACTTCGGGTTCCCGATCGTCGTCCACCCGCACCGGCCCGACACGATCTGGGTGTTCCCGCTCGGTGGCGGCGACCGCCGCTACCCGCCCGACGCGGCGCCGCGCGTGTGGCGCTCCGACGACGCCGGGGAGTCCTGGACGGCGTACGGCGAGGGGTTGCCCGAGGCCTTCTACGTCGGTGTCATGCGCGATGCCCTGTGCGCCGACTCCCACGACCCCGCCGGCCTCTACTTCGGCGCCCGCAACGGCTCGGTCTGGGCCTCGGCCGACGACGGCGAGTCCTGGCGCCAGGTCGCCGCCGACCTGCCCGACGTCATGTCGGTGAAGGTCGGAGTTGCCTAGGATCCGGCCGTGCCCGCCTTCTCCCAGACCCACGAGACGACCATCGCCGCTCCGCCCGCGACCGTCCTCGCGCTGATCGACGACTTCCGGCAATGGGTGACGTGGTCCCCGTGGGAGGGACTCGACCCCGACCTGAGCCGGACCTACGACGGCGCCGGGGTCGGTGCGACCTACGCCTGGTCGGGCAACAAGCAGGCGGGCGAGGGCCGCATGACCCTCACCTCCGTCACGCCGTCGCAGGTGGTCGTGGACCTGGAGTTCCTCAAGCCGTTCAAGGCGCAGAACGTCGTCACCTTCGACCTCACGCCCGTCGGCGACGGCACGCGCGTGGCCTGGACGATGAGCGGGCGACGCAACCTGCTGTTCGCCGTGATGGGCGCGCTGTTCTTCGACAAGGCGATCGCCAAGGACTTCCAGAAGGGGTTGGCCTCGCTGAAGGCGGCGGCGGAGCAGGGCTGACCCCGCCGACGGAGGACCGGGCCTGAGATCCCCTCCGGGTGGCCTCCCCCACAGGCGTAGCCTTGCTCCATGCCCACCCTTCGTTCCGCGACGTCCACCTCGGGCCGCAACATGGCCGGCGCGCGTGCCCTCTGGCGCGCCACCGGCATGACCGACTCGGACTTCGGCAAGCCGATCATCGCCATCGCGAACTCGTTCACCGAGTTCGTCCCCGGTCACGTCCACCTGCGTGACCTCGGCAAGATCGTCGCGGAGTCGGTGGTGGCGGCCGGTGGCGTCGCGAAGGAGTTCAACACCATCGCGGTCGACGACGGCATCGCGATGGGCCATGGTGGCATGCTCTACTCGCTGCCGAGTCGCGAGCTGATCGCCGACGCGGTCGAGTACATGGTCAACGCCCACTGCGCCGACGCGATCGTCTGCATCTCCAACTGCGACAAGATCACCCCAGGCATGCTGCTGGCGAGCCTGCGCCTCAACATCCCGGTGGTCTTCGTGTCCGGCGGCCCGATGGAGGCCGGCAAGACCACCGCCATCGAGGGCATCGTCCACAGCAAGCTCGACCTGGTCGACGCGATGGTGGCCTCGGCCAACGAGGCGGTCACCGACGAGCAGCTCGACACGATCGAGCGGTCGGCCTGCCCGACCTGCGGCTCCTGCTCGGGCATGTTCACCGCCAACTCGATGAACTGCCTGACCGAGGCCATCGGCCTCTCGCTGCCGGGCAACGGCTCGACCCTGGCCACCCACGCCAAGCGCCGCGCACTGTTCGAGGAGGCCGGCCGGGTCGTCATGGACCTGTGCCGCCGCTACTACGACGGGGACGACGAGTCGGTCCTGCCGCGCAACATCGCCAACCGCGAGGCCTTCGAGAACGCCGTCGCCCTCGACGTCGCGATGGGCGGCTCGACCAACACCGTGCTCCACCTGCTGGCCGCGGCCCGTGAGGCCGAGCTCGACTTCGACGTCCACGACATCGACGCGATCTCGCGCCGGGTGCCGTGCCTGTCCAAGGTCGCCCCGAACTCCCCGAAGTTCCACATGGAGGACGTCCACCGCGCCGGCGGCATCCCCGCCCTGCTCGGCGAGCTGCGCCGCGGCGGTGCCCTCAAGGAGGGCGTCCACTCCGTGCACTCGCCCAACCTCGACGAGTGGCTCGACAAGTGGGACATCCGCGGCACGAACCCCTCGCCCGAGGCGCTCGAGCTCTTCCAGGCCGCGCCCGGCGGCGTCCGTACGACGGAGCCGTTCTCGACCGAGAACCGGTGGGGCACCCTCGACACCGACGCGGCCGAGGGCTGCATCCGCGACTTCGACCACGCCTACTCCGCCGACGGCGGACTGGCGATCCTGACCGGCAACATCGCCGTCGACGGCTGCGTCGTGAAGACCGCCGGCGTGCCCGACGACTGCCTGGTCTTCCACGGCACCGCGATCGTCTTCGAGTCCCAGGACGCCGCGGTGGAGGGCATCCTCGGCAAGAAGGTCGAGGAGGGCCACGTGGTGGTCATCCGCTACGAGGGCCCCAAGGGCGGCCCCGGCATGCAGGAGATGCTCTACCCGACGGCCTTCCTCAAGGGGCGCGGCCTGGGCCAGAAGTGCGCGCTGATCACCGACGGCCGGTTCTCCGGCGGCACCAGCGGCCTGTCCATCGGGCACATCTCGCCCGAGGCGGCCGGCGGCGGCCTGATCGCGCTGATCGAGGACGGCGACCCCATCTCGATCGACATCCCCAACCGGACCATCCACCTCGACGTCGACGACCACACGCTGTTCGAGCGCCGGATCCTGCAGGAGAAGCGCGACAAGCCGTACACCCCCGTCGACCGCCAGCGGCCCGTCTCGGCCGCGTTGCGGGCCTACGCCTCGATGGCCACCGCGGCCTCCGACGGCGCGTACCGCCGCGTCCCCGAGTAGGCCATGGGCAAGGTCCACGCCAGGGTCGACGGCCGGCTCCGGAGGTTCGTCGACGCGCAGCGGATGTTCTTCGTCGCGACCGCGCCGCTCGCCGGTGACGGTCACGTCAACCTGTCGCCGCGCGGGATCCCCGGGACGTTCGGGATGCTCGACGAGACCACGTTCGCGTGGCTCGACGGCACCGGGAGCGGCAGCGAGACGATCGCCCACCTGCGCGAGAACGGCCGGATCACGGTCATGTTCTGCGCGTTCGAGGGTGCGCCGAACATCGTGCGCTTCCACGGCCGCGGCCGGGTCGTCACGATCTACGACGACGAGTACGCCGACCTCGCCGGCCGGTTCACCGACCTGGCGGGCGCCCGTGCGGTGGTCGTCGTCGACATCGACCGGATCTCCGACTCCTGCGGCTGGACCGTCCCGCTGATGGAGTACGCCGGCGAGCGGGACCTGCTGGCGCCGTACTTCGAGCGTCGAGGGGTCGACGGCTCCGCCGACTACCGTCGCCGCAAGAACCGCACCAGCCTCGACGGACTGCCCGCCTTCGACTTCGACCCGCTCGCGGAGTGGTCGACGCTCGAGGGTCTCGGCCGGATCCGGGAGCGGCTCGCCGCGCAGATCGACGGTTGGGTCGCGCCCTGCTCCTGGGCGCTCGCCCTCGACGGCGAGATCGGCCACGTCAACGCGCCCGGTGCCCAGCACGGCCTGCCGGCGGTGGTCCTCGCGACCGTGCTCAAGCACGACGGCGCCACGGCGACGATCGAGGTCACCCGCCAGCAGCTGGACGAGGCGATCACGACCCTCGCCCCGGCCACGGCCTGCACGGAGGTCGAGCACCCCAACCTGGCCGCCTGGCGGGCGCTGCGCGACGCCCACGACGAGCGAGGCGGCGCGATCACCGCCGTCTTCGTCCGCGACGCCGCCGACGCGGAGACGTCCACGACCGACGCGACGCTGCGCTCGCGCTGGTGACCGTCCGGTGACCGGACAGCACCGCGCAGCCGCCGTCCTCATCCTGGGGCTGGCGGTGCTGCTCGCGGCGTTCACCGATCCGGGGCACACCGAGCGCGGTGGCACGCCCCGTCCGGAGCCGGTTGCCGCTGCGCGGACCCCCGCCGCACCGGCGCCCGGCCCGGACCCCGTCACGGACCCGCCGTCGTCCCTGCCGACCGGCACGCCACGCTGGCAGGCCGAGCGGGTGCTCCCGGAGCGCGGCACGCTCGTCGCCTACTACGGCACGCCCGGCACCGGTGCCCTCGGCGTGCTCGGGGAGACCTCGCCGGCGAAGGCGTTCCGCCGGCTGCAGCGCGCCGCCGCACCCTTCGAACGGCCCGGCCGTCCGGTCCGCCCCGTCTTCGAGCTGATCGTCAGCGTCGCCGACGCCCATCCCGGCAAGGACCGCGACTTCCACCACCACGTCCGGCGGTCCGCCGTGCGGGAGTACGTCGACGCGGCCCGCGAGCTCGGCGCCCTCCTCGTCCTCGACCTCCAGACCGGCCGCTCCGACTTCCTCGAGGTGGCCCAGCGGTGGGAGTGGGCCCTGGCGGAGCCCCACGTCGGCCTGGCGATCGACCCGGAGTGGCGGGTCCGCCGCGGGCAGCGCCCCGGCCGGGTGATCGGCAGGGTCGGTGCCGGCGAGGTCAACCGCACCAGCGCCTGGCTCTCGCGGCTCGTGGTCGAGCGCGACCTGCCGGAGAAGCTGTTCGTCGTCCACCAGTTCCGCACCTCGATGGTGCGCCACATCGGCCGGGTCAGGGCCCGCGACGGCCTCCAGCTGGTCCAGCACGTCGACGGCTTCGGCAACCGAGGACAGAAGCTCGCCACCTACCGCACCGTCGCGCGCCCCGACATCTTCGCGATGGGCTTCAAGCTGTTCTACGACGAGGACGTCGACCTGATGGGCGCGAAGGCCGTCCACCGGATCCGTCCTCGCGTCCGCTTCGTGTCCTACCAGTGAGCGGGAGGGTGTCGATGGAGACCAACGAGCACGGCCAGGGGATCGGCGTACCGGTGCCCGGCTGGGAGCCGCGCCCGTGGCCCGAGCCGGTCCTGCTGGAGGGCCGCTACGTCGCGGTCGAGCCGCTCGGCTCGGCCCGCTACGCCGAGCTCTTCGCCGCGACCTGCGGCGACACCGATGCCGACCTGTGGACCTACCGGCCGATCCCGAGGCCGCGCACCCTGGCCGAGCTGTGGATGCACCTCGCCGCGCACGTCGACGACCCCGCGATGGTGACCTTCGCGATCGTCCCGCTGGAGGGCGAGGCGGCGGGTACGGCGGCCGGCATCGCGTCGTACCTGCGCATCGAGCCCACCCACGGCCAGATCGAGGTCGCCGGCGTCCTCCACGGCCGCGCGCTGCAGCGGACCCGGGCCGCCACCGAGGCGATCCACCTGCTGATGCGGCACGCCTTCGACCTCGGGTACCGGCGCTTCGAGTGGAAGTGCGACAGCCTCAACGAGCCGTCACGGCGGGCCGCGCTGCGGCTGGGCTTCGTCGAGGAGGGTCGCTTCCGCAACCACATGGTCACCCAGGGCCGCAACCGCGACACCGACTGGTTCTCGGTCACCGACGGCGAGTGGCCGGCCGTGCGTGCGGCCCACGAGCGGTGGTTGGACCCGGCGAACTTCGACGACGCGGGTCGGCAGCTGTCGGCGCTGTCAGCCCTCTCGGCGGGCTCCTGACGGCCCAGCACCTGCAGCACCGACCGCGCCCGGGCACGGGCCCCCACGGAGTTGGGGTGGGCGGGGACGGCGAGCGCCAGCCCGTCGAGCGTGGTCACGCCGAGGCCCTCGACGTACCTGGTCAGCGGGCCGGTGCTTGGGTGGAGGCATGGACCAGCGGATCAGCTACATCACGCTCGCGGTGGACGACCTCGACGCCACGCGTCGCTTCTACCGCGACGGCCTCGGCTGGGTGCCCGAGCTCGACGTGCCCGGCGAGGTCCTCATGTTCAAGGCGGGCCAGCTGCTCGTGCTGTCGCTGTGGGAGCGCCGCCACTTCGAGGCCGAGGTGGGCGCGACGATGCGCGGGCCGGGCGTCGCGCCGATCACGATCGCGCACAACATGCCGACGCCCGCGGGCGTCGACGAGGTGCTGGAGGCGGCGCGGGCGGCCGGCGCGCCCGTGGTGCACGACGCCGTCCAGCGCGACTGGGGCGGCTACTCCGGCTACTTCGCCGACCCCGACGGCTACCGCTGGGAGGTCGCCTTCAACCCGGGTCCGGTGGGGGAGGTGGTGCTGCCCTGACGACCCCGACAGCTCAACAACGGGAGCAGGGGGGTCACGCCACCAGCTCGCCCACCTGGCGCAGCACGTCGAGCAGGCGGCGTGAGGCCGCTCGCTCGTCGTCGGGCCGGTGCACGGCCACCAGGGTGCGGTGCATCGGCGGCTCGAAGCCTCGCGAGACCACACCGGGCAGGGGGGCGCGTCGCGGGTCGAGGCTGTGCCACAGGCAGGACGCCACGCCGCTGCTGACAGCGGCCAGCCACGCATGCCGCTCGTCGGTCTCGACGGCGACGTCGGGCGTGATGCCGCAGCCCTCGAAGAACGCGTCGAGCGTCGCGCGCCGGTCGGAGCCGGCCGTCGGCAGCACGAGCGGGACGCTCGCGAGGTCGGCGAAGGTCACCCGCTCGGGCAGGTCGAGGCCGGCAGGGGAGTAGAGCCGCACCTCGGCCCGGCCGATGACGACCTGTGCCAGGTCGGCCGGGACGGTGCTGTCGCACAGGCCGAGGTCCGCGCGCCCCTCGGCGACGAGCGCGGCCACCTCGACCGAGCTGCCGGCGCCGAGCAGCCGGGCGTGGATCTGCGCGCCGTGCTCGCGCAGCCCCGCGATGATCGGGATCGCGAGTGCCGCCTGCAGCGTCGGCGAAGCGGCGATGACCAGGGGCGCGGAGCCGACGTCGTCCGCGACGGTGCTGGTCAGGCGGTCGATGCTGCGCAGCACCGCCCGGGCGCGGTGCACGAACGTCTCGCCGGCGGGGGTGAGCGCGACGCCACGGCCGTCGCGGACGAACAGCGCCAGGTCCAGCTCGCGCTCCAGCTGGCGCACGGCGCGGCTCAGCGCCGGCTGGGCCACGAACAGGGCTGCCGCGGCCGCGGTCATGCTGCCGCGCTCGGCCGTCGCGACGACGTACCGCAGCTGCTGGATGTTCATCTCGCTCCGATCGGGCCATGCCGAACAGGTCTTGGACGACGCGCTGCCCGGCCCCTGAATGTAGAACGCGTTCCACTCGGGTACCACCCTCCACGAGGAGTTCGCGATGCGTCCTGCCCCCTCCACCCCTCTGCTCCCACGCCTGCTGGCGATCGGCGTCGGCCTGGCGGCCGGTGTCGCCGGCATCGTCGCGGCGGCGCCGGTCACGGCGGCCCCGTCCGAGTCGGTGACGGCGGCGACGACCGCACCGCCGCTGGCCGGGCTGAAGGTGCTGCTCACCAACGACGACAGCGCCCGCGGCGCGGACGCCGGGTTCGGCACCGACGGCAAGGGGCTCTACGTCCTGCGCCGGGCGCTGTGCAACGCCGGAGCCGACGTCCTCGTCGTCGCGCCGTGGTCGCAGCAGAGTGGCGCGGGCGCCCGGATGACCTCGCCCGGGTTCGCGCCGGTGCCGCTGACCGTGCAGGCGGTGACCGTGCCCGCCGCGTACGCCGGCGACTGCGCCGGCACGTCGACCGGTGGCGCCGTGTTCGGCGTCTGCACCACGGCCGGACCGTGCAGCTCGACCACACCGTCGGCCTCGCCGGCCGACGCGGTCAACGTCGGCCTGAGTCGGTTCGCGAGGAACTACTGGAGCGACGGACCGGACGTCGTGCTCTCCGGCACCAACTTCGGCCAGAACATCGGCGCCACGCTCAACCACTCCGGCACGGTCGGGGCCGCCGTGACCGCCCACGAGTACGCCGTGCCCGCCGTCGCGGTGAGCGCCGAGGTGCCGCGCGACCTGGCCCAGATCCCGAACGTCCCGTTCGCGGCGGCGGCCGACTTCACGGTCAAGCTGCTCGGCGGCCTGGTGAGGCGCAACCTGCTGGCCGACGACCTGGTGCTCAACGTGAACTACCCCTTCGTCGGTGCCGGCGAGACGCTCGGCCGGGCGGTCAAGGCCGACGTGGGCCGCAGCAGCGACCTGGGCCTGACCTATGCCGGCGACGTGCCGGCCACGGGCGGGACCTACCAGCTCTCCGCGGGCGCCCCGGCGGGCGAGACCCGGCCCAACGCCGACACCACCGCGCTCGCCGCGAACAACATCCCGGTGACCGCGCTCGACGGTGACTGGGGCAAGGCGATGCCGGTGGGGGCCGGCTGCTGCTGGGCTCGCTGCGCTGATCTCGCCCTGCCGGGGCGTCCGTCAGAATGGGAGGCGTGGCGGACACCCCGGCAGGCGACCTGCTCGCCCGCGTCATCGGTGAGCTGGTGACCGACGTCCGCGCGGGGCGGGAGCCGGCGCTGGCCGACGACCCGGACGCGGTGCACCAGCTGCGCACCTCCGTCCGCCGGCTGCGCAACGTGCTGGCCGGCTTCGGCCGGTACGTCGAGAAGCGGCCCGCGCACGAGCTGCGGGCCCACCTGGCGTCGTACGGCGCCCTGCTCGGCGCCGGCCGTGACCTGGAGGTCCGCGCGGAGGACTGCCGGCGGGTCCTGGCCGAGCTGGGGCGGAGCGACCTCGAGCACGCGCTGGTCGACCCGCTCCTCGCCGCCCACGGCGGGGCGCACGCCGTCCTGGTCGACTGGCACGGCTCGCCGGACGCCGCGGCGCTCGACCACCTGCTCGGCATGTGGGGCGAGAAGGCGCCGCTCGCCGGCCGCGCCCGGCGGCCGGTCGGCCAGGTGCGGAGGTCGGTGCTGCGGCGCGAGCTGCGGCGAGTGCTCGACCGGGCCGAGGAGGGGGAGACCTCCCACGACGTCCGCAAGGCCGCGCGCCGGTTGCGCCACGTCGCCGAGGCCGTCGGGGAGACCGCGCTGGCCCGGGCGGGCAAGGACGTGCAGGGCCGGCTCGGCGACCACCGCGACGCCGTCCTGCTGGCCGGCCACCTGTGGTCCGCGGGCGCGCCGGCCGTCGTCGTCGCCCACGTGGAGGCAGCCGCGAGCCGCGTCCTCGAGGGGCTGCCGGCGGACCTCGAGGCATTGCGCGCGATGGACGAATCCTGAGACTGCTGTCTTGCAATCTGAGACGTTGTGGGACACTGGTTCGACGGCACGACGTGCGGCGGCTACGGTGATTCCATGCATGACCTGCTTCTCGTACGCACCGGACGCGCCGGCTGAGCCTGACCAGGACCACCCGTCAGTCAACGCCAGCGCGTCCACCCCTCGTTGCCCAGCAACCGAGGGGTTTTTTGTTGAGTTACGACCAGCAGTTCAGCCCACCACAGCAGACAAGGAACGACTCGGATGAGTGAGCAGCAGGGCTCGGGCGAGACCATCACCGGAGCACAGAGCCTGGTCCGGTCCCTCGAGGCGGCCGGGGTCACCGACATCTTCGGCATCCCGGGAGGCGCGATCCTCCCGGCGTACGACCCGCTGATGGACAGCAGCATCCGCCACATCCTCGTGCGCCACGAGCAGGGTGCCGGCCACGCCGCGCAGGGGTACGCCGCCGCGTCCGGCAAGGTCGGCGTCTGCATGGCCACCTCGGGCCCCGGCGCGACCAACCTGGTCACGCCGCTCGCCGACGCCCACATGGACTCCCTCCCGATGGTCGCGATCACCGGCCAGGTCGGCGCCTCGCTGATCGGCACGGACGCCTTCCAGGAGGCCGACATCCGCGGCATCACGATGCCGATCACCAAGCACAGCTTCCTGGTCACCGACCCCGCCGAGATCCCGACCAAGGTCGCCGAGGCCTTCCACATCGCCTCGACCGGCCGTCCCGGCCCGGTCCTCGTCGACGTCACGAAGTCGGCGCTGCAGTCCGCGACCACCTTCCAGTGGCCGACCGAGCTCAACCTGCCCGGCTACCGCCCGGTCACCCGGCCGCACGCCAAGCAGATCCGCGAGGCCGCCCGCCTCATGCTGGAGTCGCGCAAGCCGGTCCTGTACGTCGGCGGCGGCACCATCCGCTCCGGCGCCTCCAAGGAGCTGCTGGCCCTGGCCGAGCTGACCGGCATCCCGGTGGTCACCACGCTGATGGCACGCGGCGCGTTCCCCGACAGCCACCCGCAGCACCTCGGCATGCCCGGCATGCACGGCACCGTGGCGGCGGTCGCGGCGCTGCAGAAGAGCGACCTGATCATCAGCCTCGGCGCCCGCTTCGACGACCGCGTCACGGGCAACCTCGACTCGTTCGCGCCCGGCGCGAAGGTCATCCACGCCGACATCGACCCGGCCGAGATCGGCAAGAACCGCTACGCCGACGTCCCGATCGTGGGCGACGTCCGCGAGGTGCTGGTCGACCTGATCACCACCCTGCGCACCGAGCAGGAGGCCGGCAACACCGGCGACTACGAGGGCTGGGTCGCGTTCTGCGCCGGCGTGAAGAAGAAGTACCCGCTCGGCTACGACCGTCCCGCCGACGGCGGCCTCGCGCCGCAGTACGTCCTGGAGCGCCTCGGCGTCATCTCCGGCCCCGACACGATCTACACCGCGGGCGTCGGCCAGCACCAGATGTGGGCCGCGCACTTCGTCGGCTACGAGCGCCCCAACACCTGGATCAACTCCGGAGGGCTCGGCACCATGGGCTTCTCGGTCCCAGCCGCGATGGGCGCGAAGGTCGCGATGCCCGACCAGACCGTGTGGTCGGTCGACGGCGACGGCTGCTTCCAGATGACCAACCAGGAGCTCGCCACCTGCGCGATCAACAACATCCCGATCAAGGTCGCGGTCATCAACAACGAGTCGCTCGGCATGGTGCGCCAGTGGCAGACGCTGTTCTACAACTCGCGCTACTCCAACACCGACCTGCACTCGAAGCGGATCCCCGACTTCGTCAAGCTGGCCGACGCCTACGGCTGCGTCGGCCTGGCCTGCGAGTCGCCCGACGACGTCGACGCGACCATCCAGAAGGCGATGGAGATCAACGACGTGCCGGTGGTCGTCGACTTCCGGGTCCACCGCGACGCCATGGTGTGGCCGATGGTCGCCGCCGGCACCAGCAACGACGACATCAAGTACGCGCGCGACCTCGCGCCCCAGTTCGACGAGGACGATCTGTGAACACCCCACGAAGTTCTGCGAGGGAGGCGCTTCGCGCCGAGCGGCACAACTCCGCGGGGACCCCGTTCGCGTCGTGCCTGATGATCTGCGACAGCGAAAGGAACTGAGGTGGCCAAGCACACCCTGTCGGTCCTCGTCGAGGACAAGCCCGGCGTCCTGGCGCGCATCTCCGCGCTGTTCAGCCGCCGCGGCTTCAACATCGAGTCGCTCGCGGTCGGCCCGACCGAGCACGCCGAGATCTCGCGGATGACCATCGTGGTCAACGTCGAGTCCTCCCCGCTCGAGCAGGTCACCAAGCAGCTCAACAAGCTGGTCGAGGTCATCAAGATCGTCGAGCTCGACCCGACCGCCTCGGTCAACCGCGAGCTGGTGCTGGTCAAGGTGGCCGCCACCGCGGAGAACCGCGGCGAGGTCCTCGACGTCGTCCAGCTGTTCAAGGCGAAGGTCATCGACGTCGCCTCGGACGCCATCACCATGCAGATCGTCGGCAACGACGGCAAGATCTCCGACTTCCTGCGCGTGCTGGAGCCCTTCGGGATCCGTGAGCTCGTGCAGTCCGGCATGGTGGCCATCGGCCGCGGGCCGCGCTCCATCTCGGAGCGCAGCAAGCCCGTCGCCGTACCGGTGCCGCCCGCCGCCAACGCCTGACACACCCACCACCCCAACCAGCAAGGAGAAGCCCGACGTGGCTGAGATCTACTACGACGACGACGCCGACCTGTCCCTCATCCAGGGCAAGCACGTCGCCGTCATCGGTTACGGCAGCCAGGGCCACGCGCACGCGCTGAACCTGCGCGACTCCGGCGTCGACGTCCGCGTCGGCCTCAAGGAGGGCTCGAAGAGCCGGGCCAAGGCGGAGGAGGAGGGCCTGCGCGTCCTCACCCCGCGCGAGGCCGCGGAGGAGGCCGACGTCATCGTCATCCTCGCCCCCGACCAGGTCCAGCGCCACCTGTACGCCGACGACATCGCGCCGGCGCTCGCCGAGGGCGACACCCTGGTCTTCGGTCACGGCTTCAACATCCGCTTCGGCTACATCCAGCCCCCGGCCGGCGTCGACGTCATCCTGGTCGCCCCGAAGGCCCCGGGCCACACCGTGCGCCGCGAGTACGTCGCCGGCCGCGGCATCCCGGACATCATCGCCGTCGAGCAGGACGCCTCGGGCAAGGCCTGGGACCTCGCGAAGTCCTACGCGAAGGGCATCGGCGGCACCCGCGCCGGCGTCATCAAGACCACCTTCACCGAGGAGACCGAGACCGACCTGTTCGGTGAGCAGTCGGTCCTGTGCGGCGGCGTCTCGCAGCTGATCCAGTACGGCTACGAGACCCTCACCGAGGCCGGCTACCAGGGCGAGATCGCCTACTTCGAGGTCCTCCACGAGCTCAAGCTCATCGTCGACCTGATGTGGGAGGGCGGCATCGCCAAGCAGCGCTGGTCGGTCTCCGACACCGCCGAGTACGGCGACTACGTCTCCGGCCCGCGTGTCATCGACCCGCGCGTCAAGGAGAACATGCAGGCCGTCCTCGCCGACATCCAGAGCGGCGCGTTCGCCGAGCGGTTCATCGCCGACCAGGACGCCGGTGCGCCGGAGTTCCAGGCGCTGCGCGAGAAGGGTGCCCAGCACCCGATCGAGGCCGTCGGCAAGACCCTGCGCTCGCACTTCTCGTGGGCGCACACCGACGACGACTACACCGAGGGCTCGGCCGCGCGCTGACCTCACGTCGCACCCGCACGACACCCCCGGACCCGTCAGGGCCGGGGGTGTCGGCGTCTCGTGCCATGGTGCTGACCATGGGCCACCCACGACTGCGCAGCACCGTCCTCGACACCACCGACGTCCCCGCGCTGGCGGAGTTCTACCGCCGGCTCCTCGGCTGGTCCTACCCCGAGGGCTTCGACATCGAGGAGTTCACCGACTGGCGCTCCATCGTCGGCCCCGACGGCGAGCGGCTGTCCTTCCAGCAGGTCGACGAGCTCGCTGCGACAACATGGCCGAGCGGCGAGGTGCCGCAGCAGCTCCACCTGGACTTCCAGGTCGACAGCCGCGCCGACCTCGACGAGAACCACCGGCGCGCCCTCGAGCTGGGCGCCGTCGTGCGCCTCGACCAGTCCGACGACCCCGAGGAGCCGCTGCGGGTCTACGCCGACCCGGCCGGCCACACCTTCTGCCTGTTCACCCGCTGACCACCAGCAGCACGGCTCCCGCGCCGACCAGGGCGACCCCGCCCCACTGCAGCAGGGACAGTCGCTCGCCGAGCAGCGTCACGCCGAACACGGCGACGAGCACGACGCTCAGCTTGTCGACCGGGGCGACGAGCGAGGCGTCGCCGACCTTGAGGGCGCGGAAGTAGCAGATCCACGACGCGCCGGTGGCCAGCCCGGAGAGCACGAGGAACACCCAGGTCCGGGTGCCGACGTCACCGGGGGAGTGGAACTTGCCCAGCGCCAGCAGGATCAGGCCGAGCGTCACCAGGATGACGATGGTGCGGACGAAGGTCGCGACGTCGGAGTCGATCTCCTTCACGCCCACCTTGGCGAAGATCGCGGTGAGGGCCGCGAAGACGGCGGACAGCAGCGCCCAGAACCACCAGGCCGAGGTGAGGTCCACATGTGCTCCGTAGCGTCGAACGCCGTGGGCACTCGCCCACGGCGACGTTCGACGTTAGCGCAGTGAGGAACTCAGTGCAGGGCGATGGTGACCGCCGTGCCCTTCGATGCGGCGTCCGTGGTGGCGACCTGCCCGCCGTACTGCCCGGCCGCGACCGGGCCTGCGGTGTCCGCGACCAGCTGGTCGGTGTGGCCGCCGCCGGTGCCGATCAGGCGCTGGCGCACGGTGGCGCCGGGCGGCTCGGTGAAGGTCGTGGTGGTCGACGACCGGTCGGCCCACACCGTCACCACCCAGTTGCCGGGCGTGGCGACCAGCGGACTCTGGTGGGTCGTCGACGCGGTGGTCTCCGCCGCGCCCGCGACCGCCGCGACCGGGCCGCCGGGGTCCGTGCCGGAGTACGCGAGCACGCTCAGCGTGGCCTTGACCGCGGTGGCCCCGAACCCGACCGTCACGTTGCGGCCGGCGTCGTTCGCCGCGGCCACGCGCTGCCACACCACCGTGGTCATCGCGTCCGTCGCGACGGGGGAGCCGACCTGGGTCCAGCCCGCCGGCGCCGCGGGTACGACGGTGGTGGCCGCCGAGACCACGGCGACCAGCCCGTCACCGGCCTGCGTGCTCGCGGGGATCGGCGTCACGATGCTGGTCGCGTTGGTGACCCGGCCTGAGGAGTCGCGGTACCCGACCTGGCTGGTGCCGCCCTGGATCACGACCTGCTGGCTCGTCGAGCCGCTGGCTCCGTCCTCGTCGGTCACGGTCAGCGTCACCGGGTAGGTGCCGGGCGCGGCGTAGACGTGGTCGGGTCGTGCGCCGGTGCCGGTGCTGCCGTCCCCGAAGGTCCACGCCCACGAGGTGATCGTGCCGTCGGCGTCGGCCGAGCCGCGGCCGTCGAAGGAGCACGACTGCCCGGCGCAGGAGGTGGTGAACGCCGCCGTCGGGGCCTGGTTGGCGACCGGGCCCAGGAACATGGTCCGCGTCGCCCAGCCCTGCGTGGCGTCGATGCCGGTGCCCGTCACCCGGGTCCAGCCGGCGCTGGCGACCCCGTCGACGACCGGCATGCTCCACAGCTCGTTGGTCGACATGCCGGCCCAGAGCCTGCCGTCGGCGTAGAAGAGGTTGCGCACGTCGCGTAGCAGGGGGAAGGCCGACGCCGGGACGCTGAACTCCGCGGCGCCGACGACGAGGCTCTCGGGCGAGAACCAGCGCCAGAACACCTTGCTCTGCAGCGGACGGGTGTAGTAGATCCGCCCGTCGGCGTACGTCATGCTCGTCAGGCCCGAGATCTGCGGGTAGAAGGTGGGCACCCGGCCGCGGTAGGTCTGCGTCGTGCCGCCGCCGGTGGTGACGGTGCTCCAGGCCGGGTCGTTGTAGGGGTCGACGATCGTGTCCGGGCCGAACGCGGTGCCGTCGAAGGTCCGGTAGTGCAGCTTGTTGTCGGTCCAGCCGTAGACCAGCTTGGAGCCGACCATGAAGGCGCCGCGGGCGTTGGTCCAGCTCGCGCCCCCCGTCGTGGTCACGGTCGCCGGCGCGGTGGCCGACGTACCGGTGAACTGGCGCGTGGTCACGGTCGTTCCGGAGACCCGGTAGAGGGTCCGCGGCAGGACGGCGTCGGGCTGGGTGACCGGGGCCGCCCCGCCTTCCACGGGGAAGAAGGCGAGACGGGCCCGGCGGTGGGTGCCGTTGCCGATGTACTCGGTGTCGCTGCCGACGTAGAGGCCGTGGTCCGTGGCCAGCAGCTCCTCCGCACCGATGCCGCGCGGGTGCCGGCCCGGGTTCCAGCTCAGCGGGATGCCGTTCTGCGGGTCCAGCGCTGCCAGCCCGGGCCGCGGGACCTGCCCGGCCTGCTCGTCGGAGCCGCTCTGGATCGCGTTCATCCACTTCTGGTGGCCGCCGACGTAGACCGCGTTGTCGGCCACCGCGACCGACAGCAGCGAGTCCTGGCCGGTGGCCGCGACCCAGACCGGCTGCACGTCCTGACCGGTCGCCGCAACGTCGAAGCGGGACGCCGAGTCGCACAGCGTGCCGTTGTAGCCGGCGCCGCTGGTGGCGATGACGAAGTAGGTGCCGTCGGGGGAGAAGTCGACGTCGCGGACGTAGGAGTCGAACGAGTTCTTGCTGCACGCCGGCGTGTAGCGCAGCGTCCTCCACTCGGGGTCGACGGTCGCGGCGTCGGCTCCGAGCCGGACCAGCGCGACCTGGTCTCGGTCCAGGCCGTCGGCGTGCTTGAAGTTGCCGATCGCCACCATGCGGGTGCCGTCGGGGCTGACGGCGAGCTTGGCGACGCCGACCGGCGCCTGCGCCGTGCCGGAGGGCCAGTTGTGGTTGGTGTCGACGGTGATCCGCAGGTAGTCGTCGACCTGGCCTGTGGTGGCGTCCAGCGACGCCAGCCCGCCGCGCGGCAGCCCGGCCACCGTGGTGAAGCTGCCGGACATCAGCAGCCGGTCGCCCACCAGGGCGAGGTCGAGGACGGTGCCGTTCGGGCTCGGGTTCGCGAACGCGGGGTCGAGGGCGCCGCTGGCCGCGTCGATCTTGATCACGTTGCGGACCTTGGTGGCGCCGGCCTGCTTGAAGGTGCCGCCGACGTAGAGCGCGGTGCCGTCCGCCGACGGCACCACCGCGTTGACGCTGGCGTCGAGGCCGGGCGCGAAGGCCTGGTCGATCACGCCGGTCAGGCGGTCGTAGGCGAACAGGTACGGCGTGGTCAGCTGGGCGCTCGTCGCGGGGTTCTGAGCGAGGGTGAACGTGCCGCCGACGTACACCCTGGTCCCGACCTCCGCGATCGCCAGCGTCGTCCCGTCCAGGACGTTCGGCGTCGTGCCGGGGACGGCCGAGGGGATCAGCCGGTGGTGCGCGGGCTGCCCGGCCGCCGGCGGTCCGCCGGAGGTCGTGGCGGTCAGGGCCGCGACGAGCGCGGTGACCAGGACGGCGACGCGGATCCGGTGCTGACGGTGTCGGTGCACGATGTCTCCCCCATGAGGATCGGCCGAGACCCCGACGCTCGCACGTTGCGGCGGGCGGCGACTCACCCAGATTGGGCAAGTACGACGACGGCTCGTCCCGCGGGGTGCGGGACGAGCTGTCGGCTCCGGGGGAGCGGGGGGCTACTTCACCTCGGAGCGCAGCACCAGACGGGTGCCGATCAGCAGCGGCAGCACGATCCACAGCACGGAGGTGACGCCGAGCTGCGCCCAGTCCTGGCTGGTGAGGTTGCCGTCGAACAGCAGGAACCGGGTGTCGTTGATGTCGAACCAGCCGGCGTTGTCCGCCCACCACTCCTGGGCGGAGGCCAGGGCACCGGACAGGCCCGGGAGCACCAGGTTGACGACGAAGTAGCCGACGATCGCGGCCGGCGAGCTGCGGAACAGCAGGCCCAGCGCGAAGCCGAGCAGCATGCCGAGCTCGTTGGCGAGCACGATCTGGGCGAAGGTGCCGGCCGAGATGTCCCAGACGGGGTCGATGCCCGTGATCATCGAGGTGACCAGGTTGCCGAGGGCGCCGACGCCGAGCGCGATCACCATGCCGACGAAGCCGATGGCCAGCGTGTTGAGCAGCTTGGCCGCCAGCACCCGGGAGCGGCCCGGGACCAGGGTGAACGTGGTCAGCGTGGTGCGCTGGCTCCACTCGCTGGTCACGGCGAGCACGCCGATCACCGGGAGGATGACCGACATCGGGCTGCCGATGGCGGCCGCGAACGACTCGAAGGTCAAGTCGTCGCGATCACCGACGAGCAGGGTGATCACGGTGGCGATCGTCGAGGTGATGACGATGCTGGCCATCAGCCAGAAGCCGGAGCGGGTGTCGAACATCTTGCGGAGCTCGACGTACTGGACGCGGCGGAAGGGGGTCCGGGCCGGGACGGGGCGGGTTCGCTCGGGGGTGGGGACGACGCCCGGTGCGGCGTCGAGGGTCGTGGCGCTCGGATCGGGGTCCCCGCTGAGTTGTTCGGGGGAGCGAAGCGGAGGAGAAGAACTCAGTGGGGTGATCATGCCGCTGCTCCTTGGGTGGTGGCGTGCTTGCTGGTGGTGGTGACGGTCTCGCGCTGGCTCTCGGCCGTGAGCGCCAGGAACATCTCCTCGAGCCCGGCGCCGTCCGCGGCCCGCAGCTCGGTGAGCGCGATGCCGGCGGCGAAGGCGGCCTGGCCGACGCGGGTGAGGTCGGCCTCGGCGAGCACGGCGCCGCCGGAGGTGGGCCGCGCGGCGATCCCGGCGGCGGTGAGGGCGGCCGCGAGCGTCGTACCGTCGGCCGCGCGGACCAGTGTCCCGGCGCCGGCGAGCAGCTCCTCCTTGGTCCCCTGGGCGACGATCCGGCCGTTGCCGATGACGACGATGTCGTCGGCGATGACCTCGATCTCGTGCAACAGGTGGCTGGACAGGAGCACCGTGCCGCCCTGGTCGGCGAAGTCGCGCAGCAGGTCGCGCATCCAGCGGATGCCGGCCGGGTCGAGGCCGTTGGCGGGCTCGTCGAGGATGAGCACCTCGGGGTTGCCGAGCAGTGCCGTACCGATGCCCAGGCGCTGCCGCATGCCGAGCGAGTAGTTGCGGACCCGGCGGCTCGCCTCGTCCGGGGTCAGGCTGACCCGCTCGAGCATCTCGTCGACGCGGGTGCGCGGCAGGCCCATGGTCAGTGCGGCGATGGTGAGGATCTCGCGCCCGGTGCGCCCGGCGTGCTGGGCCGACGCGTCGAGCAGGACGCCGACCTCGCGGCCCGGGTCGGGCAGGTCGGCGAACCGGCGCCCGAGCACGCGGACCTCGCCGCCGCCGGGCTGGGTCAGGCCGACCATCACTCGCATGGTGGTGGACTTGCCGGCTCCGTTGGGTCCGAGGAAGCCGGTGACGCGGCCCGGCTCGGCGGTGAACGACACGTCGTCGACGGCGGTGAAGCTCCCGTACGACTTGCTGAGGGACTCGACTGTGATCATGTCCCGAAGCCTGTCGGCCGCGGGTGCCTCCTCGCTTCGGGCAGATCCCTTGACCCGTCCCTGACCTCGCCCCCGGGGCCCCTAGGGGATGTCCGGGGAAGCAATCAGGGGTACGATGCGTTGCACCCCCGTGCGTATCGAGATCTGGGCCGACGTCGTGTGTCCGTGGTGCTACATCGGCAAGCGCCGCCTCGAGAGGGCGCTCGCCTCGTTCGAGCACCGCGACGAGGTCGAGGTCGTCTACCGCTCCTACGAGCTGGACCCGTTCGCCCCCGAGGTCGGTACCGAGACCACGGTGCAGGTGCTGGGCCGCAAGTTCGGCGCGGACGAGGCCGGCACCCGGGCGATGATGGCCCGCGCCGACGAGGTCGCCGCCGGCGAGGGCCTGGAGTTCGCTCACGCCGACGCGCTGCACGCCCGGACCCTGACCGCCCACCGGCTGCTGCACCTGGCCGCGGCCCAGGGGCGGCAGCACGAGCTGATGGAGCAGGTGCTGGCGGCGTACTTCACCCGTGGTGAGTCGCTCGGCGACCACGACGTGCTGCGGCGGGCCGCGGCCGAGGCGGGTCTCGACGCGGGTCGGGTCGACGAGGTGCTCGCGAGCGACGAGTTCCGCGACGAGGTGATGGCCGACGTCGCGCAGGCGCGGGCCTACGGATCGAGCGGCGTGCCCTTCTTCGTGCTGGACGGCCGCTTCGGCATCTCCGGCGCCCAGCCCACCGAGCTGTTCGAGCAGGCGCTCGCGCAGGCGTGGGAGTCGCGCGTCACCGCCTGACTGGTCAGGGTTCCATGCAGCCTCAGGGCAGCAGCAGGACCACCGTCTCCGCGACACAGGCCGGCTTGGCCTCGTCCTCGATCTCGATCGTGTGGTGCACGGTGAGCTGCTTGCCGCTGGCGATGTCGACGACGTCCCCCATCTTCACGTGCAGCCGGATCCGCTTGCCGACGAGCAGGGGCGCGGGGAAGCGGACCTTGTTGACGCCGTAGTTGAGCTTGGCGCCGGGCGTGCGCAGGGTGAACACCTGGCTGCCGAGCCACGGCACGAGCGACAGGGTCAGGTAGCCGTGCGCGATCGTGCCGCCGAACGGCCCCTCCTTGGCCCGCTCGAGGTCGACGTGGATCCACTGGTGGTCGCCGGTGGCGTCGGCGAACTGGTTGACCCGGCGTTGGTCGATCGTGACCCAGTCGCTGGTCCCGAGGTCGGTCCCGGCTGCCTCGGTGAGCTCCTCGAACGTCGTGAAAACGCGCATGGCCTGACTCCTTCGTCGACGGCGAACCCTGTACGTCGACCTTAGGGCCGGTGAGCACGCGCGGTCAGCCACCGCCGCGCCGTCGTCTCAGCGCCTGGTCGCCCACCAGGCTGCGCCGGAGCCTGTGTGCGGTACGGCCGTCGCGTGCCGATCGAGGCTCGCAGATGACGCAGCGCACGTCGTACGGACTTCCTGCGGGCGAGGCCGGCGGTGCGAGTAGGCTGGCCGTACCGCACAGCGTCGTGCACCCCTTCTCGACCCGCACATCCTGCGAAGGACTCGCTGTGACCGACCCGACCGCGCGCCCCGTCGTCCTCATCGCCGAAGAGCTGAGCCCCGCCACCGTCGAGGCGCTCGGCCCGGACTTCGAGGTCCGGTACTGCAACGGCGCCGACCGTGCGGAGCTGCTCGCGTCGATCGTGGACGTCGACGCGGTCCTGGTGCGCTCCGCGACCAAGGTCGACGCCGAGGCACTGGCGGCCGCCACCCGGCTCAAGGTCGTCGCGCGGGCCGGGGTCGGGCTCGACAACGTCGACGTGAAGGCCGCCACCCAGTCCGGCGTGATGGTCGTCAACGCGCCGACGTCCAACATCGTGTCCGCCGCCGAGCTCGCGGTGGCGCTGATGCTCGCCGCCGCCCGCCACGTCTCGCCCGCGCACGCCGCGTTGCGGGCCGGTGAGTGGAAGCGGTCGCGGTACACCGGCATCGAGCTGTTCGAGAAGACCGTCGGCATCGTCGGCCTCGGCCGGATCGGCGTCCTCGTCGCCCAGCGCCTGGCCGCGTTCGGCATGAACGTGATCGCCTACGACCCCTACGTCCAGCCCGGTCGCGCCGCGCAGGTCGGCGTCCGCCTCGTCGATCTCGACACCCTCATGGTCGAGTCCGACTTCATGTCGGTCCACCTGCCCAAGACCGCCGAGACGATCGGGCTGATCGACGCCGACGCGCTCGCCAGGGCGAAGCCCTCGCTGGTCCTGGTCAACGCCGCCCGCGGCGGCATCGTCGACGAGGGGGCGCTGTACGACGCCCTCAAGACCGGTCGGATCGCCGCCGCCGGCCTCGACGTGTTCGCCCAGGAGCCGTGCACCGACAGCCCGCTCCTCGAGCTGGAGAACGTCGTCGCGACGCCCCACCTCGGCGCCTCCACCGACGAGGCCCAGGAGAAGGCCGGCCTGGCCGTCGCCCGGTCGGTCCGCCTCGCCCTGTCCGGCGAGCTGGTCCCCGACGCGGTCAACGTCCAGGGCGGGGTCATCGCCGAGGACGTCCGCCCCGGCATCCCGCTGACGGAGAAGCTCGGCCAGATCTTCACCGCCGTGGCCGGCGAGGTCGCGCAGCAGCTCGACGTCGAGGTGCGCGGCGAGATCGCCGACCACGACGTCAAGGTGCTCGAGCTGGCCGCGCTCAAGGGCGTCTTCGCCCACGTCGTCGAGGAGCAGGTCTCCTTCGTCAACGCGCCGCTGCTCGCCGCCGAGCGCGGGCTCGTCGTCCGCCTGGTCATGGACAGCGAGAGCGGCGACCACCGCAACCTGATCACCCTGCGCGGCACCCTCGCCGACGGCACCCAGGTCTCGGTCAGCGGCACCCTGATCGGCATCTCGCAGAAGGAGCGGCTGGTCGAGGTCAACGGCTACCTGGTCGACATCGAGCCCACCGAGCACCTCGCCTTCTTCACCTATGTCGACCGGCCCGGCATGGTCGGCACCGTCGGCCAGATCCTCGGCGACGCCGACGTCAACATCGCCGGCATGCAGGTCTCCCGCGAGACCAAGGGCGGCGAGGCGCTGGTCGCGCTGTCCGTCGACTCCGCGATCCCCGCCGACGCGCTCGCCCAGATCGAGACCGCCATCGAGGCGACGTCGATCCGGGCGGTGGACCTGGCCTGATCAGGCGACCAGCACCGGCTCGGCTCCCGACGGCGGCGCAGCGGCGCCGACCCGCCCGGACGTGACGACCGCCCAGGCGTCGGCGATCCGGCGTACCGCCTCGACGAGGTGGGGCGCGGCGATCGCGTAGGGCAGCCGGACGTAGCGGTCCAGCCCACCCTCCGGCGCGAACGACGGCCCGGGTGCGAGCAGGACGCCGTGCCGCTCGGCCTCGGTGGACAGCGCGGTCGCGCCGGCGACGGGCAGGTGGCACCACAGCGCCATCCCGCCGGTGGGCGGCCGGAACTCCCAGTCGGGCAGGTGCTCGGCCAGTGCCCCGGCCATGGCGTCGCGCTGCTCGAGCAGTCGGAGCCGCTGCCCGCGCAGCACGGACTCCAGGTCGCCGGTCAGCAGCCGGGTCAGCACCAGCTGCTCGAGGACCGGCACCCCGAGGTCCAGCCCGACCCGGGCCCGGGTGAGCCGGTCGACGAGCGCGTGCGGAGCCCGGATCCAGCCCAGCCGCAACCCGCCCCAGATGCTCTTGCTCGCACTGCCCACGCACACCGCGTCCTTCGCGAGCGCCGCGAAGGGCGTGCCCGGGGCGGAGCCGTCCAGGGCGAGCAGGTGGTGCGCCTCGTCGACCACCGCGACGGCGTCGTGGCGCGCGAGCAGCCGCGAGTACCGCTCGCGGTCGGGGTCGGCCATCACCAGCCCGGTGGGGTTGTGGAAGTCCGGCATCACGTGCACCAGCCGCGGCTGGTGGCGGCTCACGGTCGTGGCGACCGCGTCGAGGTCCCAGCCGTGGGGGTCGAGGGCGATCGTGGTGAGCCGGCCGCCGCCGGTCCGCAGTGCCTGCACCGCGTTCGGGTACGTCGGCGACTCCACCAGCACCCGCTCGCGCGGACCGGCCAGCGCGCTGCCGATCACCGCGGTCGCCGCCAGCGCGCCCGGGGTGACGATGACCTGCTCGGGTGCGGTCGGCAGCCCGCGGGCGTCGTACGTCGCCGCGATGGCGGCCTGCAGGTCCGGCATCCCGGCGGGGAAGTAGCCGTGTCCGCCGAGGTGCGCGGGCAGGTCGGCGGCCGCCTCGGCGTAGACCGCCGCGATGCCCGGGGGAGCGGTCGCCGCCGCGCACACCAGGTCGATCACGCCGTTGCCGACGTCGCTGGGCCACAGCGCCCGGTCGAGGGCGCGGGTGCGTCCGCCCGGCAGCCGGGTGAAGGTTCCCGCGCCCTGCCGGGCCTCGGCGTAGGCCGCGTCGCGCAGGACGGCGTAGGCCCGGGTGACGGTCGTCCGCGACACCCCGAGCGCGTCGGTCAGGTCGCGCTCGCTGGGGAGGCGGGTGCCGTACCCGATCCGTCCGTCGCCGATGAGCTCGCGCAGCGCGTCGGCCAGGCCGACGTACGCGGGGGAGCGGTCGAAGCCCTCGACCAGGGTGGCCAGCCGGGCGGCCGAGAGAGAAGTGGACTGCTCCATGCAGGCCATTGGATCACGATTGGCTATTTCTCAACAGTCCAATCACCGCCACGCTGGGAGCATGTCGATCGCCGTGCCCGTCCCCCGGGCTGCCGTCCAGCTCGCCGACCTCGGTCCCGTCGCCCAGCTCCGCGCCGGCCGCCTGCCCCGCCGCCTCGTCCAGCTGTACGTCGGCCTGTGGCTCTACGGCGTCAGCCTGGCCCTGATGGTGCTCGGCGACATCGGACTGGCGCCGTGGGACGTGCTGCACTCCGGCTTCGTCCGCCACGTCCCGATCACGTTGGGGCAGGCGGTCGTGCTGTTCAGCTTCGTGGTCCTCGTGCTGTGGATCCCCCTGCGCGAGAAGCCCGGCCTCGGCACCATCTCCAACGCGATCGTCGTCGGCCTGTCCGCCGACGCCACCCTCGCGATGTTCGATGCACCCGACGGCCTCGCCGCCCGGATCGCCCTCATGGTCGGCGGCATCGTGCTGTGCGGACTGGCCACCGCCCTCTACATCGGCGCCCAGCTCGGGCGCGGCCCGCGCGACGGCCTGATGACCGGCCTGCACCGCCGTACCGGACTGTCCATCCGGCTGGTCCGCACCGGCCTCGAGGTCGCGGTCGTCGCGATCGGCCTTGTCCTCGGCGGCACGCTCGGGCTCGGCACGGTGGTGTTCGCCCTGACCATCGGGCCGATCACCCAGTGGATGATGCCGTGGTTCCTGGTGGACCTGGAGTCCTGACCCGGGCAGCGCGGGTCGGTGGGATCCCTGAACCAGACCCTGAATTGCCCTTCGGACCCTGCATGAGGAGAGGGTTCGCTGGATAGGCTCGGGCCATGACCACCGACGGTTCCCCGGCCGCTGCCCCCGAGCCCGCCCCGCTCGCCCCTCCCGAGCCCGCGATCACGCTGACCGCGGCGGAGGCGCCGGCGCCGGTCGTGGAGACCCAGGCGCCCAAGATGGCGCCCCAGGTCGAGGCGGCGATGGTGCCCGAGCTCGACGCGAAGGTCGACAGCTTCATCACCGCACTGACCTCCACCAAGGCGGGCAGCCCGGAGTTCGCGGCCCAGGCCGAGAACGTCCGCACCATGGGCGACGCCGACATCCGCAAGGCGGCCGAGACGTCCAACCGGATGCTCGACAAGCCCGTCAACGCGCTCAAGACCGGCGGCATCGCCCAGGGCTCCAACGTCGGCAAGACGCTGCTCGAGCTGCGTCGTACCGTCGAGGACCTCGACCCCGGCCAGGCGACCGGTGTGAAGAAGTGGTGGGACAAGCTGCCCTTCAACGACAAGATCGAGGACTACTTCCGCAAGTACCAGTCCTCGCAGAGCCAGCTCAACGGGATCCTCCACTCGCTGCGCAGCGGGCAGGACGAGCTGACCCGCGACAACGTCGCGCTCAACCTGGAGAAGACCAACCTCTGGGGCGTCATGGGCCGGCTCAACCAGTACATCTACGTCGCCGAGAAGCTCGACGCGAAGCTGTCGGCCCGGATCGCCGAGCTCGAGCTGAGCGACCCCGAGACGGCCAAGACGCTGTCGCAGGACGTGCTGTTCTACGTCCGGCAGAAGCACCAGGACCTGCTCACCCAGCTCGCGGTGTCGATCCAGGCGTACCTCGCGATCGACATCATCATCAAGAACAACATCGAGCTCATCAAGGGCGTCGACCGGGCCACGACCACGACGATCTCCGCCCTGCGCACGGCGGTCATCGTCGCCCAGGCGCTGAGCAACCAGAAGCTGGTCCTCGACCAGATCACGGCGCTCAACACCACGACCTCGGCGATGATCCAGCGCACCTCGGAGATGCTCAAGGAGAACTCCGCCGCCATCCAGGAGCAGGCCGCGTCCTCGACGATCGGCATCGAGCAGCTGCAGGCCGCGTTCGCCAACATCTACGCGACCATGGACTCGATCGACGAGTTCAAGCTCAAGGCGCTCGACAACATGTCGACCACGATCGGCGTCCTCGAGAACGAGGTGCAGAAGTCGAAGGCCTACCTCGAGCGGGTCCAGCAGCACGACGCGCGCAACGCCGCCGGCACCTTGGACCTGGGCTAGGCCGAGGGGCTCAGGGGACAGGACAGATTTCGGGTGGGGCTGAAGTCGTGGTGGCGCAGGTCGCGGGGCGCCACGCAGGAACCGGCGTACGTCGTACCGCCGGCGCCGACCGAGCAGGACATCCGTGCTGCGCTCAACCAGGTGGCCGCGATGCTCTCCGAGCACAACGCGCCGCCGGTGGTCGTGTCGCGGGTGCAGCGGATCGCGCGCACCATCAACCAGACGCTGCCGCGGCTCAGCCAGCTCGGCCTGGGCAGCGAGGAGAGCTACTCGGTCGTCGCGACGGCGACCGACTACCTCCCTGAGGCGCTGCAGTCCTACCTCCGCCTGCCCCGCGACTGGGCCGACACCCGGCCGATCGACGGGGCGAAGACGGCGCTGCTGGTGCTGATCGAGGCGCTCGAGCTCCTCGGCGTGACGATGGACCAGATCCTCGACGCCGCCAACCGCGCCGACGCACAGGCGCTCATCGCGCACAGCCGGTTCCTCGACGCCAAGTTCGGCCACTCCTCCTCGGGCGGCCCTGACCTCACGCTAGGTGCCCCATGACGACGCTCACCGAAGCCCTCGACGCCCTCGTCGCCGCGGCCCGCGCCGCCGGGCTCGACGAGGCTGCTGCCCGCGCCGAGGGCGAGGCGGTCGCCGCCACCGTCTCCGAGCGCTCCCGCGGCGCCTTCGTCGACTGGTGCACCCAGACCGGACGCGAGCGGTCCGCCGAGGAGCACATGCTCGCCGCCAAGCGCGGCAACCGGTTCCGGGCCGGCCCTACGCCTCTGATGTCCCAGCTGCTGCTGGAGAAGTCCGCCGCCGCGGCGGACTACGCCGGTGCGCTGGCCGACGTGGCCCTCGCCGGCTCGGCCCTGGGCGAGCCCGGGCCCGACGCGGTCGGCGCCGCCACCACGGTCACCACCGCGCAGCTGGGCGGTGGATCGGCGGGGCTCGCCCCGTCGGCCGTGTCCCCGGGCGCCTTCGACCTGCCCGCTCGACAGCCGGTGCCGGGCATCGGCGACCAGATGCTCGACCAGGTGCGCCGGGTGGGCGAGCAGGTACGACGCCAGCTCGGCGCCCTGAATGACGCCGGCTCCTTGCCGGTGGATCCCGCACCGTCGACTCCGCCGCAGTCGCTGGACGGAGCGGAGCGAGGAGCGGGCGGAGCGGAGGAAGCGGCTGCGTTGGCAGCGGAGCCGACAGCTCCGCCGGAGCCGGAGCAATCAAGCGCAGAGCCGACCAAGACGGTCGAGGAGCTGCTCGCCGAGCTGGACGGACTGATCGGCCTGGCCAACGTCAAGGGCGAGATCCACCGGCAGGCGGCGGTGCTGCGGGTCGAGGGCCTGCGCAAGAAGGCCGGTCTGGAGAGCCCGACCATCACCCGGCACCTCGTCTTCAACGGCAACCCCGGCACCGGCAAGACGACGGTCGCCCGGCTGGTCGCCGGCATCTACCGGGCTCTCGGCCTGCTCAGCAAGGGCCAGCTCGTCGAGGTCGACCGCTCCGAGCTGGTCGCCGGCTATCTCGGCCAGACCGCCGCGAAGACCGCGGAGGTGGTCAAGTCCGCCGAGGGCGGCGTGCTGTTCATCGACGAGGCGTACTCACTCTCCGGCGACCAGTACGGCAAGGAAGCCATCGACACCCTGGTCAAGGAGATGGAGGACAAGCGCGACGACCTCGTCGTCATCGTCGCCGGCTACCCCCTCCCGATGGCGATCTTCATCTCCGAGAACCCAGGCCTGGAGAGCAGGTTCCGGACCACCATCGACTTCGCCGACTACACCGACGACGAGCTGACCGCGATCTTCGAGTCGATGGTCAAGGGCGCCGACTACGACGCCGGCGAGCCGGTGCTGGCGCGGCTGCGCGAGATCCTCGCCGGGGTCGAGCGAGGGCCGTCGTTCGGCAACGCCCGGTTCGTGCGCAACCTGATGGAGGCGGCGATCGGCCACCACGCCTGGCGGCTGCGCGAGATCACCGAGCCGACCGTCGAGCAGCTGCGAGCGCTGGAGCCCGACGACCTCGTGGTCGACCCCAACGGCGAGGAGGCCGCCGGGAACGCCGACGAGGCCGCCGAGGGTGAGGTGACGCCGCCCGCGGACGTCGAGCCCGCAATGCCGGTCGACCCGTTCGGCGACGATGCCACGGTCGCCCGCAAGCCGAGGACCGCCGAGGAAGAGGAGCAGTCGTGAGTCAGACCGCCACCCCCGCGTCCGCGCCGCCGCCGGCCGCCGCGCCCGCATCGGCACCGACACCGGCGACACCCGCGGCCGCTGCAGCTGCCGCGGCCCAGCCCGGGTCGTCGTACGTCGACACGCCCGCGCTGCTCAACCGCTGGCAGCTCATCGGCATGAGCGTGGTCATCGTCTTCGGCATCGTCAGCGCCCTGATGCAGTTCGTCGGCTGGCAGTCCGACGGCCGCGCGGCCGACGACACCGAGCAGCTGCTGCGGGTCCAGGAGGTCAAGACCTCGCTGCTGCGCGCAGACGCCCTCGCGACCAACGCCTTCCTCGAGGGCGGCCTCGAGGACCCCGCCCAGCGCAAGGAGTACGACGACGCGATCGACGGCGTCCTTGCGGACATCGCCGCCGCGGCGGAGGCGCAGCCTGCCGACCGCGAGGCGCTCGCGGCGCTCAACGTCGAGGTCACCGACTACACCACCGGCGTCGCCCAGGGACGTGACAACAACCGGCAGAACTTCCCGATCGGCGCCGAGTACCTGGCCACGGCCAGCGCAGATCTGCGCGCCAGCGCGCTGCCGATCCTCGACGAGCTGGTCGAGGCCAACCAGCAGCGGGCCGAGGACGCGATGAACGGGCAGCACCCGGTCTGGCTGTTCCTCCTCGGCGTCGTGATCCTGGCCGCGCTGGTGTGGCTCAACCGCGAGCTGGCCCGCCATTTCCGCCGGCGCATCAACAAGGGCATCGCGGTGGCAGCGGCCATCGTGCTGGTGGTCACCCTGGTCACGGTCGCCGGAGCGTGGATCCGCGACAGCTCCAACGACAGCCTGCGCGAGGGTGAGTTCGCCACCGCGGTCCACGAGGCGAACGCTCGTACGGCAGGCAACAACGCCAAGGCCTTCGAGAGCCTCCGGCTGATCAAGCGCGGCTCGGGCAGCATCAACGAGCCCAGGTGGGAGCTCGCCGCGAAGGACGTGGCCGACTCGGGCACCCGCGAGACCGGCGCCTGGGACGCCTACACGAAGGTGCACCAGCAGATCGTCGAGCTCGACGATGCCGGGGACTGGGACCAGGCCCGCAAGCTCGCGATCGAGGAGAGCGGCGCGGCGTTCCAGCCCTTCGACGACGCCACCCGCACGGCCGTCGAGAAGAACGGCGCGGCCGCCACCGACGACCTGCGCAGCGGCCGTTGGTTCGCCCTGCTGCTGAGCGGACTGACCCTCCTTCTCGGCGTCGCGGCAGGCCTCTCGGTGGCCCGAGGTATCGGCGAACGACGGAGGGAGTTCTCGTGATGAGGATCCGTGTCCTGACGGTGACGCTCACCGCGACTGCCGCTCTCCTGGCGGCGTGTGGCTACGACGCGACGCCGCTGCCCGAGCCGCAGGAGGCGGCAGCGTCGTCGGCGCCTCCGGCCGCCACGCCCGTCGAGTGCGACAACGCCACACAGTCCTACAGCCCCGCCAATGACAAGGCCGCAGCTCTCAAGCAGCTCATCAACAAGGGCCGACTGGTCGTCGGGGTGTCCGGGGACACCTACAAGATGGGCTTCACCGACCCGACCGACGGCGAGCTCAAGGGCTTCGACGTCGCGTTCGCGCAGGAGATCGCCACGGCGCTCGGCGTGGACCTCGAGCTCCGCGTGATCCTGGCCTCCGACCGGATCAAGATGCTCGACGAGGGGCAGATCGACATGGTGGCGCGCAACATGACGGTCAACTGCGACCGGTGGACCCAGGTCGCCTTCTCCTCCGTCTACTACAACGCCACCCAGAAGGTGCTGGTCGGCACCGACGAGGCCGCGAAGTACACCGGCCCGGCGAGCCTCGCCGGCAAGCGGGTCTGCGCGCCGACGGCCACGACGAGCGTCGCCAACATCAAGAAGATCGAGCCCGACGTGATCGCGGTCGAGGCGGCCAACCACACCGGATGCCTGATCAAGTTCCAGAACAGCGAGGTCGACGCGATCACCGGCGACGACACGGTGCTCGCCGGCCTCGCCGCGCAGGATCCCTACACGGCGGTGCCGCAGCAGGAGAAGCTGACCGACGAGCCCTACGGCCTGGCGTTCAACAAGGACGACGTGGCACTGGTGAAGTTCGCCAACTCCGTGCTCGACCAGATGCGCGCCGACGGTCGCTGGGCCGGGATCTACGACGAGTGGCTCAAGCCCACGCTCAAGGTCGACGCCACCCCGCCTGCCCCCGTCTACGGCCGGTGAGCGTGCAGGCCACCATGACGACCACGGCGCCCACCGCCCCCGGCAAGCTCGGGGACGCGCTGGAGCCTGCCGTCATCCAGACCTACCTCGGTGAGCTCGACACCTGGCTGCGGGTACGCCGCTCCGAGCTCGACGAGCTCGACCAGGCCGCCCTGGCGGTGGGACGTGGGGGAGAGCTGGCGGGCGACATGTCGCTGGCGCTGGCGCTGTGGAAGGCGATCGCGGACCGCTACCAGCTCGTCTTCGCGACCTGGGACGGCGGCCGGGTGCTGCAGCAGGAGCGGGAGCGGATCTCGGCGCTGATCTGGGGCCGGCTCGACGGCGCCAGCGAGCTGCCGGGCGGCCTCGCCGTCTCGCTGCCCGAGGCCGGGCGGCTGTGCGACGCGCTGACCGGTCAGCTGCGCAGCCGGCTGGCGCTGGTGCCCGGTGCCGACGCACAGGCGGCGCGGATCCGGGAGCTGCGGGCGCAGCTGGAGCGGATCCGCGACCAGGTCGGGCTGGAGCCCGCGCTGACCCGCGACGCGGCGGTCCACCGGCTGGCCGAGCTGATGTCGCGGCTCGAGGGCGTCACCGCGAAGGCCGAGCGCGGAGGAGACGTCGGCGGCATGCTCGGCCCGCTCGAGGTCGAGGCGACCACCTTCGAGCGCGACCTCATCGTCGGCAACGCCCGTCGCCGCGACGCCCGCGACCAGGTGATCTCCGCCCGCGAGCTGCGCACCGACCTTGCGGCGCGCGAGGCCGCGCTGCAGAAGCTGGCCGAGACCTGTGTCGCGACGGTCGACCCCGCGCCGCGGTACGCCGTCCCCGACGTCGACGCGCTCGGCCCGGTGCCGGTGACCCCGGACGCCATCGGCCCCTACCTCGAGCGGCTCGACCGCGTCTCGCAGGCGCTCGAGATCGCCCAGCACGCCTACGCCGCGGCGCTCGAGGAGCACGCCCAGCTCGTCGCGTTGCTCGACGCCTACGTCGCCAAGGCCCGTGCTGCCGCGGTGGCCGACCACCCCGACCTCGTCGCGAGCGAGCAGTCCGCCCGCGGGCTGCTCGAGCGCCGACCGACGCCGATGGCGGTCGCGAAGCAGCTCGTCACGACGTACCAGACCTGGCTGATCAAGGAGACGACGCCATGAGCGCAGGTGCCTGCACCCAACCCGGCTGCACGGGCAGCATCGTCGACGGCTACTGCGACGTCTGCGGCATGCCCGGCGAGGGCGGCACGGCCACGCCCGCGGCCGCCTCGCCCATCGGCGACTCCGGCACGGTCAAGGCCCCGATCGCCGCCGCGGTCGCCGGCAACCCGGCCAGCGTCGCCGCCTCCACCTGCCAGCAGCCCGGCTGCACCGGCACGATCCTCGACGGCTACTGCGACGTCTGCGGTACGCCGGCCGTCCCCGGAGCGAGGGTCGCCGAGGCGTCCGCGCTGGCCGAGTCGCCACCGCTCTCGGGTCGCGAGGGCACCTCCGCCACCGCGGCCAGCCGGGTCCAGTCCGCGGCGATCGGCTCCAAGCGGGCCGGCGCGGCGGGCAGCACCTCGACGCGGCGCACCCGCACCGGGTCGCAGCGGATGCGCGCCGCCAGGATCGGCGCCGGCCTGACCGTCGTACCCCCTGCGCCGCCGGTGGACGCCGCCAAGGCGATCATGGCCAACCCGCAGGTGCCCGAGGACAAGCGCAGCTGCGCCAAGTGCGGCAACGCCGTCGGCCGCAGCATCGACGGCCAGCCCGGGCGCAGCGAGGGCTTCTGCCCCAACTGCGGCCAGCAGTTCTCGTTCACCCCCAAGCTGCAGCAGGGGGACCTGGTCGCCGGCCAGTACGAGGTCGCGGGCGCCCTCGCCCACGGCGGCCTCGGCTGGATCTACCTGGCCCGCGACCGCAACGTGTCCAACCGCTGGGTCGTGCTCAAGGGCCTGCTCAACTCCGGCGACCCCGACGCGCTCGCCGCGGCGATCGCCGAGCAGCAGTTCCTCGCCCAGGTCGAGCACCCGCTGATCGTCGAGATCTACAACTTCGTGACCCACGAAGGCGCCGGCTACATCGTCATGGAGTACGTCGGCGGCAAGTCGCTCAAGCAGATCCTCAAGCAGCGGATGTCGGCCAACAACGGCGCCTACGACCCGCTGCCGGTCGACCAGGCGCTGGCCTACATCCTCGAGCTGCTGCCGGCCTTCCAGTACCTCCACGACCTCGGCCTGGTCTACTGCGACTTCAAGCCCGACAACATGATCCAGGTCGGCGACGCGATGAAGCTGATCGACCTGGGCGGCGTGCGCCGCATCGACGACGAGGAGTCGGCGATCTACGGCACGGTCGGCTACCAGGCGCCCGAGGTGGCCGAGGTCGGTCCGTCGGTGGCCTCGGACATCTACACGATCGGACGCACCCTGGTCGTGCTGTGCATGGAGTTCCGCGGCTACCAGGGGACCTACCTGCACAGCCTGCCGCCGGTCGACGCGACCCCGCTGTTCCAGCAGTACGACTCTCTCTACCAGCTGATCGCCAAGTGCTGCGCGCCCGACCCGGCCGACCGGTTCGCCTCCGTCGACGAGATGCGCACCCAGGTCCTGGGCGTGCTGCGCGAGGTCGTGGCCCGCAAGCGGCAGGGTACGGCGACGACGTCGGCCGCCTCGGTGCTCTTCGAGTCGCCCGCGACGGCACGCCCGATCACCGACTGGAGCCAGCTGCCGGACCTTCGCACGGACACCACCGACGCGCAGTACGGGTGGCTGAGCACGATCGCCGACGAGGAGCCGAAGCAGCGGCTCAAGGACCTCGAGTCCGCGCCCGAGGACACCGCCGAGGTGTGGCTGGCCCGGGCCCAGGCCGCCCTCGCGCTGGGCGACCCGGTCCTGGCGAGGAGCCACGCGCAGAGGCTGCTCACCGACGACCCGTGGGAGTGGCGGGCGCTGTGGATCGAGGGTCTCGCCGCCGTCCAGGCGGGGGACTGGGAGACCGCCAAGGCGTCGTTCAACGCCGTCTACCAGCAGGTGCCCGGCGAGCTCGCCCCGAAGCTGGCGCTCGCCTTCGCGTGCGAGCGTGGCGGGCTGCCCGAGGTGGCCGAGGGGCTCTACCTGGTGTGCGCGTCCACCGACGCCGCCTACGTCCCGCCGGCCGCGTTCGGCATGGCCCGGGTCCGCGCCGACCGGAAGGACGTGGCGGGCGCCGTGGCCGCGCTCGACCTGGTGCCGACGACCAGCCGGGGCTACACCGAGAGCCGCCAGCAGCGCGCCGAGGTGCTGTTGTCGGGCAGCTCGGCCGACATCGCCGTCCTCGACCAGGCGATGCGCACCATCGACGCCTCGAGCGTCGACCAGCAGACCCGGCAGCGGTTCACCGTGCGGATCCTCACCGAGGCGCTGCCCGTCGTCTCCAACGGCACGGCGCCGGCCGGCGCGCGGATCGGCGCCGTGGAGGCGACCGAGGCCGGCGTGCGCGACGGGATCGAGAACGCCCTGCGGATGCTCGCCCGCGACGCCGTCGACCTCAAGGAGCGGGTCGCCCTGGTCAACCAGGCCAACGCCGTCCGGAACTGGAGCCTCACGTGAACTGCCCCTCCTGCCAGGCGGTGCTCGCCCCGGGCGCGCGCTTCTGCGAGAACTGTGGCGCGCAGCTCGGCGCGGCGGACGCCGTACCCGCGCCGGCGGCGGTGGCGTCCGCCGACCACCCGCTCGGCGACGCGCCCATCAGTGCGCCGACCCGCAAGCCCGTGGGCTCCCTGCCCGACCCGCCGGCCCCGGCCGGCCGGCGGCCGTGCGCCGAGTGCGGGGGCGAGGTCGGCCCCGACCTCTACTGCCTGGAGTGCGGCACCAAGGCGCCCAGCGAGCGCGACCACTTCCGCGAGCAGCCGGCCGCCTGGGTCGCCGGTGTGTGCGACAAGGCGATCGGCAAGAACCGCAACGAGGACGCGATGGCGCTGCTGGCCGGACCGCAGCCGGGCGGTCAGCCGGGCTCGCGTGCCGTGCTCGTCGTGCTCGACGGCGTCTCCAACTCGGTCGACTCCGACGTCGCCTCGCTGGCCGGGGCCCGCGCTGCCCGCGAGGTGCTGCGGACCCCGTTGCCGGCCGGCATGGGGACGCCGGACAGCCGCGACTCGGCCGTGCGCAAGGTGCTCACCGACGCGGCCGCGGCGGCCAACACCGCCGTCGTCGCGGTCACCGACCCCGACTCGACCAATCCCGCCTCGGCGACCTTCACCGTCGCCGTGCTCGAGGGCCGCCGGATCAGCTGGGCCAACATCGGCGACTCGCGGTCCTACTGGCTCCCCGACGCCGGCACGCCGGTGCAGCTCTCGGTCGACGACTCCGTGGCCCAGGCGCAGATCGCGTCCGGCGTGCCCCGCGAGGTAGCGGAGACCGGTCCACAGGCACACGCGATCACGAAGTGGCTGGGCCGCGACTCCGAGGACTTCACGCCGACCGTCGGCGCCATCGACGTGGCCGAGTCCGGCTGGCTGCTGGCCTGCTCCGACGGCCTGTGGAACTACGCCTCGACGCCGGAGGCGCTGCGTGAGCAGGTCCGCGCCGCCGGGTCCACCGACCCGGCGACGATCGCGCTCGCCCTCGTCGCCTTCGCCAACGCCGCCGGCGGGCACGACAACATCACGGCCGCCCTGGCCCGGGTGGACCTGTCCCCGCCCGCGCCGC
>JADCLI010000004.1 GCA_016803235.1 Pimelobacter simplex
GGTCGGCACGGCGCCGTACTGCGTGGGCGCGGCCGGCGGCGGGGTCGCCGGGGTCTCGGCCGGGCGGGCGCCGCCGGAGGGCTGGGTGGTGGTCATCTGGCTCCACGCCTGACCGTCCCAGTAGCGGTAGGTGTCGGGCGCGCCCGCGGGGTCGGGGTACCAGCCTGCGTTCGTCACGGGTCCCAGCCTACGAGTCGGCCGGCGCCAGGAAGCCCTCGGCGACCAGCTCGGCCAGCTCGGGCAGGTAGACCTCGCGCAGGCTGGCCGGGTCACGCTCCAGCAGGTGCCCGACGGCGTCGACCAGCGGGCCGAGCGGCAGCTCGCCGTCGCAGGCACCGGCGACGGCCGCGGTCACCGTGTCGACCTTGCGGGCGCGCCGGAACCCGCGCTGCTGGCGCAGCACGATGGCGGCCGGGTCCTCGGCGCCGACCGGGCCGCTGGTCTCCTGCACGACGTCCTCGCGGATCACGAGCCGGGTGTCGGCGTCCAGCACGCCCGCCGCCTGCGCGGACCGTGCCCAGGCCGCGATGGCCGGTGCGATCGGCTGCTCGACGTCGTAGGGCCACTCGAGGAGGTCGCGGGTCAGCGTCGCGGTGGCGGCGCCCTCGCGGCGGCGCAGGTTGATCCAGCCGAACCCGATCCCACCGACGCCCTGCTCCTCGAGCCAGGACAGCCAGGTGTCGTAGCGCTGGGAGTACGACGCGGGGTCGCCTCCGGTGGCCGGGTGGTGGCCGGCGTCCTTGAGCCAGAGCTCGACGTACGACGACGGGTCGAGCACCTCGCGCTGCACGACCAGCGCGTCGCACTCGTCGGGCAGCCAGGTCGCGAGCCGTTCGTCCCACGGCCGGTCGCGGTCGATCACCCAGTTGGCGAGGACCTGGCACCAGCCCCCGTCGGTGAGGTGGTCGGGCGCGGTGCGGACGATGTGCTCGACGACCTGGTCGCCGGGCAGGCCCGAGTCGCGGTAGACGAGCCGCTCGCCGGTGGCCGGCGAGATGACGAACGGCGGGTTGGTCGCGATCAGGTCGAAGCGCTCGCCGGCCACCGGCGCGAAGAACGAGCCGTCGCGCACGTCGACCTTGTCGTCGACGTCGTTGAGCGCGGCGTTGAACCGGGCGATCGCGAGCGCCCGCTGGTTGACGTCGGTCGCGACCACCCGGTCGCTGTGGGTGGCCAGGTGCAGGGCCTGAACGCCGCAGCCGGTGCCGAGGTCGAGCGCCCTGCCGACGTCGTGGCGCAGGGTCAGCTGGGCCAGGCTGGAGGAGGCCGGGCTGATCCCGAGCACGTAGTCACCGGTGACCTGCGTGGGGATGCCGTCGAGCCCGGGCGTGAGGTCGCTGACGACCCACAGGTCTCCCTCCTCGCTCGCGTACGGGCGCACGTCGAGCCGCGCCGCGACCTCCCCCACGCTCTGCGCCAGGGCGCCCGCGTTGGCCAGCTTGTCGACCAGCCCCGGCAGCGCGCGCTCCGCGTCCTCGACCGACACCGCGGTCTGCAGCAGGAAAAGCCGGACCAGGGTGGCCAGCGAGCTTCCGTCCGTCGTACGACGGCGGCCGGGGGTCGTCTCGTTGCGCGACAGCGCCTGGTGGGCCTCCGGCCCGAGCAGCTCGCTGACCGCGTCGTAGGTGAAGTCGGCGGCGAGCAGGGCGTCGCGCAGCGGGGCGGCGAGGGAGATCGGCAGCACGGACCAACGGTAGAGGGAGGGGTGGCGGCTGTCGTATCGGTGTGGTGCCGTTCGTGGAGAGAGCAGGAGGCGGTCACCGAGACCGCCCGGAACGAGGAGACGACGACATGACGACGTACCTGATGTCCGTGCACGGACCCACCGAGGCGACCGACGAGTTCTACGGCTACGGGTCGAAGGAGGAGATGGAGCGGTCCTTCGCCGAGACCGGCGCCTTCAACGACCAGCTCAAGGCCGACGGCTACTGGGTCTTCGCCGGCGGCCTCGCCCCCACGACCACCGCCACCGTGGTCGACGGGCAGGGCGACGTCCCGGTGATGACCGACGGTCCCTACCTGGAGACGAAGGAGGCGATCGCCGGGTTCTGGGTGATCGAGGTGCCCGACCTCGACGTGGCGCTGCGGCTCGCGACCGAGGCCTCGCGGGCCTGCCGGGGCGAGGTCGAGGTCCGGCCGTTCGACGGGCTCGCCTGATCCCGGACGGGTCGGACCACTGCGCCTCGGTCCGACCCGTCCGTGGGTCAGCGGGTCAGCTTGGCCTTCTTCGTCGCCTGGGCACCGGTCGCGGCAGAGAGCACGACCTTCACCTTGACGGCCTTGCTGCGCTGCAGGAGCTTGCGGCCGGCCTTGGTCAGCTTGATCTTCACCTTGGCGCTGCTGCTGGCGGGGACGGCGTAGGCCCCGGCCGCGACCTTCGCCTTGCCGGCCTTGACCACGATCGTGCCGGAGCAGGCCGTCAGGCCGCTGGCACAGCTGATGGTGAGCGTGGCCTTCTTACGCTTCTTGTCCGCCTTGATCTTCTTCTTGGCGGAGGTGGCCGGCTGCGCGTGCGGGATGAGCTGCGAGTTGGGCCCGACGTTGACGTTGGTGACCCACAGGTTCTCGCGCGGGACCCGGACGATCGAGTTGTTGGCCTTGTCGGTGAACCAGATCGCGCCGTCAGCGCCGTACGTCAGTGCGGTGGGTTCGTAGTTGCCGACCTGCACGACGGCGCCCACGCCGGCCGCGTTGACGTGACCGATGCCCTTCGCGGCACCGACGCTGGTGAACCAGACGTTGCCGTCGGGACCGGTGACCAGGCTGCGCGGCGCCGTGCGGTCGCCGGTGCGGATGATGCCGACCTGGCCATTGTCGGCGACCCAACCGATGTTCCCGTTGGCCGGCGAAGTGAACATCGATCCGCCGTTGTCACGACCGAACCAGATCTTGCCGGTGGGACCGGTCGCCACCGAGTAGGGGTAGGTTGCGTTGGCCGGCAGCGGGTAGGTCACCCCACTGGTCCCCGCGTCGTTGAGCTGGATCACCCGGTCGAACTCCGCGCACCACATCAGGCCGTCGCGGCCGCGGCCCAGCGCCTCGGAGCACTCGGGGGCGTCGTAGGTAGACCCGCCGTCGCCGACCAGCCGGACAACGCCCGGGTCGGCCGTCGAGCCCGCTCCCCAGATCGCAGTCGGTCCCACCCGGACCTCGCGGACGAACTGGTCACCGGTCGGGTAGAGCGTGCCCGCGTTGAGGTTGCTCGGGTGCATGCGAACCACACCGCCCGGGAACGCGAGCCAGAGGTTGCCGGACGCGTCCACGTCCACGTCGTTGAGGGCGCCGAAGCCGGGGTCGACCGTGGCTTCGGTGAAGACCCCGGCCGGGGTGATCCGGCCGAGCTTGTTGGTCTGCTTCTCCACGAACCACATGTCACCGTTGGGTGCGGTGACGATCCGGCCGAGCCCGGCGGCGGGAGTGGGCACCGGGAAGACCTGGAAGCTCCCCGCCTTCGCCGGGCGCGCAGCCGTGTCGTCTGCCGCGGCAGGCGGGAGACCCGTTCCGGTGATCGCGAGGGCGGGAAGGACCAACGCCCCTGCCAGTACTGCCATCGCCCGGTGCAGCCGGGCACGTCGCTTCGTCATTGCGCTCCTCAGGGGGAGGGCGCAAGCCGTGGCCGCGCCCGGGAAGACAATCGGGCGCGGCTCCTACCCGGCCCAACCCTCACCAAACCACCCCTCACCAAAAGAGGCGGTGGGCGGGGTCAGTGGAGGCGGGCGGCCCGCAGGATGCCGCGGCCGGCGACCTTGGTGCGGTAGCGGTGGCTGGTGCGGGCGCCGTACTCGATCGTGGTGGCGGCGCCGTGCTCGCCGAGGGTGGTGTCGTACCAGGCGGTGAGCGTCGGGGAGTCGGTCCCCGACGGGTTGCCGACGCCGAGGTGGCGGCGCGGGAGGTGCAGGAACCTGGCGAGCCGCTTCTCCCATCTCCCGTGCCCGCCGCGCCCGATCGCCCGTAGGGGTTGGTGGATCGAGGCGATCAGGTCCGGCTTGACCTGGCTCAGGAAGGCGATCATCGCCTTCGTCTCGGGCTCGCTCGCGGGGCGCGGACCGCCCCAGTAGCGGGTGCCGCGGTGCGCGCCCGACCAGCCGCTGGTGGGCCAGTTGCGGTTGAGGTCGACGCCGCGGGCGTTCGTGCGGGTGCCGCGGGCGTCGCCGTCGGGGTTGATCGTCGGCACCACCCACACCCCGGTCCCGGGGCGCGGGTGGGCGTGCTCCCGGATCCACCGCGCGGTCGCGCGGCCGGCCTTCTCGTCGCCGTGCATCTGGCCGAGCACGAGCAGGACGTGCGGCGCGCCCTCCTCGCCGCGGTAGTACGCGCGGATCGGTCGGCCGCGTGCCGAGGTACCGATCACGAGCGAGCTCTCGACGTACGCCGCCGCTGTCGTCGTCGTGGCCGCCGCCCGGGTCGGGACGACGACGGCCGCGCCGGCGACGACCACGAGGGTCGCCGCCAGCGCGGCCAGGATCCGACGCACGCCTGCCGGGTCAGGCCGACTCGGCGACCGACGGCTCGTTGGCGCCGTCGTCGATCGCGGAGGTGCGCTGCTTGGAGACGTAGACCGCGGCGAAGATGCCCGCGGCGGCGGCGACGGCGATGAGCATCCGGACCAGGTCGTTCTCGTCCTCGCCGTAGGAGAGGCTGACGATCGCGCCGACGATCAGCAGCGACACCAGGTTCATCACCTTGAGCAGCGGGTTGATCGCCGGGCCGGCGGTGTCCTTGAACGGGTCGCCGACGGTGTCGCCGGTGACCGTGGCCGCGTGCGCCTCGGACCCCTTGCCGCCGTAGTTGCCGTCCTCGACCAGCTTCTTCGCGTTGTCCCAGGCGCCGCCTGCGTTGGCGAGGAAGACCGCCATCAGGGTGCCGGCCGCGATCGCACCGACCAGGAAGCCGGCCAGCGGGCCGACGCCGAGACCGAAGCCGACCGCGATCGGGCTGAGGATCGCGAGGATGCCGGGCGTGGCCAGCTCGCGCAGCGAGTCGCGGGTGACGATGTCGACCACGCGGCCGTACTCCGGGCGACCCGTGCCCTCCATGATCCCGGGGATCTCGCGGAACTGGCGGCGCACCTCGTAGACGACCGCACCGGCGGCGCGCCCGACGGCGTTGATCGCCAACCCGGAGAAGAGGAACACCACGCCGGCACCGAGGAGTGCGCCGACGATCAGCTTGGCGTCGTAGACGAGGAAGTCGTCGTAGAGGATGTCGCCGGCCTCGGCGAACGCGCTCTGGGTGTACGACGCGAACAGCGCGCTGGCCGCGAGCACGGCGGTCGCGATCGCGATGCCCTTGGTGATCGCCTTGGTGGTGTTGCCGACGGCGTCGAGCTCGGTGAGGATCTGCGCCCCCTCCTCGCTCACGTCGCCGGACATCTCCGCGATGCCCTGGGCGTTGTCGGAGACGGGGCCGAAGGTGTCCATCGCGACGATGACGCCGACCGTGGTCAGCAGGCCGCAGCCGGCCAGGGCGACGGCGAACAGGGCCAGGCCCGTCGTACCGCCGGCGAGCAGGGCCGCGCCGAAGACCGCCGCCCCGATCACGATCGCGGTGTAGACCGCGGACTCCAGCCCGACCGAGAGGCCGGAGAGGATGACCGTCGCGTGGCCGGTGAGCGAGGTCCTGGCGACGTCGCCGACCGGGCGGTGCTCGGTGCCGGTGAAGTAGCCGGTCAGCGCGAGGATCCCGGCCGCCAGCACGATCCCGATCGCCACCGCACCCGCGGCGAACACCTGCGGGGTCAGGTCGGCGTCGACGCCGGTGCCGAGCTCGGCCCACTCGCTGGGCAGGTAGACGAAGGCCGCGATCGCACTGGCGACCAGGCCGATGGCCGCGGAGATGTAGAAGGAGCGGTTGATCGTCTTCAGGCCGTTCTCGCCGGCGCGCGGCTTGGTCATGTAGACGCCGGCGATGGCGGACAGGGCTCCGATCGCCGGGACGATCAGCGGGAACACCAGGCCCTTGTCGCCGAACGCCTGCGAACCCAGGATCAGCGCGGCGACCAGGGTGACGGCGTACGACTCGAACAGGTCGGCCGCCATGCCAGCGCAGTCGCCGACGTTGTCGCCCACGTTGTCGGCGATCGTGGCCGCATTGCGCGGGTCGTCCTCGGGGATGTTCTGCTCGACCTTGCCGACCAGGTCGGCACCCACGTCGGCCGCCTTGGTGAAGATGCCGCCGCCGACCCGCATGAACATCGCGAGCAGCGCTGCCCCGAACCCGAAGCCCTCGAGCACGTTGGGGGCGGTCTCCTGGAAGACCATCACGACGACGCTCGCACCGAGGAGGCCCAGGCCCACCGTGAACATGCCGACGAAGGCACCCGTGCGGAAGCCGATGTTCATCGCGGGGTCGCGTCCCTGCTCGTTGGCCGCGGCGGCGACGCGCAGGTTGGCGCGCACCGCCAGCGACATGCCGAGGTAGCCCACCGCCCCGGAGAACCCGGCTCCCACCAGGAAGAAGATCGAGCGGGAGATCCGCACCGCCCACTCCGACTGGAGGCCACTCGCGCCGTCGGTCGTGTGGGCCGGGAGCGCGAGCAGGACGACGAACGCGATGGCCGCGAAGATCGTCAGGGTCCGGAACTGGCGGGTGAGGTAGGCGTTCGCCCCCTCCTGGACGGCTTGGGCGATCCGCTGCATGTTCGGGGTGCCCTCGCCGGCGCGGAGGACCTCCGATCTGAACAGCACGGCCATGCCCAGCGAGCCGAGGGCGATCGCTGCCACGATCGCCACGAGGGCGAGATCGCCCCCGGTGACGTCGACATCTGCTACCTGCGGGACGACGAACGGATGGGGCATACGACTGCCTCCTGCGGGGGTTTCAGGTACGGCCACGGGGCCAGGTCTGAGATCGTGCCCGGAGTCTACGCAGAGTGTGGCGTAGAACACATGGAGGTTGTGACGTGGCTCACACCCGCGCGGCGAAATGACCTCGCTGCAGGTGATGCACGTGGGCAGCCTCGTGCGCCCGGTCCTCGTCGGGCGCCGCGAAGCGAGCGCCAAACGACTCAGGCGAGGGCGGCGTCCGCCGAGTCGTGGATGACGAAGACCTTGGCGAGCCCGGTGATCTTGAAGATCTTGAGCAGCCGGTCGGCGTTGCAGACCAGCTCGAGGGAGCCGTCGTGGGCGCGGACCTTCTTCAGGCCGCCGACGAGGACGCCGAGGCCGGTGGAGTCGAGGAACTCGACGGCCTGCATGTCGACGACGATGTGGTACGTGCCGCCGGCCACGAGCTCGGTGATGGTGTCGCGGAGCTTGGGCGCGGTGTAGACGTCGATCTCGCCACCCACGGCAACGACGGTGCGCCCACCGACCTCGCGCGTCGACAGTGTCAGATTCACGACCTCACCCCGGGATAGCCCTTATTCCTACGTCTGGTGGCACTTATCAAACCATGCCGAGCGCGCGCACGCGCAAGGAGCGGACATCTTGTCGGTATGCCCGCGACTCGTGTCGGGGGTCCGGGGGACAATCGGAGGGTGAGCGCCCAGCCAGATCTTGACGTCGCCCCGGCCGGGCGACGCGACCCGGAGGCCCTGCTCGACCGGCTGGTCGCGCTGCCCTCCCGGGCGGAGCGGCTGACCCATCGTGAGCAGGTCCCGGCACGGCCCGCGGCCGTCGCGCAGTGGCCGGCGTGGGCCGACCCGGCGGTGGTCGCGGCGTACTCCGCGCGGGGGGTCGCGCAGCCCTGGCGGCACCAGGTGGCGGCGGCCGAGGCGGCCCACCGCGGGGAGCACGTCGTGCTGGCGACCGGTACGGCGTCCGGCAAGTCGCTCGCGTACCTCCTGCCCGCGCTCTCCGAGATCCGCGCCGCCCGCGGTCCGCGGGGACAGCGCGGCGCGTCGGTGCTCTACCTCGCGCCGACCAAGGCGCTGGCCCATGACCAGTGCGCCGCGATCCGCGACCTCGGGCTCGACGTGCGGGTCGCGACCCACGACGGCGACAGCACCTCCGAGGAGCGGGAGTGGACCCGCGACCACGCCGAGTACGTCCTCTCCAACCCCGACATGCTGCACCGCTCGCTGCTGCCCGGGCACGAGCGGTGGGCCTCCTTCCTCCGCTCGCTGCGCTACGTCGTGATCGACGAGTGCCACCACTACCGCGGGGTGTTCGGCGCCCACGTCGCCCAGGTCGTGCGCCGGCTCCGGCGGGTGTGCGCCTTCCACGGCGCCTCCCCCGTCTTCGTGCTCGCCTCGGCGACCGTCGCCGACCCCGACGTCACGGCACGGCGGATGACCGGGCTCGAGGTGACCGCGGTGACCGAGGACGGCTCCCCGCGCGGCGCGCTCGCGCTGGGGTTGTGGGAGCCGCCGCTGACGTCGTACCAGGGGGAGCACGGCGCTCCCGTCCGGCGCCCGGCGACCGCCGAGACCGCCGACCTTCTCGCCGACCTCGTGGTCGACGACGTCCGCACCCTGGCCTTCGTGCGCTCGAGGCACGGCGTCGAGACCGTCGCTCGCCGGGCGGGCGAGCTGGTGGCGGAGGTCGACCCGTCGCTGGCCGGTCGAGTCGACTCCTACCGCGGCGGCTACCTGCCCGAGGAGCGCCGCGCCCTCGAGCAGGACCTGCGCAGCGGGCGGCTGCTGGGCATGGCCGCCACCAACGCGCTCGAGCTCGGCATCGACGTCAGCGGCCTCGACGCGGTCGTCGTCACCGGCTACCCGGGCACCCGCGCCGCCTTCTGGCAGCAGGTCGGCCGTGCCGGACGCGACGGCGGCGGCGCGCTCGGGCTCTTCGTGGCCCGCGACGACCCGCTCGACACCTACCTGGTCCACCACCCGGAGGCGCTCCTCGGCCGGCCGGTCGAGGGGACGGTCTTCGACACCGACAACCCCTACGTCCTCGGGCCGCACCTGTGCGCCGCCGCGCAGGAGCTCCCGGTGACCGTCGGGGATGCCGCGCTCTTCGGCCCCCGGATGCGGGAGGTCCTCGGCTCGCTGGTCGAGCGCGGCCTGCTCCGCCGCCGCGCCGCCGGCTGGTACTGGACCGACCGCGCCCGCGCCGCCGACCTCGCCGACATCCGCTCGGCCGGGGGCGCCCAGGTCCAGCTCGTCGAGGCCGGCACCGGCCGCGTGGTCGGCACCGTCGACGGCGGCCGGGCCCACAGCACCGCGCACGAGGGCGCGGTCTACCTGCACCGGGGCGAGACCTGGCTCGTCGAGTCCCTCGACCTCGAGGAGAGCGTCGCGACCCTGCACCGCGCCGACGTCGACCACACCACGACCGCCCGCGACGTCACCGACATCGAGATCGTCGAGGAGCGCGAGCACGCCGCGTGGGGACCCTGCCGGCTCTCGTTCGGCACCGTCGAGGTGACCAGCCGGGTCACGTCGTACCTGCGCCGGCGGACCCGCACCGGCGAGGTGATCGACGAGAGGCCGCTCGACCTCCCCGCCCGGACGCTCTCGACCGCCGCGGTCTGGTGGACGGTGCCGGACGACGTCGTCGGCCGGCTGCTGGCCGACGCCGGGCTGACGTCCGCGGACCTGCCCGGCGCGGCTCACGCCGCCGAGCACTGCTCCATCGGCCTCCTTCCTCTCTTCGCGACCTGCGACCGCTGGGACATCGGCGGCGTCTCCACCGCGCGCCACCCCGACACCGGCGTGCTCACCGTGTTCGTCCACGACGGCCACCCGGGTGGGGCGGGCTTCGCCGAGCGGGGCTACCGCACCGCCGCGGCCTGGCTGCGGGCCACCCGCGCCACCATCGCGGCCTGCGAGTGCTCCTCGGGCTGCCCGTCGTGCATCCAGTCGCCGAAGTGCGGCAACGGCAACGACCCGCTCGACAAGGCGGGTGCGGTCGCCCTGCTCGACGCGCTGCTCCGCGAGGCGCCTACCGCGCAGGAGCGGTGACGACGAGTAGCCTGCCGCCATGCTGCTGCTCGGACTGGTCCTCCTGGTCGTCGGCGTGATCGGGCTGGTGCTCAGCTTCTTCGGCGCCAGCATCGACTACAAGCACCGGTCGGCCGAGATCATGAACTGGGACGTCGCGCCCGGGACGCTCGTGCTGTGGGGCGCGGCATCGATGCTGCTGATCGTGCTCGGACTGTGGCTGATGAAGGCCGGCGCCAAGCAGGGCTGGAAGCGCCGCAAGGAGCAGAAGCGACTCACCGAGCTGTCCGACAAGCTGGACCAGGTCGAGCTCGAGCGTCGCCGCAACGAGCTCGCGGACGAGGGCTGATCTCACTCCGCGCCTGACGCAGGTCCGGCCCGCGCGGCCGCCATCAGGTCCTGGTCCTGGCCCAGCCACCGGGGACCGCCGACCCGCACCTCGACGAGGACGTCGGCGCCGTCGACCTGGCACGTCGCCAGCACGGCGCCGTTGGCCTGGGCGACCCCCGCGGCGGCCGCGCACGGATCGCGTCCGGAGTGACCGACGGCGACGGCGCCCGCGAGCGCGGCCAGGTCGGCAGCGGCCTGGGCCCGCCGGTGGGCGACCACGATCGCGCCCACGACGCCGGTCGCGGCGCCGACGAGCAGCAGGACGCCCGCCAGCGTCACGGCCAGCACGGTGGCCGCACCGCGCTCGCTCCTGCTCACGGAGCGCCCCCGGCCGGTCCCTCGGCGATCGCGACCGCCTCCGCCCGGACGCTCGCGCCGGGGATCGCGCCGAACAGGCCGCCGGGACCGCTGACCCGGCCGCGCGCCCGGACGACGACCCGGTCGCCCGACCGCACGACCGTGAGCCGGACCCCGTCGGGTGCCACCTGCTCCCCCAGCGCCACCGCCGCGCCGGGGTCGTCGCCGCGGGCGAGGGCGCGAGCGGCCTCCCGGGCCGCGTCGACCGTCCGGACCTGGGCGACGGCGACCGCGAGGAGCCACACGAGTCCGGCCGTCACGGCGAGCAGGATCGGCAGGGCGAGGGCGAGCTCGGCGGTCACGGCTCCCCGCTCACCGCCCCGGCACCGCCGGACGCGGGCCTCAGCCGAGCCCGAGCAGGCTGAGGACATGGTCGAACAGCGTCTTGATCAGCTTGTTGCCGAAGCCTCCGCTGAGCAGCTTGTAGAGCAGGCCCGCGAAGCCGGCGCCGGCCGCCGTCGCGACGGCGTACTCGGCGGTGGTGACGCCTCGCTGCGAGGCGCCGGAGGTGCGTCGTGCCAAGGTTCTCCCCTTTCGTCAGCAGCCGCCCGGTGCGGCCGTAGGGACGAGCGTGGGGGTGGGGGCCGATTCCGGCCCGGGAGCGCGGAGCCTCCTGTGGAGGGGGCCGTACGGATCGGGGGCTGGGGACGGCGAGCGGCGTGCGGTGGTGCGGATGAGGCTCGTGATCGCCTCAGTCCACGATGCTCCCGGCCAGCGACACCGCCAGGGGGACGATGCCCAGCAGGAGGAAGGAGGGCAGCAGGCACACCCCCAGCGGTACGGCGGCCCGGACCCCGACCGCGCGCGCCTGGTCCTCCGCCGCGGCCCGGGACCGGGCACCCAGCTCGTCGGCGAGTCCCTCGACAGCGGCGACCACCGGCGCCCCGGTCCGGTGGGCACGCGCGAGCGCCCGTCCGAGCGGGGCGAGCTCGGGATCGTCGGCCAGCCGTCCCCACACGGCGACGGCGTCGCCGCCGAGCCGCAGCCGCACCGCCACGGCCGCGAGGCGCTCGGAGGCGGCCCCGGGCAGGGCCCGGCAGACCAGCTCGATCGCCTCGACGGGAGCCTGGCCCGAGCGCAGCGCCGCGGCGAGGAGGGTGATGACGTGCGGCAGGTCGCGGCGTACCTCCTCGCGCCGCTGCCGCACCGCCCGCGGCTCGAGGCGGGCAGCGCTCGTCCCGACGACGACACCGACGACGACGCCCGCGGGCACCGCGAGTGGTCCGCCGAGGACTACCGCCGCCCCGCCGCCCGCGAGCAGCGCCCACACGACCCGGCCGCGCCGCAGCAGCCCGTCGCCGCCGGCTTCGACAGCGCGAGCAGGAGGCTCGGCGACGCCGACCGGACGGGCCGCGCCCGGGCCGAGCAGCAGTCCCAGCCCCACGAGCAGCCCGACGAGGACCGCCTCAGCCATGGCGCTCGACGTCCCGGGCGAGGGCCTCGATCCAGGTGAGGCCGGCGTACCCGCAGGCCAGGCCGCCTGCGAGGCAGGCCAGGCCGGCCGGCTGGGCGAGCAGGAACCGGAGCGGGTCGGCGCCAGCGCCGGATCCCATCAGCAGGGCGAGCAGCGGCAGGGCGGCGAGGAGCCGCGCGGTCGCCCGCGCGGACGCGAGCTCGCCGCCGACCACCCGGCGGGTGCGCTCGGCCGCCCTCAGGTCGGCCGCCACCCGGCCGAGGGTGTCGGCGAGGCCATGCCCGGTGCGATGGGCGACCTGCCACGCTCCGGCGACCACGCGCAACGACTCCCCGCCCGGCGTGGCGGCGAGGGTACGGAGGGCCGCGACCACGTCGCCGCCGGTCGAGGCCGCCCGGACCGCCGGCCCGACGAGCGGCCACTCCAGCGCGGCCCGGTCGAGTGCGCCCGCCGGTGTCTGTCCGGCCGCGAGCTCGGCGCGCAGTGCGTCGCACAGGTCGACCACGCGACGACGCACCTGCGTCGCGGCCCGGTCGCGGTGGCGGGCGGCCAGGCTCCGCACGACGCCCGCCCCGACGGCCAGCCCCAGGAGGGGCAGCACCAGTCCCGGGGTCGAGCCGCCGCCGAGCACGGCCACCGACGCAGCCGCCGCCCCCACCGCGAGCACCGGCCAGCGGCGACCACCCCCGGGCCCGGCGTCGCCGCGGGGAAGCCGGGCCGGCGCGGGCACCGCGAGCAGCAGGACTCCCGCGAGGACCGCCGCGACCACGAGCGCGTCCATCACGACCTCCCGTCGAGGAGCTCGAGGAGCCGGTGGGAGCCGGGGCCCGTGATCGGCGTGCCGGCGTCGTCGAAGGCGACGGCGACCTCGGTGCGGGCCAGGCCGTCCGACCCGCGCCCGACGACGGCGACCTCGCCGAGCCGCCGGCGGCCGGAGCGCCGGTCGCGGCGGACGTGGAGGACCGCGTCGAGGCCCGCGACGAGCTGGCTGTGGGCGGCGTCGCGGGCCAGGCCGGCGCCGAGGGCGAGGGCCTCGATGCGCGCGGGCACGTCGGCCGCGGAGTTGGCGTGCAGCGTGCCGCAGCCGCCTTCGTGGCCGGTGTTCATCGCGGCGAGCAGGTCGACGACGGCAGCGTCACGCACCTCGCCGACGACCAGCCGGTCGGGACGCATCCGCAGCGCCTGCCGGACCAGGTCGCGCAGCGCGACCGCACCGGCACCCTCCAGGTTGGCGGGCCGCGCCTCGAGCCCGACGACCTGGGGATGGTCGGGCCGCAGCTCGGCGGCGTCCTCGACGACGACGATCCGCTCCGCCGGGTCGACGTCCCCGAGCAGCGCGGACAGGAGCGTGGTCTTGCCGCCACCGGTGCCGCCGGTCACCAGGAACGCCAACCGGGCCTCGACGACGCGGCGGACCAGCTCCAGCCCGGCGTCGGTCAGCGCGCCGGCCTCCCTCAGCTCGGCCAGGCTGAACCCGCCACGGCGGGGGATCCGCAGCGAGATGGCGGTGCCGGGCTGGGCGAGGGGCGCGAGGAGGGCGTGGCAGCGGGTGCCGTCGGGCAGGCGTACGTCGGCCCAGGGCGCAGCGTCGTCGAGCCGCCGGCCACCGCTCGCGACCAGCCGCTGTGCCAACCTGCGACAGGACTCCTCGCTGGGCAGGGCGACGTCGGTCTCCTCCACCCCGTCGCCGCGGTCGATCCGGACCGGCCCGGGGCCGTTGACGAGGACGTCGGTGACGCCGGGCAGGGCGAGCAGCGGCTCGAGCGGGCCGGCACCGATCACGTCGCGGCGCAGCGCCTCGTAGACCGCGAGCACCGTCGCGTCCCCGACCGGGCGCCCGGTGGCGCGCAGGGCGTCGGCCACCCGGTGCGGGCTGATGTCGCCAGGCGTGCGGGCCAGGACGGCACGGACCTCCTCGACGAGTCCCGCGATCCCGGCGCCGCCCGAGCCGCCCGGGCCGCCCGAACCGCCCGAGCCGCCCGGGCCGTCGGGGATCACGCCGCGACCTCGGCGGCCCGGAGGTCGAGCACCCGCGCCGCGGCGCGCGCGAGCGGCCCCCGCATCGTGCGCAGCGGCCCGAAGCCCAGGTCGACCGCCTCCGCAAGGGCGCGCTGGTCGCGCATCTGGGCGCGCACCGGGAGGCCGACCGCCCGAGCGACCTCGTCCGCCGTGAACGCGTCGCCCCGCAGCACGACGCCGGGCGCGGCGTGGTCGGCGAACCGGGCCCGCATCCGGGCGGCGCCCGCCACCCCGACGACGCTCCCGAGCGTCACCACGAGCAGCTCGTCGCAGCGCGCGGCGACCTCGTCGACCAGCGGGTCGGGCGAGCGGGGGAGGTCGACGACGACCACTCGATGCCCGCGGCGGGCGGCCGAAAGGGCCTCCCGCACGGCGAACGCCTGGAGGCTCTGGGCGCGGCCGTCGACGTACCACGACAGCACGCCCAGGCGCTCGCGCCGCGGCAGCGCCTCGCGCAACGAGCGCGCCGAGAGCCGGCCCGTGGTCTGGCACAGCGCGTCCCAGCGGAATCCCTCGCAGCGCTCGAGGCCGAGCATGCGGTCCAGGCCGGGCCCCTGCGGGTCGCAGTCGATGACCACGGCATCACCGGTCCGGGCGGCCCACTGGCCCAGGGCACAGGCGAAGGTGGTCGCCCCGGCGCCTCCCGTGCCGCCGATCACCCCGATCACCCGGGCGCGGTCGGTCTGGTGCTCGGTGAGGTCGGCGAGCAGCTCGACCAGCCAGCCGGCGCAGGTGGGCAGCTCGAGGACGTTCTCGGCACCGAGATCCAGGGTCGTGCGGAACAGCCGGTCGGGCGGGCGCGGGCCGCTGACGACGTAGCTGCGGGCACGGGGCTCGGGGGCGGCCTGGACCATCGCCGCGGCGAGGTCGGCGCCGACGAGGACGACCGGCGCACGGCTCCACGTGACCAGGGCGGTCAGCGGGTCGCGCGCGATCGTCGGGGCGACGTCGGCCGCGGCGGCGAGCGGCAGCAGCTCGGCCAGCAGGTCGTCATCGTTGGTCACCACCAGGGCAGGCACGTCCGCTGAGGGGGCGGGCGGGGACGGGAAGGGTCGGTTGCGTGTCATGACGAGGTTGTCGCCGACGTCCGACACGACCATGCGGGCCCCGGACCCGGCTGTGGAGGACGCCCTCGAGGGCGCGGCTTGTGGATGCCGAGCGGCGCCGTCTGCAACCTGCGGGGCGAACGCGATCCCTAGGATGGGGCGCATGGCCTTCGCGGGTACGCCGCCCACCGCCGCGTTCTTCGACCTCGACAAGACGATCATCGCCAAGTCGAGCGTGCTGGCCTTCAGCAAGCCCTTCCAGGCCGGCGGACTCATCTCACGCCGCGCCGTGCTGCGCTCGGCGTACGCCCAGTTCGTCTTCATGGTCGGCGGTGCGGACCACGACCAGGTCGAGAAGATGCGGCAGTTCATGTCGCAGCTGACCGCCGGCTGGGACGTCGCGACCGTCCGCGAGATCGTGGCGGACACCCTGCACAACGTCGTCGACCCACTCGTGTACGACGAGGCCGTCCGCCTCATCGACGAGCACCACGCCGCGGGCCGGGACGTCGTCATCGTCTCGACGTCCGGCAGCGAGGTGGTCGAGCCGATCGGCGCCCTGCTCAACGCGGACCGGGTGGTGGCGACCCGGCTCAAGGTCGAGGACGGGCGCTACACCGGGGAGATCGACTACTACGCCTACGCCGAGGAGAAGGCGAACGCGATCCGCGAGCTCGCCGAGAGCGTCGGGTACGACCTGTCGAACAGCTACGGCTACTCGGACTCCGTGACCGACGTCCCCATGCTGGAGGCGGTCGGGCACCCGCACGCCGTCAATCCGGACAAGGAGCTGCGCAGGATCGCGGCCTCCCGGGGCTGGCCGGTGCTGGTGTTCACCCGGCCGGTCGCACTGCAGTCGCGGCTGCACCTGCCGCCGCCGAAGCCGACGCTCGCGGCGCTCGCCGTCGGTGGTGTGGTCGCGGTCGGTGCGGCGGTGTGGATCGGCGCCCGGCGCCGCGGGCTCAGCGGTTGAACGCCAGCCGGGGCGGGGTCCGCTCCCAACCGGCCAGCGTTCCCTCTCCCCCGGGAAAAGACAACCCTTGAAGGTGGCTGCGCAGCGGCGTACAAAGGACACCAAGAACTCAAGAGCAACACGTGATCCCGGTACCCACGCGGCGATCTACCCTTCTGAATTGGGCGCTGGCGTCCGGAAGACTTCCGGAGCAGTTGTTGATGGTGCACGCCTGGTAGCCATGGTTCACGTGTCAGCGGTGGCACCCGAGACACTCGATGGCTCGGGTGCCACCTGCTTTTGCCGGCCCGCGACACTGCGAGGAACGAGCAGCGTCGCGGATCAGCCGGGAAGATCGAGTAGCGCCGCGGCTGAGCCTGCGAAGCCGCGACGCGCGTATCGAGATCTCGGCGAGGCGTCTCGATACGCCCTCGCCTAGCGGCTCGGGCTACTCGACGAACTCAAGGCTCGCGCAGGCGCTCGGGCTACTCGACGAACTCAGGGCTCGCGCAGGCGCTCGGGCTACTCGACGAGCTCGGGCACTACTCCGCGTCGCGCACCAGCGGGCTCGCCTCCGCGGCGGCCGACCAGGCCTCGACCGAGTAGAGCAGCCACGCGTGCATGCCCGAGGGGCTGCCGCTCGCCCAGCCGCGCAGGTTGGACTCGTACTCCGGCCGCAGGGCGAGGTGCGCCGCCTCCGGTACGACGAGCGACTTCTCGTCGACGCCGCGGGCGGCCGCGACCAGCCGCTCGGCGGCGCGGGCCACGATCCCGTTGTGGGAGCCGAACGGCGCGGCGGTGACCAGCTCGGCGTGGACGACGGCGGCGACGGCGAGCGCCGGCGCCTCGGTCGGGGCGGTGACCAGCTCGGCGATGCCCCGCAGCCGCGAGGCGGACTCACCGTCGCGGGGCCGGCCGAGCAGCTCGTCGGGCAGCACGCCCCGGGCCGCGACGGTGTGCATCCGGGCCAGCGCCTGCAGCGGCTGGCGACGCAGCACCGGGACGAGGGAGAGCAGCTCGGTGGCCAGGCGGACGGCGTCCGCGGCGATCTCGTCGCCCTCGCCGGCGCGCACCTCGGCCAGCGTGGAGCCCGATCCCTCGAGCACGGCGCTGGCGTGGGCGCCGCGCAGCAGCGACTCGGCGGTCAGCTCGGGGCTGGTGCGGCGCAGGCCCCGGTCGCGCAGCACCACGTCGATGCCGTCGCGGGCGCCGGCGAAGCCGGACGGGACGCCCTCGAGGGAGATCAGCCAAGCGTGGGGGTCGGTGGTCACCCGGCAACGTTACTGGCGCACTCGCGTGCCTCCGCGATCCGGAGCCGTCGCGGCCGTACGCTCGCCCCGATGGCTACCGACTCCGCCCCCGACGCACCGGGCCTCTGCTTCGGCAGTGTGGCCGAGGCCTACGACCGCGGCCGCCCCGGCTACCCGCGCGAGGCCGTGGCGTGGCTGACGGGCGAGGAGCCGCTGGCCGTCCTCGAGCTGGGCGCCGGGACCGGCAAGCTCACCGAGCACCTCGTCGCGCTCGGCCACGACGTGCACGCGACCGACCCGGACCCGCGGATGCTCGACCGGCTCGGGACCCGGCTGCCGGAGCTGCGGGTCTCGCAGACCGCGGCCGAGGAGATCCCGGCCGCGGACGCGACGTACGACCTCGTGGTCGCGGCGGACGCGGACGCCTGGTTCGACGCCGACAGGGCGCTGCCGGAGATCGCGCGCGTCCTCAAGCGGGGCGGCACCTTCGCGGTCGTGCGCAACGTCCGCGACGAGCGGATCCCGTGGGTCAAGCGGCTCGGCAACCTGATCGGGCACCACACGACCGGCGAGGGCGTCGGCGACGCGATCGACTCCTCGCCGTACTTCGGCCCGGCCGAGGAGACCGCCTTCAAGCACTGGCAGGTCATCGACCGCTCGTCGGTCCAGGACCTCGCCCGCTCCCTGCCCGACGTCGCCGCCCTCGACCGCACCGGCCAGGACTCAAAGGTCCGCGAGGTCCTCGCGTTCTACGACGACTTCGGTCGCGGCATGGACGGCATGCAGCTGCCCTGGGTGACCGAGTGCTTCCGCGCGGTCGTCGGGATCCAGCCGAAGACGATCCGTCAGGAGCCTGCCCCGACCAGCACCGGTACGACGCCCGCCGCGCCCGACGACGAGGCCGGGCCCGAGGCGCAGCTCGTCGGCGAGGACACCGTCCCCGTCGCGCTGGCGCCCGCCGTCGAGCCGCCGGCCGACGACGACTCGGGCATGCTGCTCATCGACTTCCGCTGACCCGCCGCGCCGTACGGCACGATGATCACGTGCGCGGCGGACGGTTGTGGCGGCGGGACCACCTGGGGAGCGATGCGGACCGGGCTGCGTTCCGGGCGCTGCACCAGGCCTCCTTGGCGGCGCCCGCGCTGCGCGGGGGCCTGACGACCGCCAGCGCGGAGCGCGCGATCCGCCACCTGCGGGCGCTGCTCGGCACCCCGGCACTGGCGATCACCGACACCGAGGCGGTCCTGGCCTGGGACGGGGTCGGCGACCACCACCTCGACCAGGCGGCGGTCGTGGGGCTGCTGGCGATCGAGAAGGGCAGCACCCGCACCGTCGACCGCGACCAGCTCGGCTGCTCGGTCGGCGGCTGCCCCGTCCGCACCGGCGTGGTGAGCCCGCTCGTCGTCGAGGGGCGGGTGCTCGGCACGGTGCAGGCCTTCGCGCCGACCCCGACCGCCGGCCTGGTCCGGGCGACCGAGGAGGTCGCCGAGTGGGTGTCGGGCCAGCTGGAGCTGGCCGAGCTCGACGCCCACCGCAACCGGATGATCGAGGCCGAGGTGCGCGCGCTGCGGGCCCAGATCAGCCCGCACTTCGTCTACAACTCGCTCAACGCCATCGCGAGCTTCGTGCGCACCGACCCCGACCGCGCGCGCGAGCTGCTGCTGGAGTTCGCGGACTTCACGCGCTACTCCTTCCGGCGCCACGGCGAGTACACGACGCTCGCCGAGGAGCTGCGCTCCATCGAGCGCTACCTGCTGCTCGAGCAGGCCCGCTTCGGCGACCGGCTGCAGGTCACGCTCAACATCGCGCCGGAGGTGCTGCCGGTCGTCGTACCGTTCCTGTGCATCCAGCCGCTCGTCGAGAACGCCGTCCGCCACGGTCTCGAGGGCGCCGACCAGGCCGGACACCTCACGATCGTCGCCCACGACCGCGGACACGAGGCGGTGCTGGAGGTGGAGGACAACGGCGTCGGCGAGGACCCCGAGAAGGTACGGCGCGCCCTGGCCGGCGACGCCGAGCTCGACTCCGTCGGTCTCGGGAACGTGGACGCGCGGCTGCGCGCGAGCTTCGGCGACGACTACGGTCTGGTCGTGGAGACCGCTCCGGGGGCCGGAACCAAGGTGATCGTCCGGGTGCCGAAGTTCGCGCCGGGAGTCACGGCATGAGCGGCCTGCGCGTGCTCGTCGTCGACGACGAGCGGCCCGCGCTCGACGAGCTGAGCTACCTCCTCGGCGCCGACGACCGCGTCGGCGAGGTGATCGCCTGCCAGTCCGCGACCGACGGGCTGCGGATCCTGCGCGAGCGCGAGGTCGACTGCGTCTTCCTCGACATCCAGATGCCCGGTCTCACCGGGCTCGAGCTGGCCGAGGTGCTCGGCAGGTTCAAGCAGCCCCCGCCGGTGGTCTTCGTGACCGCCCACGAGCAGCACGCAGTCGACGCCTTCGACCTGCACGCCGTCGACTACGTCCTCAAGCCGGTGCGCCCCGAGCGCCTCGCCGAGGCGGTACGCCGCGTCCTCGACGGCACCGCACCGGCCCCGGCGGCGACGGACGCCCAGATCGCGGTGGAGCGCGGCGGCGTCACCCGGTTCGTGGACCGCGGCGACATCACCCACGTGGAGGCGCAGGGCGACTACGCCCGGCTGCACACGACCGCCGGCGACAGCTACCTCGTCCGGGTCCCGTTGACGACGCTCGAGGAGGACTGGGCGGAGGCCGGGTTCCACCGGATCCACCGCTCCCTGCTGGTCGCGCTGGCCCACGTCACCGAGGTGCGCAGCGACGGCGGGCGAACCTCGGTCGTGGTCGGCGACGGCACCGAGCTGCCGGTCAGCCGCCGCCACACCCGCGCGCTGCGCGACGTCCTGGTCCGCCGGGCCCGCGCGGGAGGCTGAGATGAGCGCCCACCTTGAATGAGCGGGTGCGGGTCACCGGACCGCCGCGGCACACCCCGGCAGGACGGGCCGCGAGCCGGCTCGGCGACGTGCGCGAGCAGACCGCGCTCGGCGACGTGTACCTCCGCTCCCTGCTGCGCGCCCAGCTCGGCCTCGCCGTCCGGCTGCTCGTGCTGCTGGCCGTCACCCTCGGCGTGCTCCCCCTCGCCTTCCACCTGTGGCCGTCGCTCTCGGACGTGCGGCCACTGGGGCTCCCCCTGCCCTGGCTGCTGCTCGGCGTGCTGGTGCACCCGTTCCTGCTGCTGCTCGCGTGGCGCTACGTCCGCCGGGCCGAGCGCAACGAGCGCGTCTTCGCCGACCTGGTCAGCGATCCCGCGGCCGACGACGAGGACGGCGCCTGATGGAGCGCGCCGACGTACCCGGTCTGGTCGCGGTCGTGCTGGTCACCGTCGCGACCCTGGCGATCGGCACCTGGGGGCTGCGGTTCTCCCGCACCACGAGCGACTTCTTCGTCGCCTCCCGGACCGTCCGGCCGGGCCTGAACGCGAGCGCCATCGGCGGCGAGTACCTCTCCGCCGCGTCCTTCCTCGGCATCGCCGGGCTGCTGCTCGTCGGCGGCGCCGACATGCTCTGGTACCCGGTCGGGTGGACGGCGGGCTATCTCGTCCTGCTGGTGCTGGTGGCCGCGCCACTGCGGCGCTCCGGCGCCTACACCCTGCCCGACTTCGCCGAGGCGCGGCTCGGCTCGCGCACCGTGCGCGCGGCCTGCTCGCTGCTCGTCGTCGGCATCGGCTGGCTCTACATGATCCCGCAGTTCGAGGGCGCCGGGATCACCCTGCGCTCGGCGATCGGCGCGCCGGAGTGGGCCGGGTCCCTGGTCGTCGCGGGGGTCGTGCTCGCCAACGTGACGTCCGGCGGGATGCGGTCGGTGACCTTCGTCCAGGCCTTCCAGTACTGGCTCAAGCTGACCGCGCTGCTGGTCCCGGCCGCCGTGCTGGTCGCGGTCTGGTGGGGCGACGGCCGCCCCGCCGGAGCCGGTGGCGGCGACTGGTCCCACCCGGTCGCGGGCGACGGCGGGGTCGGCCTCTACACGACGTACTCCCTCATCGCCGGGCTGTTCCTCGGCACCATGGGCCTGCCCCACGTGGTCGTGCGGTTCTACACCAACCCCGACGGCCGGGCCGCGCGGCGTACGACGGTCGTGGTGCTCGCCCTGCTCGGGCTGTTCTACGTCTGGCCACCGGTGTACGCCGCCCTCGGCCGCGTGTACGGCGACCGGCTGGTCGCCGAGGGCCGCTCGGACGTGCTGGTGCTGGAGCTGCCGCGGGCGATGCTCGACGGCGTCGGCGGCGACGTGCTGACCGGGCTGGTCACCGCGGGAGCATTCGCGGCCTTCCTGTCGACGTCCTCGGGGCTGGCGATCGCCGTGTCCGGCGTGCTCACCCAGGACGTCACCAGCCGGCTGGTCAGCGAGCAGCGCGGCGTCGCGGCGTTCCGGCTCGCGGCGATGGTGGCCGTGGTGATCCCGGTGCTGGCGGCGCTGCTGGTCCGCGACGTCGGCGTCGCGCAGTCCGTCGGGCTGGCGTTCGCGGTCGCGGCCTCGACGTTCTGCCCGCTGCTGGTGCTCGGCATCTGGTGGCGGCGGCTCACCGACGCCGGCGCCCTGGCCGGGCTCGCGGCCGGCGGGCTCGGTGCCGGAGGTGCCGCGATCGCGACGCTGGCGGGCTACGCCCCCGGTGGCTGGGCGGGAGCGCTGCTGGCTCAGCCCGCCGCCTGGAGCGTGCCGGTGGCGGTGCTGGTGATGGTCGGCGTCTCGCTCGCGACCGCCGACCGGGAACCGGCGCACGCACGCCGGTTCCTGGTCCGGCTGCACACCCCGGAGTCGCTGAGCAGGTAGGCCCCCGGATCGTTCGATCGAACGATCCGGGGGACTTTTCGGCGCCCGATTCCCTCCAGCCGTTCGATCGAACGGAATGGTGGGCGGTCAGCCGTTGAACTCGGCCGGGTGCGGACCGACCCGTCCGTCCCGCTCGAGCCCGTCGATCGCGACGAGGTCGGCGTCGGTGAGCCCGAAGCCGGCCAGGTCGAGGTTCTCCGCGATCCGCGACGGGGTGACCGACTTGGGGATCACGACCCGGCCCTGCTGGAGGTGCCAGCGCAGGATGACCTGGGCCGAGGTGCGGCCGAGCCGCTCGGCGATCGCGGTGATGGTCGGGTCGACCAGCATCGCGCCCTGGGCGAGCGGGCTCCAGGCCTCGGTGACGACGCCGAGGGCGTCGTTCGCGGCGACGACGTCGCGCTGCTGCAGGGCAGGGTGGAGCTCGACCTGGTTGACCGCGGGGACGGTGCCGCCGAGGTCGGCGACCTGGCGCAGGTGCTCGGGCAGGAAGTTGGAGACGCCGATCGCGCGGACCCGGCCGCCGGCGTACAGCTCCTCGAGCCCGGCCCAGGCATCGAGGTACCGCTCGTTCGCGGGGGCCGGCCAGTGCACGAGGTAGAGGTCGAGGCGGTCGAGGCCCAGGCGCTCCAGGCCGGCGTCGTACGCCGCGACGGCGGAGCCGTGGTCGCTGTTCCAGAGCTTGCTGGTCACGAACAGCTCGTCGCGGGCGATGCCGGAGGCCGCGATGGCGCGGCCGACGCCCGCCTCGTTGCCGTAGATCGAGGCGGTGTCGATGCTGCGGTAGCCGGCTTCGAGAGCGGCGCTCACGGCCGCCTCGGTCTCGTCGTCGGGCACCTGGAAGACGCCGAAGCCGACCTGGGGCATGGCGACGCCGTTGTTGAGGGTGATCTGCACGGTGGTTCTCCTGGAGTCAGGCCGCGAGGGCGGCGGGGGTGGGTGCGTCGGCAGCGGGGCGCAGCTCGCCGCCCGGCGCCTTCGCGGCGACGGCGAGCACGACCAGGCCGAGCGCGGTGATGGCGGCACCCGCCCACAGCGGGGAGGTGTAGCCGAGGCCGGCGGCGAGGGTCACGCCGCCGAGCCAGGCGCCGAGGGCGTTGCCGACGTTGAAGGCGGCGATGTTGGCGCCCGACGCGAGCGTCGGCGCGGCGCTGGCGTAGTGCATGACCCGCATCTGCAGGCCGGGCACGGTCGCGAAGCCGACGCCGCCCATGAGCAGCAGCGCGAGCACGGTCAGCGGCTTGCTGCCGGCAGTGAGGGCGAACGCGGCGAGCACCACGGTGAGGGCGGCGAGCACGACGAGCAGGGTGCGGACGAGGTCGCGGTCGGCCGCGCGGCCGCCCGCGACGTTGCCGACGAACAGGCCGACGCCGAACAGGACGAGCAGCCACGGGACAGCGCCGGCCGCGAAGCCGGTCACCTCCGTGAGGGTGAACGCGATGTAGGTGAAGCCGCCGAACATGCCGCCGTACCCGAGGACGGTGACGAGGATCGAGAGCCAGACCTGCGGGCTGCGGAAGGCGGCCAGCTCGGTGCGGGCGCTCGATGTGGCGCCGCCGGCACCGTCGGCCGCGGCGCGGCGGGCGGCGGGGACCAGCGCGGCGATGCCCACGAACGCGAGGACGCCGATGACGGTGATGGCCCAGAAGGTCGAGCGCCAGCCGGCCGCCTGGCCGAGGAACGTGCCGAGCGGGACGCCGAGGACGTTGGCGAGCGTGAGACCGCCGAACATGAAGGCGATCGCGCTGGCCTTGCGGTCCGGGGCGACGAGCTGGGCGGCGACGACGGAGCCGATGCCGAAGAAGGCGCCGTGGCACAGGGCCGCGACGACGCGGCCGGTCATCATCAGGCCGTACGACGGAGCGAGGGCGGAGATCAGGTTGCCGAGGATGAACAGGATCATCAGGCCGAGGAGCGCGGTCTTGCGCGGCACCCGCGTGAGGGCGAGGGTCAGCACGATGGCGCCGACGGCGACGCTGAGGGCGTAGCCGGAGATGAGGTAGCCGGCGGTGGTCTCGGAGACGGCGAAGTCGTCCGCGACCTCGGGCAGCAGGCCCATGATCACGAACTCGGTGAGGCCGATCCCGAACCCGCCGATGGCGAGAGCGAGGAGTGCGACAGGCATGGAGACTTCCTGAGTGCGTCGGTAGATAGTCCGCGCATGCATTAGTTGCACACGCGTAGTATTGATAGTTGCATACGCGCACTATCAGCGCAACTCGGGTATGCTGGGAAACCTCTGAAGGAGGTACGACGATGGGCATCGCCGACGACGCGGTCGAGATCCGCAGCCAGGGCTGGCGCACGCTGGCCGCGCTGCACGGGCTCATCGAGACCGCCCTGGAGAAGGCGCTGCAGCGCGACCACGAGCTGTCGGTCGTCGAGTTCACCGTGCTCGACGCACTGAGCCGCCAGGACGGCTGGCACATGCGGATGCAGCAGCTGGCCCGTGCGGCGGCGCTCTCCGCGTCCGCCACCACCCGGCTGGTCACCCGCCTCGAGAACCGCGGCCTGCTCACGCGGATCCTCTGCGCCGACGACCGGCGCGGGATCTACACCGAGCTCACCCCCGCGGGGCGGGCGCTGCTGGAGGAGGCGCGCCCGCTGCACGACGAGGTGCTGCGCACGACGCTGGACGAGGCCGGCGAGGTCCCCGAGCTCGCCAGCCTCGTCCGTTTCGTGGGGACAGTCAGTCCAGTGGGGTGATCACCCACTCGGCGTCGACGTCCTCGTAGGACCGGTCCTCGTGCCAGCTCCCCGTGATCTCACGGCGGGAGCGGTCCCACGGCACGGTCTCCGGGCCGCCCTCGGTCGCCGCCCAGGCCTGGAAGCCCTGCTCCTCGGTGTACCCACCACCGCCGGTGCAGCTCTTCGCGTAGGTGCCCTCACCCCCGGCGACGACGTCGAGCCAGTACAGGCTCTGCGCGGGCACCAGCCCGAGGTCACCGGTGAAGTCGCGGTGGAGGGTTCCCTGGTGGGACCAGGTGCACCCGTCGGCGGCGCCCTGGACCGAGAAGGTCCCGGTCACCGACTCCTCGCGCCAGAACGAGCTGGTCGCCGGGTCGCCGGCCCGGACGAGGACCATCTGCAGCGACCACGTCCGGGTCTCCCGATCGGTCCTCTCCACGGCGCTGACCTTGGCCAGCCAGCGCTGCGGGAACTCGTCGCCCTGGCAGGACTGCTTCACCTCGGAGGTGCACACGTCCGGGTCGGTCGGCGAGTTCCCGGGTCCCCCCGGCGCGCCACCGTTGCAGTTGTCGCGACCCGGACCGCCGTCGCAGGTGTCGACGCCGAAGCCGCCGTTGAGCTGGACGTCGTCGCCACCGCCGCCGGAGACGTGGTCGTTGCCGTCCCCGCCGTTGAGCTGGTCCGGGTCCGCGCCGCCGATGAGGTGGTCGTCGCCGCCCTCGCCGTTGACCAGGGTGATCGGCCAGGAGGTCTTGAGCAGGTCGTTGCCCTCGCCGCCGAAGAGCGCCTGCCCCGTGGCGCCGGTCGTCATCGAGTCGTCGCCGGCGTCGCCGTACCCGATGCCGCCGTTGCCCGGCCCCAGCGCGATCAGGTCGTTGCCCGCCCCGCCGTGCGCGTAATCCTGCCCGGGGCCACCGTCGATGGTGTCGTTGCCGCCGTCGCCGCAGATGACGTCATTGCCACCCAGCCCCTTGATCCTGTCGTTGCCGCCGCGCGCGACGATCACGTCCCGCTTCTTGGTGCCCTTGATCCTGTCGGCCTTGTTGGTGCCGACGATGGTGGCCTTGGCGCCGCCGCAGCGAGGCTTGGCGGCCTCGGCGCTCGACGTGATGCCGATGCTCGCCGGCAGCACCAGTGCCAGGGCGAGGACGGGAAGGAGTCTTCTGCTCATCCTCCGAGGGTGGGGCGGGAGGCTTGCGGGCGGCTTGCGGCCGGCTTGCGGCGACTCGATGCCGGCCGGCCTCCGAGCGATCCGCAAGGACGACTCCCTACGTTGCTGCCTCGTCCCCCACGAAGGAGTTCCCGTGATGCACCCCACCGCGGGTGCTGGCCCACCATCAGCACGTTCGACGGTCCGTCCAGCTCGGCGGCACCTACGACGACGGCACCCGCGACCTGGCCGTCGCCCAGAAGACCGTGGCGATCCCGGTGGACGAGGCGCCTCGGGAGGATCACGCCGAGGCGCGCACCACGGCGGGAGCCAGCGCGAGCGCCCGCTCGACGACCAGCTCGACGACCAGCGGGTGCGGGCCGATGACCTCGGCGACCACGCTCGCGCCGGCGGCGAGCGCGTCGTGGCGTGCCTTGCGGTGGAAGTGCCCGGTGGCGAGGAGGTACGGCGCCACGGCGTCGCCCGCGCGCACGACCTCCGCGAGCCGCGGGCCACGCCCGGACAGCGTGGCGAGCCGGACCGGCGCGCCCCAGGCGTGGGCGAGCAGGTGGGCAGCCGTGTCGAGGTCGGCGGCTGCGGCGGGATCGGTGGAGCCGGCAGCGACCATGACCACGGGCTGGCCGGGCGTGGCGCCGGCGGCGCGCAGGTGGTCGACCTGGGCCGCGGCGAGCAGCCGGTCGGGGCCGAGGGACCTGCCGAGCCGCAGGTCGTCACGACCGGCGGCGAGCACGGCGGCCGGCAGGTCCTGGCGCAGGTGGTAGCCGGTCGAGAGCAGCAGCGGGACGGCGACCGCGGGGGTGGCGACAGCGGCGACGACGTCGGCGAACAGCGGCTCGCAGAGCTCGACGTAGGACGTGGTCGCCTCCCACCCCAGCCGGCGCGCGGCGCCCGCGGTGAGCGCACGCGCGACGTCGTTGCCGGCCGCGGTGCGGGTGCCGTGGGCCACCGTCACGAGGGAGGGACGGGGGTCTCGAGACGGTCGCTGCGCGACCTCCTCGACCGCCGGGGACGGCTGCGCGACCTCCTCGACCGCCGGGGACGGCTGCGCGACCTCCTCGACCGCCGGGGACGGCTGCGCGACCTCCTCGACCACCGCGGGTGTCATGGGGTGACCGCCAGGCGGTAGCCGCGTTTGACGACCGTCTGGACGCAGCGGGTGCCCAGGGCGGCGCGCAGCCGGGCGACCGCCATCTCCACGGCATGCTCGGAGCCCGCGGTCCCGGACGGCAGCGCGGTGAGCAGGTCGCGTCGGGACACGACCGTGCCGGGGTTGACGAGCAGGGCCTGCAGGACGGCGTACGGCGCGGGCGAGAGCTTCACCTCGGCGCCGTCGAGCAGCACGGCGTCGCCGTGCAGGAGCAGGGTGTGGCCGGCGACGTCGAGGCTGGTGCCGCCGGCGCGGGAGGGGAGCTCGACCTCGAGCTGCTTGACCATCGCTGCCAGCCGCGAGCGCTCGGGGTAGATCGACGGCACGCCCCACATCTCGAAGGCGGCCGCGGTGACCGGCCCGACGCAGGCGGCGATCACGTCGGCCTGGAAGGCGCTGACCACCTCGTCGCGGTGGCCGGTGGTGCCAGCGGCCTCCATCATCGCGGCGATCGCTGGGGCTGCGGTGAAGGTGACGGCGTCGACGCGGCGCTCGGCGATGTCCTCGATCAGGCCGAACATCGGCTCGGGGTCGGCGGCTCCCTCGACCCGGTAGACCGCGACCGTCGTGACGTCGGCACCGAGGCGGCGCAGCGCGTGGGCCGCCATCGACAGCGACTGGCCGTGCTCCTGGACGACGATCCGCAGTCCGGTGATATCGCGGCCCCGCAGGTGGGCGAGGACGTCCTCGAACTCCTCCGACTCCGGCGCCCAGAGCTCGCGCAGCCCGAACCGGCGCAGCGCACCGACGCTCTTGGGCCCGCGGGCCAGGATCTCGGCGGTGCCCAGGTGGGTGGTGAGGTCCCCGAGCATGCCCCAGCGCTCGGCGGCGCCGAACCACGACTTCAGGCCGATGCCCGTCGTGGCGACGAAGATGTCGACCGGCTGGCCGAGCACGTCCTTGGTGGCTGCCAGCAGCGCGGTCTCGTCGATCCGGTTCGGGTCGACGGACAGGGCGGGCGCGTGGACCACGCTCGCACCGCGACGCTCCAGCAGCGCGATCTGCTCCTCCGCACGCCGCGCCGCGGTCACGCCGATCCTGAAGCCGGACAGGGGCTGGTCGCTCACGGCTCGCACGAGCTGATTGTCTCGCGCCGCGCGCCGACGACCACCATCCCGTCGACCACCCGGACCTCCCAGCACGGTACGACGATCGCCGGGTCGTCGAGGCAGACCCCCGTGCGCAGGTCGAAGCGCTGCTTGAGCAGCGGGCTCGCGACGAATGGCACCTCGTCGTCGCCGCGGGTCCCGACGATGCCGCGGGAGAGCACGGAGGCCCGGCCGAAGGGGTCGAAGTTGGAGATCGCGAACACCCGGTCGTCGTACGTCCGGAAGACGGCGACGGCCTCGCCGTCGACGAGGGCGGCGACCCCGGACTCACGGGCGATCCGGTCGAGGGCGCAGATCGCGGTGCCGTGCGTCTCGACACGCTCGCTGGCGCTCGCTGCTCGACGGGCTTCGGTCGTCGTCATCACGGCGCTCCTACCGGGATCGAGGCGCCCAGCGACACCGGTCCGTCGACCAGGTCCGCGCGGATCTGGCCGCGCTCCTCACGGAAGGTGATGTGGGGGTCGGGGGTGCCGGGGGCGTTGACGAAGGACACGAAGCGGGCGAGCTTCTCCGGGTCCTCGATGGTGGCCTTCCACTCGTCGAAGTAGGAGTCGACGTGGCGCTCCATGCTCGCCTCGAGCTCGCCGCCGAGACCCAGCGAGTCCTCGACGACGACCTCGCGGACACGCTCCAGGCCGCCGATCTCGTCGAGCCAGGTGGAGGTGCGCTGCAGCCGGTCCGCGGTGCGGATGTAGTACATGAGGAAGCGGTCGAGGTAGCGGATCAGCTCCTCGCGGGACAGGTCGCCGGCGAGCAGCTGGGCGTGCGCCGGGACGGCGCCGCCGTTGCCGCCGACATACAGGTTCCAGCCCTTCTCGGTGGCGATCACGCCGAAGTCCTTGCCCCGGGCCTCCGCACACTCGCGGGCGCAGCCGGAGACGCCGCCCTTGAGCTTGTGGGGCGAGCGCAGCCCGCGGTAGCGCAGCTCGAGCTCGATCGCCATGCCGACCGAGTCCTGCACGCCGTAGCGGCACCACGTCGAGCCGACGCAGGACTTCACCGTCCGCAGCGACTTGCCGTAGGCGTGGCCGGACTCCATGCCGGCGTCGACCAGCCGCTGCCAGATCGCCGGCAGGTCCTCCATCCGGGCGCCGAACAGGTCGATCCGCTGGCCGCCGGTGATCTTCGTGTAGAGACCGTAGTCGCGGGCCACCTCGCCGATCACGATCAGCTTGTCGGGGGTGATCTCGCCACCGGGGATGCGCGGGACGACGGAGTAGGTGCCGTTCTTCTGCAGATTGGCGAGGTAGGCGTCGTTGGTGTCCTGCAAGGTCGCGTTGGCGCCGTCGAGGACGTGGTGGTTGAGCAGGCTCGCGAGGATCGAGGCGACGGCCGGCTTGCAGATGTCGCAGCCGCGCCCCTTGCCGTGGCCCTCGATGATGTCGTCGAAACGGTTGTAGCCGTGCACGGCGACGACCTCGAACAGCTCCTGACGGGTCATCGCGAAGTGCTCGCACAGCGACTTGTCGACGACCTTGCCGACGGAGGCGAAGTGGTCCTCGACGATCTTCTTCACCACGGTCTTGCAGGAGCCGCAGGTGGAGCCGGCCTTGGTGCACGCGGTCACGCAGGCCGGGCTGTCGCAGTCGCCGCCGTCGGAGACCGCGGCGACGATGTCGGCCTTGGTGACGTTGTTGCAGGAGCAGACCTGCGCGTCGTCGGGCAGGCCTCCCCCAGAAAGCATGGAGTCGACCCCGCCGCCGCGGGCCGCCGGGAGGATGAGCTCCTCGGGGTTGTCGGGCAGCTCGATGCCGGAGCCGACGAGGGGTCGCAGCACGCCGTACGACGACGCGTCGCCGACCAGGATGCCGCCCAGCAGCTCGTAGCCGCCGCTGGCGAGCTCCTTGACGACGAGCTTCTTGTAGATGCCGGCCACCGCGTCGGCGTACACGACCTCGAGGGCGTCCTCGTCGGTCGCGAACGCGTCACCGAACGAGGCGACGTCGACGCCGAGCAGCTTGAGCTTGGTCGACATGTCGGCGCCGGTGAAGGATCCGGCCTCGCCGCCGAGCAGCGCGTCGACCACGACCTCGGCCATCGTGTAGCCGGGCGCGACCAGGCCGTACATCCGCCCGCCCGGGGCGGCGCACTCACCGATCGCCCAGATGTGCTCGTCGCTGGTGCGGCAGTGCTCGTCGACCAGGATGCCGCCGCGCTCGGCGATGTCGAGGTCGGCCGCCCGGCCCAGCGCATCGCGGGGCCGGATGCCGGCGGAGAAGACGACGAGGTCGACGTCGAGCGGGTTGCGGTCCTTGAGCGCCAGGCCGGTGACCTTGTCCTTGCCGAGCACGGCCTCGGTCATCGCGCCGGTGTGCACGGTCAGGCCGAGGGTCTCGATGTGCCGGTTGAGCGTGGAGCCGGCGGCGTCGTCGATCTGGACCGCCATCAGCCGCGGGGCGAGCTCGACGACGTGGGTCTCCAGGCCCAGCTGGTGCAGCGCGTTGGCCGCCTCCAGACCGAGCAGGCCGCCGCCGATCACGGCACCGACCTTGGCCTTCCTCGACGCTGCCCGGATCGCCTCGAGGTCCTCGATGGTGCGGTAGACGAAGACGTTCTTGAGGTCCTTGCCCGGCACCGGCGGCACGAACGGGAACGCACCGGTCGCGAGCACCAGCTCGTCGTAGTGCAGGTCCTTGCCGTCGGCGAGGGTGATCACCCGCTGCCGCGGGGAGATCGCCACGACCTCGGCGCCCAGGCGCAGCGTGACCCGCGGGTCGTCGTACGCACCGCCGGGGAGGAGGGACAGCGCCTCCGCGCCACGCTCGAAGAACGAGGTGAGGGCGACGCGGTCGTACGCCGGGCGCGGCTCCTCGCCGAGGATCGTGATGTCGTGGGTCTCGGTGAGCCCGCGCTCGATCGCAGCCTGCACGAAGCGGTGGCCGACCATGCCGTGGCCGACGACCACCAGTTGCTTGCGCTGGTTCATCATCAGGTTCCCTTCTGGGCGGTGGCGAGGGCGGGCCGGCTGCTGAGCAGCTGGCGCACCGTGCTGGCGCAGCCACCGCAGCCGGTGGTCGCGCGGGTGGTGTCGCGGACCTGCTCGAGCGAGGAGCAGGCGCGGATCCGGCCGGCGGTGACGCCGGCACAGGCGCACACCTCGGCGTCGTCGGGAAGGACCCCGACGGCACCGGCACCGTTGCCGCCGTCCCGGGTCCGCTCGGGCAGGAGCAGGTCGCCGGGCTCGTGGTCGCCGAGGACGGTCCGCCGGTCGAAGTGCTGGGTGATCAGGCCGATCCGGGACAGGTCGCCGACCAGGGTGGCGGCGACGATCCGGCCGTCGCGGACGACGAGGCGCCGGTGCGAGCCGGAGACCGGGTTGGCGACCTCGACCACCTCACCGCCGGCGGCGAGCTCGGCCTCGGCGTCCCCGAGCACGGCGACGTCGAGGTCGGTGGCCCGCAGCCGGGCGACGATCCGCGCGCCGTCGTACTTCACCGCCTCGTCGCAGAGGATCCCGGCGAGGATGCCGGCCTGCTCCCAGGCGGGCGGCACGAAGCCGGTGGTCCGGCCGTCGTGCTCGGCACAGTCACCGAGGGCGTGGACGGACGGGTCGGTGACGCTGGCGAGGCGGTCGTCGACGACGATGCCGCGACGGACCTCGAGTCCGGCGCCGCGGGCCAGCGCCGTCGAGGGGCGGCCGCCGGCGGTGAGCACGACCAGGTCGGTGTCGAGGCTGAAGCCGTTGTCGAGCCGCAGGGAGGGACCGGCCGGTCCCTCGACGAGCCGGACGGCGCGGGCGCCGGTGTAGACGGCCACCCCGAGCTTCCTCAGGTCGCGCGCGAGGATCCGGGCGGCGGGGGCGCTGATCTGCTGGTGGAGCAGGCGGTCGGCACCCTCGACGACCTCGGTCTCGATGCCGCGCACGCCGAGGGCGCGGGCGACCTGGAGGCCGAGCAGGCCGCCGCCGACGACGACCGCGCGGCGGCTGCAGGGCAGCGCGGAGAGCAGGCGCTCGCAGTCGCCGAGCGAGCGGAAGGCGTGCACCGCCTCGTGCAGCGAGCCGTCCATCCGGACCAGGCCGCGGATCGGCGGCAACGACGGGATGCTGCCGGTGGCGAGCACCAGGACGTCGTACTCGACCAGGGTGCCGTCGACGAGCATCACGTCCTTGCGCTCGCGGTCGACGCCGAGGACGCGGGCGCCGAGACGCAGCTCGACGCCGTGGTCGGCGTACCACTGCGGGCTGCGCAGGGTCAGCGACTCGGGACGGTGCGTCCCCTCGAGGACCGCCGAGAGCAGGATCCGGTTGTACGGCGCGGTGTCCTCGTCGCCGAGGACGGTGATGGCCATCCGGTCGGGCGCCCGCCGGGCGACGAGCTCCTCGACCAGCCGGGTCGCGGCCATGCCGGAGCCGACGACGACGAGCCGCGGTCGCGGCGGCTCGGAGCACGGTCGGCTGGTCATGGATCCATCGAACGACACCGAGGTTTCGCGGCCGTGTGCTCGTGTTGCACGCAGATGTCAACGACTCCTCACGGCCTCACCGGTCGCACGGACGCACGGGGAGTCGTGGGGCCACGCCCTACCGTCGGTGTCATGGAGCAGCATCGCGCGGCCGTGTCGCGGGCCACGTACGTCGCCGCGGCGATCGCGTTCGTGGCCTGGCTGCCCTTCCTGCGCCGGCCCCTGGAGTCCGACGAGAGCGGGTTCCTGATGCTGGCGCGCCAGTGGGAGCCGGGCGGCTCGCTGTACGGCGACCACTGGGTCGACCGTCCCCCGCTGCTGATCTGGATCTTCCGGCTGGCCGCGCAGCTCGGGCCGGTGGAGCTGACCGCCGACGGCGCGCTCGCTCCGGGCGTGCGGCTGGTGGGCGCCACGGCGACCGTGGCCACCGTCGTGCTCGCCGGGGTGCTCGCCGCCCGGCTCTCCGGCGGGTGGTCGAGGCGGGTCGTGCCGCTGCTGGCGGCCGCCCTGCTCGCGAGCCCGTTGCTGGGGATGCCGGCCACGAACGGCGAGCTCCTGGCGGCGCCGTTCATCCTGCTGGGCGTGCTGTGCCTGGTGGCCGCGTTCGGCGCGCCCGCCGGCGGACGAGGGCTGGCGCTGGCGGCCGGCGCAGGCGCGGCGGGGATGGCTGCCGCGCTGGTGAAGCAGAACATGGTCGACCTCTTCGTCCTCGCCGCAGTGCTGATGCCCCTGTCGGCGGGGCGCGTGCCGCAGCTCGGGCGTCGGGTGCTGGCGCTGGGCGGCGGCGCGGTCGCGCTCTTGAGCGTGGTCCTGGGTTCGGCCGCCGCCCGCGGGACCTCGGCTCGCGACCTGTGGGACGCCGTCGTGGTGTTCCGGCTGCAGGCCGCTGCGACCATCGGCGCGGAGTCCTCGCCCGCCACCGAGCACCGGATGACCCTCGTCGCCCTGGCGTTCGTCGCCAGCGGCGCCGCGGTCACCCTGCTCACGACCGCCTTCCTCGCGGCCCGCCGTACCGTCCGGGAGGGGCCACGCTCTGCTCCCCTCGCCCTCGCCGCCCTCGCCATGGCCGCGTGGGAGCTCCTCGGCGTCGCGGCAGGTGGCAGCTACTGGCTGCACTACCTGACCGGGCTGGTGCCCGGCGTCGTCCTGCTGTCCTGCCTGGCCCACCCGAGGGGACGCCGACTCCTGCTGGTCGACGCCTGCCTGGTGATCACCGCCACCGCCTGCCTGGCGGCGTGGGTCCACGCCCTCGTCGCGCCGATCGACGCCACCCTCGCGCGCGACGCCGAGGCAGCGACCTATCTGCGCACCCACGCCGACCCCGGCGACGGCGTCGTCGTCGCCTTCGGCCGCCCCGACATCGTCGCCGCCAGCGGGCTGAGCAGCCCCTACGAGCACCTGTGGAGCCTGCCCGTCCGGGTCCGCGACCCCGGTCTCGCCGAGCTGCGGGCCGTGCTGAGCTCACCCGAGGCCCCACGCTGGGTCGTGGTGTCCGGCACCAGCCTCACCAGTTGGGGGATCTCGTCCCCGGCCGCCCAGGAGTACCTCGAGCAGAACTACCGGCAGCGGGCACGCTTCGACGAGCTGCGGGTCTGGGAGCGGCTGCCCGCCGGTGGTTGAGGTGCGAGGCCGCCCGCGGCCGAGCCTCGAAACCACCGGCCGTGGTGTCCGGATCCTCCCGGTCAGGTCCCCGCAGCAGGCCCGGTGGTTTCGAGGCTCCTCGCTGGCGCTCGTCGCACCTCAACCACCGAGAGCTCCGCCGCGCACACCTTGAACTCCGGCATCCGGCTGGACGGGTCGAGCGCGTCGTTGGTCAGCCGGTTGACGCCCACCCAGTGGAAGGGCACGAAGACGGTGTCGGGCCGGATCGTGGTGACCACGCGGGCCGGGGCCTTCATCTCGCCGCGGCGGGTGCGCACCAGCACCTGCTGGCCGTCGACGGCACCGATCCGGTCGGCGAGCATCGGGTGCAGCTCGACGAACGCCCCGTCGTCGCCGAGGTCGCGGATCCGGCGGGTCTGGGCGCCGGACTGGTACTGGGCGAGCACGCGGCCGGTCGTCAGGTGGACCGGGTACGACGGGTCGGGCTCCTCGGCGGGGCCGGCGTACTCCGGCACGAGGAAGCGGGCCCGGCCGTCCGGGGTGGGGAAGCCGTCGGCGAACAGGCGCGGCGTGCCGGGATGGTCGACGGTCGGGCAGGGCCAGAAGACGCCCTTCTCGTCGACGATCCGCTGGTAGGTGATGCCGGCGTAGTCGGCCTTGCCGCCGGCCGACGCGCGGCGGAGCTCCTCGAAGATCGCCTCCGGCTCGGTCTCGAAGGCGATCGGCGAGCCCAGCCGGGACGCGAGGCCGGCGATGACGTCGAGGTCGCTGCGCACGCCCTCGGGTGGGGCGATCGCCCGCTGCCGCAGGATGACCCGGCCCTCCAGGTTGGTCATCGTGCCGGTCTCCTCCGCCCACTGCGTCACGGGCAGGACCACGTCGGCGAGCGCGGCCGTCTCGGACATCACGATGTCGCAGACGACGAGCAGGTCGAGGGACTCCAGCCGCTGCGTGATCCGGGTGGCGTTGGGCGCGGAGACCACGATGTTGGAGCCGTGGACGAGCAGCGCCCTCGGGCCGCCGTCCTGGCCGAGCGAGTCGAGCAGCTCGTACGCCGAGCGCCCCTTCCCGGGCAGGCTCTCCGGCGGGACGCCCCACACCCCGGCCACGTGGGCGCGTGCGGCGGGATCGTCGATCATCCGGTAGCCGGGCAGCTGGTCGGCCTTCTGCCCGTGCTCGCGGCCGCCCTGGCCGTTGCCCTGGCCGGTGAGGCAGCCGTAGCCGGCGTGCGGCTTGCCGGGCATGCCCAGCGCGAGGGCGACGTCGATCCACCCGAGCACGGTGGCGGTGCCCTGCGCGTGCTGCTCGGCGCCGCGGGCGGTCAGCACCATGACCTTGTCGGCGCCGGTGAGCATCGCGACCAGCGAGCGCAGCTCGTGGGTGGCGATGCCGGTGGTCCGCTCGACGCGCTCGGGCCACCACGCCGCCGCGGCGCGGCGCACGTCGTCGAAGCCGGTGGTCCGCGCCGCGACATAGGCCTCGTCGACGGCACCCCGCGCGTCGAGCAGGTGCAGCACGCCCAGTGCCAGGGCGAGATCGGTGCCGGGGACCGGCTGGAGGAAGAGGTCGGCGCGCTCACCGGTCGGGGTCATCCGCGGGTCGATGACGACCAGCCTGCCGCCACGCTCACGCAGCCGGTCGAGGTGGCGCGCGGCGGGGGGCATGGTCTCGGCGAGGTTGGACCCGACGAGCACGACCACGTCGGCCTGCTCGACGTCGGCCAGGGGGAACGGCAGGCCGCGGTCGACGCCGAACGCCTGGTTGCCCGCGCTGGCGGCCGAGCTCATGCACCAGCGGCCGTTGTAGTCGATCTGGCTGGTCCCGAGCGCCACGCGGGCGAACTTGCCGAGCTGGTAGGTCTTCTCGTTGGTGAGCCCGCCGCCGCCGAAGACGGCGACCGTGTCCTTGCCGTGGGCGGCCTGGAGAGCGAGCACCCGGGACGCGACCAGGTCGAGCGCCTCGTCCCACTCGACGGCACGCAGCTCACCGGTCTCCCGGTCGCGCACCAGCGGCGACGTGAGCCGCTCCCGGTTGCCCCGCAGCCCACCCGACGTCCAGCCCTTGCGGCACAGCGCACCCTCGTTGACCGGGAACTCCTCCCAGGCGCCGATCTCGATGCCGGCCCGGCCCTTGCGGGAGATCTGCATGCCGCACTGCAGGCTGCAGTAGGGGCAGTGGCTGTCGGTCATGGGCCCATTCCACGCGCCGCGCGTTGCACGTCGGGACCCGCGCGAGGACGACGGCGTCAACGACTTCTCACGGTCTCACGGTCCGGGCCCGCGTCCGGCGTACCGCTGGGGTGATGAGACGGTGGGAACTTGTCGGAGAGGTTCCACCACTAGTGGGGCCTCTCCTGTGAACGTCTGGAGGAGTGACCCCGTGAGCGAGCTGAACCCGACCCTGCAGCCGGTCTTCGACGAGATCCTGGCACGGAACCCCGGTGAGGCGGAGTTCCACCAGGCGACGCGCGAGCTGCTGGACAGCCTGGGTCCGGTCGTCGCGCGGCACCCGGAGTACACCGACGCCGCGATCATCCGCCGCGTGTGCGAGCCGGAACGGCAGATCATCTTCCGCGTGCCCTGGGTCGACGACGCCGGCCAGGTCCAGCTCAACCGCGGCTTCCGGGTCGAGTTCAACTCCGCGCTCGGGCCCTACAAGGGCGGCCTGCGGTTCCACCCGTCGGTCTACCTCGGCATCGTCAAGTTCCTCGGCTTCGAGCAGATCTTCAAGAACGCCCTCACCGGCATGCCGATCGGCGGCGGCAAGGGCGGCTCGGACTTCGACCCGAAGGGCCGCAGCGATGCCGAGATCATGCGGTTCTGCCAGTCCTTCATGACCGAGCTGTACCGCCACATCGGCGAGTACACCGACGTCCCCGCGGGGGACATCGGCGTCGGCGGGCGCGAGATCGGCTACCTGTTCGGGCAGTACAAGCGGATCACCAACCGCTACGAGTCCGGCGTGCTGACCGGCAAGGGCATCGGCTGGGGCGGCTCGCTGGTCCGCACCGAGGCCACCGGCTACGGCACCGTCTTCTTCGCCGGCGAGATCCTCAAGGCGCGTGGCAGCTCCTTCGAGGGTAAGACCGTGATCGTGTCCGGCTCCGGCAACGTCGCGATCTACGCCGCCGAGAAGGCCGCCGCGCTCGGCGCACTGGTCGTCGCGTGCTCCGACTCGAGCGGGTACGTCGTCGACGAGAAGGGGCTCGACCTCGACCTGCTGAAGGAGGTCAAGGAGGTGCGCCGCGAGCGGCTGTCGGCGTACGCCGAGGCGCGGGAGTCGGCCCACTTCGTCGCCACGACCTCGGGCGGCACGGTCTGGGACGTGCCGTGCGACATCGCACTGCCCTGCGCCACCCAGAACGAGCTGGACGGCGAGCACGCGCTGGCGCTGGTCCGCAACGGCTGCACGGTGGTCGCCGAGGGCGCCAACATGCCGTGCACCCCGGAGGCCGTGAAGGTGTTCGCCGACGCGGGTGTCGCCTTCGCCCCCGGCAAGGCCGCGAACGCCGGCGGGGTGGCGACCAGCGCGCTGGAGATGCAGCAGAACGCGTCGCGCGACTCCTGGTCCTTCGCCCACACCGAGGCCCGGCTCGAGGAGATCATGGTCGGCATCCACGCCCGCTGCCTCGAGACGGCCGACACCTACGGCGCGCCCGGCAACTACGTCGCCGGCGCCAACATCGCCGGGTTCATCCAGGTGGCCGACGCGATGCTGGCCCTCGGCGTCATCTGAGCGGGTCGACGGTTCAACTACCGAATTCGGCGCGATCTGGCCGATCTGCCGACGAATCCGGTCGTTGAACGGAGCGCAGGGCTCAGCTGAGGGCGCCGCCGTAGCTGGGCAGCCGGAGCCTGCGCTCGTAGTCGCCCCCGACGAAGTCCGTGCTCCGGTTGCCGACGTTGAGCACGATGGTCCAGCCCTGCGCGGTGTACCGCGCCCGGCATCGCTGCTTGCTGTCGGCGAGGAGCTCGCCGTGCCGGCGACCGCAGATCCCGTCGTGGTGGTAGCCCGCCGTGTCGAGGGCCTGGGTGACGTTGGCGAGGCTGTCCTCGAAGCGCCCGGTCACGAAGAAGACCGCCATGCCCTGGCTCTCGGCCTTCCGGGTCAGCTTGAGGGTCCGCTCGATCGCCCGCGGCCAGGCGTAGTGGGTGGCCAGCGAGGTGTTGTCGATGTCGAGCACGACGGCCAGCCGCTTCTCGCCGCCGGCCGCCCGCTCCCTGAGGTAGGCGCCCGGGCGCTTCTTCGCGTACACGGCCCGGACGTCGGACTGCCACTGGGCCGCTGAGGGCAGCGGCCCAGTGGCGCGTTCGGTCGCCGACGCAACGGCGATATGGGTGGGGAACAGGGCGAGCATCAGGGCGAGCGCCAGGGTCCGCATCGCCCCATTCCACCAGAGGCTCACAGCCCGAGGCCGGCGTACCCCCGCTCGGCGTCACTGGTCGACGGCTTCCGCAGGAAGACCGCCCAGGTCACCAGCGTGCAGACGACGTAGAAGCAGGTGAACACGACGAAGGCCGTCTTCGTGGCGGCCAGCGGGTCGGTGACCCACGGGGAGCCGAAGGTGATCGGGATGAGGAAGCCGCCGATGGCACCGACGGCGCCGATGATGCCGACCGCGGCCGACGACTTCTTGGTGCCGTCGAGCAGCGCGAGCTCGCGCTCGGGGGTGTCGGCGGCGGTGGCACGCTCGGCGTCGGTGCGGAAGATCGCAGGGATCATCTTGTACGTCGAGCCGTTGCCGATGCCGGTGCAGGCGAAGACGAACAAGAAGATGCCGAGGAACAGCGGGAAGACGTCGGCGTTGGCCTCGACCGCGGTACGCACCGCGTCGGGGAACTCGAACGCGGCCGGGTCGGCGGCGATCTTGGCCAGCGTGGCCTTGTCGGGCGCCGGCGGGAGCGGCTCGAGCATGCCGAGCGTGACCAGGATGCCGAGCGTGCCGAGCACCATTCCTCCGAAGGCCATCAGGGTGATCCGGCCGCCGCCGAACCGGTCGGCGAGGTGGCCGCCGAGCGGTCGGGCGACCGAGCCGACGAGCGCGCCGAGGAAGGCGTAGAAGGCGAAGTTGATGCCGATGCCTTCGACGGCGGGGACCGGCTGGCGCCAGAAGTTGAGCTTGATCAGCAGCGGCATCGCGGCGGAGTAGCCGATGAACGAGCCGAAGGTGCCGATGTAGAGGAACGACATCACCCACGTGTACTTGTGCTTGAGCACGCTCAGCTGCTGGCGGGTGTCGGTCTTCGCGTTGGACAGGTTGTCCATGAGGAAGCAGGCGGCGAGCACCGCGACCACGGCGAGCCCGGCGTACACCCAGGCCGCGCGCTCGAGGTGGATGCCTCCCTGGCTCGCCTTGACCAGCCCGAAGATGCCGGCGCCGCCGACGATCACCGGCAGGAAGAACTGGATGATCGAGACGCCGAGGTTGCCGCCGGCGGCGTTGAGGCCGAGCGCGGCGCCCTTGAGGCGGGCGGGGTAGAAGAAGTTGATGTTGGCCATCGAGCTGGCGAAGTTGCCGCCACCGAAGCCGGCGGTCGCGGCGATCAGGCAGAACACCCAGTACGGCGTGCCCGGTTGCGTGACGGCGTAGGCGAAGCCGAGGGTCGGCACCAGCAGCAGGGCCGCACTGACCATCGTCCAGTTGCGGCCGCCGAACTTCCCGACCGCGAGGGTGTAGGGCACCCGGATCAGCGCTCCGACCAGGTTCGGGATCGCGACGAGGAAGAAGAGCTGCTGCGGGGTGAACGTGAAGCCCTGCGCCAGCAGGAACGCCGAGCTGACGCTCCAGATCAGCCAGACCGAGAAGCCGAGGTGCTCGGCGAAGATCGACCAGATCAGGTTGCGCTTGGCGATCGGCGCGCCGGTGCTCTCCCAGAACTCCGGGTCCTCGGGGCGCCAGTCGTCGATCCAGCGGCCCTTCCTCCGGCGGAGGGTCGCATCGGGTGCGCGGGCGGCGAGATCGCCGTCGGGGCTGGTGAGGGTCATCGCAGGCTCCTGGCAGGCAGAGGTCCGGTTGTCGGGCTCCAGCCTGTGCGCCCGCCGTTTCGGCCGGAGCGCCGAGAAGATTTCGTCTCGTCAACTCCGTCTCACGGGCTCACGTGCCTCACAAGGTCACGCCTGCGCGGTCGCCAGGGCCTGCTCCCGGTCCAGGAAGAAGAACTGCGCCGGCTTCTCCGCGATGCTCGTGCGCAGCTCGACGAGCGGGCCGCGGGTGCAGCCGAGCCGCTCCATCAGCGCGATGGACGCCGAGTTGCGGGCGTCCGGCTCGAACACCAGGCGGCGGCAGCCGGGCAGGTGGGTGACGAAGTCGAGGCCGGCGGCGATCACGTCGGGGGTGCGGCCCGCGCGGCGCGGGTCGTCGGCGAGGAGGAGGTGGACGCCGACGTCGCCGGGGAGCCGGTCGTACCACTGGCCGATCTCGTCGACCTCCGGGTCGTAGGTCTGGAGCAGTCCGACGGGGTGGTCGTCGACGACGAGGAGGTACGCCGCGAGGTGGGGCTGGTCCTGGATGTAGCCGTAGACCAGTGCGACGTCCTCGACGGTGTGGTCGGTCATGCCCCAGAACTGCGCGCGTGGCTGGGTGACCCAGGCGTGCAGGAGCGCCGCGTCCGCGGCGGGGTCGACGGGGCGCACGTGCACGGTCATGGTGTCTCCTCGGGGTGCTTCACGGGGATGGTGCGGCCGGCGGCCCAGACGGCCTGCTGGTCGTGGTGGTGCGGCGAGTCCGGCTCTCCCGACGCTCCGAGCGGGACCACCCAGCGGCTGTCGCCGGCCAGGTCCCAGACCCAGCGGGCGACGGGTCCGTGCACACAGGCGCCGGTGCCACCGAGCGCGCGGGTGGCGAGGACGCAGTCGTCGTCGCCGGAGAGGGGGAGGTACGGCGGCGCGGTGCCCTCGGGTGCGGGCAGGCCGAGCTGCTGGTGCGGCGTCAGGGGGACGACGACGTGGCCGGTCCCCCACGTCGCGGGCACCGGCTGCGCCGCGACCTGCTCGAGCGCGTCGGCGACGACCTGGTGCACGTCGACGCCGAAGGGCTTGTCGGCGGCGAGGATCGCGGGCAGGCAGAGCCGGAGCCGGCCGCGCAGGTCGAACCAGGGCGCGAACAGCTCGCCGTGCGGGGACCCGTCGACGCCGGCGAGCCCGGGGGCGTCGTACAGGCCCTCGACGACGGCGGCCCGGACCCGCGCGAACAGGGCGGCGTCGACGCTGTCGGCCGCCATCCGGCGGTCCCAGGCGAGCAGGCGGTCGCGCAGCCGCGCGGCCGGTGCGGTGAGGTCGAGGAGGGAGGAGACGGTGTCGAGGAGGGCCGCGCCCGCGGTCTGGCGGTCGTCGGCGAGCACGGTGGCCACGGTCTCGGGGGTGAGCGGCCCGGCGGCGGCGAGCTCGTCGAGGAGCCCACGGAGGCGGCGGGCCCGGTGGGGTGGGGCGAAGTCGGCGCCGACCCGTTCGAAGTCCGGTGTCGCGCGGTCGTTGGCGGTGACGAGCACGGGTCCGGTCCGCCGCGGCAGGTCGGTGACCCAGGTGCCGGTCCAGCGGCGGTCGGCGTCGCGCCGGGGGATCCGGCCGACGACCCGGTGCTCGGTCGCGCCGTGCCGGTCTCCGACGACGAGGTTGTCGACCGGGCCGACCCAGCCGGCGAAGGCGGCGGTGACGTCGGCACAGGTGCGGGCGCGCAACAGCGGGAGGATCGCGTCGAGGCCGAGGTCGCCGAGGACGAAGGCCGGCGTGCGCAGGCTGTACGTCCCGGGCTCGCCGGGCCCGCCCAGCACGACGGGTCCGCGGTCGGTGACGAGCACCTCGACCTCGTGGACGTCGTACCTGTCCTCGCCGACGAGGACCCGCACCTGCTCGAGGCGCCGAGCGACCGGTTCCCAGCCGGAGGCGCCGCGGGCGATGACGGCGTCCCGGTGGCGGACCAGCTCCTCGGCGTACGCGTCCTCGTCGTCGGCCACCGCGTTGGTGATGCCCCAGGCGACGTCGCCGGCGTGGCCGAAGTGCTGGACGCCGGGCACGCCGACGAAGGTCAGACCGGCGACGTCGAAGGCGTCCTCGGGGTCGGTGCAGACCAGGCGGACCTGGGCGTAGCAGCCGGGCGCCTCGATCACCCGGTGCGGGTCGCCGGCGACGATCGGCAGTCCGCTCGCGGTCAGTGACCCGTCGACGACGAGGGCGTTGCTGCCGCCGGGCAGGCCCTCGGTGCGGAACAGCGGGAGCCACTCGTCGCCGGCGGTCGCGCCGAGGTGGCGGCGCCAGAGCTGGCCGGGGAAGCCGGAGAAGAGCAGGTGCTGCACGGCGAAGACCGCGAGCGGGGTCCAGGGGCGCCAGGGTCTCGTGACGGTCGCTGCGCGACCTCCTCGACCACCGGGAAGGATCTCGTTGACCCCGTCGACGTACGCGTCGACGAAGGCCCGGCTCTCCGGGGAGAGGGCGGCGTACGCCCGGCGGGCGAGGTCGACGAGCAGCGCCCGGCGGGCCAGGACGTCCCACTCCAGCGCGGTCTCGCCGAAGACCTCGGCGCAGGTCCCCTCCGCCCGGCGACGCTCCACCTCGAGCTGCCAGGCCCGGTCCTGGGCGGTGGCGCGCCCCTGCTCGCGGGCGACCTCGAGCACGGAACCCCCGAAGACACTGGGGATCCCGTGCGCGTCGCGGACGATGGTCATGGGCGAGCGGCCGGGTTGGCCAGGGTGCCGGCGAAGATCAGCGACTCGGCCTGGTCGGTCAGGTCCACCATCTGCAGGGTGTTGCGCAGCTGGAGCCGGTTGAGGCAGCTGTGCCGGAACTCCGGCCGGAGCAGGTCGTACGACGCCGCCGCCTCCGCGAGCTCGGGGTGGTCGGCCGCGTGCTCCTCGATGGTGGTCCGTGCGATCGCCCAGAACTCCTCGGCCGGCAACAGCCCGTCCTCGTCGAGGATCGCCGCCACGAAGCGGAGGACGCCGTCGAAGACGTCGGTGTGGACGGCGAGCGCCTTGACGTCGTCGGGGAACGAGCCGCGGATCCGCTCGACCTCGGCCGGCAGCGGCAGGTCGCCCATGACGGCGACCTCCTCGCCGATGTCCTTCATGAACGCGCCGACCGGGACGTGGTCGCGCAGCCGCAGCAGCAGGTTCTCGCCGTGCGGCATGAACGCCAGGTCGTAGGCGTGGAGGCAGTGCACGAGCGGGCGGAGGTAGGCGCGCAGGTAGGCCCGCACCCAGGTCGCCGCGTCGACCGGCGACGCCTTGATCCACGCGGTGACCAGGGCGTCACCGTCGGCGTCGCGGTGCAGCAGGGCCGCCATCGTGGTCAGCTGCTCGCCGTCGGGGGTGCGCGGCACCGGGCTCTCGCGCCACAGGGCGGCGATCATCTTGCGGTACGGCGACGGGCCGGCCGTGCGGTGGAAGGCGTCGCCCGTGTAGCCGATCGCCGCCAGCTCGCGAAGCACCTCGAACCCGCACGCCCGCAGCTCGGCGTCGGCCTCGACGACCGATGCGACCCAGTCGTTGATGGCGGGAGTCGCCGCCATGTAGGCCGGCGAGAGCCCTCGCACGAAGCCCATGTTCTGGATGGCGAGCGCGGTCTTCACGTAGTGCCGATCGGGCCGGCTGGCGTTGAAGAAGGTGCGGATCGACTGCTGCGGGTGGTGGTCGTCGTCGCCGGCGCCGAGGTGCACGAGGTCGCGGCGCGCGACGTCCGGCGCGAAGGTGACGGCCAGCTTGTGCTGCCACTGCCACGGGTGCACCGGCAGGTAGAGGTAGTCCTCGGGCGCCAGGCCGAGCGCTGCCAGGCGGGAGTCGAACCGGTCGCGTACGTCGGGCGCCAGCTCGCCGTCGTACAGCTCGGCCTCGGTGGCGTCGGCCGCCAGCGAGAGATGGGTCAGCGAGCGGCGCGCGGCCAGCCAGTGCAGCCGGACCGGCTGCCCGGTCTCCGGGGCGTAGGCGCGGTAGTCGTCGAGGCTGAACCCGATCCGGCCGTTGTTGGCCACGAACGCGGGGTGTCCCTCCGTCATCGCGGACTCGATCTCCTGGTAGCCCGCGTCGACCAGGTCGGCGACCGGCACCCGGCGGTGGCGCAGCTTCCAGGCGCCGGCCGCGAGGGTGGCCGCGATCTCCTCGAGATAGGTCGGCAGCAGCTGGTCCGGGATCCCCAGCGTCGGAGCGAGCTCCGCGACCAGCTCCTGTGCGTCCGGGCGGGCCGGGGCGCCGTCGCGGGTGCGCTCGATGGACGCGGGGTCGACGACCCAGTGGTCGAGGAGGTGTCGCCGTGCGGTGAAGGTGTACGACGACGGACCGGCCTCGACCCGCCACCGGTCGCCGTCCCGGACCGGCGTGATCAGCCGTTCGTGCGCGAACTCCCCCAGCGCCTTCGCCACCAGGTGCCGCTGGGCGCGCTCCATCAGCGCGGGCGTGAGGTGGTCGGCGGACGAGTGGAGTTCGTCGAGTAGTCCCGTCGCGAGGGACGAGCGACGGGACGTATCGAGACGTGGTGAGGCGTCTCGATACGCCGCCTCCGCTCCTTCGTCGCTGCGGCGGCTACTCGACGAGCTCCAGGAGCCGCGGGTGCAGACCGAGAGCATCGCGGTCTTGCCGGGCAGCGGGATCTCGCGGATCTCGACGAAGCCCGCGGCGAGGTTCTTGGCGCGGATCCGGTCGTTGCGGGCGTCCGGCTCGACGACGACCCGCCGCACCGCGGGGTCCTCGAAGCAGTGCGCCATGACGGCGTCGAAGACCGCGGTGGTCAGACCGGGGACCGCCGGACCGGCCGGCGGGGCGACGAGGACGTGCATCCCGAGGTCCCCGTGGCGGAGCTCGGGGAGGTCGGCCAGCGGGGAGTGCGCCGGGTCGTAGGTCTCGGCGAGGAAGGCCGGTCGCCCGTCGACCCGGCCGAGCCAGGCGTCATGGTGCGGATCGGCGACGATGCCGTCGTACTCGCTGCGGACGTCGTCGCGGGTGGCGTCCTGCATCATCCAGTAGACCGAGCGAGGGTGGGTGACCCACGCGTGCAGCAGGTCGAGGTCGCGCTCGACGTCGAGCGGCTCGAGGGTGATCGAGGTGATGGGCATCAGATCGCTCGCTTCAGGTGGTCGGGGACGCCGAAGGTCTGCACGGCGATCCGCTTCTCGATCGGGTACACCTCGCGGCCGAGCATGGCGGCGACGATGACCGAGTTGCGGTACGGGCCCATGCCGAGGTCCGGGGCCAACAGGGAGTGGGTGTGCTCCTCGGCGTTCTGCACGAAGACCTCGCCACCGTGCACGTCGACCGAGTAGTCGCCGGCGACGTCGTAGCGGCCACGGGCGTCGTACCGGATCCGGTCACGGATCCCCTCGAGGAAGGCCGGCTGCGTGGGGGCGTAGCCCGTGGCGAGCACGAGTCCGCCCGTCTGCAGGGAGAACGGCTCGCCGGTCTCGAGGTGGAGCAGGTCCAGCTCGCTGCCCCCGGCCGGTGTGGGGCGCGCGGCGCGGACCTCGGTGTGGGTGAGCAACGTCGTGCGCGGGCCGACGCCGGTGACCCGCTGCTGGTAGTGCAGGTCGAAGATCGCGTCGATGAGGTCGCCGCTGATCCCCTTGAACAGGTGGCGCTGCTCGCGGGCCAGCCGGTCGCGGGTGTCGATGGGGAGCGCGCGGTGGTACTCGCCGTACTCGGGCGAGGTCATCTCGAGCGTGAGCTTGGTGTACTCCATCGGGAAGAACCGCGGGCTGCGGGTGAGCCAGACCAGCTCGTAGCCGTGGTCGGGCGCCTCGGCGAGCAGGTCGTGGTAGATCTCCGCCGCGCTCTGGCCGCTGCCGACGACGGTGATCCGGTCCTGCTGCTGAAGCTCGGCCTTGCGGGCGAGGTAGTCGGCGGAGTGGGTCGCCCGGCCCTCGTCGAGGAGCGGGCGCAGCGGCTCGGGGACCCGCGGCGAGGTGCCGATGCCGATCACCAGGCGGCGGGTGCGGTGCTGCTCCCCGGTGCTGGTGCGGACCAGGTACGCCGTCCCGTCGTGCTCGACGCCGGTGACCCGCTGGCCCCACCGCACCGAGGGCAGGCGCTCGGCGGCCCAGCGGCAGTAGTCGTCGTACTCCTTGCGGAGCGGGTAGAAGCTCTCGCGGATGTAGAACGGGTAGAGGTGGCCGGCCTGCTTGAGGTAGCTGAGGAAGGACCAGCGCGAGGTCGGGTCGGCCATGGTGACCAGGTCGGCCAGGAAGGGCACCTGGAGGGTCGCGTCGTCGAGCAGCATCCCGGGGTGCCAGTCGAAACGGTCGCGGGCCTCCAAGAACACACCGGAGATGCCGTCGTGGTCGTCCAGACGGCTGAGTGGGTCGGTGAGGCAGGCCAGGCCGAGGTTGAACGGGCCCAGCCCGATGCCGACGAAGTCGTGGGTGATCACCGGGCCGCCTCCAGCGCGGGCCGGCGGTGCTCGGCCGCGAGGCGCGCACCGGTCGTCCGGACGAGGTCGAGGACTCCCGTGATGTCCTCGAGCGTCGCCATCGGGTTGAGCAGGGTGAGCTTGAGGTGCTGCACGCCGTCGACCTTGGTCGCCGCGACCATCGCCCGCCCGGAGGCGTACAGCGCCTCGCGGATCGCGTTGTTGAGAGCAGCGCTCTCCTTCTCCGCGAGCGGCGGCCCGGGCGGGACGTAGCGGAAGACGAGGGTGCTCAGCTCGGGTGCGGCGGCGAAGTCCAGCTCGGCCTGCTCGCGCTGGGCGTCGTGGACCGCGCACGCGAGGTCGATGACCGCGTCGACGTACTGGCCGACGAGGTCGGGCCCCATCGTCCGCAGCGTGACCCACAGCTTGAGCGCGTCGAAGCGGCGCGTGGTCTGCAGGCTCTTGTCGACCTGGTTGGGGTTCGTGGCCTCGCGCGGGTTGAGGTAGTCGGCGTGCCAGGTCGCCGGGCGCAGCGTCGCGCGGTCGCGGACCACGATCGCGCTCGACGACACCGGCTGGAAGAAGGTCTTGTGGAAGTCGATCGTCACGGAGTCGGCGCGCTCGATGCCACGCAGGCGGTCGCGGCGGGTCGGCGAGACCAGGAGCCCGCCGCCGTAGGCCGCGTCGACGTGGAACCAGGCGTCGTAGGCGACCGCGAGGTCGGCGACCTGCTCGAGCGGGTCGATCGCGCCGAAGTCCGTGGTGCCCGCGGTCGCGACGATCGCCATCGGCCGCAGCCCGAGATCGGTGCACGCGGCGAGCGAGCGCTCCAGCGCGGCCGGGTCCATCCGGTGCCGCTCGTCGGTCGGCACGCTGACCACCGACTCGTCGCCGAGCCCCAGCAGGCGCGCGGACTTCTGGACCGAGAAGTGGCTCTCGGCGGAGGCCAGGATCCGCAGCCGCTCCGCTGGGACCCGCTCGTGGCGGCCGCGGGCGAGCAGCAGGCCCTGCAGGTTGGACTGGCTGCCGCCGCTGGTGAACACACCGTCGGCGTCCTCCCCGAACCCGATCCGCTGGGCGGTCCAGTCGATGAGACGGCGCTCGATGAAGGTGCCGCCGACGCTCTGGTCGAAGGTGTCGAGCGAGCTGTTGACCGACGCGACGAACAACTCAGCGAGCAGCGCCGGGACGACGACCGGGCAGTTGAGGTGGGCGGCGTACGACGGCTCGTGGAACCAGACCGCGTCGTCGAGCCACAGCTGCGACATCTCCGCGAGCACCTGGCCCGCGTCGTCGAGCGGCGAGTCGAGGTCGACGGCCGCGACCCGCTGCTGCGCCGCTGCCGGCGTCAGTCCCGTCGCGGGTCCCGCCACGCCCTTGAGCTGGCGCAGCAGGTGGTCGAGGCCCTCGCCGAGCGTGGCGGCGTAGTGGTCGGCGTGGGCAGGGTGGAACACGTGGTGAAGCGGGAGCTGGGGCACAGCAAGCACTCCTCTTCCGAGATCAGGTAAGCCTTACCTAAGCAGATCGGACGAGGAGGGTGCCACCCCCGTCTCGGGTGGCGCGCGTCACGTGGCAGCGGCTACGGCGTGCGGCCCATCAGCTCCACCATCAGGGCGAGGTCGGCCCGCGGGCCGCCGGGCGTGTCCGCGCCGTACGTCGCGATCTCGGCGTCGAGGTCCAGCGGGCGGGTCGGCGCGACGCCCGGGACCAGCTCCTCGCGCAGCCGGTCGTCGGGGACCAGCCAGGTCACCTCGAACTCGATGCCGTCGGGGTCGCGGGCGTACAGAGCCTTGGTGCTGGCGTGGTTGGCCATGCCGGTCAGTGCACCGGCAGCGGCGAGGCGGTCGCGGGCGGCGACCATGTCGGCGAGGGTCTCGACCTCCCAGGCGAGGTGGTAAAGCCCGACGGCGCCGTCGCCGGCGCGCGGGGTGCGCGCCTGGAACAGGCCCAGGTCGTGGTCGTTGGCGGAGCTCCTCCCGCGCAGGAAGGCACCCCCGGGGAAGTCGAACGGCAGCTTCTCGAAGCCGAGGACCTCGCAGTAGAACTCGACGCTGCGCTCGACGTCGGACACGAACAGGACGGCGTGGTTGAGGCTTCGGATCGACAATGCGGCTCCCGGGGAAGGGACTGATCGCCCGGTGCGATCGACTCGTGACGACGCTACCGACGCACCTGCGCTCGGGCCGTCGGTCTCTCACCCAACGGAACGCGGGTGCAGCCCCCGGCGCCGACCGCTCGTCGCGTCGTACCGACCGCTCGTCGAGAAGGCGGACCCACTCGGCGCGCAGCCGAACCGGACCCCTCCCGGCCCGCGCACCCCCGCTCCTAGCGTCGGAGGAAGCCCGTGACCCCCGTCACACCACATCCCGAGGAGGCCCGTCGTGACGTCCGACATCTCGCCCCATGACATGGCAGCGCGCCATGATCCCGTGTACGACGAGCTCCACGCCTCGCCGGAGTTCGCCGAGCTGAAGCGCCGCTACCGGGGCTTCGCCTTCCCCGCGACCGCGGCCTTCCTCGTCTGGTACCTCACCTACGTCGTGCTCTCGATGTGGGCGACCGACTTCATGAGCACCAAGGTCGTCGGCAACATCAACGTCGCCCTGGTCCTCGGCCTGCTGCAGTTCGCCACCACCTTCCTCCTCGCCTGGCTCTACAGCGGGTACTCGACCAAGAAGCTCGACCCGCTCGCCCGCGAGCTCGACGACCGCTTCGTCTCCCTCGCCGGCAAGGCGTCCCACGGCAGGAGCGAGCACTGATGGACCACCAGGTACTGACCGCCGCCCTCTTCCTCGCGGTCGTCGCGCTGACCCTCTTCATCACGATCCGCGCCAGCCGCCAGACCAGCGGCGCCGCGGACTTCTACGCCGGCGGCCGCTCGTTCTCGGGCTTCCAGAACGGCCTGGCCATCGGCGGCGACTACATGTCCGCCGCGTCCTTCCTCGGCATCTCCGGCGCCATCGCGCTGGCCGGGTACGACGGCTTCCTCTACTCGATCGGCTTCCTCGTCGCCTGGCTGGTGGCGCTTCTGCTGGTCGCGGAGATGCTGCGCAACTCCGGCCGCTACACGATGGCCGACCAGCTGGCGTACCGCATGAAGCAGCGCCCGGTCCGCACGGCCGCCGCGACCTCGACCGTGGTGGTGTCGATCTTCTACCTGCTCGCCCAGATGGTCGGCGCCGGCAGCCTGGTCGTGCTGCTCCTCGGCATCGACAAGGAGAACACCCTCGCGGTCAGCGCGGTCATCGCCGGCGTCGGCGCGCTGATGATCGTCTACGTCACGGTCGGCGGCATGAAGGGCACCACCTGGGTGCAGATCGTCAAGGCGGTCCTGCTCATGGTCGGCTCCGCGCTGATCGTGGTCCTGGTGCTGGCGAAGTTCGACTTCAACCTCTCCGAGCTGCTCGGCGCGGCCGCCAACAACTCGGGCAAGGAGGGCTTCCTCGAGCCCGGCCTGAAGTACGGCATCGACCTGACCCACAAGCTCGACTTCCTCAGCCTGGGCCTGGCCCTGGTCCTCGGCACCGCCGGCCTGCCGCACATCCTGGTCCGCTTCTACACCGTGCCGACCTCGCGTGACGCGCGGAAGTCGGTGCTCTGGGCGATCGGCCTGATCGGCGTCTTCTACCTGTTCACCCTGGTCCTCGGCTTCGGTGCCGCGGCCCTGCTCAACACCGGAGTCGGCAGCGACGTGGCCTCCAGCGAGGGCAACCTGGCCTCGCCCCTCCTCGCCGAGGCGGTCGGCGGCGGTGCCGGGTCGACCGGCGGCGCGATCCTGCTCGCCCTGATCTCCGCCGTCGCCTTCGCGACGATCCTCGCGGTGGTCGCGGGCCTCACCCTCACCTCGTCCACCTCGGTGGCGCACGACATCTACAACTCGGTCATCCGCAAGGGCCAGGCCACCGAGGCGGAGGAGATCCGGGTGACCCGGTACGCCGCCGCCGGGCTCGGCATCGTCGCGATCCTGCTGGCCATCCCGGCCCGCAACCTCAACATCGCGTTCCTCGTGGCACTCGCCTTCGCGGTGGCGGCATCGGCCAACCTCCCGTCGATCGTCTACAACATGTTCTGGAAGCGCTTCAACACCCGCGGCGCCACCTGGAGCATCTACGGCGGCCTGATCTCCGCGATCACGCTGGTGTTCTTCTCGCCGGTCGTCTCCGGCAAGACGGCCGTCACGCCGGACGGCGAGACGATCAGCAAGGCGCTGTTCCCGCTGGGCGTCGACTTCCACTGGTTCCCCCTCGAGAACCCGGGCCTGCTGTCGATCCCGCTCGGCTTCTTCTTCGGCTGGCTCGGCACGGTCACCTCGAAGGAGCCGGCGGCGGAGGAGCGGTTCACCGAGCTCGAGGTGCGCGCCCTCACCGGCGCGGGCGCCGAGCAGGCCGTCCAGCACTGACCCGGCACCGACGACGCAACCACCGGACCTGGAGGCCGGGGCGGATCGAAGCCGTCCCGGCCTCCGGCACGAGCAACCCCGCTGCAACCCCTGGTGACCACACTTCTCGTGGGTCCTAATGTGACCTGTGGCACCCGACTCGATCAGGAGACAACCGTGAGCGACCAGACCGCCCCTTCTTCGACGGACCAGACCCTGGCCAACCTGCTGAAGGAGGACCGGCGCTTCGAGCCGCCGGCCGAGCTGGCGGCGAACGCCAACGTGACGGCCGACGCGTACGCCGCCGCCAGGGCCGACCGCGAGGGCTTCTGGGCCGAGCAGGCCGAGCGGCTGTCGTGGGACACCAAGTGGGACCGGGTCCTCGACTGGGACAACCCGCCGTTCGCGAAGTGGTACGTCGGAGGCAGGCTGAACGCGGCGTACAACTGCGTCGACCGGCACGTCGAGGCCGGCCGCGGCGACAAGGTCGCCATCCACTGGGTCGGCGAGCCCGAGGGCGACACCCGCGACCTCACCTACGCGCAGCTCAAGGACGAGGTGTCGAAGGCGGCCAACGCGCTGACCGACCTCGGTGTCGGCAAGGGCGACCGGGTCGCGATCTATCTGCCGATGATCCCCGAGGCCGTCGTCACGATGCTGGCCTGCGCCCGGATCGGTGCTCCGCACACGGTGGTGTTCGGCGGCTTCTCCGCCGACGCGCTCGCCTCCCGCCTCGACGACTGCCAGGCCAAGGTCGTCGTCACCGCCGACGGCGGCTACCGCCGGGGCACGGCCTCCGCGCTCAAGCCGGCGGTCGACGAGGCCCGCACCAAGACCGACGTGGTCGAGAAGGTGCTCGTGGTCCGTCGCACCGGGCAGGACCTCGGCGAGGGCACCTGGGACGACGCGGTCGACGTGTGGTGGCACGACGTCGTCGACAGCGCCTCGGCCGAGCACACCCCCGAGGCGTTCGACTCCGAGCACCCGCTCTACGTCATGTACACCTCCGGCACGACCGGCAAGCCGAAGGGCATCCTGCACACCACGGGCGGCTACCTCACGGGCGCGGCGTACACCCATCACGCCGTGTTCGACCTCAAGCCCGACACCGACGTCTACTGGTGCACCGCCGACATCGGCTGGGTGACCGGCCACTCCTACATCGTCTACGGGCCCCTCGCCAACGGCGTCACGCAGGTGCTCTACGAGGGCACGCCCGACGCGCCCGAGCCCGGACGCTGGTGGAAGATCATCCAGGACTACAAGGTCACCCTCTTCTACACCGCGCCCACCGCGATCCGGTCGTTCATGAAGCAGGGCCACGAGATCCCCGACCGGTACGACATGTCGTCGCTGCGGATCCTCGGCTCGGTCGGCGAGCCGATCAACCCCGAGGCCTACGTCTGGTACCGCCACGTCATCGGCGGCGACCGCACCCCGGTGGTCGACACGTGGTGGCAGACCGAGACCGGTGCCGTGATGATCTCCCCGCTGCCCGGCGTCACCGCCGGCAAGCCGGGCTCGGCGATGACCGCGATCCCCGGCATCGAGGCCGACGTCGTCGACGACGAGGGGCGGCCCGTCCCCAACGGATCTGGCGGCTACCTCGTCGTCACCTCCCCCTGGCCCTCGATGCTGCGCACCATCTGGGGCGATGACGACCGGTACGTCGACACCTACTGGTCGCGCTTCAAGAAGGAGGGCTACTACTTCGCCGGCGACGGTGCGAAGAAGGACGACGACGGCGACATCTGGGTTCTCGGCCGCGTCGACGACGTCATGAACGTGTCGGGCCACCGCCTCTCGACCACCGAGATCGAGTCCGCGCTCGTGTCGCACCCCAAGGTCGCCGAGGCCGCCGTGGTGGGCGCGACCGACCCCGACACCGGCCAGGCCGTGGTCGCCTACGTGATCTTGCGCAACGAGTACGAGGAGTCGGCGGCTCAGGACAACGCAGGCATCGTCAAGGAGCTCTCCGAGCACGTCCGCAAGGAGATCGGGCCGATCGCCAAGCCGCGCCAGATCATGATCGTCCCCGAGCTGCCGAAGACCCGCTCGGGCAAGATCATGCGCCGCCTGCTGCGCGACGTCGCGGAGGGCCGCTCCGTCGGCGACACCCAGACCCTCGCCGACGCCTCGATCATGGACCTGATCTCGGCCGGCCAGGCGACCTCCACGGAGGACTGAGCCGACTGTTGGGCTAACGTCATTCGTTCCGTGGGCGATCGCCCACGGAACGAATGACGTCGTGCAGAGGAGTGCCCGTGCCCGTCTGGCAGCCCGTCGTGTGGACCGCGCTCCCGGCGACCCTGACCGAGTTCTGGACCGAGCGGCACCTGTGCACGCTGAGCACCCTCGACCGCGACGGGGCACCGCACGCCGTCGCGGTGGGGGCGGTGCTCGACCCGGAGCGGGAGTGCGCCTGGGTGATCACCGACGGCGGCTCGCAGAAGGCCGCCAACCTGCGCCGCGACGGCCGGCTCGCGGTCAGCCAGGTCGACGGCGCCCGGTGGTCGACGATCGTCGGCACCGCCGAGGTGCTGACCGACTCCGCGTCGGTCGAGCGGGCCTGCGAGCGCTACGCCGCCCGCTACCGCACCCCGCGCCCCAACCCGGGGCGCGTGGCGCTGCGGATCAGCGTGACCCGGTTCCTGGGCTCGTCGCAGGTGCTCCCGCAGGGCTGACCTCGCCGGCGCGACGGTCCTGTCGGCGCAGGCGCAGCTCGGCGAGCACCAGCCCGACCAGGACGCAGAAGGCGTAGACGAGCATCCCGGTCGTCTCCGCGCGCGTGTCCCCCAGCATGATCGGCTCGCCCGCCACGACGGCGATCGCCACCCCGAGGCCGCCGGCGACGACCGGGAGGGCCAGCCGGGAGACGAGGTCGCGGCGGTGGAGGAGCTGCCAGGCGGCACCGGCCGCCAGCCCGAGGACGAGGGACGGCGCCCGCCCGGCGTCACCGTCCCTGCCGATCTGGGCCGCGGCGACCGCGCCGAGGAGCGGGACCATGAAGGCCAGCACCTGGGGTGGTCGCTGACGGTCGAGTGCGCGGCCTTCCATGGCCGCATCCTCCCGCACACCTCGCCCAGCCGCACCCTTGACAGGGCCTCGCCACGAGGCGCATTCTCCTAATCATGGTAGGCAATCCGACTCGCAATAGGATCGCCGAACGACGTGCGGCAACCCGTCGGGAGATCCTCGACGCCGCCTGGGCGCAGGCGCGCGAGGTGGGCATCGCGAACATCACGCTGCGCGACATCGCCCGGGCCGTCGGGATGCAGCCGCCGTCGCTGTACTCGCACTTCGACTCCAAGAACGCCGTCTACGACGCGATGTACGGCGAGGCGTGGGCGGACTTCGAGGCGCACGCGACCCGCGAGCTCGCAGACCTCCCCGCGCACCCGCGCGCAGCACTGCGCCACATGGCACGGGTGTTCTTCGACTACGCGGTCGGCGACCTGGCCCGCCACCAGCTGATGAACCAGCGGACCATCCCGGGCTTCGAGCCGACGCCGGAGTCCTACGCACCCGCCGTCCGGGTGCTCGACGAGGGCGTCGCCCTCCTGACCGCCCAGGGCGTCACCGACCGGGCAGACATCGACATCTACATCTCCCTGCTGGGCGGCCTGATCGACCAGCAGCTCGCCAACGACCCGGGTGGGGACCGCTTCGCGCGACTGCTCGACCGGGCCCTCGACATGTTCGCGGACGCCGTCGGCATGTCACCGCTCCCCGGGAAGCGCCCGACCCGCCGGAAGGCAGGCACCCCGAGATGAGCACCACCATGAAGGATCCGTCGAACCGCCGGACGCTGCGCCGTCCCGCGCTGGACCGCCGCACCGCCATGACCCTCGCCGCCGACGAGTACCGCAGGTACGCCGACGCCGTCGCCGCCCTCGACCCGGACGCCTGGACCAGGCCGACCGCCTGCACCCTGTGGGACGTGCGCCAGATGACCGCGCACGTCGTGGGCATGGCCGCGATGGCTGCAGGGATCCGCGAGGGCGCCCGCCAGCGCCGGATCGCCGGCCGGGACGCAGCGGCGAAGGGGATCGCGTTCCTCGACGCCCTGACCGACGTCCAGGTGCGGGAGCGGGCCCACCACAGCCCCGCCCGGCTGACCGAGGACATGCGGCGGGTCGGCCCGCGCGCGGCCCGCGGACGCCGGATGGTCCCCTCCTTCCTCCGGCGCCGCGACATGGGCATGCCGCAGGAGGTGCAGGGGGTCGAGGAGAGCTGGTCGCTCGGCTACCTCGTCGACGTGATCCTGACCCGCGACACCTGGATGCACCGCAGCGACCTCGCCGAGGCGACCGGTACCGCCATGGCGCTGACTCCCGGGCACGACGGCGTGATCGTCGCCGACGTGGTGGCCGAGTGGGCGCAGCGCCACAGGCGGCCGTACCGGCTCACCCTCACCGGCCCCGCGGGCGGCAGCTGGTCCGCCGGCGAGGACGGCGAGGAGCTCGAGCTCGACGCCGTTCAGTTCTGCCGGTTGCTGTCCGGCAGGGGCACCGGCTCGGGACTGCTGGCGACCGCGGTCCCGTTCTGAGCCCCTCGGCCGGCCAGCAGCAGGAGCACCACGCCCACCACCGCGGCGATCACGGAGGCGAGCAGGATGCCGACCTTCGCCTCGGCGGTCAGCACCGCCGAGCCGGGGAAGGACAGCCCGGCGATGAACAGTGAGACGGTGAACCCGATGCCGGCGACGGCTCCGATGCCGATGACCTGGGGCCAGGACGTGCCCTCGGGCATCCGGCCGACGCCGAGGCGGATCGCGAGGAAGCAGGCCAGGGTGATGCCGAGCGGCTTGCCGAGCACGAGGCCCGCCGCGATGCCGAGGCCGACGCTCGAGGTCAGCGCGTCGCCCAGCACACCGTCGCCGAGCGCGACACCCGCGTTGGCGAGGGCGAAGACCGGCAGCACGACGTACGACGACACGGGGTGCAGCCGCGACTGCAGGCGCTCCACCATCGGCACCGACTCGGCGAGCAGGAACCGCAGCCGGTGCAGCTCCTCGGCATCGAGCTCGTGGTCGCGCAGGCAGTCCGCGGCATAGTCGGAGGCGACCTGCGGGCGGAGCAGCGCGACCGCAGGCGTCATCAGGCCGATGGCCACGCCGGCGAGGGTCGCGTGGACCCCGGACTCCAGGAGCGAGAACCACGCTGCCACGCCGAGCACGACGTAGACCGGGATCGCCCAGACCCGCGCGGCACGCAGCGCGCCCATCGCGGCGAGCAGCCCGAGGGCGCTCGCCAGCCAGCCGAGGGAGAGGTCGGAGGTGTAGAAGAGCGCGATGACCAGGATCGCGCCGATGTCGTCGACGATGGCCAGCGTCAGCAGGAAGAGCCGCGCCGCCGAGGGCACCCGGCGCCCCAGCACGCCCAGCACGCCGACCGCGAAGGCGATGTCGGTCGCCATCGGGATGCCCCAGCCGGCCCCGGTGTCACCGCCACCCGCGAGCGCGACGTACAACAGCGCGGGCACCGCCATGCCGCCGATCGCCGCGACGATCGGCAGCGCAGCGGTCCGCGGGTCGCGCAGGTCGCCGTGGACCAGCTCGTACTTGATCTCCAGGCCCACCACGAAGAAGAAGATCGTCATCAGGCCGTCGTTCACCCAGTGCTGCAGCGACTCCCCGAGGCGCCACCCACCGACCTCGAACCCGATCGGCGTGTGCCAGAAGTGGTCGTAGCCCTCCGCCCAGCCCTCGAACGGCAGGTTCACCCACAGCAGGGCGACCGCGGTCGCTGCCAGCAGCAGGAGGGAGCCGGACGACTCGACGTGGAGGAACTCCCGCAACGGCCGCGCGACGTACTTGGCCAGGCGCTTGTCGCTCTCGGTCCAGACGGGACCCTGGCGCCACATCGACGCGGGGGCGGGACGGGGATCGGACACGGCGGGTCTCCTGGCGTCGTGCGGGCAGGGGCGTTCACATGCCGACCAGACTTCCCGGCTCACCTGTAGCGATCCTAGCGACGACGGTAGGGTCGGCCGCATGGCCACCGAACCGCTCCGTGAAGAGCCGACCATCGGACGTCTCATCAAGGACGCGCAGACCGACATCTCCACGCTGATCCGCAAGGAGATCCAGCTCGCGAAGTCCGAGCTCAAGGTCAGCGTGACGGCAGGCGGTGTCGGGCTCGGCCTGGTCGCGGCGGCGGGCTTCCTGCTGGTGCTCGCGATCATCATGCTCTCGGTGGCGATCGCCTACTTCATCCACTGGAACGGGCAGGGCCTCGACCTGCACTGGGCGTTCCTCATCGTGTTCGGGTTCTACGTCCTGCTGGCGGCCCTGCTGGTGTTCCTGGCGATCCGCAGCTTCAAGAAGGTCAAGGCCCCCGAACGCGCCATCGAGCAGGGATCGAAGATCCCGGCCGCCCTCAAGGGCCAGGCCTGACCCGGCCCGTCTGACGGGCCGGACAGGGGGAGCCGATGGCGCGCCAACCGGTCGTCGCCGGCAGGGCCGAACAGCTGCTCGGCTCGGCTGTCGTCGCCACCGCCCCGGTGGCGGGTGGGGACATCTCGACGGCGGTCAAGCTGCGCCTGTCCAGCGGCCGCTCGGCCTTCCTCAAGACGCTCAGCCCCGCCCCACCGCAGTTCTTCGCCCGTGAGGCGGCGGGCCTGCGCTGGCTCGCCGAGGCCGTGCCCAGCGGCGGCGTCGCCACCGCCGAGGTGCTCGCCGTCGACACCGACTGCCTGATCCTCGACTGGGTCGAGGCCGGACGGCCGACGGCCGAGGCCGCGACCGCCTTCGGTCGCGCGCTCGCCGCCACCCATGCGTACGGCGCCGCCGGCTTCGGGGCCGAGGCCGACGGCTACATCGGCCGGCTGCCGCTGCCCAACCGAGCCCTCCCGACGTGGGCGGAGTTCCACGCGGAGCGCCGGATCGCGCCGTACCTCAAGGTGCTGCGTGACAAGGAGGTGGTCAGCGCCGAGGACGCCGCGCTGATCGAGACCGCCGCCGCCCGGGCTCCCTCGATCGTCCCCGAGGAGGCCCCTGCGCGGCTGCACGGCGACCTGTGGAACGGCAACGTGCTGTGGGGCGCCGGCGACAGGGTGGTCGTCATCGACCCGGCGGCGTACGGCGGCCACCGCGAGGTCGACCTCGCCATGCTCGCCCTCTTCGGCCTCCCGCAGCTCCCGCAGGTGATGGCCGCCTACGCCGAGGCGCACCCGCTCGCCGACGGCTGGGAGGACCGGCTGGGCTACCACCAGCTGTTCCCGCTGCTCGTCCACGCCTGCCTGTTCGGCGGCCAGTACGGCGCCCGCGCGGCTCGCGTCGCGCAGCGCTACCTGTGACGCCGCCGCGCCTCTCAGCCACCGCTCAGGCCGATCGGCCATGATGGGGGCGTGTCCGCGCGTACCGCCACCTCGCACCGTGTCCTCGTCGTCGACGACGACCGGGCGGTGCGGGAGTCGCTGCGCCGCTCCCTCGCGTTCAACGGGTACGACGTCCACCTGGCCGGCGACGGGGCCGAGGCCCTGGCGGGGATCGGCGCCGTGGCGCCCGACGTGGTCGTGATGGACGTGATGATGCCCAAGCTCGACGGCCTCGAGGCCACCCGGGCGCTGCGGGCGGCGGGCAACGACGTACCGATCCTGGTGCTGACCGCGCGCGACGCGGTGGGCGACCGGGTGGAGGGGCTGGACGCCGGGGCCGACGACTACCTGACCAAGCCGTTCGCGCTCGAGGAGCTGCTCGCGCGGCTGCGGGCCCTGCTGCGCCGGGTGGCGCCCATCGAGGACGGCGCGGAGGAGGAGGTCCTCTCCTTCGCCGACCTCACCATGAACGTCACCACCCGCGAGGTGCGCCGCGGCACCCGGCTGATCGAGCTGACCCGCACCGAGTTCACCCTCCTGGAGATGTTCCTGCGCCGCCCGCGCCGGGTCCTCGACCGCAGCTTCATCCTCGAGGAGGTCTGGGGCTACGACTTCCCCACGACCGCCAACTCGCTCGAGGTGTACGTCGGCTACCTGCGCCGCAAGACCGAGGCCGAGGACGAGCCGCGGCTGATCCACACCGTCCGCGGCATCGGGTACGTCCTGCGCGCGACGGAGTCCTGAGAGCCCGGCAGCGTGGCGACCTCCTGGGGCCTTGCGATGGGTCCCGGCCCCGACGGGCGCTGGCACTACCGCCGCTCGCTGGCGAGCCGGGTGATCTGGCTGACCACGATCGCGGTCGGCATGTCGGTGGCCCTGGTGGCCGTGGGCGCCTACATCACAGCCCGGGTGCAGATGCAGGACACCCTCGACAACGCGCTCGTCGACCGGGCCGAGCGGGCGGCCGCCTCCGACAGCCTGCTGCAGGCGGGCTCCCAGGGCATCCCGTCGTGGGCGCTGGGCGCGGGCGACGTGCGGATCGCGATCCTGGACTACAACGAGGGCACCCTGCGGATCCTCGACCGCGGCCCGACCCTCGAGCTCGGCCGGTCCGAGCTCGACGTGGCCCAGGGCAAGCAGCACCGCAGCCTGCGCACGGCGGTCATCGCGGGCGAGCGCTACCGCGTGGTCGCCGTACCGACCCAGCAGGACGGGATCGCGCTGATCATCGCGCAGCCCCTCGTGGACCAGGACCGCACGCTGCGCCGGCTCGGCTGGGTGACCGTCGCCTTCGGCGTCTTCGGCGTCATCGTGGCGGCGCTGGCGGGCTGGGCGGTCGCGAGCAACGGGCTGCGGCCGGTACGCCGGCTGAGCGGGTCGGTCGAGGAGATCGCCCGCACCGAGGACTTCACACCGCTGCCCGTCGAGGGAGACGACGAGGTGGCGCGCCTGGCGACGGCGTTCAACCACCTGCTGGTCGCGCTCGACGCGAGCCGGATCCGGCAGCGTCAGCTGGTCGCCGACGCGAGCCACGAGCTGCGGACGCCGCTGACCGCGCTGCGGACCAACATCGACCTGCTCACCATGACCGCGCGCAGCGCCGATGGCTTCGGCGGGCTGCCGCCGGACGCGCGCGACGAGCTGCTCGACGACGTCCGCGCCCAGATCGAGGAGCTGACCACCCTCATCGGCGACCTGACCGAGCTCGCCCGCGACGAGCCGATGCCGGTCCAGGTGGAGCCGGTCGACCTCGCCGACGTCGTCGACCACGCCGTGCAGCGGGTACGACGCCGCGCGCCGGGCCTCGAGTTCGAGGTCTTCACCCGGCCCTGGTGGGTGATCGGGGAGGACGCCGAGCTGGAGCGCGCGGTGACCAACCTGCTCGACAATGCCGCCAAGTGGAGCCCCGAGGGCGGCCAGGTCACGGTCCGGCTCAGCGACGGCGTGCTCACCGTCGACGACCAGGGGCCGGGGATCGCCGAGCCCGACCGCACCCGCATCTTCGACCGGTTCTGGCGCTCCGACGACGCCCGCACCCTGCCCGGGTCGGGCCTGGGCCTCGCGATCGTGCGCCAGGTGGCCGAGCGCCACTCCGGCTCGGTCCAGGCCACCGCCAATGCCAGTGGAGGCGCTCGCCTCGTGCTCAAGCTGCCCGGACGGGAGAACAACCCCCATGCCTGACCTGCCCGACCTGCCTGGCCTGCGTCGTACCGCCCTCGTGCTCGCCCTGCTGCCGGCCCTCGCGCTCGCCGCGTGCGGCGGGGACGACGAGGTCGGCCCGAAGCCGGACCTGCCGACCGAGACGCCCGCGCTGTGGAACCCGTGCGACGCCCTCGACGCCGCGTTCGTGCAGGAGCAGTTCGGCGTCGCCGCGACCGAGCACGCGGGCGCGCCGACCAAGCCGGAGTGCCGGTTCACCCCGGCCGAGGGAAGTGGCGACCCGGTGGTGACCGCCAACTACCTGCTCTTCCCCGGCACGCTCGAGCAGGCCTGGAGGACGATGGGCCAGCAGGACGACGCCGACGTCCGCACCCCCAGCGTCGACCGCGCCGACGACGCCCGGGTGGTGGTCAACGCGACGAAGGAGCAGCTCTACGTCACCGGCTTCGTCCAGAACGGCGACCTGATCCAGCAGGTCGACGTCGTCGACCCGGCGCCGTACGACGAGAAGCGGGTCGTGCGCGGCGTCGTCGCCACGCTCACCGCGCTGTCGACCCACGCCGCCGAGACCGGGGCGGGCGCGGACCCGAGCGCGCCACCGAGCTGACCAACCGCCGGACACCGACCGCCGGCACGGTTTATCGTCACGCGGGTCATGGGGATCGACGCACCACCGCTGCCTGCCAGGCGGCCGACCGACAGGGTTTCGCTCTGGGCCCTTGTCAGCGCGCTGTGCTGCCTGGCGCCCGTCGGGCTGGTGCTCGGGGTGATGGGGTTGCGCCGGACCCGCAGCGGCGACGTATTCGGCCGCTCGTACGCGCTGCTGGCGGTGACGATCAGCCTGATCGCGTTCGCGACGGCGCCGGCCGGGTGGATCGCGTCGCGCTGGCTGGCCGATGACATGCCCCGCGCGAGCGATGTCTCCGCCGGCGACTGCTTCGACCTCGACGACGAACGGACGATCGACCTGACCGACTGCACACAGCCGCACCACGCCGAGGTCGCCGGCACCGGCCGGGTCGACGACGAGCTCGCCGCCCGCTACGACGAGGCGAGCGCGGCAACGCTGTGCGCGCCCTTCCTCTCCGCCACCCACGGCCGCGCGGCCGGCTCCGGTCTCTACGCCATCGGCCTGCTCATCGACACCAGCCACGGCGACGAGCCCACGGCTGGGGACGACCTGGTGTGCTACCTCGCCGAGCTCGGCGGGCGCGACCTCCTCTCCCCGGTGAGGGCGCCGTGAGCGCACCGTACCGGCCGGGCAGCTGGGCGGGCCCGACCCGGCCGCCCTCCCGAACGATGGCGGGTTGGTCGCTCGCGACCGGCATCGCCGGCCTCATCTGCTGGGGCTCGGTCGGCATGATCGGCATCGGCCTCGGCATCGCCGTCCTCGCGTCGGCGAACCAGGGCCGGCCGGGCATCCCCGACCGTGGGAGCGCCCGGATGGCCTTTGGGGGTGTCGTCCTCGGCTGGCTCGGGTCCGGCTGGCTGGCCATCGCTTTCGGCTCGGCGGTGGTGCCGCTCTTCCTCGGCGGTCACTACGACTCGCTCACCGTCAGCGACGAGGTGCAGGCGGACCCGACCATCGTCGAGCCTAGCGCCGTGGGGGTGGGGCAGTGCCTCACCTACCCCGGCATCGACCACCCGGAGCTGGACAGCGTGCTGCGGGTCGTGCCGTGCGACCAGCCCCACGACGGCCGGGCGTTCGCCAGCCTGCAGCTGCGCGGCGACGCCTATCCGGGCCGCAAGGCGGTCCGCCGTCGCGCCTCCGAGCGGTGCGACCGAGAAGCGGTCGTGGCGACCGCTGCGCCGGCACCGAGCGACTACTGGATCTGGTTCCCGTCGGCCGATTCCTGGCGCGCCGGCGACCGGCACGTGCTCTGCGTCCTCGTCGAGGGCGCAGCTGTGGGCCCGGACGGCAGCACCGGGGCCTGAACCCTGTTTCACCCGAGGCTCGACACCGCGGGGACCTCGGCAGGGCGCCCACCGACCGGGCGGCCTGGGCGCTGTCAGGCGGCGCGTGGTCGGGCTGGTTGGTAGGTGATCCCCGCGGCGCGGTGGTCGTGGAGGGTGCGTCGGGGTGGTGGGGTCCAGACGGGTTGTCCGGTGTCGTGGTCGATGTGGACGGCCCAGGGGGTGTGGTGGATGAGCGTGTGGTGGTGTCGGCAGAGCATGAGGAGGTTGTCGAGGCTGGTGGCGCCGCCGTCGGCCCAGTGCACGATGTGGCGGGCATCGCACGCGAGCGGCATCCTCGTGCAGCCGGGGAAGGCGCAGTGCCGGTCGCGGACCAGGAGCGCGGTCCAGATCGCGGCGGTGACGAGGCGTTGAGCACGGCCCACGTCCAACACTTGGCCGTGGGTGCCGAGCACGGCGGGGATGAGCTCGGCGTCGCAGGCGAGGCGCCGGGTTGCGTGCGCGGAGAGTCGGGCTCCGGTGGGGGTGTGGCCGTTGCGGGCCAGTCCGGCGTCGATGACCTGCTGCTCGAGGCTGTCGTGGTCGATCAGCACCACAACGCGCGGCTTCGCCCCGTGATCCCTGGGGAGGTCGTCGGTCGCGGCGAGCCGGTCACAGGCGTCGACCAGGGCATCCCACAGCCGGGCGCCGGCCTGCCGGGGGTCGCGGCCGTCGTGCCCACACCCCGGGGTGAGGCAGGCCGCCGCGGTCGCGACACCCTCGTCGTCGTACAACGGGTCACCGGGCTGCCGGCTCACGCCACCGCAGGCTCCGGGGTTGGTGGTGACGGGTGCGGCGAGCGGGTGGAGGGTGGCCTTGATCCTCTCGGCGTCCTCGACGGTGCCGTAGCCCTTGACGCGGACCCCGCCGTGGCCGTCCTCGGCGAAGGAGAGGTGCCGGGCGTGGTGGGCGCCGCGTTCGGCCTTCGCGCGCTCCTTCTCGCTGTTCACGATCCTCGCGTCGGGGTCGAGGTCGCGCACGACGTCGCCGAACGCGGTCTGCAGGTCCGACGCGTCGTGGCCGTGGGTGTCGACCAGGCCCAGCAGCGCGGCGGCCACGGCCGCACGGAACCCGGGCACGCGGGGCAGGGTGTGGACCTTGGTCGCGATCGCGCGGGCCTGCGGCAACCTCACCCGCCCTGACTCCAACGCCGCCTGGATCTCGGGGAGGTCGCGCAGCTGCTCGGCCGCCCGCACCAGCCCGCCCCCGGTCCCCTTGTGGCCGCCGGTGAGGTGGGTCAGGTAGTCCTTGACCGACGCCCACCCTGAGGGCCGCAGCGCGTCGGTCGCTTCGAGCCGGCCGATCCCGCGCAGCAACGCGGCATCGAGGAACGACCGGGCACTGGCCACCGCCTCCACGGCCGCCACGATGTCCGCTCCCTCGAGCAGGTCCCAGTCGCTGCGGGCCAGCTCCGCGGCACCCTCGGCCACGACGGTGGCCTGGTCGAGCGCCCCGGGAGAAGTCATGCGCTCATCCTAGTCGAACATATGTTCGAGCACAAGGGCTCCTTCGCGACCTCCGACTCCAGCACTCAGTCTCGGAGGAGCTGGGAGACCAGGGAGCTGCCCAGCCACTCCTCGTAGCGACGGTGGCCCCATCCCCGCTCGACGACCAGCAGGTGGAACACCTCGGGCAGCGTGAGCGCCAGCGTGAGGTCGAGCGCCGTGGCGACCGTGAGCCCGGCCCGCAGGTGGGGCGCCAAGGCGTCGATGAGCTTGCGGATCTCACGCTCTCGCGCGCCGAGGACGTTTCGCAGGGTCTCGGCCATCTGCGGGTCCGAGGCCGCCGCCTCCTGGTAGATCGCAACGACGTCGAAGCCGGCCTCCATCTGGCGCCGGTTGAGCTCGGCGAGCAACTGCAGCTGCCGGACGGGGTCCGGCTCCTCGAGATACGCAGCGGCACGCGCCGTCGTCTGCGCCTCGTTCATCCAGAGCTCGGTGATCTTGTCGAGGATCCGCGCCTTAGAGCCGAAGGCCGAGTAGATCGTCTGGACCGGGATGTCGGCCTCGGTGGAGATGGAGCTGATGGTCGTGGCGACGTAGCCGTGCTCGGCGAAGAGGGCCCGGGCGACGCGGGCCACCTCGCGCTTCGTCGCCTCGGCCTGCCGCTGACGATGCCCGGGTCCCTTGACAGCCACACGTCATGGTAGCAGTATGTTCGTCATAGTTTGACTATGACAAACGCGATCCGGAGGAGCCCGCGATGAGTGAGCCGCTCGTGTACTTCAAGCCCGGGTGTCCCTTCGGCCTCAGGCTGCGGATCGCCCTGGCCCTGCACCGCGTGCCTCACCGCTCCGTGCGGTTCCGGGACGACGAGGACGGTGCCGCCCGGGTCCGCGCCGTGAACGACGGCAACGAGATCTCCCCCACCGTCCAGGTCGCCGGCCGGTGGCTGACCAACCCGAGCTGGCGCGAGGTCCGCAGAGCCGTGCGCGAGACCGGCCCGCTCAGGTCGGGGGGCTCCCTCGTCCTGGTGACGGCCGCCGTGCTGCTGGCCGGATGTGGCTCCGGCGACGAGGCAGCCTCGGAGCCACCGGCGCCCGCGTCAGCGTTGGAGGGCACCTGGCGCGCCGGTCCCCTCACCCTGGCGGACACCGTGGCCACCATCCGGGCCCACGGGCTCGACCCCTACGTCAAGGCCTACCGGGAGAACGCGCCGTTCTCCGGCGACACCGTGCTGTCGCTCACCATCGAGGACGGCGAGTGGGACCTCTACGGCACCACGGAAGGCAGGGAACCGGCGCCGATCGACTACGACGCCGAGTACGAGATCGACGACGCCACCGTCGTCTTCCACCACTCCGACGGTTCGAACACCTACCGCTGGCAGGTCGACCACGACACCTTGACCCTGCACTTCGTGGAGTCGACCCTGCCCGGCTACCGGGGGATCCCGGACGAGGTGTTCCAGCGCGCGCTGTACATGACCTCGGCGTTCACGAGGCAGGACTGACGGCAGCAGGTCCGTGCGCGCGCTCACGGACCTGCCCTGGCCGCTGCGAGCCCACCGCTACGGGTTGATCGCCTGCAGCAGCCGGGCGGCCTTCCACTCCGTCTCCGCCCACTCCTCGTCGACGTCGCTGGCGACGGTGATCCCGCCGCCGGTGCCGAGGACGTAGTCCGCGCCGGCCGTCGTGAGGGTGCGGATCACGACGCCGAGGTCGGCGCGGCCGTCGCCGGAGACCCAGCCGAAGGCGCCGGAGTAGACCCCGCGCGGCGTGGCCTCGACCTCCTCGATGATCTCCATGGTGCGCAGCTTGGGCGCTCCGGTCATCGAGCCGGCGGGGAACAGTGCCTTGAGCGCGGCGACGGTGCTGACGTCGTCGCGGAGCCTGCCCCGGACCGTGGACACCAGCTGGTGCACCGAGGCGTAGGACTCGACGTCCATCAGGGTGGGGACGTCGACCGAGCCGACCTCGCAGACCAGCGCGAGGTCGTTGCGCAGCAGGTCGACGATCATCAGGTTCTCGGCGCGGAACTTGGGGTCGCTCGCGAGCCGGTCCCTCGCCTCCTGGTCCTCCGCGGGCGTGCTGCCGCGTGCCGTGGTGCCCTTGATGGGCTTGGTCTCGATCGTGCGGTCCTCGGTGACGAGGGCGTACCGCTCGGGCGACGAGCTCAGCACCCAGGCTCGCGAGCCGTCGACGTCGTGCTGGAGGAAGCCCGCATAGGGAGCGGGATTCAGCGCCCGGAGCCGCAGGTACGCCGCCGCCGGGCTGAGCGGGCTGGCCGCGCGGAGCCGGTGGGTCAGGTTGACCTCGTAGGAGTTGCCGGCGTGCAGGTGCTCCTGGACGGTCGCGAAGGCCCGGGCGTACTCAGGCGGCGTGCCGGTCGGCTCACCGGCCGTGATGCCGAGGGTGGCGGCCGGGCCGGCGACCGGGTGCTCGTACTCGCGGATGTGCGAGGGCCGCAGCCACAGCGCGTCGGGCAGGTCCGGGTCGGGCACGGCGGGCAGGTCGGCGCGGGCGGCGTACCCGAGGTAGCCGAACCACTGGTCGCTCGGCCGGCCGGCCGCGAGCTCGGCCTCCAGCACGGTGAACGGGTCGTCGCCGACCACGACCGAGCGACCGCCGGCGTGCCGGGTCACCTCGCGGGTCGTGGCGTCGTACGTCAGCGAGACGTCATCGTCGTCGAGCCAGCCGAGCATCGAGCGGCGCCGGGACCAGTCGCGGGCGCCGCCGCCGTCCAGCCAGACGCACCGGGCGTGACGTGCCTGGATCCGGGCGAACGCCTCGGCGGGGTCGCCCTGCGTCACCATCCGGCCACCATGGGAGTCAGCGTCCCACGGCCAGGAAGTTGGCGACCAGCCGCGCGCCGTGATGGGAGAGCACCGACTCGGGGTGGAACTGCACGCCCTCGAGCGGCAGCGTCCGGTGCCGCACCCCCATCACGGTGCCGTCGGCAGCCCAAGCCGTCGCCTCGAGCTCGTCGGGCAGGCGCGTCGCGGCCAGCGAGTGGTAGCGGACCGCGTCGAGGCGGTCCGGCAGGCCGGCGAAGACGCCGCGGCCGTCGTGGGTCACCGACTCCACGGCGCCGTGAGCGGGCTCGACCCGCCCGACCTCGCCGCCGAACGCGACCACCAGCCCCTGCATGCCGAGGCAGACCCCGAGCACCGGCCGGCCCTCGTCGAAGCCCCAGTCGTACTCACTCGGGTGGCCGGGACCGGGCGAGAGCACGATGTGGGAGTACGCCGCGAGGTCGACCGGGTCGTCCCACTGGACCACCGTCGGCAGCACGCCGGTGACACCGGCGACGAGGTGGACCAGGTTCCAGGTGTAGGAGTCGCGGTGGTCGACGACCACGACGTCGGGAACGGTCACAGCTCCACCGCCAGCTCACCGCGCCGCAGCGCGGCGACCACGCCCGGCGCGGGCACGGCGTGCACCTCGGGCCAGTCGATCTCCCCGGCCGCGGGGTCCACCGGCCAGGCCAGGCGTTCCTCGCCCAGCGAGAACTCCGCCGCCACGCCCGGCTTGTTGCCGCGCGGGTCCTGGCGGTGCCAGGCGCCGTCGAGGTGGACGGCGACCAGGCCGTGCACGACGTACCCGTCACCGTCGCTCAGCCACTGGTAGCACAGGCCGGTCGGCACGCCCCCGGCGCGCAGCACGGCGGCGAGCAGGTGGGCCTTCGCGTAGCACCAGCCGACACCGTCGGCGAGCACCTCGGTCGCCGAGACGGCGAAACGCGGGTCGCCCGCGTCACCGGCGTGGGCGATCTCGTCGCGCACCCAGGCGAAGGCGGCGGACGCGAACGCCACGTCGTCCAGGGCGCCCGCGCCCAGCCGCTCCGCCAGCGTGACGACCTCGGGCGCGTGGGCCTCGACGACCTCGTCCGCCCCGAGGTACGACGCCGGCGACCCTGCGATCAGCTCCACGGCACGACGCTCAGAGCAGGACGCCGGAGACCAGGTCGTGGACGATGTCGAACCCGCGCTCGGTGAGGATCGACTCGGCGTGGAACTGCACGCCCCGGAAGTGTGGCCCAGTCAGCGCGTTGACGTCGCCGGTCTCGGCATCGGCGTCCACCCGGACGCCGTCCGGCAGCACGACCTCGGGGCCCACCCGGCCCACGAAGGTGTTGTAGAAGCCGACCCTCTGCGGCCGCCCGTCGAGCAGCACGGTGGCCTGGGTGCCCTGGAAGACGATGTCCTTGTAGGCGAGCGGGATGCCGAGCTGGTGGCACAGCGCCTGGTGGCCGAGGCAGACCGCGACGAACGGCCTCTCGTTGGCCAGCAGCCAGGCGACGGCGGCGCGGAGCTGGCCCATCTTCGGGTCGGCGTCGTCACGCGGGTCGCCGGGCCCGGGCCCGACGATGACCAGGTCGTAGCCGTCGAGCACGCCGTCGGCGTACTCCTCGTGGCGCACCACGGACGAGCTCATGCCCATCCGGGCGAGCATGTGGCGCAGCATGTTCACGAAGTCGTCCTCGCCGTCGAGGATGACGGCGGACTTCCCGGCCAGGCGCGGGTCGACGGGCGTACCGGCCTGGTCGGCCAGCCAGAAGCCGGAGAGCCGGTTGTTGCGGGCGTTGAGCGCGATCAGCACCTCCTCGTCGGCGACGAGGGTGGCGATGTCGGTCGTGGGGACCGGCGCCGGCGGGACCAGGCCGAAGGCCGAGAGGATGCCGCCGGCCTTGGCGTGCGTCTCGGCGACCTCGTACGCCGGCACGGAGTCGCGCACCAGCGTGGCACCGGCGGTCACCTTCAGCTCGCCGGCGGGCGTGACGTCGGCGGTGCGGAGCACGATCGGGCTGTCGAGGACCGGCTCGCCGGCGTCGTCGCGGCCGAAGATCGCGAGCGCGGAGGCGTAGTAGCCGCGACCCTCGGGCTCGTACTGCTTGATCAGCCGGCACGCGTTCTCGACGGGCGAGCCGGTGACCGTGGCGGCGTACATCGTGTCGCGCAGGACCTCGCGCACGTCGCGGGTCGTGCGGCCGGCGAGGAGGTACTCGGTGTGGATCAGGTGGGTCATCGGCTTGAGGAACGGGCCGAGCACCTGGCCGCCCTCGGTGCAGATGTCGCACATCATCTTGAGCTCCTCGTCGACGACCATGAAGAGCTCGTAGATCTCCTTCTCGTCCTTGAGGAAGTCGCGGAGCCGGGCCTCGGTGCTGCGGGTCTCGCCGGCCGGCGGGCGCAGGTGGAAGGTCCCGGAGATCGGGTTCATCCGGACGTCACCGCCGTGCACGGACACGTGCCGCTCGGGCGAGGCGCCGATGAGGAAGCGGTCCCCGGTGAAGAACACGAAGGTCCAGTACGCGCCGCGCTCGCGCTCGAGGAGGCGGCGGAAGACGGTCAGCGCGACGTCGGGGCCGAAGTCGGCGACGACGGCGCGGTAGTTGCGGCCGACGACGAGGTTCGCGCCCTCGCCCTGCCCGATCTCGCCGTCGATGATCGACGCGACGATCTTGGCGTAGTCGTCGTCGGAGGTCTCGAAGCCACCGCGGTCGGTGAACTCCACCTCGACCGGGTCGATCGCGTCGATGACGTCGGCGACGGAGAACTCGTGCTCGCTCTGCACGTCGACCACGACGAGCGGCGTACCGTCGTCGTGGGCCTCGAAGCCGCGCTCGCTGACCTGCCGGAAGGGTACGGCGACCAGCCGGTCGCAGATGTGCCCCGGCTCCGGAACACCCGTCTCGAGCGGGATGTCCATGATCGACTCGACGACGCTGCGGGTGCCCCCGAGGACGCCGACGGTGTCGCGGTCGCCCGCCCGGGTGGAGCGCCGGATGATCGCCCAGGCCTCGTGCCCCTGGACGGCCGCGATGGCTTCCCGGGCAGTGAGGCTGGTGCTGAGCTGATCTGGCATGGCCGAAGCCTATGCGGGCGGCGCCCCCGACCGGCGGGCAGTCTCAGAGCAGTCCGGGGAGCAGCTCGCCGACGAACGGCAGCACCAGCGCGCAGCGGATCGGGCGCGGGTGCTCCGGGTCGAGTGCGTTGAGCACCAGCTGGGCGGCGTTGCGGCTCGAGGCGATCTGGAAGTGCTCGGAGTAGTCCTGCTTGCAGACGTCCTGCAGCACCACGTTGGTGACGCCGGGCAGGGTGCCGTTCGTGTACGGCAGCACCAGCTCGTCGTACTTCGTGACGATGCTGGTGTAGGTGACGCCGGGCTGGAGCATGCCGCCCTCGTGCAGCCTCCTCATGAACGTCGACGACGGGGAGAACTGCAGGCAGGAGCGGCAGCCGGTCGGCAGCATCCCGTCGGGGAGGATGCCCGCGACCAGGTTGCCGAGGGCCGCGGCCCCCGTGCCCCGGTACGCCGAGGCCAGGCCGACGTAGTTCTCCACCCGCTTCGCCCCGCCGAGGAACTTGAGGTACCACTGCGGCATCACGGTGCCCTCGGAGTGGCCGACCAGGTCGACCTTCGTGGCGCCCGTCGCCGCGAGCACCCTCGTGACGAACCTCTTGAGCTGGCGGGCGCTGACCCGCATGTCGTCGACACCGCCGAAGAGGTTGACCGGGGTGACGTCGTACTCGACGCCGTAGGTCAGCGAGAAGACGCAGTAGCCGTTGTTCTTCAACAGCGGGCCATAGGTCTGCCAGTTGGTGGAGCGGTTGCCGAGCAGGCCGTGCACCAGGACCACCGGACGGGGGTGGGCGGCCGTCGGCTTGCACGAGAAGTCGTTGGTTCCCGGGGCGTTGGCGCCCGGCATGCCGCCGAAGGCCGCGTTGGGCAGGAAGCTGTACGGCACCGGCAGCGGCTTCGTGTCGGCGTGCGCCGGAGGCGCGGCGAGGAGGGCGCCGAGCAGGGCGAGCAGGACGGCGACGGTCGTCAGGGCACGGCGCAGCATGCCCCTCCCAACGAGAACGGGTTCTATCGGTCACACGCCGAGCGCGAGGAACGCCGCCGCGGTGCCGGCGGCGACCGGGTCACCGGTGGCTCGGCGGCGCACGTCGCACAGGGCGGTGGCCGGGTCGCAGCCGGCCGCGAGGGCGGCGTGCAGGTCGACCATCAGGTCGGCCGTGGCGGCGTCGTTGACCTCGCCGACGCTGCAGACGAGGCCGGCGGTGCCGAGCGAGAACAGCGCGGCGGCCAGGCCGAGCAGCTCCTCGGCCCCGACCGGCGCGAGGACCCCTGACTCGCAGGCCGACAGCACGACCCGGTACGGCGCCCGCGGGAGCCGCTCCAGGTCGTGGACCGTCAACGGCCCATCGGCCAGGTCGAGGGCCGAGAAGAGCGGGCTGTCCGCGCGGAACCGCCCGTGGGCGGCCAGGTGGACCAGACCGGCCCCGTCGAGGTGGTCCAGCACGGCGTCGAGGGTGGCTCGCGGCCCGTCGAGGAGGACCGCGTCCGGGTGGCGCTCGGCGAGCACCGGGACCTCGGCGCCGCCGCTGGCCAGGGCAGGCCCGGCCACGAGGACCGTGCTGCCTGCGGCCGGTGGGGTGGTGGCGCGGGCGCGCAGCCACTGTCCCGCCGACGGGACCACCGCGAACGGCCGGTCGTGCAGCGCGGGCAGCAGCGACCAGGCCAGGCCGTGCAGGCGGGCGGTCGGGGCGAGCACCATCGGGGTGTCGGGCAGGACGCGCACGGCGTCACCCAGCAGGGCCTCCTGGAGCGCCCTCCCGATGGTGGCGGTGTCGGCCGGCCGTCCGCGGGCCGCGCGGCGCAGCAGCATCCCCGCCGGGCCCAGCAGGGCGGCGACCTCGCCCGTGGTGCCGGCCACCCGGCGTCGTACCTTCCCGGCGTGGGCGACCACGACGTGCAGGCTCCCGTCGACGTCGACCAGCTCGACCAGGCAGGCCTCGCCGGTCGCCGCCACGATCTCCTCGACGCTCGCCGGCCGCTGCTGCGCGGCCGTGGTCGCCGACAGCGTGTGGCTCTCCGACCGCACCGCCCGCTCCAGCCGCCGGCGCTCCCGCTCGAGCTCCTCGGTCGGCGTGCCCTCCTGCCGCGCCTCGGCCAGCTGCCGCCCGTTGTCGCGCAGCGCCGCCAGCGAGGCCGGGATCGTCGCCGCGTCCGACGTCGCCGGCGGTTGCGTCAACGCCGTCGCCCGGGTCCGCTCGCTCCACCGCAGCAGGGTCCGGGCGTCCGTCGCCGCGTGCCGCAGCGCGATCGTCGTCAGGTCGCGGCCGTGCGTCGTCGCCAGCGCCCTGAGCTCGGAGGACCCGATCAGGCGGCGGTGCTCGTCGATCGCCGCCAGACCGGCGGCCGCCGCCCGCAGCACCCCACCCCGGTCGTGGGTCTCCTCGCGGGCCAGGGCCTGGGCGTGCCAGGCGCCGGCGCGGACGAGGGCGTTGGGGTGGTGGCGGTACGACGCGGCCTGGGTCCACAGCTCAAGGCGTTGCTCGCCGGTGCTGAGGCGGCCCGCAAGCGTGAGGGCCTGGGGAGCCTCATGCGCCGACTCGGCGTGGAGCGATCCGGCCAGTTCGACTGCTCGAGCTCGACGGGACGGCGCATGCGCGAGGTCGCGCGCTTGGAGCTCGACGAGCTCCGCGCGCGCGCGGTGCCATGGGCGTTGCTGGCGACCGAACAGGGTTCGTGCCGTTCGGGCTTCGGACAGCGCCCGGCCCGCTTCGTCCATCGCCAGGAGAGCCGAAGCGTGCAGGAGGTGGAGCTCCGCCAAGTCGACGGCTGGGATCTCGCGCTGTCCCAGGAAGCGACCGAGCAGCTCGACCGCCTCCCGGGCTAGGCCGGCCGAAAGGTATGCGCGAGCACGGGTCGCGGTTCCCGCATAACGAACGGGCTTGCCCAAGGACCGGTACCGTGCAGCGACCTCTGCGTAGATCCGCAGGCCAGTCGCCAGGTCCCCGCGCGCGATGGCTATGTCGGCGCGGTTCTCGATGGCTGTCAGCTGCTCGAGCCGCGCACCCTCCCTGTCCAAGATCTCCTCTGCACAGCGGGTCTCCTCCTCCGCCACGTCGAGGTGACCGCGCCGCAGCTCCAGGTCGCCGAGCCAGATCCGGGCGCGCGCTTCCCAAACGGCGTCTCCCGTGAGGATGAGCGCGTCGCGGGAAGCCTTGAGGACCGGAACCGCCTCCGCGTCGCGGCCGAGAAGCACCAGAGCTCCTGCCCGTCGCATGCCGATGCGTGCGTCGAGTCCACCCGTCGCCCCTGCGGCGGCGCGCTCCAACTGGAGGAGCCCCGACCGCGTGCGACCAGCGAAGACCAGCGTGGCTCCCAGCGTGGCGCGTACGTCGCGCTCGCGATCGAGGACGGACGACCGACGCGCCTCCCGGAGGGCCGCTCGCAGCTCCCGCAGCGCGTCGTCGTGGTCGCCCCGCTCGCGGTGGACGATGCCGAGGCACTGGTGCGCGTACGACCGCGAGACCGGATCGGAGTCTCCGTCCAGGACCTGCTCTGCCCGGGCGCGGCCCCGGTCCGGGTCTTCGAGTGCGAGCGTGAGCAGTTCCTCCATCGACGGTCTGCTCCTTTACGGGACCTGCACAGCAGCAATACGTTAGCGCCGCCGACGGGTTCCGCGGCCCGTCATCTGCACCAGGAGCCGCCATGAGCGATCCCATCCGTCCCTCCCTGCCGATCAGCCTGCTGCGCAGCCTGCTCGAGAAGCTGCGCCTCACCCGGCCGCGGCCGCCGCGCGACGTGGGTGCCGAGCGGCTCCGCGCACAGGTGCGCGTCATCAGGGACGCGATGAAGGAGTCGGGGGTCTCCGGGGCTCCGGTGGAGGGGTCGCGCCCACCCCGCGACGACGCCGACATTCACTATCTGTACCGCCCTGGTCACGCCTTGGTGAGACGTCACGACCTCGGCCGACTGGAGGAGTACTTCAGCGCCGACGAGAACCGGAAGCGCTTCAGGGGTGACCTGGACTCCCGAGAGACGCGGATCCCGGACCTGATGCTCGCCGCGCTGCCGTCTCGCGTGGACGACGGTGACGACGTCCTGGCGACGCTCGACGAACTGGAGCGCGCGCAGGTCGTCGCCCGGGGAGCGATCACGCCCGACCACGTGGTCTACGTGACGCCGCGAGGGTTCATGTGCCCCGCGACCGAGCCCGAGACCCCCCGGCGCCACATCAAGCCCTGGCCCCCGGCCATGACCTCCTCGGGGAAGGTCGCGGACAGCGACCGGGTCCGAGTGGCGGTGGTCGACACCGGTCTGTGGACCGACGCCGTGGGCAGCACGAAGTCCCCGTGGCTCGAGGTCGGGGACGTCGTGGCCGACCCGTCCGACGTCGAGACGGTCAACCCGGCCTCCATCCATCCGTATGCCGGCCACGGCACCTTCATCGCCGGGGTGATCAGCTGCCTCGCCCCGGACACCCGCGTGGAGGTCGAGGGCGTGCTGGTCCACGGCGGCGCGGTGTACGAGTCCGAGATCGTGCAACAGCTGCAGGAGGCGATCGACGACGACGACCGCCCGCAGGTCATCAGCATCTCGGCCGGCACCCACACCCGCGGCGACTTCGCGCTGCTGGGCTTCGAGATGCTCGGCGAGTCGAACAAGCTCGCCGAGCGCGAGGACGTGCTGATCGTCGCCGCAGCCGGGAACGACTCCAGCGACAAGCCGTTCTGGCCGGCGGCCTTCCCGTGGGTGGTGTCGGTGGGCTCGGTCGACCCGGACGCCTGCGTGTCCGACTTCTCCAACGTCGGACCATGGGTCGACGTCTACGCGCGCGGCCGCGACCTCGTCAACGCCTTCCCGAAGGGCACCTACACCTGCCACGAGCCACCGAACATCGGCGAGGTGCGCACCTTCGACGGCCTGGCCCAGTGGAGCGGCACGTCGTTCTCGACGCCCGTCGTCACCGGGCTGATCGCCGCCCGGATGAGAGAGACGGGTCAGTCGGCGCGGGAGGCATGGCAGGACATCCTGGCCACTGCCACGCCCCACGCCGACCCACGCGGCGGGGCGATCAAGGTCGTGGGTCCGCTGACCTGACGCTGAGCTGACTCAGAGCGTCACCCACGGCGTGGTGAGCGACCACCCGCCCTGCTCGACCACGAACCGCACGGTGCCGGGACGCACCCTCTCGAGCCGGAAGAACCCGGCGGCGTCCGCCTCGGCGCTCACCGCGTCGGCCTCGGGCCGCTCGAGCAGGACCGAGGCGGCTTGCGGTGCCGAGGCGGCGGAGCCGGTGCCGATCACCTGGCCGAGCAGGGTCTCGCCGTCGACCTCGACCTCGAGGGTGAGGCCGCTGTGGCCGAAGGACAGGGTTCGCGGCTCGCCCCCACCACCAGCACCGGAGCGGACGGCCGCGCCGGCGTCGAGGGCGGAGTCGTGGAGCAGCTCGGCCAGCTCGGCGTCGACCGAGCGCCAGGTGAAGGCGGCGCGGGCCGCCGTACGCCGCCGGTCGCTGACGGCGTCCGCCTCGGCGACGGCCTCGCCGAGCAGGGCCATCAGCTCGTCGTCGTTGAGGGGCTCGGTCACGAGATCACCTCCGCCAGTCGGCGCAGTGCGGGTGTGCGGCGCAGCTGCTCGAGGGCGCGGGCGCGGGTCGGGCCGATGCTGCCGATGGGGATGCCGAGTCGCCGGCTGATCTCCTCGTAGCCGACGGGTGGGTCCGCGAGCAGGAGCAGGAGGAGCGCGCGGCGGGCCTCGGGGAGCGAGGCGAGGGCCTCGCGGAGCAGCTGGCGGCTCTCGGCCGCGAGCAGGTCGGTGCCGGCGACGTCGTCGACGACCGCGTCGAGGCCGGTCGCGTCCTGCGGGTCGACGGGGCGCACGCGGCCACGGGCGGACAGCAGCCGCAGGCACTCGTTGCGGGTCGTCGTCCGGATCCAGCCGGGCAGCGCTGCGGGCTCGCGCAGGTCGCCGAGGTGCTCGACGAGGCGCAGCCACACGGTCTGGCTGACGTCGTCACCGTCGGCCTCCGAGAGCCGGTGGCCGCGGATGATCGCGTCCACCAGCGGGAGGAAGCGGTCCACGATCGCGTCCCATGCATGCTGATCTCCTTCCCGCGCCGCGGGGACGAGCGCTGACAGCGGTGTATCGACGTCCACACCCGACCCCCTTCGCGCGGTGCGAGAGCTTGCGGGTGCATCGTCCCGCACTTCGGACCCGCGAGCCAGTACCGCTGATACGTCGAGATCGCGTGTATCACCGGGCCACCCCGCCGCCTCCTCCTTCCATCCCCCCGGATCACCCATCACCACGCGGCACTCCGCGGCTCCCCGGAAGGAACCCGTCATGACCTGGACCGAGACCCACGAACGCACCCGCATCATCCGCGAGGTCGAGGCCGCCGCCGCGACCGACATGAGCGGCGCGGTGCCCTGGCGCGAGGAGTGGCGCCCCTACTTCGACGGCCCGGTCGCGCTGGTCATGGCGCTGCGCGCCCGCTGGCAGCACATGTGCGAGGCGCAGCTCGACGTCCAGACCGGCGAGGACGAGCTGCAGGACGCCTACGCGCGGCTGCGTCGTACCGAGGCGGCCGTCCTCCTCATCCTGCGGCGGTACGACGCCGGCTCGCCCGGTGCGCCCGCCGTCCTCGGCCTGGCGGGCCCGCGGCCCACGTCCCTCCCGCCGCGGGCCCGCCGGTTCCACCTGCACGGCGGCCCGGTCCTGCCGGCCTAGCCCGGGACCGCTGCCGGTGCCTCGCGTTCTCGGCCTGTGGGGGGTCGGTGCGACGCGAGTGGGTGGCCCGTCCGGAACCGGACGGGCCACCCCCCTTTCCGCAGGGCTCAGCCCTCGCGCTCCTCGGAGCGCACCGTCACCTTCTTGAGCAGCCGGTTGAGGGTCGCGAGCTCCCGCTCGGTGAGGGCCTCCGCGAGGTCGTCCTCGGCGCGACCGCGCAGGTCCATCGCCTGCCGCCAGATCGCCATGCCCGCCTTGGTCACCTCGACGATCACCCGCCGCCGGTCGTCGACAGCGGGGATCCGGCGGACCCAGCCGGCCTTCTCGAGGCCGTCGAGCCGACCGGTCATCCCGGCGCCGGAGACGCCGAGCTCGGTGGCGAGCTCCGTCGGGGAGGCCGAGCCCGGGGTGTCGCGGATCATCAGCACGTGCAGGGTGTCGTACTCGAAGTCGGTGAGCCCGACCTCGGCGACGGCGCGCTGCTTGGCGCGGCGCAGGTAGCGGTCGATCCGGTTGACCCGGACGAACACGCCCTCCACGGCCTCGTCGAAGGCCAGGTCGAGCCAGTGGTCCTTCCACCGCGCGACGTGGCGGTCCGTCCAGTCCTCGGCCATGGGGGAACGCTACTGCCGCGACCTCACCCGCGGACGACGCGGCAGGGTCAGCGGCGCCGGGCGCGCAGCGGGACCCAGTACGGCGCCTCGCCGAGCCGGCTCGCGCAGTTGGCGACGTCGACCGCCAGCTGGCCGGTCACCTTGCCGCCCTTGCGGAAGCGCAGCTGCAGCCTGCCCTCGAGCGTCTCGACCGAGCCGTCCAGGGTGATCGTCTGGGTCCACACATGGTCGACCCGGCGCCCCGCGATCGCCGCCTTGGGGGCCTCCACGACGGCCGGCAGCTGGTAGTAGGTGTTGGGGTAGGAGTAGCACTGCAGCCAGAGCTGGACCTTGAAACCGGTGACCACCTTGTTCTTCCTCACGCGGAAGCGCACCCACTCCTGGGCACTGGCCGCCCCGTCCTCGACGAGGGTGCCGGCGTACTTCCCGGAGGCGACCGGTGCGGCGGCGTGGGCGGGCCCGGCAGACGGCCCGACGACGAGTCCGAGGACCGAGGCGACGAGCGCGAGGACGGTGACCAGCGCGGCAGGTCGACGGACGGGTGCGGGACGGGTGGTGACCATGGACAGCTCCTCGAGATGGGCCGCCCACCCTAGACGATGGCCGTCAGGCGACCAGCCGCCCGCGCCAGCGCCCGGCGAGCCCGGCGCCGAGGAGCATCGCCGCGACCAGCGGGAACAGGTATGTCGGCGACCGGAACCACAGGTACGTCGACGGGAGGTCCTGGGCGAAGTCGGTGAAGCTGCGGAGGTCGGCGAGGAACCAGACGAACGGGACCACGCCCCACACCACGCCGGCGAGCACCGGGCCGAGGCCGGAGAGCCGGCCGCATGCCGCGACGGCCACCAGGATCAGGACGCCGAGGACCATCAGCAGCATCTCGCCGCTCACGGCGGAGGTCTCGAAGTTGCGGAACCACTCGTCGAGGTAGGTCCCTGCGCCGTGGTCGAAGACCAGGATCCCGACCGGCGTCAGCACCAGCGCGACGGCGACGCTGGCGAGGTGCCGCAGCGCCATGGAGGACCGGCGCGGGGGTCGCGGGGGCGGGAAGTACGGAGCAGCGGGCTCGGCCATGGCCCCGATCCTGCCCCTGTCCCGCGCCGTTCGAAACAGGTAGTTCGCTGGCGAATACTTAGGTAGCGAAGTATCATCGCCCGGTGACCTCCTCCCCACTGCGCTCCCGCGACTTCCGGCTGCTGGTCGGCGGGGTCGCGGTGAGCGGACTCGGGTCCGCGATGACCCCGGTGGCGCTGGCGTTCGCGGTCCTCGACCTCGGCGGCACCGCCACCCAGCTGGGCCTCGTCGTCGCCGCCTTCTCGGCGGCCGAGGTCGTCACCATCCTGTACGGCGGCGTGCTCGGCGACCGGCTCCCTCGCCAGCTCCTGATGCAGGGCTCGTCCGCGGCCACCGCCGTCAGCCAGGCCGCCTGCGCGGCCGTGCTGATCACCGGGCACGGCTCGCTGTGGTTCCTCACCGCGATCGGTGTCGTCAACGGCTGCCTCGGCGCGGTCGCCCAGCCCGCCTCCAACGCGATGACCCGCTCGACGGTCGCCGACGAGCAGCTCGGCCGTGCGGTCGTGCTGCGCAGCCTGGCGACGCAGACAGCGTTCGCGGTCGGCTTCGCCCTCGCGGGCGTGATCGTCGCCGCCACCAGCCCGGGCTGGGCGATCGCGGTCGACGCGGCGACGTACGCCGTCGCGGCGGTGCTCTTCGCGATGATCCGTGTCCCCGGCGCCGCGAGCGTCGAGCGTGAGCGCCTCCTCGCCGAGCTCGCCGACGGCGCCCGCGAGGTGTTCCGGCACGCCTGGCTGTGGCTGCTGATCGGGCAGGCACTGCTCTACCACCTGTGCTTCGGCGGGGTGCAGGGCGTGCTCGGCCCGATCGTCGTCAGCGAGACCTGGAGCAAGGAGGCGTGGGGCTGGGCCTTGTCGGCACTGATGGCCGGGTTCGTCGCCGGCGGGCTGGTGGCGCTGCGCTGGCGACCGCGCCACCTGCTGCGCTGGGGCGTGCTGATGCTCTCCCTCACCGCCGCCTTCCCCCTCGCCCTGGCGCTCGCCGACGACCTGGCCGTCGTGCTGGCCGGCGCGTTCGTGCACGGTGTCGGCCTGCAGCTGTTCAGCGTGAGCTGGGACCTCGCGATCCAGGAGAACGTCGCCGAGGACATGCTCGCGCGGGTGTACTCCTTCGACCTGGTCGGCTCGTTCGTGTGCCGCCCGCTCGGCCTCGCCCTCACCGGCCCGGTCGCCGCCGTGGTCGGCACCGACCGCTGGCTGGTCGTGGTCGCGGCGGTGATCGGGCTCAGCTCGCTCGCGGCCCTCGGCGCGCCGTCGGTGCGGCGGCTGACCCGTCGTCCGACGGGGGTCAGCGAAGCCGTGCCCGTCGCGGGATGAACACCGGCGCGCCGGGCTCGCCGACCTCGACCTCGAGGACCGCGTGGTGGGCGGCGGTGCCGAAGATCGCCGACTGGTTGGCGACCAGCACCCGGGTGCCGAGGAAGGTCGCGTTGGACGGGCTGTCGAACGGGATCGCCGATCCGTTGGCGCCGTGCACGGGACCGGGCGGGAACTTCGCGAGGACCGTGCCGTCCGGGCCGAGCTTGACCAGCTGGTTGGTCCCGAGCAGGGCGACGTAGACGTTGCCGGACTGCGCGACACCGAAGCCGTCGGGCAGGTCGAGCGGCCCCGAGGTCCACACCGTCTCCAGCGCGCCGGGGACGCCACCGGCGGCGACCGGCAGGCGGTAGAGGTGGCCGCGGAGCAGGTCGAGCGGGTCGGCAGTGGTCTGCTGGCTGATCAGGAACGAGCGGCGCGAGCGCTCGTAGACGATGCCCGTCGTCCCGAACCCGGCGCCGACCAGCGCCTTCGACCGCAACCAGGGCGTCGGCTCGCCGCCCTTCGCGGGGAGACGCCAGACCACGCCCTGGCCGTAGTCGGTCAGGTAGAGCCTGCCGCCCGGCCCCCACGCCGCGTAGTTGGGGATCGGGTGGCCGGGGCCCGGCAGGTCCGGGATCGTGGCCTGCACCTTGAACCGGCCGGTGCGCAGGTTGAGGGTGAGCACCTGGGCACGCGACTTCTCCAGCAGGACCAGCCGGCCGCGGGCGTCGGAGGCGGCGACCTGCACGCCGTGCGGCGCGCCGAGGTCCTGCCCGGGGACCGTCCAGAACCGCAGCAGGGTGCCGTCGGCCGTCCACTCGAAGACCCGGGAGGCCATCGAGTCGCCGACGGGGTTCGAGTACGTCGCCGCGTAGACCCGCCCGTTCGGTGCGACGTGCACGTACGCCGGGAAGCCGGGCTTCGCGACGGTCGAGAAGACCCGGGTCGGCCAGGTCACCGCGGGCGCGGAGCGCTCCCCCGCCGCGGGCCCGGCGAGGACGACCAGCGCCGTCAGCGCCACCACGGCGGCCAGTGCCCGCCTCACAGGGTGTCCAGCACTTCCCGGGCCGCACGCTTGCCCGAGCGGACGGCGCCGTCCATGTAGCCGGTCCAGTAGGTCGAGGTCTCGGTGCCGGCCCAGTGCACCCGGCCGTGCGGCGTACGGATGTGCTGACCGTGGGTCGACATCACGCCCGGCGGGTAGATCGCCGTGGGCCCGCCACCCGTCCACTGCTCGTGGGTCCAGTCGTGCTCGGTGTAGTCGATCGGGTGCAGCGCCTTCTCGCCGAACATCCTCGCGAAGCCTGCGAGGACGGCGGTACGTCGCTCCTCGGCCGACCGGGTGCCGTACTGCTGCCAGGCGGAGCCGCCGACGAAGGCGAGCAGGATGCCGTGGCCGGTGTCGGAGACGTGGTTGTCGAAGGCGACCCGGACCGCTCCGGTCTCGGCGATGCCGAAGCCCGTCAGGCCCTTGTCGCGCCAGAACGGCCTGTCGTAGACGGCGTCGCACTTCATCAGCCGACCCATCTGGACCTGCTCGAGCAGTGCCTGGCGGCCGGCGGGCATCGCCGGCGAGAAGCCGATCCCGAGGACCTGCTTGGGCGGCGCGGCCACGATCACCCGGCGGGCCCTGACCTTGCCGCGGCGGGTGTGCACCCGGACCCGGCCCCGAGCGGGCTGCACGATCCTCGTCACCGCGGCGTTGAGCGCGATCCGCTTGCGCAGGCGCCGGGCGAGCTCGAGGGGCACCCGCTGGGAGCCGCCGACGAACCGGCTCTCCTGCGCGCCGCCCGCGGTGTCGGAGCTGCGCTCGAAGGTGCCGGGGTTGGTCTCGTTGCCCGAGCACGCGATGTAGTGCAGGACGAAGAGCAGCGAGACCTGGTCCGGGTCGGCACCGAAGCCCGGCTGGGTCCAGGACTGGATGAGCTTCTCGATGCCCTTGCTGTTGACCGTGTTGCGACGCAGCCAGTCGCCGAGGGAGATCGCGTCCCACTCGGCCGCGCGCGGGTGCGTCCAGGGGGCGTCGACCGGGACCTCCTTCGCGAACGCGTCGAGGCGCTGCAGCGCGAGAGCCGCGTCGAGCAGGATCGTCGGGTCCGGCGGGACGGTGCCGGTGTACTCCAAGCGGCCCAGCAGCGAGGACACGTAGACGTTCTTGCCGGTGACGTACTCGTCGAAGGTGTCGATGCCGAGCTGCCGGGCGAGGCCCTTGATGTGGTCCTGGGTCGGGCCGACGAAGGCGCCGCCGGCCTCGATCGTGCCGCCGGTGGGGAGCTCGTGGTTGAGCACCCGGCCGCCGACCCGGTCGCGCGCCTCGACGACGAGGACGGAGTGCCCGGCACCGCGGACCTGACGGGCCGCCACCAGGCCGGCGATCCCGGCGCCGACCACGACGACGTCGACCTTGCGCGGCAGCCTGCCCTTGTGGACGCCGGCCACGACCTCGGCCTCGAGCGCGTCGAGGGCGAGGACCCCGAACGCGGCCGCGCCGCCCGCGAGCAGTCCACGACGGCCCATCTCGATCGTCCGCACGTCGCCTCCGAAGATGAATCTGTGTCAGGTTCGGTTTCGGAGGCTACACTGCGCCCATGCCTTCCGCCACCGTTGGATCCAGCACCGGCCCCAGCCGTCGCCGGGTCCCCGCCCAGGCCCGGTCCCGGGAACGGGTCGAGCGGATCCTCGACTCGGCCGCCCGGCTCGTCGTGACCAACGGGGTCGAGGGCCTCACGACACGCTCGATCGCCGAGGCTGCCGGACTTCCGGTCGCCTCGCTCTACCAGTACTTCACGGACAAGGAGGCCATCCTCCTCGCCCTCTGCGAGCGGGACATGGCCGAGATGGACGACCAGGTCGCCACCGACCTCGCGGCGGTCGAGGAGCTGACGCTGGCGTCGATGATCGACACCGCGATGCGCGCGTTCGTGAAGGTCTACCACCGCCGTCCGGCCTTCATGCAGATCTGGATGCGGGGGCGCACCAACCCTGCCATCTACGACTACGGCCGCCACCACAACCGTCGTACCGCCCAGAACCTGCTCGCCTACGGTCTCGACGCCGGCCTGCTCGCGTCCGGCGCGTATGACGAGCAGGAGCTCGCCACGATCGCCGAGCTCGCGGTCGAGGTCGGCGACCGCGCGTTCCAGGTCGCCTTCGAGCACGACCCGCGCGGCGACGCCTTCCTCATCGACCAGGCCATCGCGCTGGTCACCGGCTACCTGGACCAGATCGCCACCGGCCGGTGAGCCCACTGCGAGCCGCGGTCGCGGCGGCGTCCCGTCGACTGGCCGACGCAGGCCTCCTCGTCGGCACCGCCGGCAACGTCAGCGCCCGCGTGGGCGACCGGGTCGCGATCACCGCGACCGGCGTGCGCTTGGGCGAGTGCGGCCCCGACGAGGTCACCGTCGTGACCCTCGACGGCACCGTGGTCGAGGGAACCCTGGCGCCGACCAGCGAGCTGTCCCTGCACCTGGGCGTGTATGCCGACGGTCCCGCCGCCGCGATCGTCCACACCCACGCGCCCTTCGCGACCGCGCTCGCCTGCGTGGTCGACGCGCTGCCGGTGCTGCACTACCAGCAGCTCACGCTGGGCGGCGAGGTCCGGGTGGCGCCGTACGCCACCTTCGGCACCGCCGAGCTGGCCACCCACGTCCGGACCGCGCTCGAGGGCCGCAGCGCCGCCCTGCTCGCCAACCACGGCTCGGTCACCCTCGGCGGCTCGCTCGACCAGGCGGTCGAGAACGCCCTGCTGCTCGAGTGGCTGTGCCAGCTGCACCACCGGGCCAGCGCGCTCGGCACGCCGCGCGTGCTCACCGAGGAGCAGCAGGCCGACGTCGTCCGGGCCGCGATCGAGCGCGGCTACGGCACTCCCCAGGAGGTCTGAATGACCATGACCGTCGCCGCCGTCGGCGTGCACGTCCTCGACACCCACGTCCTCGGCGTCGAGTCGATCCCGGCCGGCTCCGAGGGCCAGCTGGTCGACACGATCCGGATGTCGCCGGCCGGCACCGCCGGCGGCACAGCGGTCGTGCTGAGCCGGCTCGGCGCGACCGTCCGGTCGTACGGCGCCGTCGGTACCGACCCCGTCGGCGACGTCCTGCTCGGCCTGCTGGCCCGCGAAGGGGTCGAGGTCGCCGGCCTGGTCCGCAAGGACGCCGCGCAGACCTCGGCGTCGGTGCTGCCGGTGCGCCCGAACGGCGATCGCCCGGCCTGGCACTGCATCGGCACGAACGGCGCGTTCACCCTCGACGACCTGCCGGGCGACCTGCTCGACGGGGTGACCCACCTGCACCTCGGCGGTCCGGAGTTCCTCGGCGGCGACGCGGCTGCCGAGCTCCTCGCCCGCGCCCGCGCCGCCGGCATCACCACGTCGGTCGACGTCCTCGCGCCCGGTGACCCCGACCTGCTGGCCTGGATCGCGGCGGCCCTCCCCCACACCGACCACCTGCTGCCCAACGACGAGCAGGTCCTCGGCTTCACCGGCGCAGGGACCCTCGCCGAGGGCGCGCAGGCACTGGTCGCCGCGGGCGCGGGCTGCGTCGCGGTGACCCAGGGTGCCCGCGGCGCGCTCGTCGCGACCGCCGACGGGGTCAGCGAGGTGCCGGCGTACGAGGTGGAGGTCGTCGACACCACCGGGTGCGGCGACGCCTTCTCCGCGGGCTACCTGCGGGGCCTCTCGCTCGGCCGGAGCCCGGTCGAGGCCGCCGCTCTCGGCTGCGCCACCGCCGCGCAGGTTGCGCAGGGCCTCGGCACCGACGCCGGGAGCTACGACCTCGCCGCGGTCGAGGAGGTCGTGGACACCGGCACGGCCTGAGGGCGCCGGTCGATGGCGCGCCAGGCCGGCGACAGGACCGGCGCCATCGTGGTGAGGAAGTAGGCGGCGCCGAAGACCAGCAGTCCCCCGGACAGGCCGGTGCCGGTCACCGTCAGGCCCGCGAGCAGGCCGCCCAGCGGCATCAACGACCAGGACGCCGCCAGCGACAGCGCGCTGACCCGGCCCGTCGCGTCCTGCGGGATCCGCTCGAACTGGACGGCGCCGAGGACCGGGTTGATGAACCCGGCACCGAACCCGGCGACCACGTGCACGAGCGCCACCACCCACAGCGGCGCTCCGAGCGCCAGGACGATCCAGCGCGGGGCGCCGGCGAGCAGGTAGCCGACCACGTAGGTGCGGAACCGCGGCAGCCGCTCGGCCCGCCACGTCGCCAGCACCGGGCCGACGAGCGCGGCCCCGCCCATGCAGGCGCCGAGCAGGCCGATCGCGGCCGGGCCGCCGCCCGCGTCCTCGGCCCAGACCGGCAGCATCACGGCGGAGTAGCCCTGGTCGAGCAGGTTCGTCACCGCGACCATCACCATCATCCCGAGCAGCACGGGGTCGCGGCGCAGGACCTCCCAGCCGCCCCGCAGCTCGGCGAGGTACGACGTCCCCGGCTGCGGCTCCGGTCGGACACTGTCGACCCGGCGGGTCGCCACGGCGAGCACCGCCGCGCAGAGCAGGAAGGACCCCGCGTCCACGGTCAGGGCCGTGGACGGCCCGAGCACGGCGACCAGGCCGCCGCCGACCGCGGCGCCGACGAGCGCGGAGAGCCGATCGGTGGTCCCGACCAGCCCGGTGACCCGCTCGGTGGGCAGCCCGACGTACTGCACCAGCGAGGGCACCATCGCGTGCCGGGCCGCCTCCGAGGGCCCGCGCAGCAGGCCGGTGACGGCCACCAGCGCGACGAGCACGGGGAAGTGCAGCCAGCCGGCGGCGTACGCGACCGGGATCGCGGCCACGGCCGCGCCGGAGGCGAGGTCGAACCCGATCGCGACGCGGCGGGCGCCGGTGCGGTCGATCCACGGCCCGCACAGGGCCTGCGCGAGCACGAGCGGCAGCAGCCCGGCGAAGGCGACCACGCCGGTGCGGGTCGCGGACCCGGTGGTGGTCAGGACCAGCCAGGGGACGGCGATCTGCGACAGCCGGGTGCCGGCGAGCGAGATCGCGTCGGCGGCGAGGAATCCGGCGAGGGCGCCCGAGCCCGCCCGCATCTCACGCGCCCTGCGGTGCGATGTGACCGGGGACCGGGAACGCCTGGATCTGGAAGGCGAACGGGACCGCGTCCTCGCCCGGCTCGTCCTCGCAGGACGCGATCAGCTCCTTGATCCGCGCGGTCAGGTCGGCGGCCTTCGACGCCGGGATGGTGTGCACCCAGTCGCTCACCGTCGAGGCGGCCCGCCACTCGTCGGGCAGCAGCGGCCGCTCCTCCATCGCGGCCTGCAGGTTCTGGGCGTACATCACCGTCGCCGCCTGCAAGAAGGCATCCGCGACGTCCCGCTCCTCCGGGGTCCGCGCCTCGGCGGCGCGGCTGTGCGTCTCCTGGTGGGCGGCCTTCCACCACCGGTCACGGGCGTTGCCGCGCCCCGCGTCCTCGACCACGAAGCCGTGGTCAGCGAGCTGGCGCAGGTGGTACGACGTCGCGCCGCTGTTGAGCCCGAACCGGCTCGCCAGCGTGGTGGCCGTCGCCGGCCCCTCGATCCGCAGGTGGCTGAGGATCCGCAGCCGGGTCGGGTGGGACAGGGCCCGCAGGCCCGCGAGGTCGGGGGTCACGCGGCTCGGTCGGTCGTCGGTCATGGTGCGACCGTACGACCGCAAAGAGTCATTTGCAAACATCTCTTTGCGATTGGATCGGCCAGACTGGCGTCGTGAGCCTCGAGATCCGTGCGCAACGTCCCGACGAGAGCGACGCCGTGCTGCAGGTGGTGTCCGAGGCCTTCGGCGACGAGGGCCCGGCCGTGGTGGGGGTGTGGCGCGACGTCGTGGCGCGCGGCCTGGACCGGGCCCAGCTGGTCGCGGTCGGTGCGGACGGGGAGCTGGTCGGCCACGTCGGGCTCAGCCACGGCTGGCTCGACACCCGGCCCGCACTGGTCGACGTGCTCGTCCTCAGCCCGCTCAGCGTCGCCCCGGCACACCAGGGCCGCGGCGTCGGGAAGGCGCTGCTCACCGCGGCCGTCGCCGAGGCCGACCGGCTCGGCGCTCCGGTGGTCGTGCTCGAGGGCGACCCGGGCTACTACCGCCGCCACGGCTGGTCCCCGGCCGCCGACCTCGGCATCGAGGCACCCACCCGGCGGGTGCCCGGGCCCGCGTTCCAGGCGGTGCCGCTGGCGGCCTACCAGAGCTGGATGACCGGCCGGGTCGTCTACCGCGACGTGTGGTGGGAGCACGACTCCACCGGGCTGCGCGACCCGCTGCTCGCCGACATCGAGGCCGGCCTCGGGGCGCCCTGGCCGACGGACGATCCGCCTCAGACGTCGTAGTCGATCCGCAGCTCCTCGGTCACGGGGTGTGCCTGACAGGTCAGCACGACGCCGTCGGCGACCTCGCGCTCGTCGAGGACGTGGTTCTGGTCCATCACGGCCCGGCCGAGCACGACCTTGGCGCGGCAGGTGCCGCACGCCCCACCAGCACACGAGTACGGCGGATCGATCCCGCGCTGGAGGGCCGCGTCGAGCACCGAGTCGCCCGTCGAGCTGAGCGGGAAGGTCGTCTCGGTGCCGTCCAGGGCGACCGTGACCTGGCTGGTGATCTCGGCCAGCTCGGTGGCCGCTGTGGCGGTCACGTGGAAGACCTCGGTCAGTACCGGTCCCGTGCCGGGCACCCGGCCGACTGAGTCGCGGAGGTCGTCCACCATCTCCTGCGGGCCGCACAGGAACCAGGCCGCGACGTCGGCCGCGTCCGGCACGAGCCCGGTGACCAGGGCGGGCGTGATCCGGCCGGTGACGACGTCCGGAGCCGCCTCTCGCGAGCGCACGTGGTGCACGACCAGGCGCTCGCCGTACCGGTCCTGCCAGGCGGCGATCTCGTCGGCGAACATGGTGGACGCGGCGGTCCGGTTGCCGTAGACGAGGGTGAACCGACTGGCCGGCTCGGCGTCGAGGGTGGTGGCGATGGTCGACATCAGGGGCGTGACGCCCGAGCCGGCGACGACCCCGACGTGATGCCGTGCGGCCGCCGGGTCGAGGCGCACGTGGAAGGCGCCGGCCGGCGTCATCACGTCGAGCAGGTCGCCGGCGACCAGCCGCTCGTTGACGTACGACGAGAACCGTCCACCGGGCACGTGCTTGACCGCGACCCGCAGCGTGCCGGGCCCGTCCGCGGCCACCGGTGCGACGAGGGAGTAGCTGCGTCGCACCTCCTCACCGTCGATCACCGCGCGCAGGGTGAGGTGCTGCCCCTGCACGTAGCGGTACGACGGCACGAGGTCGGCCGGTACGTCGAAGGTGATCGCGACGGCGTCGCTGCTCACCGCCTCGACCGCGCGCACCCGCAGCGGGTGGAAGGTGGGGCGGCGCGTGATCTCGTCGGTGAGCCGGCGCCAGGTCCGGTACTCGCTGGGCGTCAGCGAGCGGCCGAACCACGTGGAGATCGCGGCGTTGCGGTCGAGGTAGGCCTGCTCGTTGCGCTTCCAGGCCCGGACGTAGCGGTAGAACGGGATGCTCGGGTGCAGGTGGTGGACCAGGTGGTAGTTCTGGTAGACGAACAGCGGCGTCAGCAGTCCCTCGCCACCGACTCGCACCCGGGTCGCGCGGTACTTGTCCTCGCGCTGGGTGACGGTCAGGCCGTGGTGCGGCAGGTAGTCGAACCACCAGGCCAGCACCAGCATGCCGAAGCGCTGCGGCACCAGGAATCCCCAGAGCAGCTCGCTGCCGTGGCCGGCAGCGGCGACGGCCACGAAGCCGCCGATCACGGCAGTGAAGACGGCGAAGGTCGCCGCGACCTCGCGCCTCGGACGGTCCGGCAGCCGGCGCAGGTAGAACACGACGTACCAGAGGTCGATCGTCGCCCACCGCAGCGGCAGCTGCCAGGCCGGGCCCTCCTCGCACCAGGCATCCGGGTCGATCGACTTGGACTCGTTGGTGTTGCGGTGGTGCTCGATGTGGATGAACTTCACCAACGCGTAGGGCGCCCACGGGACCACGAGCAGCACGGACAGGTGGCCGAAGGCGTTGTTGACCCACGTGTTCGTGCTGATCGCGTGGTGTGTCGACTCGTGCAGCACGCTGAACATCAAGAAGGTGACCGCGGCGCCCATGGGCACGGTGAGCCACCGCGACAGGTCCCACACCAGCACGCCCGCCATCTCGACGGCGAACAGCGCCAGCGTGCCGACGTACAGGGCGGCGGTCGGCCAGGCCAGCACCGGAACCCGCTCGCCGGGGTCCGGCAGTCCCGAGACCGATTGGGGGAGCTGAGCACGCGGCGCCGCCGCGGTCGTGATCGGTTGGCTCTGCATGGGACGTGACCGTAGGAGCCCGCACCCCCTCGGGGCCTTGGACGCCAGTCACAAAATCGCACCGGCATTTGTCCGAAGGCCCGTACCTGCGGGGATGTGCGATCCCGAGACTTGCCGCCATGACGACGATCGCGGTCGAGAACCCCGCCACCGGACAGGTCATCGGCACCGTCCCCGACCTGAGCGCTGACGACGTCGCGGCCGCGGCCCGACGGGCCCGCGCCGCGCAGCCCGCCTGGGCCGCCCTCGGGTACGACGGCCGTGCGGACGTGCTGCGCCGGATGCAACGCTGGATCGTCGACCACACCGACGAGGTCATCGCGACGATCTGCGCCGAGACCGGCAAGGCCTACGAGGACGCGCTGCTGGCCGAGGTCAACTACGGCGCGGCGGCCTTCGGGTTCTGGGCCGCGCAGGCGCCGCGCTACCTGGCCGAGACGAAGGTCCGCTCCAGCCAGCCGCTCGTGGCGGGCAAGCGGCTCCTCCAGCGCTACCGCCCACTCGGCCTGGTCGGCGTGATCGGGCCGTGGAACTACCCGCTGACCAACTCGTTCGGCGACTGCATCCCCGCGCTGGCCGCGGGCAACGCGGTGCTGCTGAAGCCGTCGGAGGTCACCCCCCTGACGTCGCTGCTGCTCGCCGAGGGCCTGGCCGCCTGCGGCCTGCCGGACGGTGTCTTCGGCGTCGTGACCGGTCGCGGCGAGACCGGCGCGGCGCTGGTCGACGAGGTCGACATGGTCATGTTCACCGGCTCCACCGCGACCGGACGACGCGTCGCGGCGCGGGCCGCCGAGCGGCTGATCCCGGCGTCGCTGGAGCTCGGCGGCAAGGACCCGATGATCGTGCTCGCCGACGCCGACCTGGAGCGCGCGGCCACGCACGCGGCGTACTACGCGATGTTCAACTGCGGCCAGACCTGCATCTCGATCGAGCGCTGCTACGTCGAGGAGCCGGTCTATGCAGCGTTCGTCGAGCTGGTGACCGCCAAGGTCGCTGCACTGCGCCAGGGCGTGCCGGGCGGGCCCGGCAGCGTCGACGTCGGCTCGCTCACCTTCCCCCCGCAGGTCGACGTCATCGACCGGCACGTGAGCGAGGCGCTCGCGGCCGGGGCGCGGGCGCTGACGGGCGGCGTACGTCCCGAGCGCACCGGTCACTGGTACCCGCCGACCGTGCTCGTCGACGTCGACCACTCGATGGCGATCATGCGCGAGGAGACGTTCGGCCCGACGTTGCCGATCATGGCGGTACGCGACGCCGACGAGGCCGTGCGGCTCGCCAACGACTCGGAGTACGGGCTGTGCGCGTCGGTCTTCGGTCGCGACCTCGCCCGCGCCGAGGACGTCGCGCGCCGGCTGGAGGCGGGCGCGGTGACGGTCAACGACGCCGTGGTCAACTACACCGCGCTCGAGCTGCCGATGGGTGGGGCCAAGCCGGCGTCCGGGATCGGTCGGCGGCACGGGCGCGAGGGCATCACGAAGTACTGTCGCCAGCAGTCCCTGCTCGTGTCCCGCTGGCACCTGCGCCGAGACGTGCACACCTACCCCTACCGCGCCGCACGGAGCCGGTTCCTCGCCCGGGTCCTGGCCGTCCTCAATCGCGGGCGGCGGACGACCTGAGCGGAGCCGCGATGAACATCTCGTGGCACCGCAGCGCGACGTCGATCTCGGTGGACTCGTCGGCGATCCGGCGTCCCATCAGCTCCTCGGCGCGCTCGACGCGGTAGCGCACGGTGTTCTTGTGCACCGAGAGGTGGCGGGCAGCCGCATCGACGTTCCCGGTCGAGAGCAGGGCCCGGAGCGTCATCCGCAGGCGGGCGGCCTGGTCGTCGTTCGAGGCGAGCCGCCCCAGGGTGCGGTGGATGTAGCGCCGGGTCGCCTCGCTGTCGCCGACGAGGGTCAACAGCTCCACGTCGGTGAAGTAGGCGACCGGCGCCTGGCGATCCGACCCCAGGCACAGCCGCTGGGTGGCGAGGGCCTCGCTGTGCGAGGAGCGGAACCCGTCGACCCCGGGGGCGGCCGCGCCGACCATGGCCACGATGCTCCGCTCACGCAGCCAGTCCGAACAGCTCGCCAGCAGCGCCAGCTCGGGCGCCTCGCCCGAGCTGATCCATGCCCAGAGGTCACGGCCGCCGGGATGGACCACGAGCGGCTGCCGCAGGCCGAGTGACGCGGTCAGCGCCTGTGCCGCCTGGGGCAGGTCGGCGATCCTGGCGTCATCGTCGGTGTGCAGCAGCAGCGCGGTCTGGAAGGCGGACACCGGATGTCCACCGAGGCCGGCGGAGATCTCCCGTGGATCGACCAGCGTGCCCGCCAGGACCGCGCGGACGACCTCCAGCCTGCGCGCCGCGTCGCCCTGGCGGATCCGTTCGAGCTCCTCCTGGAACAGCGCGACCGACATCTCGACGGAACGGTCGAACCACGTGCTCGAGCGGGTCCAGAAGTGCACCAGGGCGTCGGCCTCGCTCACCCCGGAGGGCGACCCCTCCTTGACCGCCGCAGTGATGAACTCCCACACCGCCTGCTCCCCCGCGGTGTAGATCTGGAACAGGACCGGCAGCGCGTAGCCGTGCTGGGCGACCACGACCGGCACCTGCCTGGCCTCCTGCACCAGGTGGAAGGTCTGCTCGGGCTGGCCGAGGTTCGCCAGGAAGGATCGCCAGTGCGCGTCGCACGCCTCACGCACGACGCTCTGCAGCGCGGCGTCCTGACGGACCTCGGGAACGACGGCGACGATCCGGCCGAGCACGTGCGCGACCCAGGCGTCGACCGCGGCGTTGTCGGAGGCGGAGCTGACGAAGTCCGCGATCCACTGCTTCAGGTCACTGGCGAACGACACGAACCCTCCCTCGGGTGGCCTCCACCCGCGTGCGCGGTGCACAGCGGAGCCTCCTGCCGGGGACGAGGTTGTCACAGTGGCTTCAGACCCGCGATGCGCCAGTCGTCGCCGACCCTCTTCATGGTGACCTCGACCCGGCTGCCGGAGACCGACGTCCCTCCCCTGCCGCCGTCCTCGCCCTTCGCGGCGGAGGTGGTCTGGGTGAGGAAGAGCAGCACGACGACGCGGTCGCGGGTGCCGCGGACCACGCCGGCCGCGTCGACCGCAGCGGTGGTGGAGATGCCGCGCTGGGCGGCGGTCGGCTTCACGACCTCGTCGAGGATCTTGCCGTAGTCGGCGTGGAAGGCGCCGGTGGTCTGCTCGTCGGCGGTGGCGAGGTCGGCGTCGAGCGTCGCGGCGTCGTACCCGAGCAGGGCGGGCACCCGCTCCTTCGCGGCCGCGAGCGCGTCGGTGCGGGCCTCGGCGAGGCCGGCGGCGCGGTGGGCCTGGACGATCGTGAAGGCCGCGGCGGCCACGAGGAGCAGGAGTACGCCGGCCGCGAGCTGCCGGGCGCGCCCGCTGGTCCCCGGCAGGACCAGCCTGCCCTCCACGACGTCCTCCGTCTCGGTCAAGGTGCTCATGCGACGAACTCCAGTCCGGACACCAGCCAGTCCCCCTTCACCCGCTGCAGGTCGACCGTGAGCCGGTAGTTGCGCGGCTCGGCGGCGGTCGTCTGCTTGTTCTGCACGGACCCGGCGGCCGCGACGATGACCGTCGCGCGGTCGCCCGCCAGCTTCACCAGGCCGGCGGAGACGACGTCGCCGCTGGCCTGGACCGCGTTGGCGGTCAACGCCTGCTGCAGCCGGTCGGCCTGGCCCTCCAGCTCTGTGCGGAAGCCGGCGGTAGCGCCGGCGAGCAGCTTGTCCATGTCGGCGACGGAGGTGGCCGAGCTGATGTCGATCAGCCCCTCGACCTCGGCGGTCGCCGCCGCGATCGCGTCCTTCGCGTCGACCACCTGCGCCCGCTCGTCCTGCCAGGCCAGGGCGCGCTGGCCGGTGAGGAGGAGCAGCGCGACCGCCACGAGGACGACGGCTCCGCTGCGCCAGGTGAGGCGCTCCAGCGCGGTCTTCACTGGACCCCCAGGGGTGCCAGCACGAGGATCTTCCACAGCTCGTCTCCTCCGGTCGCGTCGGTGCCCGTCGTAGCGGTCGTCGTCCCGTCGCCGCGTCCCACGGCGAGGTCGTAGGCGACCGTGCCGCTCGAGTCCGGCCACACGCCGCCACCGAAGTGCTCACCGCAGGCGGCCGGGGTGTTGCCGCGGCCGTCGCCCTCCGGGCAGGGCAGGTTGCGGGCGCCGCGGATCGCGGTCGGGTTGTCCGGCGCGATCTTGCAGTGCGCGAGGGTGTCGACGTCGCGGACCTCGGTCGCGCGCGGGTTGCGGCGCTCCTTCGGCGACAGGTACCCGCTCTGGCAGGTCGGCGGGTTGTTGAGCGCGGCCCGCAGGTCGAGCTTCACGTCGCCGTGCTCGGCCCGCGGGTTGATCGCCGACTGCAACCGCGCGACGAGCGACGGGTAGACGACCAGGGTCTGGTGCAGCTGCGGCAGGTAGGTGTGGAGCACCTGCGCGTTGGTCGTCAGATTGGCCAGCATCATCGGCAGCACCGGCTGCAGGTCGCGCACGGTGCGGGTCGCAGCGTCCAGGCCGCCGGGGGCCTTCTTCAGCAGCGTGCGTACGGCGGCCGAGTCGCCCGCCGCGAGGGCACCGGTGAGCTGGTCGAGGGCGGCGGCGTACGACTGCGTCTGCGAGCCGAGGTCGCGCTGGGTCTCCAGCACCGGTTGCACCGCGGCGATCAGCGAGGTGGTCGCGTCGATCCTCGCCTGCGCCTCGGTGAGCAGGTCACCGGAGGCGTCGACGAGCTCGTTCAGGTCGGGACCGGCACCACCGAGGCCGGCATCGACCTCGTCGAGGACCCGCTTCGTCTCGGCCTTCGGCACCGACTCCAGCAGCCGGTTGACCGAGTCGAGCACCGGCGTGATCTGCGGCATCTCGACCGCCCGCTCGCGTGGGATCCTCGCGCCGTCGGCGAGCAGGTCCCCGGAACCGGCGCCGGCGTTCCCCCCAGAAGGCGTGGTGCGCGGGTCGACCAGGTCGACGTACTGCTCGCCGACGGCGGAGGTGCTGTGCAGCTCGGCGGAGGCGCCGGCCGGGATCCTCGCGTCGTTGTCGAGGCGCAGGGTGGCGATCGCGCCCTGGTCGGTGACCTCGAGCTCCGAGACCTGGCCGACCTCGACGCCGCGGTAGGTGACCGCGGCCTTGGGGTAGAGCCCGCTCGCGTCGCCGAAGTCGACGGACACGTCGTACACGCCGATGCCGACCATGGCCGGGACGCGGGCGTATTGGAAGAAGGCGAGGCCGAGCGCGACCACCGCGAGCACGGTGAAGATGCGCAGCTGGCGCTTGATCAGAGGGGTGAGCAGCATCAGCAGCCTCCCAGGATCTTCTTGAGCAGACCGCAGGCCGGCGCCGGCTCGGACGGCGCGGCCGGGTTCGGCGTCGCATCCTGGTCGCCGGGGGTCGCCTCGCCGGTGGGCGCTGGAGCGCCGGGCGTCGGCGTGCCGGGGTCCGGAGTGGTCGTCGGCGCGGTCTCCGTGGCGGGGTCCTGGGTCGGTGCCGTCGGCGGTACGCCGATCAGGCCGAGCCAGCTGCCCAGCAGGCTCTGGTCGCGCAGGTCGAGCGTGGCGAACAGGTTGGCGTAGTCGCCGCGCAGCGCGTTGCGCGCGGTCATCACCGGGAACGGGATGGTCAGCGCGATCTTGAGGGCCTCGGGCAGCGAGGAACTGGCCTGGCCCAGCTGGGCGAGGATCGGTCCGAGGGAGTCGAGGTTCGCGAGCAGCGCGGTCTCGCTGGCGCGGATCACCTCGACCGCGCGGGCACCGGTGCGGCTGGTCCTCGTGACCGCCTTGACCAGGCGGTTGCGCTCCTGGTCGAGGACCTTCAGGCCCGGCGTGATCCGGTCGATCGCGGTCGCGATCTGCTTCTGATCCTTGCGCAGCCCGGCGCTCAGGCTGTTGAGCGACTCCAGGGCCCGGACGATCTCGCCCTTGTTGGCGTCGAGGACCGCGAGCAGGTCGTTCGTGTGCCGGATCAGGCCGCGGGTGTCCGGCACCCGGTCCCGCAGTGCCGTCGAGAGCTCGCCGGTGATGGTGCTGATCTGCGCGAGGCCGCCGTTGTTGAGCAGCAGCGCGACCGCACCGAGGACCTGCTCGGTGGCGGGGTAGGTGCCGGTCTGCGCGACCGGGACCACCGCACCCTCGGCGAGGCGGCCGCCCGCCGACTGGGCGGGGGCAGACACCTCGACGTACTGCGCGCCGAGGAGGGTCTTCTGGCCGATCGAGAACACCGCGTCGGCGGGGAGCTGCACGTCGTCGAGCAGGTGCAGGTCGACGACGGCCTCCCAGCCCTCGGCGCGGATCTCGCCGACGGTGCCGATCACCACGTTGTCCTTCTGGACCGTCGAGTTCGGGACCAGATTCTCGATCTGGTCGAAGTGCACCTGGACCGTGTAGCCGTCATCGCCGACCGCGACCTGGCCCGGCAGCGTGTTGTCGTTGGGCTGGATGTCGCAGCCGGCGCCGAGGAGGCCCGCGGCCACGACGGCGGGAAGCAGCGCCCGGGAGAGGGTACGGCGCATCATTGGGTGCCTCCGATCGAGCCGATGCCCAACAGGTCGATGAGCGGCTGCAGCACCTTCGAGCACTGCTCGGCCGTGCCGCCGACCCCGAGGACCGCGCCGCAGAGCAGCTGCGGGACGTTGTCGAGTGCCGAGAGGGTGGCCCGGCCGGTGATCGCCTGGTCCTGGATGGTGTTGCTGAGGTCGACGATCGCGTGCGGGGCGACGTGCAGGACGCCGGCGAGCTCGTTCGACCGGTCGGCCAGGGCCGCGGCGAGCAGGTTCACGTCGGTGGTCGTGGTCCGGATCTGCTTGCGGTGCTTCCTGAAGTACTTCTCCGTCACCGCGAGCACCTGGCCGAGCTCGGTGAGGGCGCCGGTGAGGTTGGTGCGGTTGTCCGCGAGCACGGTGCTGACGTCGTCCAGCTCGGTCGTGAAGCCGCGCACCGCGGCGTCGTTGAGCGCGAGGTTGCGGGTGAAGGTGTCGAGGTGCTCGATCGTCGAGAACAGGTCGGAGCGGCCGTCCGACAGCGCGGTCGCGGCGCCGCGCAGCTCGGCGATCGAGGTCCGCAGCTGCTCGGAGTTCCCGTCCGCGAGGCTCTGGTCGATCGCCTTGATCGCCACGGCCAGCGGGCCGTCCTTCTTGCCTGCGTCCGGCCCCAGCGTGGTCGCCAGGTCGGTCAGCTGCTGCTTCACGTCGTCGAAGGTCACCGGCACCGCGGTCCTCTCCAGCGAGATGGTGGCCCCGTCCGCGAGACGTGGGCCGCCGTCGTACGCCGGCTCGAGCTGCACGAAGCGGCCACTGACCAGGCTCGGCGACACGATCGCGGCGCGCGCCTCGGCCGGGATCGGCTGGCCGGCGCCGACCTGCAGCTTGACGAGGACGCCGTCGGGCTTGTTCTCGATCGCGGTGATCTTGCCGACCTTCACGCCGAGCACCCTCACGTCGTCGCTGACGTTGAGGCCCTCCGCGCTGGCGAAGTACGCGCGCACCGTGGTGCTGCTGGTGTCGCGGTTCCACGCCAAGGCGCTGGCCAGGACGGCGACGATCACGAGCGCGACCGAGAGCTTCTTCTTCACGGCACGATTCCTGACAGGACGGGAGCGAGAGTTCCGGGCGAGGTGAGGTTCTGGATGTAGGCGTCGAACCACGGTCCGCTGGAGATCGCCTCGCCGAAGGCGGTGGCGTAGCCCCGCAGGCCGACGATGCCGGCCTGCAGGCTCTTCCTGTTCTCGTTGAGCACGTCGACGACCCCGTCGAGCTCGTCGAGGGCCGGGCCGAGCACGTCGTCGGTGCCCTTCAGCAGCAGCCGCAGCTCGGCGGCCAGGGCCCGGGCGCTCCTCAGCAGGCTGACCACGACGTCCTGGCGGGCGTCGAGCTCGCTGAGCAGGGAGCGCCCGTTGGTCAGCAGCGAGGCGATCTGCTGGTCCCGGCTCGCCAGCACCCCGGTCACGCTGTCGGCGTGGGCGAGCAGCGAGCGCAGCTCGTCGTCGTTGGACGACACCGCCCGCGACAGGGCGGTGATCCCGTCGAGCGCCGGGCGCAGGTCGGGGCTGGCGGACGACAGCGTCGTGGACGCCTGGTCCAGCGCGGCCGCGAGCTGCGCCTTGTCGATGTCGGCGGTGGTCTCGGTGAGCTGGTTGAGCGTGCTCGTCAGGTTGTACGGCGAGGAGGTCCTCGCCAGCGGGATCGACTCCCCCGCACCGATCTCCCCGGAGCCGCGGGGCACCAGCTCGACGGCCGCGCGACCGAGCAGGGTCATCGTGATGATCCGGGCCTCGGTGCGGTCGCCGAGCACGATGTCGGGGTCGGTGAGCACGACGTCGGCGACGACGTGCTTGCGGTCCAGCCGGACCTCGCGCACCTTGCCGACCCGCGCGCCCGACACCATGACCGCGTCGCCGCCCTTGAGGCCGCCGGCCTCGGCGAATTGGACGTGCACCACGTCGCTGTTGCCGATCAGCGGCAGCCGGTTGATGTTGAGCGCCGCAAGCACGACGAGGACGAGGAGCACGGTGCCGAGCAGGCCGCGGGCGGCCAGCCGGTCGGGGCCGATCACGCGGCTCATGGCTTGCACCTCGGGGCGTCGGAGTAGATCCACGGCGTCGTGACGTTCGCGCCGGCCAGACCGGTCTGGATCCGCACGCCGCAGAGGAAGAAGTTGAAGAAGTTGCCGTAGGACGCGGTGTTCTGCACCGCTCGGTAGTGCGCCGGCAGGTTCTCGAGCACGGTCTCCAGGGTCCCGGCGTTCTCGTTGATGCCACGGGCGGAGACGGCCAGTCCCTGCAGGTCGGCCCGCAGGTCGCCGCGTGCCTTCGCGACGAGGTCGGTGGTGGTGGTGGCGAAGCTGTCGATCCGGGCGGCGGCGTCGAGGACCTGGGTGTCCTGCTGGTCGAGCCCGGTCAGCAGGTCGTCGAGTCGGTCGAGCAGCAGCCCGACCGTCTCCTTGCGGTCGTCGACGGTGCCCAGGACGCTGTTGAGGTTGCCGATCACCTGCCCGATCAGCTCCTCGCGACCGCCGATCGTCGTGGTGAACGACGCGACGTGCTGGACCAGCGTGGCCACGGCGGCCTGCTGGCCCTGGAGCACCTGCACCAGCTGGCCGGACAGCTCGTTGACCTGGGCCGGGCTGAGCCCGGCGAACAGCGGCTTGAAGCCGTTGAGCAGCGTGTCGAGGTCCAGCGCGGACGCGGTCTGGCTGGCGGGCAGGGTGCCGCCGGCGGCGAGCACGTCGCCGGCATCCCCCTCACCGCGGGTCAGCTGGACCACCCGGTCGCCGATCAGGTTGCGGTACTGGATCGTCGCGTGGGTGCCCGTGGTCAGCCGCTGGTCGTCGCGGACGTCGAAGGTCACCAGCACGGTGTTGTCCCGGCGTACGTCGATGCCGGTCACCTTGCCGACGTCGACACCGGCGACCCGGACCTCGTCGCCGACCGCGAGGCCGGACACGTCCTCGAAGACCGCCTTGTAGTCGTGGCGGTCACCGGGCCGGTACTCGCCGGCGACGGCCGCGACCCACACGGTGAACACCGCGGCCAGGGACAGGAAGGCGGTGAACTTGACCAGGTCGGCGCGCTGGCGCCGCTTCTCGGGGCTCAGCTTGCTCATGGCAGGTTCCCCACTCCCTGGAGCACGCCCAGCAGCGTGTCGGTGACGGCCTCGGTGGGGGTGGGCTGCGGCCCGACGTACGGGTTGGCACCGGTGCGGAACGACGGCGGCACGGCCTTGCCCTCCTGGGCGTCGACGTACGGGAGGCCGTAGCAGGCCGGGCCGTTGTCGGCGCCGAGCTGCGGCAGGTTCTCCTGGTACGTGTACGGGTCCCGGCCCGGGATGATCCTGGTGATGGTGGTGACGCCCGGGTGGGTGCCGCCGACGGCCGCCTCGGCGAGCTTGTTGGCCGAGGCGAGGCCGAGCACGAGGCAGGGCAGCTCGGGCGAGTAGCGCTCGAGGACGTCGGTCACCGGCTGCAGCAGGCCGAGCGAGGTGACCAGGCCGTGGCGCGAGCTGCGCAGCAGCACGTCGGTCTGGTCGCTGAACCCGGTCATGCTGTGCTCGAGCGCACGCAGCGAGGCCTGCTGCCGCACCAGCGTCTGGGAGACCTCGCCGGTGTGGGTGAGCGTGCCGACCAGGTCGGGCCGGGCCGCGGCGTACACGTCGGCCACGTCGTCGGCGACCCGGAGGTCGGCGGCGAGCGTGCGCAGCGAGGGGTTGAGCGAGCGCAGGTAGGTGTCGGTCTGGGTGATCAGGTCGCCGATCAGCCGGCCGCGCTCGTCGACCGCTCCCGCGACCGCGGTCAGGGCGGAGCTCACCTCGGCCGGGCGGGCGACGTCGAGCACCTTGGTGAGGTTCTCGAACGCCTCGTCGACCTCGACGGTGACCCGGTCCGCGGGGATCACGGCACCGGCCGCGATCGCCTTCCCGCTGCTCTCGGCGGGCGGCGTGAGCTGGACGTACTTCGCGCCGAACGCCGTCGGCGGCACGATCTGCGCGGTCACGTCGGCCGGCACGCGACCGATCTTGTCGGCGTCGATCTCGAGCTCGATGCTCACCTTGCCGTCCGCAGCGGGGTTGTCGTCGATGTGGCTGACCCGGCCGATCTCGACGCCGCGCAGCTTGATCGGCGCGCCCGAGGCGAGGGTGAGGCCGGCCCGGTCGGACCGGACGGTGACCACGACGTTGTCCTCGAAGGCGCCGCGGTACTTGGCGATCGTGCCGGCGATGAGGGCCGCGACCAGCGCGATGAACAGGAACCCGTAGACGACCTGGCGGTCGACGTGGTGGGCGTGCTTCTCCCCGGAGCTCATGCCCGCCTCACCCCGCGATGTGGACCGACGGACCGCCCCAGATGGCGATCGCGAAGATCAGGTCGATGAACATGGTCGAGATGAGCGCGGAGCGGACCGCCTTGCCGACCGCCTTGCCCACGCCCGCGGGGCCGCCGGCCGCGCGGAAGCCGTGGTAGCAGCAGATCGAGACGATCACCAGCGCCATGAGCGCGACCTTCACGATCGCGAGGAACAGGTCGCTCGGGATGAGGAAGGTGTCGAAGTAGTGCTGGTAGGTGCCCGGCGCCTGGTCGTAGCCGACCGTGACGACCAGGTAGGTCGCCAGCCAGCACATCATCAGCGCGATCGCGAAGAGCGGGACGACGGCGATCAGGCCCGCGATGATCCGGGTCGTCACGAGGTAGGGCACCGGCGGGACCGCCATCACCTCGAGCGCGTCGATCTCCTCACTGACCCGCATCGCGCCGATCTGGGCGGTGAATCCGGCGCCGACGGTGGCGGTCAGTGCGATGCCGGCGATGATCGGGGCGACCTCGCGGGTGTTGAAGTACGCCGAGAAGAAGCCCGACAGGGTCGAGACGCCGATGTTGTCGAACGACGTGTACGCCTGCAGACCCACCTCGATGCCGGCCGCGGCGGTGAGGAAGCCGATCACCAGCACGGTGCCGCCGATGAGCGCGAGCGCACCGGAGCCGAGGGAGACCTCGGCCAGCAGCCGGACGACCTCCTTCGGGTAGTGCTTGAGCGCGCGCGGCATGTGGGAGTAGGCGTTGCCGTGGAAGCTCAGCTGGTCGCCGAGGCGGCGCAGCGACGACATCGGCTTGCCGACGTGGCGGGCGAGGAAGCCCGGCGTGGTGGCGCTCATGTCAGGCTCCCAGCTTGATCTGGAGGAACAGGGCACTGATCACGCTGTTGGCGGCGAAGAGCAGCATGAACGCGAAGACCACCGTCTGGTTCACCGCCTCGCCGACGCCCTTCGGCCCGCCCTTGGCGTTGAGGCCGAGGTAGCAGGCGGTCAGGCCGGCCAGCAGCCCGAACACCGCGGCCTTGGCCTCGGAGGCCAGGAAGTCCGGCAGCCCGACGAGCAGGGTGAGGTCGGAGAGGTAGAGGCCGGGAGTGGCGCCCTGGAGCACGACGGAGAAGAAGTACCCGCCGACCAGGCCGACCACGGTCACCATGCCGTTGAGCGCGACACCGACCAGGGTCGAGGCCACCACCCGGGGTACGACGAGTCGCTCGATCGGGTCGATGCCGAGGGTCACCATCGCGTCGATCTCCTCGCGGATCTTCCGTGAGCCGAGGTCGGCGCAGATCGCCGTGGCACCGGCGCCGGCGACGACGAGCACGGAGACGATCGGGCCGATCTCGCGGACCACCGCGACCGCCGCACCCGCGCCGGCGAGGTCGACCGCGCCGATCTGGATCAGCAGCTGGTTGACCTGGAAGATGATCACGACGCAGAACGGGATCGACACCAGCAGCGCCGGCCCGAACGAGACCGTCGTGATGAACCAGGCCTGCGAGATGAACTCGCGGAAGTGGAAGCGCCGTGTGAACATCTGCGCGAACACCCTGCCGACGAAGCCGTAGAAGTCGCCGAAGGTGCCGAGCGTCTGGAACACGAACGTCGAGCGGACCGCGTCGCGGGCGACCTGCCGGGTCTCCTCGGTCAGGCCCGCGGGTGCCGCGGTCATGCGGGAGCCTCGCTCGTGACGACGTACAGCGGGAGGCGCAGCGCAGCCGGTGCGGTCGGGGGCACAGCCGCCCGCACCGGCGCGATCGGGGAGAGCCGCTCGTAGCCGGCTCCGAGACCGGGGCGGCGGTCGGGCTCGCCCCGGTTGGGCCACACCGCCATCGCGCGCTCGGCCTGCGCGGTGATGGTGAGGCTGGGGTTGACGCCGAGGTTCGCGGAGATCGCGGCGCCGTCGACGACGTGCAGGCCGGGGTGCCCGTAGACCCGGTGATAGGCGTCGATCACACCGGTCTGCGGCGAGTCGCCGATCGGGCAGCCGCCGAGGAAGTGCGCGGTCATGGGGATGTTGAAGATCTCGCCGACCGTGCTGTACGAGCCGCCGTCGATCTTGTCGCTGATCCGGCGGACCACCTCGTTTCCGGCCGGGATCCAGGTCGGGTTCGGCTCGCCGTGGCCCTGCGTCGAGGTCAGCCGCACCTTCGCCCTGCAACGCAGCCGGCGCTCCTTCGGGAGCACGGTGATCGAGTTGTCGCTGGTCTGCATGACCAGCGCGATGATCGTCCGCTCCGGCCAGCTGCCGAGGCCGGCGTACACCGACAGCAGCCGCAGCGGGTGGCGCAGCGCCTGGCCGATCCAGCGCAGCCAGCGCGGCGTACGGCCGCCGCCGTCGGTCATCAAGGTGAGCAGCAGGCCCATCAGCCCCGAGCCCTTGCCGTAGCGCACCGGCTCGACGTGGGTGATCTCGTCGGGGTGGATCGAGGACGTGATCGCGACGCCGTGGTGGAAGTCGTACTCGCCCTTGTTGCGCAGCTTGGTGCTCGACGCGCACAGCGCCTCGGAGTTGGTGCGGGTCAGGTGGCCGAGCCGGTCCGAGAGCTGCGGGAGATCGCCGGAGCGGCGCATGCCGTGCAGCAGCTCCTGGGTGCCCCAGGTGCCGGCGGCCAGCACGACCTGGCCGGCGGTGACGGTCGTCGTACGACGGGCGGAGCGGCCCGAGCGGTGGGTGACGACGTCGTACCCGCCGTCCGGGCGCGGCTTGATCGCGGTCACGGTGGTGCGCTCGCGGACCTCGGCGCCGATGTTCTCCGCGAGGTGGAGGTAGTTCTTGAGCAGCGTGTTCTTGGCGTTGTGGCGACAGCCCGTCATGCACTCGCCGCACTCCAGGCAACCGCGGCGCTCGGGCCCGGCACCGCCGAAGTAGGGATCGGGGATCACCTCACCCGGCGTGCCGAAGCAGACCCCGACCGGCGTGGCCCGGTAGGTGTCGCCGACGCCCATCTCGTCGGCGACCTCCTTCATGATCACGTCGCTGGACGTGACGGTCGGGTTCTCGACGACACCGAGCATCCGGCTGGCCTGGTCGTAGTACGGCGCCAGCTCGGCCTTCCAGTCGGTGATGTGCGCCCACTGCGGGTCGTTGTAGAAGGCGTCCGACTTCGGCTGGTAGAGCGTGTTGGCGTAGACCAGCGAGCCTCCGCCGACGCCCGCGCCGGCGAGCACGACCACGTCGCGCAGCAGCCGGATCCGCTGGATGCCGAAGCAGCCGAGGCGGGGGGCGAAGAGGAACCTGCGCACGTCCCAGGAGGTCTTCGCGAAGTCCTCGTCGGCGAACCGGCGGCCGGCCTCGAGCACGAGGACCCGGTAGCCCTTCTCGGCGAGACGCAGGGCCGTGACCGAGCCGCCGAAGCCGGAGCCGACCACGACGACGTCGTACTCGAAGTCAGCGCGCATGCGGCCGCACCCCCATGAGAACGGCAGGGCCCCTGTGCCAGGCCCGCCTGTGACCGCCAAGTCCACCCGGTGACGGTCGTCACGCTCTCGTGGCAACAGTCCAAAGAACCGGGACCGCGTTGTCACCGTGCACAAGCACCGGACGTCGAGGAGGTTGCGCAGCAACCGTCTCGAGACGCCCTAGGGTGGGCCCGTGAGCAGCGAGTCCGTGCCGTCCGACCTCGCACCGTGGCTGCTGGCGTACGTCGCCGAGCAGGCCCAGCCCGACCAGGTGGATGCCTGGGTCGACCGGGTGACCAGCGCGATCGTGCGCGAGATGCCCGAGGTCACCCTGGTGGAGGGACTGCCGGACATCCTGCGAGGGACGGTCCGCGAGCACTGGGTGGCCTTTCTCGGGGACTTCGCCCAGCCCGAGCAGCACTTCCACCTGCCCGAGGCGGCGCGCCGGCTGTCCGTCGACATCGCCGACCGGCAGCTGCCGCTGGAGTCGCTGATCCGCTTCTACCGGATCGCGCAGCAGGAGGTGTGGGCCTACGTCAGCGAGCTCATCAAGGAGCTCCCCCCGGCCGACTTCGACCGGGCCGACCTGCTGATGTACTTCTGGAACCGGGCCGGGGTCTGGCTCGACCAGTCGATCACCGAGTCCATCGCCGCCTACGAGGCCGCCCGCTCCCGGGTGCTGGCCGGAGCGGCCGCCCAGCGCTTCGAGTCGGTGCGCTCGATCCTCGCCGGCGAGCTGAGCGATGCCCGCGAGGCGTCGGCGGCGCTGGGCGGGTACCCGATCTCGGTCCACCACACGGCCGTCGTCCTCTCCGTCGGCGACGCCGAGCAGGCCGGCGCCCTCGAGTCGCTGGCCGCCGACCTGGCCCGCCGCATCGGCGCCGCCAACCCGCTCATCGTCAAGCCCGGCGGGCGCCAGCTGTGGATGTGGCTCGGCACCCGCGACCAGCCCGACCTGACCGGCCTGAGCGCCGCGGCCGCCGACCTGCGCCACGACAGCGTGGTGGTCGGGGTCGGCTCCGCGACCCCCAACATCGCCGGCTTCGTCGCCTCCCACCGCGAGGCGCAGGGCACGCTGCGGGTCACCGCACCCGACACCGACGACTGGCTGGCGGTCTACGCCGACGTCGAGCTGCCCGTGCTGCTCGGCTGCTCACCGGAGGTGGACCGGTTCATGACCCGCCAGCTCGGGCCGCTCGCCGGCGAAGAGGAGGGCGTCCAGCGGATCCGGGAGACGCTGACGGCGTACCTCGACAGCGGAGGCAGCGCCGAGGAGGCCGCGCGGACGCTGGTGGTGCACCGCAACACGATCCGCTACCGGCTCGGCCAGGCCGAGGAGATGCTCGGCCGGCCGGTCACCCGGGTCAGTCCGCAGCTCTCGGTCGCGCTGCGGCACCACGCCCTGTTCCACCGGAGCTGACGGCGCGCCCGAGATGCGGAAGCGAAGCGAGCCCCCGGACCAACACCGAAGGCGCACCCGACAGGTGGGTGCGCCTTCGGTGGTCCTTGGGGTCGTTCAGCCCTCGAGGGCCAGTGCCAGCACCGGGCAGGCCTGGACGGCGGCGTACACGTGCGCCCGGTCGGACTCCGGCGGGTTCGCGTCGAGGACGCTGACCAGCTCCTCGTCCTCGTCCACCTCGAAGTAGTCGTTGGCCATCGACTCGCACATCCCCAGGCCCTCGCACTTCTTCAGGTCCGCGACGATGCGCATCACGCACCGACCTTGCCGAGGAGGTGGTGGCGCGGCTCGACGGCCTTGAAGTCGACCTTCTCGCGCACACCGCAGTCGGGGCAGCACCAGTCGTCGGGGATGTCCTTCCACGCCGTACCGGCGGCGAAGCCCTCGAGCTCGTTGCCCTCGGCGACCTCGTAGGTGTACTGGCAGCCGGGGCACTGGGCGGCGAGCACCTCGCCCTCGAACTCGTGGGCGCTGGTGTCGGCCCGGACCGCGGCCTCGGCGGCGAGCTTCGCGGCGGGGACGGGGTACTTCCGCAACAGCTTCTCGCGCTTGGCCGGGTGCAGGTTGGCCAGGCGCAGGTCGCCGTCGTAGTGGGCGATGACGCGCTTGTCCATCAGCGCCCGGAAGGCCGGCGGGAACAGCGCGACGACGATCATGCCGGTGTAGCCGGTCGGCAGCACCGGCGCGTCCTTGAAGTCGCGCAGCGTCTGGTAGCGCCGGGTGGGGTTCGCGTGGTGGTCGCTGTGGCGCTGCAGGTGGTAGAGCAGCACGTTGGTCGCGATGTTGTTGGAGTTCCACGAGTGCGCCGGGGTGACCCGCTCGTAGCGCATCTTGCCGGGGGTACCGACCTTCTGGCGGACCATGCCGTAGTGCTCCATGTAGTTGACGACCTCGAGGAGCGAGAACCCGACGACCGCCTGCAGGAGGAGGTACGGCAGCAGGCTGAGCGGGTTGACGTCGCAGGCCAGTCCGAGCCAGAGCATCAGGCCACCCCACAGGGCCACGGTCATCAGCCAGGCGTTCAGCACGTCGTTGCCGAGGTGGAACGGGTGCGTGCCCTTGCGCTGGTACCGCTTGGCCTCGAGCTCCCACGAGCTCTTCAGCGAACCGGCGACGGTGCGCGGCCAGAAGCGGTAGACGCTCTCCCCCATCCGGGCGCTGGCCGGGTCCTCCGGGGTCGCCACCCGGACGTGGTGGCCGCGGTTGTGCTCGATGTAGAAGTGGCCGTAGAAGGTCTGCGCCAGGGCGATCTTGGAGGCCCACCGCTCGACCGACTCGCGCTTGTGGCCGAGCTCGTGCGCGGTGTTGATCGCCACGCCGCCGACCACACCCACCGAGATCGCGAGACCGACCTTGGCCAGGACGGACATGTCCGTGGTGGCGAGGTACCAGATCGCCGCCACGAAGCCGGCGTACTGCACCGGGAGGTAGAGGTAGGTGACCCAGCGGTAGAACCGGTCGTTCTCGAGCGCGTCGATCACGTCGTCCGGCGGGTTGGTGCTGTCGTACCCGGCCACCAGGTCGATCAGGGGGATCAGCCCGAAGAACACGACGGGCGTCAGCCAGAAGAAGAGTGCGCTGTCGGTCGCCTCGAACAGAGCAATCCCCACGATCGGCGTGAGGGGTACGACGAGTCCGAGGATCCACAGGTAGCGCTTCTTGTCGCGCCACGGGACGGTCGTTCCGTCTGCTCCTTGCGTTGCGTACCTGGCCATCGGGTGCCTCCTTGGACGTGGCGACGGCGGGCGTCGCCGGGTAGGCCTCAACGGTCGCAGCGCGCGGGCGCCCGACTCTCGGGCGAGGTGCACAACTTGGGCAAGGTCCGTTGGCAGGACGGACAACCGCCCTCAGGCCGACGCCGACACCGCGCGGGGCGCCATCGCCCAGCGGATGGTGCCGACGGCCGCGGCTCCCATCGCCCGGACCGCCGTGCGCTCGGCCAGCGGCAGCCACGGCAGCCGCAGCGGGGCGCGTGACCAGAGCGGCATCAGGCCCACCGCCGCCGAGGCCAGCACGCCGTACGCCGGCCGCGCCAGCAACGGGAGCGGGGGCCGCAGCAGCACGTAGCCGACGGCCTCGCGCGCCTCCGGCGTCCCGCGCAGCTCGGGCCGGAACGACGCCAGGGCCTCCTCCAGCTCCGCCACCGTGGTGGGTGGGTCGAGGACGCCGAGGCGTCGCGCCACCTCGGCGGTCTGGGCGACGTAGGCGTCGTACCCGGCGGCGTCCAGCGGCTCGGCGCCGTAGACCCGGTGCGCGCGCAGGAAGCTGTCCACCTCCGCGACGTGCACCCACAGCAGCAGGTGGGGGTCGGAGGCGGCGTACGTCGTCCCGTCGGGCATCGTGCCGCTGACCCGGTCGTGGATCGCTCGCACGGCGTCGACCGCGCGCTGCGCATCGGCCCCGGTCCCGAAGGTCGTGACGGCGAGGAACCGGCTGGTGCGCGCCAGCCGTCCCCACATGTCGCCGCGGTAGCCGGAGTGCTCCGACACGGCACGCATCGCCGCGGGGTGGAGGCTCTGCAGCAGCAACGCCCGGATCCCGCCGACGAACATCGCGGCGTCGCCGTGGACCCGCGCGATCGGGCTGTCGCCGTCGAACCACCGCGGCCCGGGCGTGTGGTGGATCCGGTCGCGGTGCCGGGCGCCGTCAGGACCGGCGACCCGCAGGAAGAGTGCCTCCCCCAGCCGGCCGCGGACGTCGTCCACCGTGGGGAGGCGCCGGTGGGTCGTCATTCGTCCAGTGTGCCGGGGCGGGCAATCCGGGTCACCCGTCTCGCCGGTCCAGCTCCCGTACGACGGCCGCGGAGACGAGGTGCAGCAGGAGCATCCCGGCCAGCCAGCCGCCGACCGGGGCGAGGACGGCGTCGAGCGGGGCGCCACCGTCGTCGAGCTGCAGGAACAGCATCACCAGGCCCGTGACCCACAGCAGCGGCGCGAGCAGCACGACGTCGAGGACCAGGGCGAGCACCAGGCCCGCTGTCGACCGGCTGTGCAGCAGGGTGCCGTCGAGCGCCCCGGCGATGACACCGGTCGCGACGACGGCGAGCCCGAGGACGGCGGCGGCCAGGTCCCACTGGTCGGTGTCGACACGTGGTTCGTCCCACGCGACCGGCTCGGAGAGGACGAGCAGCAGCATCGTCCCGACCGCAGCGAGGGCCGCGTGGCCGAGCGCGCCGGCCCGGCTCATCGGCCCGGCACCAGCAGCACGACGAGGCCGGCTGCCCCTGCGGCCGGTACGGCGACCACGGCGGCCAGGACTCCCCACAGGCTGTCCGGAACCAGCCAGGTGAGGCCACCGCAGAGCACGACGGGCGTCATCAGCCCGACCGCGATCCAGGGCGACCTTCGCATCGCGGCCGACGACCACACCGCCGCGCCGGTCAGCAGGACGCACGCCCACCCGATCAGCGTCATCCCGTGCCGGGCGGTGCGGACGGCCTCGGAGGTGTTCTCGATGTGGATCTGCTCGCCGAGGCCCCGGACCATCAGGACCAGCGCGCAGGCGACCACGAACGTCAGGAGGATCCGACTCATCCTCCGATGCTCGGCCGCGATGCCCCGGCAGGCGTCCGTCGGCGTACTCAGCCCGACTGGCCCGTTCGGGTCACGGACGATCCACGGATCGTTGGTGACCGTCAGCCGACGGTGGTGAGCAGCTGCGTGGCGCGGGTGAGCACGACGTACAGGGTCGCGCGGCCGGTCGCCGACTCGTCCTCGATCTCCTGGGGCCGGACGACGACGATGCCGTCGAACTCCAGGCCCTTGGTGTCGAGGCCGGTCAGCACGACCACCCGGTCCTCCCCCGAGGGCGTCACCGACGAGTCGATGGCGGCGCGGGCACCGGCCGCGTCCTGGGCCAGCTCGGGCCAGGACGCCAGCCAGGCATTGACCTCGGAGCGCCGGGCGACGGGTACGACGATGCCGACCGTCCCGGAGACCCGGCCCGCAACGTCGAGGACGGCGGTCCGGGTGGCCGCCTCGAGCTCGGCCGCGCTCGCGCCGGGGGGAAGGTCGACGACCACCGGCTCCTCGCCGGTCCGGCGCACCGCGTCGGGCAGGTCGGCGTCCAGGCCCACCCGGGAGGCGTAGGCGGCCGCGTGGGCGTAGATCTCGGCGGAGTTGCGGTAGTTGGTCGACAGGTGGAAGGAGTGCACCTGCTTGCGGTCCAACGCCTCGGCCCGGGCCGCGGCGGCCTCGGCCGGCACGGGCCAGGACGACTGGGCCGGGTCGCCGACGATGGTCCAGGAGGCGGTGCGGCCGCGGCGACCGACCATCCGCCACTGCATGGGGGTGAGGTCCTGCGCCTCGTCGACGAGGACGTGGGCGTAGCCGTCGTCCTCGATGCTCGAGATCGGCGGGCGCCAGGCGCGACCGGACGGTGCGAACTCGCGGTCGGAGGCCGTCATCAGCTCCTGGATGTCGACCGCACCCTCGATCAGGGCCATCGGGTCGTCGCGCTCGTCGTCGGCCTTCTGCGGGACGTCGCCGAGGGCGTAGCGCAGCTCGTCGAGCAGTGGGACGTCCTCGATGGCGATCTGCGGGCTGATCGGGCGCGTCGGGTCGAGCCCGGCCCAGGTCTTCGCGAGCAGCCGCTGCTCCTCGGCCGACAGCAGGCCCTCGCCGACACGGGCCAGGAACTCCGGGTCGCGCAGCCAGCACAGCACGGTCGGCGCGTCGAGCGGCGGCCACCACGCGAGAGCGAAGTCGAGGAAGTCGTCGCGCGAGAGCATCTCGTCGTTGAACTTCTCCCGGCCCTGCTCGCGTCCGCGCTCGCCCCGGACCTGGCGCCACAGCGCGTCGAGGAGGGCGTGGGAGACGCGCGGGAGCTGCTTGTTGCGCAGCCCCTGCGACATCAGCTGGCGGCGGACCTGGCCGAGCCTCCCGCGGTCGAGGACCAGCCGGTCGTCGCGCCAGAAGACGCGGTACTCCCGCGGGCTTCCGGGCGCCTGCTGGCGCGCCGTACGTCGCATCAGCTCGGCCATCCGCGCCGAGCCCTTGATGTCGGCGACGGCCGGCTCGTCGTGGCGGGTCGCGCGGACCTCGTCGACCACCTCGCCGAGGCTGCGCAGCGCGACCGCGGTCTCGCCGAGCGACGGGAGCACCCGCTCGATGTAGCGCATGAACACGCCCGAGGGGCCGACGACCAGGACGCCGCCGCGCTCGTAGCGTTGCCGGTCGGTGTAGAGCAGGTACGCCGCCCGGTGCAGGGCGACGACCGTCTTGCCGGTGCCGGGGCCACCGGAGATCGAGACGACACCACGGGAGGGCGCCCGGATCGCCTTGTCCTGCTCGGCCTGGATGGTCGCGACGATCGAGTGCATCGACCGGTCACGGGCCCGGGAGAGCTGCGCCATCAGGGCGCCCTCGCCGACGATGGGGAGGACGCGACCGGCGGCCTCGGCCGCCTCCAGGCCCGCGGCGTCGAGGAGCTCGTCCTCGACGCCCACGACCGAGCGGCCGGCGCTGCGCAGCACCCGGCGGCGCAGCACGCCATGGGGGTCGGCCGCGGTCGCCTGGTAGAACACCGCGGCGGCGGGCGCGCGCCAGTCGATCAGCAGCGACTCGTGGTCGTCGTCGCGCAGGCCGATCCGTCCGACGTACCGCGGTGCGGCGTCGACCGCCGCGTCGAGGTCGAGCCGCCCGAACACGAGGCCCTCGTGGGCGGCGTCGAGCTGGGCGATCCGCTTCGCGGCCTGGAAGACCATCGCGTCGCGCTCGACGAGACCGCCCTCGTGGCCGAGCCGGCCGCGGGAGTGTCCTTCCTTCGCCAGCTGCTGGGCGGCCTTGCCCGCCTGCTCCAGCTGCCGGTAGACCCGGTCGACGAAGGCCTGTTCTGTTGCGACCTCGCGCTCCACCAGCTCATCTGCCACCGACGTGACCCCTGCCGTCCGCACTCGTTTCCTGACCGCCGCACAAAGCGGCAAGCCATCAACTCTACAGGCGCCGGAAGACGGTCCGCGGACGGGACAGCGAACTCCCACCAAAGGCACTACTGTGGAGGTGAACGGCCCGAAGCATCGCGTGTCCAAGGGGGGAACACGATGAGCATGACGTCCGGGGCAACAACGATGTCCCGCAAACCGAACCGCCGCGGCGTGGCCGCGCGCGAGAAGCTGTTGTCCACGGCGGTCGAGATGCTCGGGACCGGCCGCCCGGAGACGGTCTCGATCAACATGGTCGCCAAGGAGGCCGGGCTCAGCTGGGGCTCGGTGCAGAACCTGTTCGGGGACTCCGACGGGTTCTGGTCCGCCGTCGCCGACCAGGTCGCCGAGGTCGGATCCGACCTGTGGGCGGCTCCGAAGAGCACGACCCTCGCCGGCCGGGTGGCCGAGGTCGCCGAGCTCTACAGCTCGGTCCTCGAGTCGCCGTACGCCGTCACCGTCGAGACCATGCGCTGGGCGCTGCCGCGACCGCTGGAGCTGCTCGCGGAGACCCATCCGCGCACGGCCGCCTCGATCCGGCACCTCGACGAGCTCTCGATCCTGGCGTTCACCCGCTTCTTCGACGGGGTCGACGGCCTCGACGAGGAGCGGCGGGCGGCGATGTCCGAGGTGCTGCCGGCGATGCTGCGCAGCCTGCGCAACGAGCGGCTGCTCGGCACCCACATCGACATCGAGCGCGCGCACCGCGTGATCGTGTCGATGCTGACCGCCTACCTGGAGGGCTGAGCCTCCAGCAGCGCCCGGGTCGGCGCGATGATCTCGGCGCCGTACCTGGCGATCCCGTCGAGACGCTGCTCCAGGGTGGCGTCCGGCGGGTAGTAGTACATCCACGGCATGGTCATGCACATCGTCACGCCGCCTCGGGCGGCGCGGGCGAAGTCCTCGGGAGCGAAGGCGTCCGTCAGCGCCGGTACGACGGCGAACGGCTCGTCGAGGTCCTTGCCCTCCTCGCGCCGCAGCGCCTGCAGCCGCTCGACGATCACGATCGCCTCGTCGACGGTGGCCATGTCGCCGATCCAGCCGTCGTTGCGCGCCGCCCGGCGCAACGCGACGTCGGACAGCCCGCCCACCCAGACCGGGATCCGGCCGGGCGGCTTGGGCAGCATGACCAGCCGCTCGCAGCTGTAGAACTCGCCGGCGAACTCGGTCCAGCCGGGTGCCCACAGCTCCCGCATCAGGTCCAGCCCCTCGTCGGTACGCCGCCCGCGGGTCGCGAAGTCCTCCTCGAGGAGCTCGAACTCCTCGCGGCACCAACCGACCCCGACACCCAGGGCGACCCGGCCGCCGGACAGGGCGGCCGCCGTACCGACCGCCTTGGCGACCACGAACGGGTTGCGCATCGCCGCGACGTAGATCGAGGTGAAGAACCGCAGCTGCGTCGTCACCTGGGACAGCGCGCCGATGGTGACCCACGGGTCGGGCCAGTCGACGTCGGGCTTCCAGCGCCGGTCGCCGTCGCGGGTGTAGGGGTACGGCGTCGCGAGCGTCTCCAGGTCGACCACGTGGTCGGCGAGGCTGAACGCGGCGAACCCGGCCTCCTCGGCAGCGCGCGCCAGCGGCACGAGCTGGTCGATCGGGTGGTAGGCGGTGACCATCGCGAAGTCCACGCGCCGACCCTAGTCGGGAAATAGAACAGGTTCTAGAGATGTCGCGCGTGCCGGTGCTCGCGAATCGGCAGGGGGATGCAACCCTCGGAGCCACGAACGGCCTTGGGGTAGTCGTGAACACGTGGTCTCGGGATGCGCGAAGGGGGGTGAGCGGCGCGTGGACGCCGAGTTCGCCGCATTCGTGGCGGCGAAGCAGCACGGCCTCCTGCGCTACGGCATGCTCCTGACCGGAGGCGACCCCCACACCGCCGCCGACCTCACCCAGGAGACCTTCCTGCGGCTCGGCCGGCGCTGGCGTCACGTCCGCGACGTGGAGCACCAGGACGCCTACGCCCGGCGCACGATGACCCGGCTGTGGTGGACCCGCAGCAAGCGCGACCGCCGCGAGCAGCTGCGGGCCGAGCCCGAGGAGCGCGCCGCCGCCGAGACGGGCCCGGATTGGGAGTCCGACGTGTGGGCGGCCCTGCAGCAGCTCCCGCCGCGCCAGCGCGCCGTGCTCGTGCTGCGCTACTACGAGGACTGCTCGGAGAGGGAGATCGCCGAGGTGCTGCACTGCCGCCCCGGCACGGTCAAGAGCCAGGCCAGCCGCGGGATGGCCAGCCTGCGCCGGCTGATGGGCGTGCACGTGCCCGACCAGCGCCCCGAGGGCGCCGTGGGGAGGTCGGTCGATGAGTGACCTCGAGCGGCAGCTGACCGCCTTCGTCCGCGACGGCGACGTCCCCGTGCCCCACGTCCCCGACCTGCTCGAGCGGGTCGCCGCCGGGCAGCGCCGGCACCGGCAGCGCCGGGTGGCCGGCCTCGTCGCCGCGGCCTGCGTGGTCGCCGGGCTCGGGGTGGCCGGCGTCGTGCTGCGCGACGCGGGCGACGACCGGGCCCCGAACCCGGCCGCGTCCCCGGCCTGCGGCAGCGTGACCATCCAGTCGACCGGGGTGACCACGCCCGGTCCGGACGCCGCGATGGCCCAGGAGCTCGCGCTCGTGCTCGACGGTCCCGCGGCCCGGCCGTGCACCCTCGGCCGGGGCGTGCGGATCACCGTCGGCAGCGGCGCGTCGACGACCAGCACCACCGTCCCGGCCACGTTCACGCCGGTATCGCTCGGCGTCGGGCAGCACGCCGCGGTGCACGCGACGTGGCGCAACTGGTGCGGCGAGGCGAGCCCGGTCGCGCGGATCGACTTCCCCGACGGATCGAGCGCCGAGGCCCGGCTCGATCACGACACGCCCGCGTGCACCGACCCCGCGACGCCGTCGGTGCTGGAGTTCCGGACCGCCCAGCTCGCGGACGTGCAGGGCGGCGGGCGGCGGCCCTAGCGCATCCGCACCGAGTTGGCAGCGCCGTCGAGCGCGCCGAACCACCCCGAGCTCGCGACGAAGCCGTACGCCGCACCGGCGTACCAGGCGTGGTTCCAGACCTTGAACTCGCAGCGGGCGTAGCCGACGCCCGACCGGATCCGGTTGCGCCACTCGGGCGTCAACGTCGGCCAGGCCCACTCCACGCCGAGGTCGTCGTCGCAGCCGCTGGGCGCCTCCATGACCAGGGCCGCGCCGGTCGCGTAGGTGCCGTCGTAGAAGATCGCGGTGACGACCGACGCCCGGGATGCGCCGGGCGCGCGGAGGCCCTCGGTCCCGGCGGCCCCCGCCAGGCCGGCCTCGATGGCCGCGACCGTGTCGGGCGCCGCGAGGTCGGCGGTGCTGAACCCCTCGGCGGGTTGGCCGGTGACCGCCTCCAGCAGCGCGTCGGCGCTCGGGTAGCACTGCACCCGGCCGGTCGCCGCCTGCATCAGGCAGGCCTCGTCGCTCGCCTCCGTCGCGCCCGCCGGCGTACCTCCCGGCAGCACCACCATCGCCAGTGCCACGGCTCCCGCCACCCCCGCCGCGAACCTGCTCGTCATCGTGCGCACCACGTCCACCTCCACCGGTGCCCATGCTCCGGATCGGGTCCTCGCAAACCCCGATCCGGCTGCGGGTCAGCCCTTCTTGCTGGTGAGGAAGGCGGTCATCGCCTCGCGTGCCTCGTCGGAACCGAACAGCCGGGCGCTCAGCTCGACCAGCTCCTCGCCCTTCGCGTCGATCCGCTCGAGCAGGTCGGCGGCGAGCAGCGCCTTGGTCTCGCGCAGGCCCTGGGCGGCGCCCGTCGCGAGCTTGCCGACCACGTCGTCGACCTTCGCCTGCAGGCCCTCCGCCGGGACGGCGAAGGTCGCGAGACCGAAGTCGGCGGCCTCGGCGCCGCTGAAGACCTCACCGCCGAGAGCGGTCCAGGCCAGGCCGCGGGGGGTGAGCCGCGGGAACACGGTGAGCGAGATGACCGCGGGGGTGAGGCCGAGCTTGACCTCGGTGAGCGCGAAGGTGGCGTCGTCGGCGACGACCACGACGTCGGAGGCGGCCACGATGCCGATGCCGCCGGCGCGGGCGGCGCCCTCGACGACGGTGACGACCGGCTTGGCCGACGCCACGATCTGACGCTGCAGGGCCACGATCGCGCGGGCGCCCTCCTGCATCGGGACCGTCGCGGCCTCGGACAGGTCCGCGCCCGAGCAGAACACCCGCCCCGAGGACCGCAGCACGATCACCCGTACGTCGTCCGCCGCGTCCGCGGTCGCGAGGTGGCCGACCAGCTCGGTGACCAGCTGGCGCGAGAGCGCGTTGCGGTTGTGGGGCGAGTCGAGGGTGATCGTCGCGATGCCGTCGGCGACGTCGAGGTGGACCAGCTCGGCGGGTGCATCAGTCATGCGGGCCATCCTGCCCGGTCCCACCGGCGGGCGGGCTCACCCCTCGTGGATCGGCGTCTTCGGGAGCTTCTTGACCCGGGCGCGCCGCTTGGGGCGGGCGGGGATCATCGAGCGCATCTCCTCGAGCTTGCCGAAGCACAGCAGCCGGTCCTCGGCCTCCAGCACGTGGTGCGGGAACGGGTTGGGGATGACCAGGGTGCCGCGGTGCAGGGTCAGCACGGTGATGTCGCGGTCGCGCAGCCCGGAGTCGCCGATGCTCTTGCCGACGAGGTCGGCGTCGCCGTGGACGACGAGCTCGGCCACGCCGTACCCGGTCGAGACGGAGAGCCGCTCGCGGACGTCGATCTGGGGGAAGGCGACCTGGTTGTCGATGTAGTCGATGATCGCGCCGGCGACGTCGAGCTTGGTGGCGGTCTCGATGCCCTCCAGGCCCGGCGAGGAGTTGACCTCCATCACGAGCGGGCCGGACTTGCCCTCGAGCATGTCGACACCGGCGACCTTGAGGCCCATGATCTGGGCGGCGCGGACCGCGACCTGCTCGTACGCCGGGTCGAGGTCGACCCGCTCGACGGTGCCGCCGCGGTGCACGTTGGAGCGGAACTCGTCGCCCTGCGCGACGCGGCGCATCGCCGCGACCACACGGTCGCCGACGACGAGGGCCCGCACGTCGCGGCCCTTCGACTCCTTGACGAAACGCTGGATGAGGACCTGCTGCTTGGTGCTCTGCAGGGTCTCGATGATCGCCTCGGCGACCTTGATGCTGGGCGCGAGGATGACGCCGATGCCCTGGGTCCCCTCGAGGAGCTTGATCACGACCGGCGCGCCGCCGACCCGCTCGATCGCGGGGATCACGTCGGCGCGGTCGCGCACGAAGGTCGTGGCCGGCATGCCGATGTTGTGCCGCGACAGGATCTGGGTGGCGCGCAGCTTGTCGCGCGAGTTGGCGATCCCGTTGGCGGTGTTGGGCGTGTAGACGTCCATCTGCTCGAACTGGCGCACGACAGCGGTGCCGAAGTAGGTGATCGAGTTGCCGATCCGCGGCAGCACGGCGTCGTAGTCGGAGAGCTGCTTGCCGCGGAACTGCAGGTCGGGCTCGTCGCCCGACAGGTCGATGGCGAACCGCAGCGTGTTGAGCACCTTCACCTGGTGACCCCGGTCGAGGGCGGCGGTGCGCAGGCGCTGGGTGCTGTAGGACCGCGGAGCGCGGGAGAGGATCGCGAGCTTCATTCCCCGACCTGATCGGCTTGCGTGTGGATTCCCTGCTTGGATGGGTCTGTGCCCAGGCCCCATTCAATCAGCCCTCCGGCGGTCGCCGGGTGGCGTGAGTGGGTGAGTCTGCCAGCACTCGGCGTGGGACCGGTCAAGGCCAAGCTCGACACCGGTGCGCGTACGTCGGCGCTGCACGCCTTCGACCTCCACGAGTTCGAGCGCGACGGCGCCCCCTGGGTCCGGTTCTCGGTCCACCCCTGGCAGCGCTCGGCGGAGGACTCGGTCGTCGTCGAGTGCCCGGTCCACGACCGCCGGCTGGTGCGCAGCTCGACGGGGCACGCGCAGCGCCGGATCGTCGTCCTGACCGAGATCGAGCTGCTCGGCCACACGATCACGACCGAGGTGACGCTGACCCGGCGCGACGCGATGGGCTTCCGGATGCTGGTCGGGCGGGAGGCGCTGCGCCAGGGCTTCCTCGTCGACTCGGGACGCTCCTACCTCGGCGGTCGCCCGCCGAGGAGGGTCCGTCGCAAGAACCGCGGGCGTGCGGAGGCGGCGGTCGATGGCCCTGCGTGAGTCGTTCGCGATCGGCAGCGTCCGCGTGCGGGCCGGCTCCGCGAAGGAGGTCGAGCTCCCCATCACCCGGCTGGTGACCGGCGGCGACATCAGCCTGCCGGTGCGTGTCGTCCACGGCCGCGAGCCGGGGCCGACCGTCTGGGTGAACGCCGCGATCCACGGCGACGAGGTGATGGGCGTCGAGGTGGTGCAGCAGATCGTGGCGAGCCTGTCGCCGCGGACGCTGCGCGGCACCCTGGTCGCCGTACCCGTCGTCAACGTGTTCGGGTTCATGACCGGCGACCGCTACCTGCCGGACCGCCGCGACCTCAACCGCTCGTTCCCGGGATCGGCGCGCGGCTCGCTGGCCAGCCGGATCGCGCACCTGTTCATGACCGAGGTGGTCGGCAAGTGCGACGTCGGCATCGACCTCCACACGGCCGCGGACAAGCGCACCAACCTGCCCCAGATCCGCGCCGACCTCGACGACCCGCGCACCCGTGAGCTGGCCGACGCGTTCGGCGCGCCGGTCATGCTGCACGCCCGGCTGCGCGACGGTTCGCTGCGCCAGGCCGGGCGCGACCGTGGAGCGACGGTGCTGCTCTACGAGGCCGGCGAGGCGATGCGCTTCCAGGCCGAGCCGATCGCTGTGGGCGTTGCCGGGGTACGCCGGGTGCTCGCCTCGCTCGGCATGATCGACCCCGACCCCGCCTGGGTGGACCACCCGGCGCCGGCCGAGTGCCGCTCCAGCTCCTGGGTCCGGGCCCGCGGCACCGGCATCCTGCATCTCGACGTGCGGCTCGGCGAGCGGGTCGAGACGGGCCAGCGGCTCGGCGGCCTCTCCGACACCTTCGGCCGCCGGGTGCGCCTGGTCCACGCCGACCGCGACGGCATCGTGATCGGGCTGACCCGCGCCCCGATCGTCAACGCGGGCGACGCGCTCGTGCACATCGCCACGCCGGTCTGACCCATCCCGGACCGGGGTCCGTGACGAACCCCTCCCATGAGAAGACTCCTCTGGGCCGGGTACGGCGTCCTGGCCACCCTCGTCGGCATCGGCCTCGCGCACCTCGCGGCCGCGCTCACCGACCCGGCGGCGTCGCCGGTGCTGGCGGTCGGCTCGACGGTCATCGACCTGACGCCGACCCCGGTGAAGGAGTGGGCGATCCGGACGTTCGGGAGCGCCGACAAGGCGATCCTGGTCGGCTCGGTCCTGGCCGGGGTGCTGGTGCTGGCGGCGGTCGCCGGGCTGCTGGCCAGGCGACGGTTCGCGGTCGGGGCGGGGCTGTTGGTGGCACTGGTCGGCATCGCCGCGGTCGCTGTGCTCGCCCGGCCGGCGGCCGACCCGCTGGACCTGCTCCCCTCGGTGGTGGCGGCGCTCGCCGCCCCGGCCGCGCTGCGGCTGCTGGGCCGCACGCACGCCTGCGCCGCGACGAGCGACGACGGCCGCCGGACCGTGCTGCTGACGGTCACCGCGCTCGCCGCCATGGCCGCGGCCGGAGGGCTCGCCGGGCGGCTCGTGACGCGGCTGCGGACCCGGCCCGAGGACGTCACGCTGCCGACTCCGGGCGACCCGGCGCCCCCGCTGCCGCGCGGCCTCGACGACCAGGTCCCCGGGATCACCCGGTTCCGCACGCCGAACGCGGACTTCTACCGGGTCGACACCCGCCTCGACGTACCCGTCATCAGCGCCGACGACTGGACGCTGACCATCGACGGGGACGTGGACCGGAAGGTCACGCTGGGCTTCGACGACCTCCTCGCGATGCCGATGGTCGAGCGCGACATCACGCTGACCTGCGTGTCCAACAGCGTCGGGGGCCCCTACGTCGGCGGCGCGCGCTGGCTCGGGGTCCGACTCACCGACGTGCTCGACCTGGCCGGGATCGGGTCCACGAAGGCGGACCAGATCCTGTCGACCGACTTCGCGGGGATGACGATCAGCACCCCCCTCGCGCTGGCGACCGACGGCCGCGACGCGCTGGTCGCGGTCGGGATGAACGGCGAGCCACTGCCCCGCGAGCACGGTTTCCCGGTGCGGCTGGTGATCCCCGGTCTGTACGGCTTCATCAGCGCGACCAAGTGGCTGCGCCGCCTCACCCTGACCACGTACGACGAGCGCCAGGCCTACTGGACCGAGCGCGGCTGGGCGACGAACGCCCCCATCAAGATCTCCGCGCGGATCGACACCCCGAAGGCGCTGGCCGACCTCGACGCCGGCGACGTCGTCGTCGGGGGCGTCGCCTGGGCACAGGAGCGCGGCGGGATCGCCGGCGTCCAGGTCCGGGTCGACGGCGGTCCCTGGGTCGACGCGCAGCTGGGCCCCGACGGCGGCGACGACTACTGGCGGCAGTGGTTCCACCGCTGGTCGGCCGAGCCGGGCTCGCACCGGATCGCGGTCCGCGCCGTCGCCGGGAACGGCGAGCCGCAGACCGCCGCGCGCGCCGAGCCCTTCCCGGACGGCGCGTCCGGGCTGCACGAGCTCCTCGTCCGGGTCTCGTGACCTCCCCCGATCCGTTCGATCGAGCGACCAGGGGAACTTCCGACCCGAAATTTCCCTCAGATCGTTCGATCGAACGCAATCCGCGACCGCCCGGGCTCCGAATCACCCGCACAAGGCACCACCGCACCGATCACCCTCCACGGAAGGCATCACCATGAAGCTCCAGAAGTTCCGCCGGGTCACCGGCGCCAGCGTCGCCGTGCTCGCCCTGTCCGTCTCCCTCGCCGCCTGCGGCGACGACGCGGACAACGAGGCCACCGCCTCCGGCAGCGGCGACGACGCCTCGTCGTCCGAGACGATGGCCGACGAGGGCGCGGGCGCCCAGACGTTCGGACCGGGCTGCTCGGCGATCCCGACCTCCGGTGCCGGTTCCTTCGACGGCATGGTCAAGGACCCGGTCGCCACCGCCGCGAGCAACAACCCGCTGCTCAGCACCCTGGTCACCGCCGTCACCAGCATCGACGGTCTCGCCGACACCCTCAACGGCTCCGAGGCGCTGACGGTCTTCGCGCCGTACAACGACGCCTTCGCCGCGATCCCCGAGGACCAGCTCAACGGCCTGGTCACGGAGGGCAAGGAGAAGGGCCAGGACAGCGCGCTGTACAAGGTCCTCGCCCACCACGTGCTCGGCGAGAACGACGCCGCCGACGCCGTCGCCGGCGACAAGGAGACCCTCGCGGGGGACACGCTGACCATCGAGGGCGACGCGGAGAGCGGCATGACCGTCAGCGACGGCACCGTGACCGCCACCGTCCTGTGCGGCAACATCCCGACCGCGAACGCGACCGTCTACGTCATCGACAAGGTGCTGACCGGGGTCAAGTGACCCCTACCGGGCACTTCCCGCACACCAGCTGACCCGGAAGGATCACCACCATGGATCCGGTCCCCGGCGACCCGGCCGGCGCCCCCCACCCGGGGGCGCCGGCCGGCGGTCACGGCCCCGACCTCGGCGCGCTGCTGCGGCAGTCCGCCCGCGGCGACAGCGCCGCCTTCGCCACGCTGTACGACGCCACGGCCGCCCGCGTCCACGGCCTCGCGCTGCGCGTGGTGCGTGACCGGGCGCAGGCCGAGGAGGTCACCCAGGAGGTGTTCCTCGAGGTGTGGCGCCAGGCGAGCAGGTACGACGCCGAGCGCGGCAGCGCCTTGGCCTGGCTGATGACCATCACCCACCGCAAGGCGGTCGACCGGGTCCGCAGCGCCGAGGCCGCGAGCAGGCGCGACGCGACCTGGGAGCAGCGCAACCAGGGCGTCGAGCACGACACGACGGCCGAGGCCGCGCACGCCTCGCTCGAGGCGCACCGCGTGCGCGCGGCCCTCGGCCAGCTCACCGACGTCCAGCGCGAGGCGATCGAGCTGGCGTACTTCGGCGGCTACACCCACACCGAGGTGGCCACCCTCCTCGACCTACCGGTCGGGACAGCGAAGACCAGGATCCGCGACGGCCTCATCCGGCTGCGCGACACGATCGGAGTAGGACGATGACCGGTCACGACCAGACGCCCGGCTGGGACGTGCACGCGCTCTCCGGGGCGTACGCCGTGGACGCGCTCGACGACGCGGAGCGGGCGCGCTTCGAGGCCCACCTGGCCCAGTGCGCCGAGTGCCGCGACGAGGTGGACGGGCTGCGCGAGGCCGCGGCCGTGCTGGGGGGCGCCGAGGCGATCGAGCCGCCGGCAGCACTCCGGGACCGGGTCCTCGAGGAGATCACCCAGATCCGGCCGCTGCCGCCGCAGAGCACGCCCGCGCCTGGGGGGGCGCCGGTGGAGCTCGCGGCGGCCCGGCGTCGGCTCCGACCGCTCCGGTCGGGGCGGACCGGCCACCTCCTGCTGGTGGCCGCGGTCCTCGTCCTGGTGGCCGCAGCAGGAGGACTCCTGCTGCGGCCCTGGGCCGACGACAGCCCCCGGGAGCCGGGCCTGACGGCTGCCGAGCGGGTGCTCGCCGCCGCCGACGCCACCTCGGTCGACAAGAGGTTCCCCGACGGCTCGACCGCCACCGTCGTGATCTCGCGCAGCGAGGGCCGCGCCGTCATCCGCACCACCGACATGGCGCCCGCTCCGGACGGCAAGGTCTACGAGCTGTGGCTGCAGACGCCCGCGGGCGAGATGGAGCGAGCCGGGCTGATGCCCGACCTGCGCGACGCGACCGTGCTCCTCGAGGGCGATGCCTCACGGGCGACCGGCGTCGGGATCACCGTCGAGCCCGACGGCGGCTCCGACCAGCCCACCAGCCAGCCCATCGCGTTCTTCACCCTGGACTCCTAGGGACCGGCCATGACCACGACTCCACGGCGGATCGCCGTGGTGGGCTCCGGCGTTGCCGGACTCACTGCTGCCTATCTCGCCTCCCGCCCCTCGACCGGCGCCCGGGTGACCCTGCTCGAGGCCGACGACCGGCTCGGCGGCCACGCCGACACCCACACCGTCACCGACCCGACCGGCCGCGAGCTGCGCATCGACAGCGGGTTCATCGTCCACAACCGGCACACCTACCCGGTGCTGATCCGGATCCTCGACGAGCTCGGCGTGCCGACCCAGGAGTCGGAGATGTCGATGTCGACCAGCGACGAGGTCACCGGCCTGGAGTGGGCCGGCGCGCTCGGGCGGCGTGGGCTGTTCCCCGCGGGCGCGGGCAACCACCGCAACCCGGCGTACCTGCGGATGCTGGCCGACGTGCCGCGCTTCCACCGGGCCGCGCGGCGCCTCCTGGACGCCGGCGCCGACGACCTCACCACGCTGGCCGCCTTCCTCGACCACCACGGCTTCTCGCCGTACTTCCGCCGGCACTTCATGGAGCCGCTCGTCGCGGCCGTGTGGTCCTGCGACCCGGACACGGCGCTCGACTACCCGGCGGCGTACCTGTTTGCCTTCCTGCAGCACCACGGCATGCTCGCGGTCCTCGGCTCGCCGACCTGGCGCACGGTGACCGGCGGGTCCGCGACCTACGTGGCCGCCGTCGCCGCGGCGCTGGAGGCGTCGGGCGGCCGGATCCGCACCTCGACCCCGGTGCTGGCGGTCGAGGAGACCGAGGACGGCGTCGAGGTCACCACCCCCGAGGGACGGGAGACGTACGACGCCGTGGTGCTCGCGACCCACCCCGACCAGGCCCTCGGGATGCTCGCGGCGCCGACCCCGGCGCAGAAGGAGGTGCTCGACGCGATCCCGTACTCGAGCAACACCGCACTGCTGCACACCGACACCCGGCTGCTGCCGCACGCCCGCGACGCCTGGGCGTCGTGGAACTTCCGCCGGCCGCGGGTCGCCCAGGAGCGGGTGCAGGTCACCTACGACCTGACCCGGCTGCAACGCCTCGCGACCGACACCCGCTACCTGGTGACGCTCGGCGGCGAGGACGCCGTCGACCCTGCCCAGGTGCTCGTCCGCCGCGACTACGCCCACCCGCTCTACACGCCGGAGTCCGTGGCCGCCCAGGCCCGGCTGCCGGAGATCGACACCGACCGGATCGTGTTCGCCGGGGCGTACCACGGCTGGGGCTTCCACGAGGACGGCGCGCGCTCGGGACAGCGAGCCGTCGAGCGGCTCGGCCTGAGCTCGTCGAGCAGCCCACGGCCGAGGAACGAGGGTGTGGGCGTATCGAGGCGCGGTGAGGCGTCTCGATACGCCGCCTCCGCTCGTTCCTCGCTCCGGCGGCTACTCGACGAACAGCGACCGGCGGGCGGCCTCGCACCTCAACCACCGGCGGCGACGACGTACGCCACCACGCTGGTGCACCGGCGCCGCGAGCCGCTCCGCAACGCCTTCACCCACCGCTCCCGCCTCACCGTCGTCGACCTCGACCGGGTCGCCTCCGACGGCACGGTCGACGGGGCGCGCGGCCGGTTCCTGGGGCGCGACCACTTCACCGGCGAGACCCGCACCGTGCGCGAGGGCCTGGACCGGTTCCTGGCCGCGCACGGCATCGACCTGCGGGGCGGCCGCGCCCTGATGGCCGCCCACCCCCGGGCCCTCGGGCACTGCTTCAACCCGATCACGGTCCACTGGTGCTGGGCCGCGGGCGCGGAGGGCGGCCGTCCCGCAGCCACCGTCGTCGAGGTGCACAACACCTACGGCGACCGGCACGCCTACCTCCTCGACCCCGATCGCACGACCACGGACGGCAGGTTCGTCGTGGACAAGGCCATGTACGTCTCGCCCTTCCACGGCACCGACGGCCACTACGAGGTGCTCGCACCGCCGCCCGACCCGGCCACCGGCCGGCTCGACCTCGGGGTACGGCTGGTCACCGGCGACGGTGCCCGCTTCGACGCGACGCTGACCGGAACCCCGACCACCCCTCCCCGGCTGCCTTTCGCCGGCCTGCGAGGTGCCGCCCTGATCCGCGCGCACGGCGTCGCACTCTGGGCGCGCCGACTCCCCGTCCAGCCCCGACCGCGCCACCACTCCCCCGAAGGAGGGCTCCGATGACGCTCACGGCCTCCCCCACCACCGCCTGGCCCGGCCTCGCGCCGGTCCCCGAGGGCGGGCTGTCCGCCCGCGTCGCGGAGCGGCTGTTCCGCTCGGCGATCGCCCGCCGGCACGTCACGGTGCGGCTGCACCGGCCGGACGGCACGGTGGAGGAGCTCGGTCTGGGCGGCCCGGCCGCCGTCGTGCACCGGCCCGGCGAGCTCTTCGCCCGCATCGGCCGCGACAAGCTGATCGGCTTCGGCGAGGCGTACCTGACCGGCGCCTGGGCCGAGGACGGCGTCCCCGGCGACGGCGTGCTGGGCGACTTCCTGACCGTCCTCGCCGCCGACATGGCGGACCTGGTTCCCCGCAGCCTCCAGCGGCTGCGCGCGGTGGTGTCGCCCCGGCTCCCGCGCAGCCAGCGCGGCACCCGCGAGAACACGCAGGCCAACGTCGCCCACCACTACGACCTGTCCAACGACCTCTTCGCCGCCTTCCTCGACCCGACGATGTCCTACTCCAGCGCCCTGTTCGAGGACCTCGGCACCGCGCTGTCCGAGGACCTCGCCCTCGCCCAGCAGCGCAAGATCGACCGGCTCCTCGACCGGGCCGGCGTCGGGGTCGGGACCCGGTTGCTGGAGATCGGGACCGGCTGGGGCGAGCTCGCGATCCGGGCCGCCGCCCGCGGCGCGACCGTCCGGTCGATCACCCTGTCGGTGGAGCAGCAGGCGTTGGCGCGCGAGCGGATCGCCGCCGCGGGGCACGCCGACCGGGTCAGGGTCGACCTGTGCGACTACCGGGCACTGCTCGACGAGCCGGGGGGCAGCTACGACGCGGTGGTCTCCGTCGAGATGGTGGAGGCCGTGGGGCGGGAGTTCTGGCCGGCGTACTTCCGCACCCTCGACCACGCGCTCGCGCCGGGCGGAAGGGTCGCCCTGCAGGCGATCACGCTGCCCCACGACCGGATGCTCGCCACCGGCTCGACGCACACCTTCATCACCAAGTACATCTTCCCCGGCGGCGCGCTGCCGTCGGTCCGGGCGATCGACCAGGTGACGCACCGGCACACGAGCCTGCGGATCACCGACGACCTCGCCATGGGCCGCCACTACGCGCCGACCCTCCAACGCTGGGACCGTGCCTTCCTCGCCGCGCACGAGCGGGTCGCGGACCTCGGCTTCGACCCGACCTTCGTGCGGATGTGGCACTTCTACCTGGAGTACTGCCGTGCCGGCTTCGCGGCCGACTACATCGACGTGCACCAGCTGGTGCTGGCCCGACAGGAGGAGGGGTGAGCACCACGGTCGCGGAGGACCTCGCGTCGGCGCTGCGTCCCTTCGTCGGCGGCGAGCTCCCGGTGCGCCTGATCGCCTGGGACGGTACGACGGCCGGCCCGGTCGGCGCGCCGGTCGTGGAGCTGCGCTCCCCGGACGCCCTGCGCCGGCTGCTCTGGCACCCCGGCGAGCTCGGCGCCGCGCAGGCCTACGTGACCGGCGAGCTCGACGTACCCGGCGACCTGGACGCGGCGCTGACCCACGCCTTCGCGGTCGCATCCGACCGCGACCTGCCGAGCCGGCCCTCGCTGCGCGCTCTCGCCGGGGCGGTGCGGACCGCCGTCGGGCTCGACCTGCTCGGCCGGCCGCCGGCCGCGCCCGCCACCCAGGCCCGGGTCCGCGGCCGGCTGCACAGCAAGGACCGCGACCGGCGCGCGATCAGCCACCACTACGACACGACCGCGGACTTCTACTCGCTGGTCCTGGACGAGCGGACCATGGCGTACTCCTGCGGCTACCACTCCTCGCCCGAGCAGCCACTGGCCGAGGCCCAGGAGGCCAAGCTCGACCTGGTCTGCCGCAAGCTCGGCCTGGAGCCGGGGATGCGGCTGCTCGACGTCGGCTGCGGCTGGGGCTCGCTGTCGCTGCACGCCGCCGAGCACCACGGAGCCCGCGTCGTCGGCGTGACGATCTCGGCGGAGCAGCGGCGGTTCGCCGAGGCCGCGGCCCGGCGGCGAGGCGTGGCGGACCGGGTGGAGATCCGGCTCTGCGACTACCGCGACGCCGTACCGCTGCCGGGCGCCGAGTTCGACGCGGTCGCGTCGCTGGAGATGGGCGAGCACGTCGGCGAGCGGAACTACCCGACCTATGCGCGGGTCCTCCACGACGCGGTGCGCCCCGGCGGGCGGGTGCTGGTGCAGCAGATGTCGCGCGGGGCGAACCACCCCGGCGGCGGGCCGTTCATCGAGTCGTTCATCGCGCCGGACATGCACATGCGTCCGGTCGGAGCGACGATCGGCCTGCTGGAGGCGGCCGGACTGGAGCTGCGCGGCGTCGAGGCGCTGCGCGAGCACTACGTGCTGACCGTCGCCGGCTGGCTGGCGCGCTTCGAGGAGAACATCGAGGCGATCACCGCGCTCGTCGGCGAGGAGCTGGTCCGGGTCTGGCGGCTCTACCTCGTCGGCGGCTCGATGGCGTTCCGGGACGGGCGGATGGGCGTCGACCAGCTGCTGCTGCGCAGGCCGGTCGGATGACCGTCCTCACCAGCATCGGGCTGTCCGTGGCCGCCGCGGCCGCGGTCATGGCGCTCACCGCACTGGTCGCCCGCCGCCAGGGCCGGGTGGCCGTCGTCGACGTGGCCTGGGGGGCCGCGTTCGCCGCGGCCGCGCTGGCGTGTGGGGCCGGCGCGGTCCTGGCCGACGCGGGCACGCCGTGGCGGTCCGGGCTGGTCATGGCGCTGGTGGTGCTCTGGGGCGGACGGCTGGCCTGGCACATCGGGCGGCGGGCCGCCCAGCACCGCGGCGAGGACCCGCGCTACGAGAAGCTGCTCGGCGGCAGCCTCGCCGAGGTCGGCATGGCTCGGGCCGTGCGCAAGGTGTTCGCGCTGCAGGGCGCACTCGTCCCGGTCATCGCGCTGCCCGTCTCCGTCGGCATGGTTCTCCCGGTGCGCTGGGGTCCCCTCGTCGTGGTGGGCGTGCTGGTCTGGGCGGTCGGGCTCTTCTTCGAGGCGGTCGGCGACGCCCAGCTGGCGTCGTACCGCTCGCGGCCGCGGGACCAGCGCCCACCGGTCCTCGACACCGGGCTGTGGGCGTGGACCCGGCACCCGAACTACTTCGGCGACGCGTGCGTGTGGTGGGGCCTGTGGCTCGCCGGCGGGCTCGCCTCCGGATGGCTCGCGGGCCTGGCCACGGTCGTCGCGCCGGCCGCGATGACGTGGTTCCTGAGCGAGGCGACCGGGGCGAAGCTGATCGAGCAGACGATGATGCAGCGCCCGGGCTACCCGGAGTACGCCGCCCGGACGGCCCGCTTCCTCCCCCGTCCTCCCCGCGGTCGACTCATCTAAGGTCGTCTCGTGACTCAGGACCAGGAGTACCTGCGGCTGGCGTCGGCCGACAACTTCCGCGACGTGGCCGGCACCGGTTACGCGACGCGCGACGGCGGCAAGGTCCGCACCGGCGTGTTCTACCGCTCCAACGACCTGCGCCTCAGCGACGTCGACAGCGCCGCGCTGCACGCCATCGGGCTGACCGCGGTCATCGACCTGCGCTCCCCCGCCGAGATCGCCCTGCACCCCGACCCGGAGGTCCCCGGCGCCGAGAACCTGCACTTCGACGCCATCGGCATCCCGATCGAGCGGCTCTCCGGCCTCACCAGCCGGGCCGAGGCGGTCGCGCTGATGGACGAGGTCTACCGGGGCTTCGTCGTCGAGCAGCACTGCCGCACCGCGTTCGGCGGCGTGCTCCGCCAGCTCTCCACCGGTGGCCCCCAGCTCTTCCACTGCTCGCAGGGCAAGGACCGCACCGGCTGGGTCGCCGCCCTGCTGCTGCACCTCGCCGGCGTCGACGACCCGACCATCGAGAGCGACTACCTGCTCACCAACGCCCGCAGCGCCGCCTCCCGGGCGCGGGTCGAGGCCGAGATCGAGAAGCACGGCGGCCCCGGCCTGGTCGCCGTCTACGAGCCGACCCTCGTGGTCGACGTCGAGTACCTCGACGCCGCCTGGGCCGCCGTCGAGGAGCGGTACGGCGACCGGTCGGCGTACCTGCGCGACGGGCTGGGCCTCGACGACGAGACCCTGGCCCGCCTGCGCAGCCTGCTCCGGGACTGACCTCGAGTTCGTCGAGCAGGAGCGAGCGACGAACTCATGGGTCAGCCGAGGAGCTCCCGCTCCGCCGCGATGGTGGTGTCCTCGCCGTGCCCGGTGTGCACGACCGTGTCGCCGGGCAGGTCGAACAGCCTCGCCCGGATCGAGGCCTCCAGCGTGGGCCGGTCGCTGTAGGAGCGACCGGTCGCACCCGGCCCACCGTGGAAGAGCGTGTCACCGGTGAACACACACCCCAGCTCCGGGGCGTAGAGACACACCGCCCCCGGGGCATGGCCCGGGGTGTGCAGCACCTGCAGCGTCGTCCCGCCCACCTCCAGGGTCTGGCCGTCGGCCAGGTCGACGTCCCACAGGTACTGGGTGTGGGTGAGCTCCCACAGCGGCCGGTCGTCGGGGTGCAGCAGGATCGGGGCCCCCGCACCGTCGTTGACGGCCTCCCGCAGGGCGGGGGCGACCCGGACGTGGTCGTCATGGGCATGGGTGCACACGATCGCCTTGACCCGGCGGTCCCCGACGACGGCGAGGATGTCGTCGACGGAGTGGGGTGCGTCGATGACGATGCACTCGGTGTCGTCACCGACGACCCAGACGTTGTTGTCGACGTCGAAGGTCTCGCCGTCGAGGCTGAACGTGCCGGAGGTGACGGCGTGGTCGACGCGTGCTGTCACAGGATCACGACCGAGCGGAGCACGTCACCGTGGTGCATCTTCTCGAACGCCGCCTCGATGTCGCCGATCCCGATCTCCTCGGTCACGAACGCATCCAGGTCGAGGCGACCCTGCTGGTAGAGGTCGACCAGCATCGGGAAGTCACGACTGGGCAGGCAGTCGCCGTACCACGACGACTTCAACGCCCCACCACGACCGAACACGTCGATCAACGGGATCTCCGGGACCTTCATGTCCGGGGTCGGGACGCCGACCAGCACGACCGTGCCGGCCAGGTCGCGGGCGTAGAACGCCTGCTTCCACGTCTCCGGACGACCCACCGCCTCGACCACCACGTCCGCACCCTCGGCACCCTCGTAGGTCTCGCCACAGATCCGCTTGATCTCCTCCACCGGGTCCACCCGGCTCGAGTCGACCGTGTGGGTCGCGCCCATCTCCTTCGCCTTCGCCAGCTTCTTCGCGTCGATGTCGACCGCGATGATCGGCGAGGCACCCGCCAGCGCGGCACCCGCGATCGCCGCCACCCCGACACCACCGCAGCCGATGACCGCGATCGACCTCCCGCGGCCCACCGCACCGGTGTTGATCGCCGCCCCGATGCCGGCCATCACGCCACACCCCAGCAGACCGACCGCGGCCGGACGAGCCTTCGGGTCGACCTTCGTGCACTGACCGGCCGCGACCAGGGTCTTCTCCGCGAACGCACCGATCCCCAGCGCCGGGGACAGCTCCGTCCCGGCACCCTCACCCTCGGCCAACGTCATCCTCTGCGTCGCGTTGTGGGTGTTGAAGCAATACTGCGCCTCACCGCGGCGACACGCCCGGCACTCACCACACACCGCCCGCCAGTTCAACACCACGAAGTCACCCGGAGCCACCCCCGTGACATCCGGACCGACCGCCTCGACGATCCCGGAGGCCTCGTGACCCAGCAGGAACGGGAAGTCGTCGTTGATCCCACCCTCGCGGTAGTGCAGGTCGGTGTGGCACACCCCGCACGAGAGCACCTTCACCACCGCCTCGCCCGGACCCGGGTCGGGCACGTTGATCGTCACGACCTCCACCGGCGCCCCCTTCGCGAGCGCGACGACGGCCTTCACCTGCTGACTCATGTACTCCCTCTCCTCACAGATCCAGGACGATCCGCGCGCCACGGCACCGCGACACGCAGGGCATCATCATCTCGCCGCTCTCGCGCTCCTCGTCGCTGAGGACGTGGTCGCGATGGTCCGGCTCGCCTTCCAGGACGACCGTCTCACACGTGCCACAGACCCCCTCCTGGCAGGAGCTGAGCACCCGGATCCCGGCGTGGGTGAGCGCGTCGAGCACGGTCTGGTCCGCGGCCACGGGGATCTCGGTCCCGTCGGCGATCTCGACCACGAACGCGTGGTCACCCTCGCGCACCGCGTCGCCGTCGCCGGTGAACCGCTCGAGCACCAGGTGGGTGCCGGGGCGGGCGGCGGCGTAGTCCTCGAGGGCGGCGAGCAGGGGGCCCGGGCCGCACGCGTAGACGTCGGCGTCGGCACCGCCGAGCCCGTCGAGCGCGGCGGCCAGGTCGATCGGGCCGCCGTCGGTGTCGACGTGGCGGACCACCCGGTCGCCGTACGACGCCAGCTCGTCGACGTACGCCGCGGCGGCCTCGCTGCGCGCGAGGTGCAGCAGGCACCAGTCGGCGCCGGCGGCCTGTGCGGCGGCGGCCATCGGCAGGATCGGCGTGACCCCGATGCCGCCGGAGACGAGCACGATCCGGCGATCGCCGAGGACGAGCTCGAAGTTGTTGCGCGGTGCGGAGGTGACCAGCTCGTCGCCGACCGCCAGCGCGTGGTGGACGTGCCGGGAGCCGCCGCGGCCGTCGGTCTCCTCGAGCACCGCGATCCGCCAGGTGTCGGCGTCGGGTGCGGAGCACAGCGAGTAGGAGCGGGTGAGGTCGTCGGTGAGCACGAGGTCGACGTGCGCGCCGGGTGTCCAGCCGGGGAGCGGCGTACCGTTCACCGGCGCGAGGACCAGCTCACGGACCCGCTCGGCGACCTGGCGGGCCGCGGCGACCCGGACCCGGACCTCGCTCATGAGCGGCCCTCGGCGGTCGCGACGACGGCGCCGGAGTGGACCAGCTCGACGGCCTTGCGCAGCCACGGGTAGAGCACGCGGTCCTGGGTGAGGTGCGCGACCGGCTCGCCCTGCTCGTCCTGGCTGCCGCGGACCAGTGCCCGGACGGCGCGGCTGGTCGGGGCGAGCCCGTCCTCGGTGACCTCGTCCTGCAGGATCCGCAGGTCCAGCGCCTGGGCGGCCATGAGCAGCTCGATGGCGACGACGGCCTCGACGTTGGCGACGACCTGGCGGGCGTGCCGGCCGGCGTTGTTGGCCATCGAGACGTGGTCCTCCTGGTTGGCGCAGGTCGGGATCGAGTCGACGGAGTCGGGGTGGGCGAGGGTCTTGCAGTCGGAGACCAGCGCGGCGGCGAGGTACTGCGGCAGCATGTAGCCGCAGTCCATGCCGACCTGCGCGCTGTTGACGAGCATGTCGGGCAGGCCGCGGTTGAGGGTGCCGTCGTCCATCCGGAACAGCCGGCGCTCGGTGATGCTGCCGATCTCGGTGACGGCGATGGCGAGGAAGTCCGCGGCGAAGGCCATGTACTCCGCGTGGAAGTTGCCGCCCGACACGGCCTTCAGCGAGCGCGGGAGGGCCGGGAAGATCAGCGGGTTGTCGGTGGCGGCGTTCATCTCGTTCTCGACCAGTCCGGAGACGAAGCGCAGGGTGTCGGTGATCGGGCCGAGGACCTGCGGCACGCAGCGCAGGGAGTAGGCGTCCTGCGGGGGCTGGCGGACCGGGTCGCGGTCGCGGTCGCCGTCGACCAGGCTCGCGCCGGTGAGCAGCTCCCTGATGCGGGCGGCGACCTCGACCTGGCCGGCCTGCCCGCGGGCCTCGTGCAGCTCGGCGATGAAGGCGTCGCCGAATCCCTTGAGCGCCTCGATCGACATCGCCGCGGTGACCAGGTTGGTGGCGAGCAGGTTCTGCGCGTCGTGCAGTGCGAGGGCGACCTGGGCGCAGGAGAAGGAGGTGCCGTTGAGCAGCGCGAGGCCCTCCTTCGCGGCGAGCGCGATCCGCTCCAGGCCGGCGTCGGCCATCGCCTGGGCGCCGGTGACGACCCGGTCGCCGTCGGCGAGGACCTCGCCGGAGTTCCGGACGTCCTCCTCGGCGCTCTCGCGGCCCTCGACGCCCTTGGTCATCACGACCGCGAGGTGGGCGAGCGGGATCAGGTCACCGGACGCGCCGAGCGAGCCGTACTCCGGGATCGCCGGGTGCACCCCGGCGTTGAGCATGTCGACCACCAGCCGGGCGACCTCGGGCCGCACGCCGGAGTGGCCGGACAGCAGGCTGACCGCGCGGATCAGCATCGTCGCGCGGACCAGCTCGGGCTCGACGTACCGCCCGATGCCGGAGGCGTTGCTCAGGACCAGGCGGCGCGACAGCTCGGCCGCGTCGGCCGGGTCGGCGAAGGCCTGGCGGCCGGCGAGGGAGCCGAAGCCGGTGTTGATCGAGTAGATCGGCCGCTCCAGGCCCGTCGCCTCGACCCACTCCTGGCTCGCGCGCAGCCGCTCGTCGACGGCGGCGTCGAGCTCGACGCGGGCGCCGTGGCGGGCGACGGCGACGAGGTCGGAGAGCGTGAGCCGGGTGGCGCCGAGGACGACGACGCGGGCCTGTCGGTCGGCGGCGGACGTGGCCAGTTGAGCGGTCATGGGCACATCGTCGCGGAGGGTCCGCGGACCCCGGCAACGCGGATTCTCATGACGCGGGAACCTTCGTTGTCCGGCCCTTCCGGCCGCTCCTACCGTCCCGGCATGAACATCGCCGACGACCCGTACGACGACGCGAACCTGACCGATCCGTACCCGCTCTTCGAGCGGATGCGCGAGGCAGGTCCGGCCGTGTGGCTGGAGAAGTACGGCGTCGCGGCGTTCGCCAGGTTCGCCGAGGTGCGCGAGATCCTCGTCGACCACGAGACCTTCATCTCCGGGGCCGGCGTGGGGCCGCGGAACTATCACCACCAGCCGCCGTGGCGCAAGCCCGGCATCCTCGACTCCGACCCGCCGATGCACACGCCGCTGCGCACGGTGATGGCCGACGTGATCAGCCCGCGCAACATGCGCCCGCTGCGCGCCGGCTTCCAGGAGTTCGCGACACCCCTGGTCGACAAGCTGCTCGACCTGCGGGAGTTCGACGCGATCACCGACCTGGCCGAGCTGTTCCCGATCCGGGTCTTCGGCGACGCGGTCGGCATCCCGCGCGAGGGCCGCGCCGAGAACCTGCTGCCCCACGGCGCGATGAACTTCGCACAGTTCGGCCCCGAGGACGCCCGCTACGAGCACTACATGACGGCCGGCGAGCACACCGTCGAGTGGACGATGAACAACTGCGCCCGCGAGAACCTGAGCCCCGACGGGCTGGGGGCGAAGATCTGGGCGCACGCGGACGCCGGTGTCGTCGCGCCGGAGGAGGCGGCCGTGCTCGTGCGGGCGCTGCTCTCCGCCGGCCTCGACACCACCGTGATCGCGATCGGCAACACCCTGCGCTGCCTGACCGCGAACCCCGACCAGTGGGACCTCGTGCACGCCACGCCCCGGCTCACGAGGTTCGCGATCGACGAGGCGCTGCGCTTCGAGTCGCCCTTCCAGTCGTTCTTCCGGACGACGTCGCGTGAGGTGTCGTTCGGCGGTGTGACACTGCCCGAGGACAGCAAGCTCATCGTCTTCCCCGGCGCCGCGAACCGCGACGTGGAGCGGTTCGGGCCGGACGCCGACCAGTACCGGATCGAGCGCGAGGCCGGCGGTCACCTCACCTTCGGGATGGGCATCCACCAGTGCGTCGGCCAGCCGATCTCCCGCCTGGAGATGGAGGTGCTGTTCGGTGAGCTCGCCCGGCGGGTGCGCTCGATCGAGCCGGCGGGCGACCCGGTGCCCTTCCTGCACAACACGCTGCGCGGCCTGAGCTCGCTGCCGGTGCGTATCGTCCCGGCATGACCAGCCCCACCCTCGACTCGGCCTTCGTCGCCGCCCTGGTCGGTGAGCTCGGCGCGCGTTGCCGGGTCATCACGGACGGCGACCTCCTGGCGTCGTACCGACAGGACATGGCGAGCGTCGTCCCCGGTGGCCTGCCGTGCGCGGTCGTGCTGCCCCGGACCACGCAGGACGTGTCGGCCGCGCTGCGGCTGGCGTCGTCGTACGGCGTGGCGGTGGTGCCGCGCGGCGCCGGGACCTCGCTGGCCGGCGGTGCCAGCGCGGTCGAGGGCTGCCTCGTGCTCTCGACGGAGGCGATGTCGTCGATCCGGTCACTGGACCCGCTCGACCGGGTCGCGGTCGTCGAGGCCGGCGTCGTCAACGCGGACCTCGACCGGGCGGCGGCCGAACACGGGCTGATGTTCGCGCCCGACCCGTCGAGCTGGGAGACCTCCACCGTCGGCGGCAACGTCGCGACCAACGCCGGCGGGCTGCGCTGCGTGAAGTACGGTGTCACCCGCCAGTCCGTGCTCGGCCTCGAGGCCGTGCTCGCCGACGGCCGGGTCGTCTCGACGGGCACCCGCACCACCAAGGACGTCGCGGGCTACGACCTCACCGGCCTCCTCGTGGGCTCCGAAGGCACGCTCGGGGTGATCACCGCCGCCACCGTCCGGCTCACCCGTCGCCCGGTCGTTGCGCCGACGACGGTCGTGGCTGCCTTCGCCTCGCTGGAGGCGGCCGGAGAGGCTGTCGCCCTGGTCGTCGCCCGGGGTCCGGAGGTCTCCCTGCTGGAGCTGCTCGACGGCACCACGCTGCGCGCCATCGACTCCTGGAAGCGGATGGGCCTCGCGGGCATCGAGGCGATGCTCGTCGTCCAGGTCGACGGCCGGTTCGCGTCCGACGCGGCCACCGTCGCCGCGCTGTGCGAGGAGGCCGGCGCCGTCGACGAGCCCGCAGTGTCGACCGAGCCGACCGAGGCCGACGAGCTGCTCGCGATCCGCCGCCTCGCCTACCCCGCCGCCGAGCGCCTCGGCCAGTGCCTGGTCGAGGACGTCGGCGTCCCCGTCTCCCGTCTGCCCGAGATGATCCGCCGGATCGACGCCGCCGCCACCCGGCACGGCGTGACCGTGCTGACCGTCGCCCACGCCGGCGACGGCAATCTGCACCCGACCTTCGTCTTCGACCACGGCGCCGAAGGGATCCCGCCCGCCGTTGCCGCCGCGGCCGACGAGGTCTTCGCCGCGGCCCTCGAGCTCGACGGCACCATCACGGGCGAGCACGGCGTCGGCGTGCTCAAGGCGCACTGGCTCGAGCGGCAGGTCGGTGCCGAGTCGATGGAGCTGCACCGCGCCGTGAAGCGGGCGTTCGACCCGCTCGGGATCATGAACCCGGGGAAGCTGCTCGCCTGAGCCACCCCGATCGACGAGCGGCCCGAGCCAGAGCTCGTCGAGCAACCCGAGCCAGAGCTCGTCGAGTAGCCCACGGCCGAGGGACGAGGCCGTGGGCGTATCGAGACGCTGGTGAGGCGTCTCGATACGCCGCTGCGCTCGTTCCTCGCTCCGCGGCTACTCGACGAACTCCGGACCTTCCTTACAGACACCTCACCGAAGCCCCACCACGCCACGTCTCGATACGTCCTCGCCCAGGAGCTCGGGCCACTCGACGATCTCAAGGGCCGGCCGAGCTCGGGGAAGAGACAGCGGGGACCGGGCGTGCCCGTCCGGTCCCCGCCGCTCACCCTCACCGCTCCGGGCCCTCACTCCCAGGTGGCGAGCACCTCTGCGAGCACCGCCCGCAGGTCCGGGTCACCGACGGTGATCCGGACGCCTTCGTCGGCGAACGGCCGGACCAGCAGGCCGTGCCCACGACACAGGTCCGCGAACTCGTGGGACCGCGAGCCGAGCGGGAGCCAGACGAAGTTCGCCTCCGAGTCCGGTACGACGACCCCGCGCCCGCTGAGCAACGCGACCACCTGCGAGCGCTCCTCCCGGGTGCTCGCCACCCGGGCGGCGAGCACCGAGGGGTGGGCGAGCGAGGCCAGGGCGGCGGCGACGGCCACCGACGAGACCGGGAAGGGTGGGAGGACCGAGCGGACCGCCCCCGCCACCTCCACGGACGAGACCAGGTAGCCCGCCCGCAGCCCGGCCAGGCCATGGGCCTTGGAGAAGGTCCGCAGGACGACGACGTTGCCGCGCGCGGCCAGCGCGGGCACCGACATCGACGCCGGTCGCTGGCGGGCGTCGTACTCGGTGTAGGCCTCGTCCAGCACGACCAGCACGTCCGGGGGCACGGAGTCGAGGAAGTCCGACAGGGCGCTCCAAGGGACGACCGTGCCGGTGGGGTTGTTCGGGTTGCAGACGATCGCGACCCGCGTTGCCGGCCCGATCGCCGCCGCCATGGCCGGCAGGTCGTGCGACCCGTCGGCACGGAGCGGCACCGGCACGGACCGGCCGCCGGCGACCTGGACGCTGAGCGGGTACGCCTCGTACGAGCGCCACGCCATCACGACCTCGTCGCCGGGCCGCAGGTAGGTCAGCAGCAGCCGGTCGAGCAGCGGCAGTGCGCCGTCGGCCACGGCGACCTCGCCCGCATCGACCCCCCACGCCCCGGCCAGCGCGGCAGCCAGGTCGGCGCCCCCGATCATCGGGTAGCGCGTCGCACGGGAGACGGCGCCGAGCGCCGCGTCCAGCACCGGCCCGGTCAGCGCGCCGGGCGCCTCGTTCGACGACGCCCGGACCCGGACCGGCACCGGCCCCGGCGCGACCGAGGAGTACGCCGCCAGCCCGGTCAGGTCCGGCCGCGGGGAGGGCGCGAGCGTCACGCGAGCACCTTCGACAGGAACGCCTGGGTGCGCGCCTCCCGCGGCCGTTCCAGCACCTCGGCCGGAGGACCGGACTCGACGACCACGCCGCCGTCCATGAAGTACACCCGGTCGGCGACCTCGCGGGCGAAGCCGAGCTCGTGGGTCACCACGATCATCGTCATCCCGTCGTCGGCGAGCTGCCGCATCACGGCCAGCACGTCACCGACCAGCTCCGGGTCGAGCGCGGAGGTCGGCTCGTCGAAGAGCATCAGGTCGGGCTGCATCGCCAGCGCGCGGGCGATCGCCACGCGCTGCTGCTGGCCGCCGGAGAGCTGCGAGGGGTAGTTGTCGACCCGGTCGGCGAGCCCGACCCGGTCGAGCAGGGCCCGCGCCCGCCTCTCCACGATCGAGCGCTTCTCGCGGCGGACCACCATCGGCCCCTCCATGACGTTCTCCAGGGCGGTGCGGTGCGCGAAGAGGTTGAACCCCTGGAACACCATCCCGATCCCGGAGCGGCGTACGGCGACCTCGCGCTCGTTGAGCTCCTTGAGCTTGTCGCCGTGCGGGCGGTAGCCGACCCGGTCGCCGCCGACCCACATCTCGCCCCGGTCGAACTTCTCCAGGTGGTTGATGCAGCGCAGGAACGTGCTCTTGCCCGAGCCGGACGGCCCGAGCAGGCAGACCACCTCGCCGCGGGCGACCGACATGTCGATGCCCTTGAGCACCTCGACGTGGCCGAACGACTTGTGCACGTCCCAGGCCTGGAACATCGGCTCCTGCGAGCCGTCGGCAACGGCGCTCATGCGACTGCCTCTCCCTTGCGTGCGGCACGGCTGGCCCTGCGGCTCACCCGGTGGTGGGAGAAGCCGCGGCCGAAGTGCCGCTCGATGAAGTACTGACCGACGGAGAGCACCGCCGAGATCGCGAGGTACCACAGCGCGGCCACGATGAGCAGCGGGATGGTCTGGTAGGTCCGCGAGTAGATGTTCGACGCGGTGGTCATCAGCTCGGTGTAGCCGATCACCAGCACCAGCGCGGTGTGCTTGAGCATGCCGATGGTCTCGTTGCCGGTCGGCGGGATGATCACCCGCATCGCCTGGGGCAGCACGACGCGGCGCATCACCTGCGAGCGCCGCATGCCGACCGCGCTGGCCGCCTCGGCCTGGCCCGGCGGCACCGAGAGGATGCCGGAGCGCACGATCTCGCTCATGTACGCCGCCTCGTTGAGCCCGAGCCCGAGCAGCGCCGCGGTGAGGGGCGAGATCAGCTCGTTGGCGCTCCACGACGCACCTCCGAACCCGATGGTCGGGTAGAGCGCGGCGAGGAAGTACCAGAACAGCAGCTGCACCAGCAGCGGCGTGCCGCGGAAGAACCAGGAGTACGTCCACGCCGCCGACGACAGGATCGGGTTCGGCGAGAGCCGGAGCACGGCGATCACGACGCCGAGCCCGACGCCGATCGCCATCGCGGCAGCGGTGAGCATCAGTGTCCTCGCGACGCCCTGGAGGATCGGCTGGGCGAACAGGTAGTCGCCCACGACGTCCCACTGGAAGCGCTCGTTGCCGATGACCTGGGTGATCCCGCCCGCCACGACCAGGAGGACCACCGCGGCCATCGCCCACCGGGCCGGGTGCCGGGTGGAGAGGACCACCCGCGCGTCCCGCGCGAACGCGGGACGTGCGGGGGTCTCGGTCACGGGAGCCGAGGTCACTGGGTGCCGCCGTTGATGGTGAACTCGTCGATGGCGCCGCTCTCGAGCCCGAACTTCTCCAGCGCCTCCTGGTACTCGCCGTTGTCCTCGAGCGCCTGAAGGGCCTGCTGGACGGCCTTCTGCAGCTCGTCGGTGCCCTTGGCGAAGACGATGCCGAACGGCTGCGACTCGTAGGGCTTGCTCATCACGAGACCCTCGGTCTGCGAGGCGGCGTACGCGCCGGGGGCGCTGTCCATCAGGACCGCGTCGACGCGGTCGTTCTGCAGGGCGAGGATGACCTGGTTCTGGCCGGGGAAGACGGTCGACGTGATCGGGTCCTTGCCGTCGGCCTCGCACTGCTGGGAGGCCTCCTCGGCCTGCGGGACCTCGGTGGTGCCCTTGACCACCGCGACGGTGGTGCCGCACATGTCGGCCAGGGTGACGTACTTCCCGGCGTCCTCCTCGTGCGTCATGATCCCGGCGCCGGCCGCGAAGTAGTCGACGAAGTCGACCTCCTTCTGCCGCTCGAGGTTGTCGGTCATCGCCGACATCGCCATCTGGTACCGCCCCGAGGCGAGCCCCGGGATGATCGCGTCGAAGGCGATGTTGTCGAACTCGATGTCGATGCCGAGCTGCTTCTCCAGTCCGTCGGCGATCTCGCGGTCGATGCCCAGCACGGTCTTGTTGTCGGTGTCGAGGAACTCGAACGGCGGGTACTCGACATTGCTCGCGATGGTGATCGACTTCTTGCCCTGCAGGTCCTTCGGGAGGGCGCTGTGCAGCGGGGCGGACGCGTCGTACGACGGCTTCTCGTCGGCCTCGCTGCTGCCCCCGCAGGCGGAGAGCAGGACGGGCAGTGCGAGGGCGAGGGCTGCGGCGGAGAGGGAGAGGTGGCGGGGTCGCGTCATGATGCGGTGCGCTCCTGGCGGCTGGTGGGTGTCGTGGATCACAGGAGGATCCGGCCGCGGAGCAGGGCGCAACAATCGCCGTTCCCACGGCGTGGGAACGGTCGCGGAGAGCGACGGTCAGCCGTCGGCGAGCAGGTCGACGCGGTGGTCGTCGTCGTCGAGGAAACCGCCGTCGTCGACCCCGACGCACTCGCTGCTGGAGATCGCGAACCCGAGCAGCCGCTCGCCGTGCTTGGCCTGCGAGAGCCCGAGCCGGAGGTCGTCGCGTCCCAGGTTGGCCCATGGTCGGGCACCGTCGGCGCCCTCCGTCACGACGACCCAGCCGCCGGCGAGGAGCGCCGCTCGCGCGGCGGCGAACTGGGCCGGGACCTCCGCGGGCGTGCCGGCGACCGCGCCGCCGCTGCGGTAGGTGACACCGGGGTCAGGCTCGGACCGGCAGTACTCGGCGACGCCGCCTGCACGGGTCACCGCGAGTCCGGCACCGGCGAGCAGGTCGACGACCGCGCGGGTCTGCGCCACCACCTCGTCCTGCAGGGTGGCGAGCTCCTCGACGCCCTTCCGGTCTCCCGCCCGCTCGTCCACGCCGCACCCTCCCAGGGTCAGTACGACGGCCGCCGCCGTCGCCACAAGGCTACGGAACGTCATCGGCACGGGTGTCCGAGCGACCGGGGACGTTGGTGGTCGGCTCCCGGAACCACTCGGGGTCCACGGGTCCCCAGTACCAGGGGTCGTGGCTGTGGGCGGCCGCGTTGACCTCGTCGCCGTGGCCGTCGACGATCTTCCCGAGGTTGTAGAGCGACTCCGAGTCGTGGTCGTAGTACCGGCTGTGGTCCGCCGTGTTCACGATCGGCCACCGATCGACCGACTCGGCCTCGAAGCGCTGGGCACCGAAGTCCTCCGCGGACGGGTCGACGCCGAGCCCGCCGGGGTTGTGGTACGCGCCCTCGTCGCCGAACAGCGTCACGAAGTCACGGCTGTTGCGGCCGTCGTAGACGTGGTCGGCGCCGACGCTGAAGTCGGCGGCGGTGTCGGCCGGGCCCGCGCCGGGGCTGCCGATGAGGACCACGTCGTCGGCGGCCAGGCCGTGGTCGACCGCGGCGTACGACGTCGCGGTCGACCCGTAGCTGTGCCCGATCACGGTCAGGTGGGCCGGGTCGTCGGTGCGGGAGGCGCGCAGTCCCTCGACCGCGTCGGCCAGTCGCTGTCCGCCGTCCTCGGCGCGCCCGGTCGTGACCGTGTCGACGTCGATGGGCTCCTCGGGGGTGTCGTACCCGAGCCAGAACAGGGTCGCGACCGAGGAGCCGTCCCCGTTGTAGCGGGCCGACTCGTAGAGCCGGATCGCCTCGTCGGTGTAGCCGCCGACGTCGTTCATCTCGGTCGTGATGCCGGGGACCTGCACGGAGACGTCGACGGCGGTGTCGAGGTCGCCGACGCCCACCGCGACCCGCCCGTCGCCCCCGAAGGCGGCCGGGTCGTAGAGCCACAGCGTGCCGCCCGGCGTCTCGCCGTCGGTCGGGTCGACGTACCCGTCGGCCTTCGCCAGTGCCTTGCGGGCTGCCTCGGCGTTCTCCAGCACCGTGCGCTCGCCGGCGGAGAGGGTGCCGTCCTCCTCCTTGGCGCGAAGTCGAGCGAGGTCGTCGTCGAGCAGCACCCGGTTGGCCTGGTCGCGCGCGTCGGCGGGCAGCCCGTCGGCGGACCCGATGACGCCGGGGTAGGCGGCGATGACCGCCTCCCGCTCGGCGTCGGTGAGGTGCTCCCACCAGGCCCGCACCTGCACGGGCGGGGCGCCGGAGCCGGGCGCACCGGGCTGTTGCATCGCGGTGCGCGCCGTCTCGCCGACGCCGCCGTCGCCGGAGAGTCCCTCGGCGAGGGTGTCGGCCGCCTGGAAGGCCTGGCGCAGCAGGTCCTCGTTCTCCCGGACCCGGCGCTGCATCGTCTCGTGGTCGGCCACCAGCACCCCGTAGTCGGTGCGCAGGTCGGTGGCCCGTTGCTGCAGCGAGACGACCAGCTCCGGCGTGGCCTCGGTGGCCTGGTCGATGTCGGCGATCAGGGTGGTCCGCCGCTCGTCGAGGCCGGCCTTGCGCTCGACGAGCGCGTCATGGGTGCCGGTCAGGTCGCGCAGCGTGTCGGCGTACGACGTCACCGCCCGCCCGACGCGACGGACCGTCCCGGCCATCGCGGAGTGCTCGGGCGCCGCCTTCCCGGAGGCGACGACGTAGGCGTCGTAGGCGACGCCCCACCACGTGCTGCCGAGGTCGCGGAGGCGGGTCGCCTCCTCGCCGAACTCCTCGTAGCGGGCGGCCGCCGTGTGGAGCACCTCGGCCAGCATGTCGCACTGGGCGGCGTCGCCGGGCGGCTCCGGCAGGGACGCCGGCCGTGAGGCCGGGACCTCGATCGTGACGCTCACCGCTCGGGCCCCAGCCGGCCGTCGATCTCGGCATAGCGCTGGTCGACGGTGTCGTCGGCGTTGCGGTAGTCGTCGGCCGCGGCGGTCAACGCGTCCACGAAGCCCTGCGCGATCAGGGCGCTCTCGCCGGCGAAGCCCGCCCAGCGCTCCAGGAAGAGCGCGCCGGCGGGCTGGGCGCTGGGCGGCAGCCCGGCGGTGCTCGCCGTGCTCAGCTCCTGCTGCGAGCCGCTCATCAGCTCGGACAGCTGCTGCCAGTCGGTCACCGAGCGCATCAGGCGGGTGTACTCCAGGCCCATCACGCTCATGGCGCACCCTCCAGCAGGTACCACCCGGAACGGACCGTCAGGAAGAACCGTCCCGTCGCGGGGACCAGGACCAGGTCGATCTCCTCGCGGCCGGGGCCGGCCGGACGGCCGGCGAGCACCCGCGGCATGCCGTCGGGCGGCGCGAGCACCCGCCAGCCCTCGCCGCGCAGCCTCGTGGCGGCGCGGTCGAGGAGGACGGCCGCGGTCACCGGGTCGACGCGGAGCCGGGTCCAGGTGGCCTCGTGGCGGGACAGGCCGGGCTCCGCGCCGGTGGTCCACCGGTCCCGCCACTCGTCGGGCTCGGTCTCGCCGACCAGCCGGTCCCACAGCTGCGCGACCCGGGCCGCGCACTCCGCCGTCGCCTGCTCGGCACCGGTGCCGGGGATCGGCGCGGCCGGCTCGACGAGCTCCGCGGGCCCGGTCGGCCCGGCCGGTGGCAGGAGGACCAGCTCGACGTCGGGATGCCGCTGTCGTAGGACCGACCAGAACGGGTCTGCGGCCACGTGCGCCGCGGCCCGAGGTCCACCCAGGAAGACCATGCCCCTCCCTTCCCGGGGCCGCCGGCGACCAAACCGGAGCGGGCTCAGGCGTCGATCTCGACCGACATCTCAGCGGCCGCCGCGCGCAGCAGCCGGGTGGTGCGCCGGACCCACTCGGCGTTGTCGCACCGCTGCGAGGGACCCGCGATGGTCAGCGACGCGGCGCACTCGCCGTTGCTGAACACCGGGACGGCGACTGCGATCGCGCCCTCCTTGAACTCGCCGCGCGACACGGCGAGCTGGTCGCGTCGTACCTGGGCGAGGGCGGCCGGCAGCTCCTCGGCCCTGATGGTCGCAGCGGAGTAGGTGACCAGGTTGGCGAGCGCGACCTCGACGATCGGGCGGGGTGCGTAGGCGAGGAGCAGGCGCTGGCCGGCGCCGGCGTACAGCGGCAGCAGCTCGTTGATCCGGAAGGCGTAGCGGTCGGGGGCGGGCGAGACGGACTGGCGCAGGCAGATGGCGTGCGAGCCCGCGCGCACGGCGAGCACCGCGGTCTCGCCGGTCTGGTAGGTCAGGGTGCGCAGGTACTCCCCCGCGACCTCGGCGAGGCGGGTGTGGGTGAGGTGCTCGCCGGAGATCTCCATCAGCCGCCAGCCGGGCACGTAGACGCCCTGGGACTCCTCGATCAGGCCGTAGTCGCGCAGCGAGCGGACGTAGCGGTAGGCCGTGCTGGTCGCCAGGCCCAGCTCCTCGGCGACCTCGGCGACGCTCACCTGGCCGTTGCGGGCGATCGCGATGAGGACGTCGAGTCCGCGGGTGAAGGAGTTCTGGGCCATGACTGCCTCAGATGGACGGCGGCAGGTTGACCGGCTGGGTCGGCTCCTCGGCCGCCTCGGGTCGTGGCGGCCGGCCGGGGATGTGCTGCTTGTGGATCTTCTCGGTGCGGGGGTCGAGGACGATCTCGTGGGAGTCGCCGTCGCGGCCGTCGAAGCGCACGGCGACCGTCTCGAAGCCCTTGTGCCGCTGCATCTGGGCGTACATCGCGTAGGCGCGGCGGTCGGCCTCGGTGAGGTCGACGGAGTCGGTGAACGGGGTGAGGAGCGCGCGCGGCCACAGCTTGCGGGCCAGCACGACGTTGACCTCGATCCCGATGACGCCCATGACGGCGCCGATGTAGAGCAGGCCCATCAGGCCGAGGACGACCCCGAAGGTCTCGGTCATGCTGTTGCGGTCGGCGCTGGCGATGACGTTGGTGACGTACCAGGTACCGATCCACTGCAGGGCCTGCCACAGCACCGCGACGGTGAAGCCACCGGGCGCGGCCCGGATCCCGCGGTCGCGGATCGCCCGGGCCGCCGCCATCCGCAGCAGCACCGTCATCATCAGGCCGAGGAGGACCAGGGACAGCAGGCGCACCAGCCAGTGGAACCACCCGTGGCTGGACAGGTCACCGACCAGCTCGGTCTCGGTGAGCACCGCCGAGCCGACGAAGACGGTGAAGATCGCCGAGCCGGCCACCGCCAGGATGAACAGGCTGTTGACCCGGGTCATCACCGGGTGCGGCCGGCTGTTGCGCGGGACCGCCCACGCCGCGGACTGGACGTTCTGCAGCGCCAGGCCGAGCCCGAGCGCGCCGTACAGCGCCGTCAGCGAACCGACGATGATGCCGCCGGTCGACCCCTGGATGCCCTCCGGCCGGCCGAGCGCGTCGCCGATGATCGGGAACTGCCCGAGCGCCGAGTCGAGGACCTGCTCCTGCAGGGCCTCGCGGCCCTCGAGGATGAAGCCGAGGATCGAGGTGCCGAGCAGCATCAGCGGGAAGATCGAGAGGAAGGCGTAGAACGTCAGGATCGCCGCGAGGTAGTTGCCCTGGTCGTCGAAGAACTTGTAGATGACCGCGAGCGGGAAGCCGACAGCGGACTTGCGCCGCTGCGCCCGATCGATGTCTCCGACAACTCCCACAGGCGCAACCTATGACATCCGCGGTCACGCGCTCGGGAGGGTCGGCCCGTGGGGCCCGGAGAGGCTCAGGCGAGCAGGGCGGAGATGCCGATCGCGACCGGCGCGGAGGCCAGGGTGGACACGAAGATCGCGTCCCGCGCGAGCAGCACACCGCGCTCGTACCGCATCGCCACGACGAAGACGTTCTGCGCCGTCGGGAGCGCCGAGAGCAGGGTCACCGCGAACAGGTCGGTGCCCTCGAGCCCGACGCCGAACCGCCCGACGAGGTACGCCGCCACCGGCTGCACCACCATCTTGAGGGAGGTGACCGTCGCGAGCGCCCGCGGCGTCACCCCCCGCCCGGGCAGCGGACCCAGGCGCAGGGCGACGCCGTAGGCGATGAGCATGGCGGGCACCGCCATCCCGCCCACCAGCTCCAGCGGCGCGTGCACCACCTGCGGCAGCTCGGTCTCCGTGGCGGCGAGGAACAGGCCGGCGAAGGACGCGATCGTCAGCGGGTTGGTGACCGGGCGGGACAGGATCTTGAGGATCGAGGGCCGCTCCGGGCTGGTCACCACGTCGAGGACGGTCAGCGCGAGGGGCTGGAGCACCAGCAGCTGCATGAGCAGCGCGGGGACGACCAGGGCCGCGTCGCCGAGGGCGTACGCCGCGATCGGGATGCCGAGGTTGCCCGCGTTGACGTACGCCGAGCACAAGGTGGCGACCACCGACGTGCCGGCGTCGAGGCGGCGTACCCGCGCGATCACCGCCATCACCCCGGCGCTGACGACCACTCCGGCCGCGGTCGCGACGAGCGGCCCGGACAGGACCCGCGACGGGTCGGAGTCCTCCAGCACGGTGACGAGGAGAGCGGGGCTGGCGAGGTAGAACGACGTGAGCGACAGGCTGCGCTGGCCGGCCAGGTCGACGATCCCGCGGTCGGCCAGCAGCGCGCCGAGGGCGATGACGATCGCGATCGTCCCGAAGCCCTCCAGCACACCGCCCACGGGTCGATCCCATCACCCCGGCCCGCCCGGAGGTCGCGGAGGTCAGGGGTGCAACGGCGGCATCCCGGAGCCGGCCGACTGCGCGGCCCCCGAGAGGAACGCCTCGACCGCCTCCGCGGCCGTGTGCCGGGGCTCCCAGTCCAGCTCCGCGCGGGCCCGGTCGGTGGCGAGGAGCGGGACCGAGAGCATCGCGTCCGCGAGCGAGCCGGGGACCGGGAGCAGGTGGGTGAGCCAGCCGAGGTCGAGCGCGCCGCTGACCAGCCGCGCCGGCACCTCCACCGTCGGTGCGCCGACGATCTCGCCGAGCTCCTCGCGGCGCAGCACGCCCGCCGCGGCGAGGTTGAAAGCGCCGCTCACCGGCCGCTCCACGGCCGCCACGAACCCGCGGGCGGCGTCCTCCGCGTGCAGCGCCTGGAGGCGCAGGCCACGCGGCACGGGCACCGCCGGGATCATCCGTCGCTCGAGCATCCACGGCCGCAGCAGGGCGCCGCCGAAGATCCTGCGCTGCTCGCTCGCGGCGGAGCGCTGGAAGACGAACGCCGGCCGCATCCGCACGACCCGGGTCTCGCCGGTCGCCTCGAACGCGTCGAGGACCCGCTCGTTGTAGGCCTTCTCGCGGCAGTAGGCCGCCGACGACGTCCCGTCGGTCTCCCAGCCCTCGTCGACGAGGTCGTCGTGGTCGGCCGGTGAGTACGCCGCCAGGGAGGACGAGCACACGAGCGCCGGGACCTGCCGGCGTCGTACCGCGGCCAGGAGGCGCCGGGTCCCGACCACGTTGGTCTGCCAGGTCCGCTGCGGGTGGTGGGTCGGCTGGAACTTCCACGCCAGGTGGACCACCGCGTCCGCGCCCTCGAGGATCGGGTCGAGGTCGTCGGTCGCGACGTCGGCCGGTCGCCAGGTGACCGAGCCCTCGGCGACGGCCCGGTCGGAGAGCTCGGGGCGCCGACGGGCGACGCCCACGACCTCGTGCCGGCCGCCGGCGGTGAGCTCGCGGATCGTGGCGCTGCCGATGTTGCCGGACGCTCCGGTGACGACGACCCTCATGCCGCGATCCGGGTGCGTGCGGTGGTGAGGTGCAGCTGCGCCAGGGTCGCGAGCTGGCGGTCGGAGCGCTCGACGAGGTCGTCGAGGAGGGCCGCGTCCAGCCGCGGGTCGGCGTCCGCGACCGAGCGCAGCGCCTCCCAGCCGCATCGCTTGCCCCACACCGCGATCCGCAGCGCCTCGATCTCGACCAGGTCGGTCAGCGGCGCGCGGGTGAGGATCCGGCCGTTCGGCTTGAGCCGGCCGAGCTCGGCGCCCACCTTCGCCGCGAGCGTCCCGAGCGTGCTCGGGCTCGTGCCGACGTCGTGCATGATCCGGCGCAGCATCTCGCGTTCCTCGGCCACCTCCGCGGCGAGCCCGCCGAGGGCCGCGGCCACCGCCGCGATGGCGTGCGTGCCGGCCACCCGGCGGAACAGGGAAACGCCGGCCGTCGAGCCCGCCCAGTGGTGCTGCAGGTAGCCGTGGAGTACCTCGTCGTCCATCCTCCCGGCGTACCCGTTGCGGCGCGGGACAGACGGCTCAGGCCGGGTTCTCGCGTCGCACCTGACGAATGGGCTGTGGATCAGGCCGATCTGCAACCCAATCGTCAGGTGCGTGGTGAAGAACGGAACCCCTCAGTACGACTTGGGCAGCCCCAGCGAGTGCATGGCGACGAAGTTGAGGATCATCTCCCGGCTGACGGGGGCGATCCGGCCCAGGCGGGCGGCGACGAGCATGTTGCCGAGGCCGTACTCCTGGGTGAGGCCGTTGCCGCCGTGGGTGTGGACGGCGACGTCGGTGGCGTTGCAGGCGACCTCGCCACCGGCGTACTTGGCCATGTTGGCGTACTCGCCGGCGGTGAAGTCGTCGCCGGCGTCGTAGAGCGCAGCGGCCTTCTGCCACAGCAGGCGGGCCTGCTCGAGCTCGATCTTCACCTTGGCCAGCGGGTGCGCGATCCCCTGGTGGGCGCCGATCGGCTGGTCGTTCCAGACCGAGCGCTCCTTGGCGTACTCGACCGCCTTCTCCAGCGCGTAGCGCGCGATGCCGCAGGAGAACGCGCCACCCATGATCCGCTCGGGGTTGAGCCCGGCGAACAGCTGCCACAGGCCGCCGTCCTCGTCGCCCACGAGCGCGTCGGCCGGGACCCGGACGTCGTCGAGGAAGAGGGTGAACTGCTTCTCCGGAGCCTGCCACGACATCGGGATCGGCTGCTTGGTGAAGCCCTCGGCGTCGGTGGGTACGACGAACAGCGCCGGCTTGAGCTTGCCGGTCTTCGCGTCCTCGGTGCGGGACACGATGAGCACCGACTGCGCCTCGTCGACGCCGGAGATGAACGTCTTCTGGCCCTTGAGCACCCACTGGTCGCCGTCGCGGGTGGCGGTCGTGGTGATCTGGTGGGAGTTGGAGCCGGCGTCGGCCTCGGTGATGCCGAACGCCATCAGGTGCGAGCCGTCGGCGATGCCCGGCAGCCACCGCTGCTTCTGCTCGTCGGTGCCGCAGCGGCTGATGATCGAGCCGCAGATCGCGGGCGAGACGACCATCATCAGCAGCGGGGCGCCGGCCGCGGCCGACTCCTCGAGGACCGCGGCCAGGTCGGCCATGCCGCCGCCCCCGCCGCCGTGCTCCTCGGCGATGTTGACGCCCAGGAAGCCGTTGCGGCCCATCTCGAGCCACATCTCGGTCATCTTGCCGCCCTCGCGGGCCTGCTTCTCGACGTACTCGCGGCCGTACTTGCTCGCCAGCTTCTTGACCGCCTCGCGCAGGGCGACGCGCTCCTCCGGCTCGGTGAACATGGTCTGGGTCATCCTGCGTTCTCCTCCTCCGAGGCGGCCTCGACCGGCTCGACGACGGCGAGCACGACGCCCGCCTCGACCTGCTGACCGGCGGTCGCCGACAGCTCGGTGACGGTGCCCGCGTAGGGCGCCGCGATGGTGTGCTGCATCTTCATGGCCTCCATCACGAGGATGGGCTGGCCCTCCTGTACGACGTCCCCGACCGCCGCGCGGACCGCGATCACGCTGCCCGGCATGGGCGCGAGCAGCGAGCCCGCGGCCACCTGGGTGGACGGGTCGACGAAGCGCGGGACGATCCGGAGCGTGGCTCCGCCGCGCGGGCCGTCGACGAGGACCGCCTCGTCGAGCACCCGGACCGCGTAGCGACGGGTGACCCCGTCGACCTCCAGGACGACCTCGCCGGGTGAGGCGCTCACGACCCTCACGTCGTCGCGGTCGGCACTGCGGTAGCCGTCGCGGCCGCCGTACCAGAGCACCTCGACCTCGTCGGCCCCGAGACCGAAGCGTGTGGAGCGGGGACCCGCGACCACGTTGCGGAAGCCGGCCGGGATCCGGGACTGCACCCGGGCCGCCGCGCGACGCTGCTCCGCCAAGGCGACCGCGCCGGCCAGCGGCAGCAGGTCGTCGGCGCCCACAGGGGCCAGCGTCTCCGGGTGGTCGCCGTAGAACGAGGTCGTCAGTCCGGCCGGGTCGAGGAAGGCGGGGTGCCGCAGCGAGGCGACCAGCTGGTCGCGGTTGGTGACCAGGCCGTGGATCCGGGCCTTCTCCAGGGTGCGGGCGAGCGAGCGGGCGGCCTGCTCGCGGGTCGGCGCCCAGGCGATCACCTTCGAGAGCATCGCGTCGTAGAAGGTGCCGACCTCGTCCCCGGTCTCGAAGCCGGTGTCGAGGCGGGTGCCGAAGCCGTCGAGCGCGAAGGCGTCGTCGTGCTCGACCTCGAGCTCGAGCAGCCGCCCGGTCTGGGGGGCGTAGTCGGCCGCCGGGTCCTCGGCGTAGAGCCGGACCTCGATCGCGTGGCCCACCGGCTCCGTGACCGCCGGGAGCGACCGGCCCTCGGCGACCGCGATCTGCAGCTCGACGAGGTCGACACCGTGGACCAGCTCGGAGACGGGGTGCTCGACCTGGAGCCGGGTGTTCATCTCCAGGAAGAAGAACCGCTCGGTGTCGGCGTCGTAGAGGAACTCCACGGTGCCGGCGCCGACGTAGTCGACCGCCTGGGCGGCGGCTCGGGCCGCGTCGTGCATCGCGCTGCGCACGGCGTCGGACAGACCGGGCGCGGGGGCCTCCTCGACGACCTTCTGGTGGCGTCGCTGGAGCGAGCAGTCGCGGGTGCCGAAGACCTCGACGTTGCCGGACCGGTCGCCGACGACCTGGACCTCGACGTGCCGGCCGCGCTCGACGTACGGCTCGACGAAGACAGTGCCGTCGCCGAAGGCGGACTCGGCCTCGGCCGACGCCTTCTCGACCTCGCCGGCCAGCTCGCCGAGCGTCCGCACGACCCGCATGCCACGGCCGCCGCCGCCGGCCGACGCCTTGACCAGCAGCGGCAGGTCGGCCTTGGTCGCGGTGTCGACGGTGAGGTTGCCGAGCACTGGGACCCCGGCCGCGTCCATCAGCTTCTTGGACTCGATCTTCGAGCCCATCGAGTCGATCGAGGACGGGTCGGGGCCGAGCCACACGAGGCCGGCGTCGGCGACCTGCCGGGCGAAGGCGGCGTTCTCGGACAGGAAGCCGTAGCCGGGGTGGATCGCGTCGGCCCCCGACCGCAGCGCGGCCTCGATCACGAGGTCGCCGCGCAGGTAGGTCTCGGCGGGGCTGTTCCCGGGAAGGTGGACGGCGGCGTCCGCCTCCCGCACGAACGGCAGCTCCGCGTCGGCGTCGGAGTGGACGGCCACGGTGTCGATGCCGAGGCGGCGGGCGGTGCGGAAGACGCGCCGGGCGATCTCGCCGCGGTTGGCCACGAGGATGCGGTTGATCATGCGAAGACCCCCTGGTCGTAGGTCGTTGGTCGAGTAGCACGCGAGCGCCAGCGAGCGGCGTATCGAGACCACGGTGAGGCGTCTCGATACGCCGCACCGCTCGTCCCTCGCGGTGCGGCTACTCGACGAGCGATGGGCGACACTGCGCCGCTCACATCCTGAAGACGCCGAAGTTCATGGCGCCCTCGATCGGCTGGTTGTCGATGACGGACAGGCAGATGCCCAGCACCGTCCGCGTGTCGCGCGGGTCGATCACGCCGTCGTCGTAGACCATCCCGGAGAGCACGTAGGGCAGCGACTGCTCCTCGATCTGCGTCTCGACCATCTCCTTGATCGCGACGAAGCCCTCCGCGTCGAAGGGCTGCCCCTTCTTCTCCGCGGACTCGCGGGCGACGATCTCGAGCACGCCGGCCAGCTGGGCCGGACCCATCACCGACGACTTCGCGGACGGCCAGGTGAACAGGAAGCGCGGGTCGTACGCGCGGCCGTTCATGCCGTAGTTGCCGGCGCCGTACGACGCGCCCATGATCACCGTCAGGTGGGGCACCTTCGAGTTGGAGACCGCGTTGATCATCATCGCGCCGTGCTTGATGATGCCGCCCTGCTCGTACTCCGCGCCGACCATGTAGCCGGTCGTGTTGTGCAAGAAGAGCAGCGGCGTGTCCTTCTGGTTCGCCAGCTGGATGAACTGGGCGGCCTTCTGGGCCTCCTCGCTCATCAGCACGCCGCGGGCGTTGGCGAGGATGCCGATCGGGTGGCCGTGCAGCTTGGCCCACCCGACGCACAGCGCGGATCCGTAGAGCGGCTTGAACTCGTCGAACGGCTGCTCGTTGCCCGGTCCCGTCCCGTCGACGATGCGCAGGATCGCCTCGCGCGGGTCGAAGGGCTCCTTGAGGTCGGTGGGGATCAGGTCCAGCAGGTCCTCGGGGTCGAGGTCGGGCTCGGCGTACGCCTCGGTCGGGACGGCACCCGCCTTGCGCCAGTTGAGCCGGGCGACGGTACGCCGCGCGAGCCGGATCGCGTCGTGCTCGTCGACCGCGAGGAAGTCGGAGGAGCCGGAGATCCGCGAGTGCATCTCGGCGCCGCCGAGCGTCTCGTCGTCGGACTCCTCGCCGGTGGCCATCTTCACCAGGGGTGGGCCGGCCAGGAACACCTTGGCCTGCTCCTTGACCATGATCACGTAGTCGCTCATGCCGGGGACGTAGGCACCGCCCGCGGTCGAGTTGCCGAAGACCACCGAGATGGTCGGCTGCTTGCGGGCGCTGGCCCGGGTCAGGTCGCGGAAGCCGCGGCCACCGGGGATGAAGATCTCCTTCTGGGTGGGGAGGTCGGCCCCGCCGGACTCGGTCAGGTTGATCGTCGGGAGGAAGTTCTTCTCGGCGATCTCGGCCGCGCGGAAGGACTTCTTCAGCGACCACGGGTTCAGGGCGCCGCCCTTGACGGTGGGGTCGTTGGCGACGATGAGGCACTCGACGCCCTCGACGACGCCGATGCCGGTCACCAGCGAGGCGCCGACCGCGAAGTCGCTGCCCCAGCCGGCCAGCGGCATCAGCTCGAGGAAGGCTGAGCCCTCGTCGACGAGCAGCTCGATCCGCTCCCGGGCGGTGAGCTTGCCGCGCTCGCGGTGCCGGGCGACGTACTTGCCGCCGGCCTCGACCGCCTTGTCCTGCTCGGCGTGCAGGTCGGCGATCTTGGCCTCCATGGCCGCGCGCCGCGCCTGCTCCGGCGTCTCGGTCTGTGTCGTGGTCATGCCTCGAGCACCGCCTTCATCCTCTCCAGGGTCGTGCGCATGCCGCGCTCGTTGGTCTTGCCGCGCAGCCGGCCGAGGACCAGCCAGTAGCCGCGCATGTACCAGGCCGGTGTGAGCCGGAAGTACTCGGTCACGCTGGTGCCACCGTTCTGCGCCTGCATCCGGTAGCCCCAGGTGTTGAGGTGGTTGTCGTCGAGCCCGACGCCGAACTCGAACACCTCGTTCTCGACGGCCTTCGTGACGGTGCAGGGCGTCCAGTACGTCGGCCCGACGCCGTTGCGCTTCACGTGACCGCGGAACCGCGCGCCCACCGCGGGCCCGGTGGCGCCGTGGGTCCACTCGGCCTCGAAGGTCTCGGGGGAGAACTCACCGATCCGGGTGACGTCGCTGACCAGCGCCCACACCTCGTCGACCGGCGCCTTCATGTGCACGGTCACCTCGCCGCCGAGCGGCTTCATCAGGCCGCTCATGCGTACCCCAGGAGACGCGCGGCCAGGTCGGTGAGCACCTCGGTCGCGCCGCCGCCGATCGGCAGCAGCCTGGCGTCGCGGTAGTGCCGCTCGACCTCGGTGCCGTGCATGTAGCCCGCGCCGCCGTGCAGCTGGACCGCGATGTCGGAGACCGCGACCGCCGTGTCGACCGCGGTCTGCTTGGCCAGGCAGGCCTCGGCGATGACGTTCTCGCCGGCGACGTGACGGGCGGCGACGTCGAGCGTGTAGGTGCGCGCGACCTCGACCTGGCGGTGCATCTCGACCAGCTGGGCGCGCACGACCTGGTTCTTGTTGAGCGGCTTGCCGAAGGTCTCGCGGTCACGGGTGTACGCCGCGGCGAGGTCCAGGCACCGCTTCGCGTGCCCGTAGCCCATCAGCGCGAGGAAGATCCGCTCCACCACGAACTGCTGGGCGATGTAGTAGAAGCCCTGGTTCTCCTGGCCGACCAGGTTCTCGACCGGGACCCGGACGTCGGCGTACGACAGCTCGGCGGTGTCGGAGCAGTGCCAGCCCATCTTCCTCAGGCTGCGCTGGACGGTGAAGCCCGGCGTCCCCTTGTCGACGACGATCAGCGAGATGCCGGCGTGGCCCGCCTCGCCCGTGCGGCAGGCGGTGACGACGAAGTCGCCGCGTACCGCGGAGGTGATGAACGTCTTGGCCCCGTTGATGACGTAGTGGTCGCCGTCGCGCACCGCCCGCGTGGTGATGCCCGCGACGTCGGAGCCGCCGCCGGGCTCGGTGATGCCGAGGCTGCCGATCTTCTCGCCGGCCAGGGTCGGGCGCACGTAGCGGTCGATGAGGTACGGCGAGCCGTTCTCCACCATGTGCGGGACCGAGATGCCGTGCGTGAACAGCGAGGCCATCAGCCCGCCGGACGCGCCGGCCTCCATCAACCCCTCCTGCAGCGCGCACGCGTCGAGCAGGTCGCCGCCCTCACCGCCGGCGGACTCGGGGTAGCCGACAGCGAGCAGGCCCGCCTTCGCGGCGGCCTGGGTGAGGCTGCGCGGCAGCTCGCCGGCGTCCTCCCACTCCTGCAGGCTGGGCATGATCTCGCGGCGCGCGAACTCCGTCGCCGACTCCTTGAGCGCCTGGCGCTCGTCATTCCATCTCATATGACACCGACTCCAGGGAACGGGGTCCCCGCGAAGTTGTTCGCGGAGGAGCGAAGCGGGGGGGCGAAGAACTTCGTGGGGTGTTCAGACCAGGTCCTCCTGGATGTGGACGATCCGGCTGCGGACCCACTCGCCCAGGCCCTTGGCCTGCGGGTCGAACCGGGTGGACGCGGCGACGCCGTCGCCGAGCAGGCCGTGGATGACGACGTTGACCGCGCCCAGGTTGGGCAGCACGTAGACGTCGACGTCGAGGTCGCGCGCCTCCGGGATCAGCTCGCGGATCTTGCGGTCCTTGACCACCTTGGCGAGCCACTGCACGCGCGCCTCGTACTTCGGCGAGCCGTCGTTCTTGACCCACAGGCCGAGGTTGGCGTTGCCGCCCTTGTCGCCGGAGCGGGCGTGCACGAAGGTGCCCAGCGGCATCCGTCGGGTGATCGTGTCGGTCGGGGCGGGGTACGGCGAGGGCCGCTTGCCGAGCTCGGGGTCGAGCTCCGCGGGGTCGGCGAAGGTGGTCGGGTCGGCGATCACCTCGCGGGTGCCGTCGTGGTGGACCACGGTGTGCTCGACGAGTCCGCGGTCGACGTACTCGGGGGTGTAGATCCCGAACGGACTGGGCTTCTGGGGCGGCGTGGTCATCGTGAAGCCGGGGTAGCTGGCGAGCGCGAGCTCGACCGCGGGTCCGGTGAACGGCTTGCCGAGCGGGCCGGCCTCGGGGTCCTTGCCGATGCAGCGCAGGATGACGGAGGCGCCCTCCTCGGTGTCCGCGTCGCCGGTCCGCGCGGGCGTCTGGGTCCACGTGATGCTCTGCGCGGTGAGCTGCGGGTCGAGCTGGCTGCGCAGCCACTCGGCCTTGGCGTCGACGTCGAGGCCGGTGAGCACGAACTCGACCTGGTTGCGGTAGCCGCCGAGCCGGTTGACCGCGACCTTGAGCCGCTCGGCGGGCGCGGTGCCGGTCACGCCGCTGACCTCGACCCGGTCCGGGCCCTGCTGGTGCAGGCGGATCGAGTCGAGGCGGGTGGTGACGTCGGGGTTCAGGTAGCGGGTCGTCTGGATCTCGTAGAGCAGCTGCGCGGTGACGGTGTCCACGGTGACGGCGCCACCGGTGCCGTCGTGCTTGGTGATCACGCTGCTGCCGTCGGCGGCGATCTCCGCGATCGGGAAGCCGAGCGGCCTGTCCATCGGCGCGCCGGCCTTGAACAGGTCGACGAAGCCGGAGAAGTTGCCGCCGGTGGCCTGGGTGCCGCACTCGATGACGTGGCCGGCGACGACGGCGCCGGCGAGGGCGTCGTACGACGTCGGGGTCCAGCCGTGGTGGGCGATCGCGGGACCGACGACCACGCTGGCGTCGGTCACGCGCCCGGTGACGACGATGTCGGCGCCACGGCTCAGGGCGGAGGCGATGCCGAACGCACCGAGGTAGGCGTTGGCGGTGAGCGCACCGTCGAACAGGTTCGCCGCACGCAGGTCGTCGCCCTCGACGTGGGCGACCTTCGCGCCGGTGCCGAGCTCCTCGATCTTGCGGGCGAGGGCGGCGGGGTTGAGGCCGCCGGCGTTGCTGACGATCTTCACGCCCTTGTCGAGCGCGAGGCCGAGGGCGTCCTCGAGCTGCTTGAGGAAGGTGCGCGCGTAGCCGAGGTCGGCGTCGCGCAGGGTGTCCATGCCGAGGATGAGCATGGTCAGCTCGGCGAGGTAGTCGCCGGTGACCACGTCGATGTCGCCGCCCTCGAGCTGCTCCCGCAGCGCGGAGAGTCGGTCGCCGTAGAAGCCGGAGCAGTTGGCGATCCTGATCGGGTTCATCAGACCTCCTCGGTGGTTGAGGTGCGAGCGCCAGCGAGCCTCGAAACCCTTCCTCCGCCGGCCGGGCCGGCGAACGCCTGCGCGATGGTGAGCCACTTCTCGGCGTCGTCGCCGACGGCCTTCAGGTCGGTGTCGTCACGGTGCACCCGCTGGGTGACCAGCTGGCAGAAGTCGTACGCCGAGCCGGTGACGAGCTGGCGAGCATCCTCCGGTCCCCAGCTCCACAGCGCGCCGCTGGGCGCCGTGAGCTCGACCCGGAACTCCTCGGCCGGCGCCTCGAGCCCGTTGTTGGCGTAGGAGAAGTCGCGGGTGCGCACGCCGATGTGGGCGACGTGGCGGATCCGGTCGGTGACCTCGGGCCGCACACCGATCGCGTCGTACACGTCGAGGGCGTGCGCCCAGGTCTCCATGAACCGTGCGGTCGCCATCGAGGTCGGCGCCATCGGGGGGCCGAACCACGGCATCTTGAGTCCGTCGGGGTAGGCGCGGAGCGCGTCGAGGAGCGCCGGGCGCGCGGCGTCCCAGCGGGCGAGCAGCTCGTCGGGCGCGAGCTCGCCGATGCGCAGGGCCTCCTTGTCGACGAACCCGGTCGGGTCCTCGATCGCCAGCAGCACGACCGCGTCCCAGTCCTGCTTGCCCTCCTCGCTGAGCGCGCCGGCCGCGAGCACCGCGACCTCGTCGGTCCACAGCAGGTGGGCGATCGTCGTGGCGACGTCCCAGCCCTCGGCCGGGGTCGGCCGGCGCCAGGCGTCGGCGTCGAGGGCGGCGACCGTCGTGCGCAGCTGGTCGCCCTCGGCGCTGAGGTCGGCGATCACGTCGTCGAGGACGCTCATTCCTGTTTCCTCTCGTCGGTTGAGGTGCGAGCTCGCGAGCCTCGAAACCCCTCCCCGAGCGCGCTGTCGAGCGTGCGAGCCCACTCGGTGAGGATCCGGCGGCGACGACGGGCGTCGTCGCCGAGCGTGTTGGCGAGGCCGAGGCCGCGCACCAGGTCGAGGGTCGCCTGGACCAGCTCGCGGGCGCCGGGCCGCGCCTCGTCGACGCCGAGCAGCTCGACGGTCAGGCGGTGCGTCTCGCGCCCGACGTGCTGCTCCAGCGGCCCGACCGCCTCGTGCAGCCCGGGGTCGGTGCGGGCGGCGACCCACAGCTCGAGCGCGGCGGTGAACACCGGCGAGGCGAAGTGGTCGCCGAGCATCTGCACGACCGCCTCGGTGCGCCCCCGGCCCTGGGGCAGTCTCGCCGCGGCGGCCTCGAGGTCCGACCCGCGGATCGCGGTCAGGTGCCCGACGGCCGCGACGACCAGGTCGTTCTTGGTCGGGAAGTGGTGCAGCTGCGCGCCGCGGCTGACCCCGGCGCGCTCCGAGACGAGCGTGGTCGTCGTACCGCTGAAGCCCTTCTCGACCAGCAGCTCGACCGTCGCGTCCATCAGCCGCTGCCGCATGGCGCGGGTGCGCTCCTCCTGCGGGACACGGGTCGTGGTCACGCCGTCAGCATGGCGGCACGACTAACAAACAGTCAAGACTGACTTTAAGTTTGACGGGGCTCAGTCGATGCGCGCCACCAGCGGCAGCCTGCTCCGGGCGCACAGCCCGACGGCGGCGGCGGTGAGCAGCGGCAGGCCGATCACCACGAGCCCGAGGAGCGGCCACGGCACGGCGAGCAGGGTGCTGCCGTCGTCGCCGCGGGACAGCGGACGGCTGACCGCGATGCCCGGGATGAAGCCGATCGGCGTGCCGAGCAGGGCGCCGACCAGCCCGACGACCAGGGCGTACGCCGCCGCGACCCGGCGCCGGGTGCGGGGCCGGGCGCCGACGGCGGCCATCGTGGCGAGGTCGGGCCGGGCGTCGGAGAGGGCGAGGAAGGTGGCGGTCAGGGTGCCGCCGAGCATCAGGATGCCGCCGAGGAGCGCGAGCACCCACTGCAGGATCCGGACGCCGTCCTCGGGCTGGTACCCGCGCTCGACCACGAGCGTGCCGGCGCCCGGCACCGTGGCCAGCGCCTCGGCCAGGTCCTGCTCGGCCGCCGTGGAGATCGACGGGGCGAGTGCCAGCGCCGTCGTGACGACAGGTAGGCCCAGGTCCGCCGCGACGGCCGGCGGGAGGACCGCCGATGCCGCGCCGAGGCCGCCCGGCGGGTGCACCGTCGTGGCCGGGAGGTCGACGGCGCGCTCGCCGGCGACGACCCGGACCCGACCGGCCACCTCGGGCCCGAACGCGTCGGCGCCGCGGACCAGGACGACCCGGCCCTCGGCCAGCGCCCGGTCGGCCCGCTCCTGGTCGGCCGCGTCGAGCCCGAGGGCGGCCGGGGCGGCGCCGGCGACCAGCTCAGCGGTGCCGAAGACACCCGACGTGGGCAGCACGAGCTGCTCCCCGTCGACCTCGAAGCCGACCTCGACGAAGGCCTCCGGGTCGTCCGAGCGGACCCCGTCGACCGCGTCGACGGTGGCGCCGGGCAGGCGCGTGGCCAGCACCCGGCGGACGGCTGTGGGATCGGCCGTCGCGTCGAGCGGGACCGCGCCGTACCCGTGGGCGAGCTGCGGGTCGTGATCCCGCTCGTCGGCGGCCTGCTGGCTGCTGAGCGCGACGGCGAGGGCGATCACCCCGGCGACGGTGGCACCGACCGCCGCGACGGCCGGGACCGTGCGCGTGCGGTGCCGGGCGGCGTCCCGGGCGGCGAAGCGCAACGACAGCGGGAAGCCACGAGCGACCTGGCCGACCAGCGCCACGACGGTCGCGACGAGCAGGATCATCCCGACGACCGAGAGCAGCGCGGACGCGGCGACGAGAGCCGGCGAGGCGCCGCTCGCCCGCGAGCCCAGCAGGCCCGCCGCGAGACCGGCCCCGACCAGGACCAGGCCGAGCACCGGTGAGCGCCGGGACGGCCTCCCCTCGCCGCGACGCCCGGCCAGCACGGCGACCACGTCCTGGCGCGAGGCCGAGAAGGCCGGCACCACGGCCGCCAGGACGGCGGCGGCGAGGCCGAAGCAGGCGACCACGACCAGCAGCGGCCACGGCACCTCGAACGGCCCGAACCAGGTGCCCAGGAAGCGCTGCGCGAGCGGTACCAGCAGCGCGCCGAGGCCGATCCCGAGGACGACGCCGAGCAGGCCGCCGACCAGGCCGACCACGACCCCCGAGGCGAGGACGGTACGACGCGCCTGGGCCGGCGTACCTCCGGCGGCCGCGGTGAGGGCGAGCGTGCGGGCCTGGGCCCGGGCGCGGACGGCGAACGCCGGTCCCGCGAGCAGGACGACCTCGAGCAGCACCATCGTCACGACCAGCAGCAGCGCGGTGAGCCTGGTCTCGTCGACCGGCTCGTCGCCGACCACCTCGGGCGGCAGCGCCGAGTCCGGCGGCGGGTCGGTGAGGACCTGGCGCGACGCGCCGAGCAGGCCGACCGCGTTGAGCGCGCGGACGTCGTCCCAGCTCACCGGGTCGCCGCCGACCAGCCAGGCCGGCTGGCTCTCGGGCACGCCGAGCGCGCCCGGCAGCACCGCGGCCACGCCCTCCTCACGGGTGGTGGCGCTCGCGGCGATGCCGACGACGTGCAGGTCGGTACGGGTCTCGCCGTCCGGGGTGCGGCGCAGCACGGTGAGCGTCTCGCCGGGACCGGGACCGCGGCCGGCGACGACGGCGTTGACCACGACCTCGTCGTCGGCCCGCGGGTAGCGGCCCTCCTCGAGCCGGAACAGCCCGTCGGTGAGCGGGTTCGCGAGGTCGGTCTGGGTGACGACGAGGTCGCCGACGCCGCGATCGGTGCGGTACGACAGGTACTCCTGGGCGATCGGGACGAGCTCGCGGTCGGCGCCGAGCACGCCGCGCACCTCGTCGACCGTGGCGACGTGCTCGTCCTCGCTGACCCAGGACGTCGGACCGTCGGGGTCGACGCCCTGCAGCACCTCGGAGGTGCCACTGCCGCTGACGAGGGCGGCCGACGTACCCAGCCGCCGGTCGACGCTCTCGGCGCCCGACACGCTGGCGGTGCGCCACACCACCGCGGCCGCGGCGACGGCGAGCACGGGCAGGCAGACCAGGACCAGCATGAGCGTGGTCTGCGCCTTGCGCCGCCAGGCCTCGCGGCGCGCGAGCCGCAGCGCGACCCGCCAGCCGCCGATGCGCTGGTTCATCGCGCGGCCGGCTCGGTGAGCACGTCGGCCCGGTCGGTGCCGGTCTCGTCGACGACCACGCCGTCGCGCAGGAAGACCACGCGGTCGGCCCAGGCGGCGTGCCGCGCCTCGTGGGTGACGAGCACCCCGGCGGCGCCGGCGTCGCAGCGCGCGCGGAGCAGCTGGAGGATCCCCTCCCCGGTCTCGGTGTCCAGGGCGCCGGTGGGCTCGTCGGCGAGGATCAGCCGGCGCTCGCCGACGACCGCGCGGGCGATCGCGACCCGCTGCTGCTGGCCGCCCGACATGTTGTCGGGGAAGCGGTCGGCGAGGTCGAGGATGCCGACCTCCTCGAGCGCCCGGCGCGCCTCGGCCCGGGCCCGGCGCGGCGCGACCCCGTCGAGCTCGCGCGGGAGCGCGACGTTCTCGGTCGCGGTGAGCGCCGGGATCAGGTTGAGGCCCTGGAAGACGTAGCCGATCGACGTACGCCGCATCCGCGCCCGCCCCTCCTGCCCCAGTCGGGCGAGGTCGACGCCCTCGACGCTCACCTCGCCGCTGGACGGCTGGTCGAGCCCGCCGGCGATGGTGAGCAGGGTCGACTTGCCGGAGCCGGAGGGTCCCATCACCGCGACCAGCTCGCCGGGGTACGCCGCGAAGGACACGCCGCGCAGGGCGAGCACCTCGTGCGGCGCGGCGCCGTGGGTGCGGGTGACGTCGGTGAGCCGAAGGACCGCGTTGTTCATCGCTCCTGCTTCCGGGAGAGGAGGCGGGCGGCTCGGATCCGCTGGAGCCGCTCGCGGGCGTCGGCGAGCCAGCGTCGCTCGGCCCGGTCCAGACGACGGGCCTGGTCGTGCAGGTCGGCGCTCATCGCGCGCCCCTGGCGGGAGTCTCACCGGCCGGCCGGTGAAACTGGTGCTCGGACGGTGAAGCATCGTCGTCCAAGCGCCAGTTCTCTCGTCCATGCTCAGCCGCGGCCCGCCGCAGCCGGGCCTCGCAGTGGTCGAGCCACCGGATCTCGGCCTCGGCGCCGAACACGAGGGAGTCCAGGACCAGGCTCCATGCGAGGTCGGCGGGCTCGACGGAACCGGCGGCCTGCCGCTTGAGCCGGGTGTAGTCCTGGAGCGCGGCCATCGTGGCGCTGCGCTGCTGCTGGATCACGGTGCCGACGTCGACGCCCGGCACCGTCACCGCGAGCGCGAGCTTGATCGCCAGCTCGTCGCGCGGCGGCTGGGTGCGGGCGACCGGCGTGGTGAACCAGGTCGCCACCTCCCCGCGGCCGGCGTCGGTGATCCGGTAGATCACGTGTCCCTCGCCGTCCTCGCCCTCGGCCAGGGCGAGGCCGTCGCGCTCGAGGCGGGTCAGGGTGGTGTAGACCTGCCCGACGTTGAGCGGCCAGGTGGTGCCGGTGCGCTGCTCGAACTCGGCGCGCAGCTGGTAGCCGTACATCGGCTGCTGCTCCAGCAGCGCCAGCAGGGCGTGCTTCACGGACATGCGGGGCTCCCTCGACGCGAACTACATACCGGGTATGGGAGATGTATACCCGGTATGCGGTTGCCCTGTCGAAGCGGCGCCTACTGCTCGCAGCCGTGGCGGACCTCGCCGGTGCACGTGTCCCTGCCCCGCCCACCGACCACGGTGTCCGGCCCGCCACGGCCGTTGAGCACGTCCTTGCCGTCGCCGCCCCGCAGCACGTTGCCGAGGGCGTCACCCAGGATCAGGTCGTCGTCGGGGGTGCCGCGGACCTCCTCGACCCCGGCCAGCGTCGTGCGCAGCCGCAGGGGGCCGAGCTCGGCGTCGGCGGAGGCCAGGCCCAGTGCCAGGTTGACGTAGACGCCGGACGTCGCGCCGGCGACGTACCCCTCGTAGAAGACGACCCGGTCGTGGCCCGCGCCGCCGTCGAAGGACCCGGTCCCCATCGGTGCCCACGCGGTGTCGGCACCCTTGCCGCCGCGCGCCGCGCCCACGCCGTGGAAGCGGTCGGCCCCCTTGCCGCCGTCGGCGCTGCCGGCGTGGTACACCGTGTCGTCGCCGCGCCCGCCCACGACCCGGGTCAGGCCGTCGCCGCAGACCAGGTCGTCGCCGTCGAGACCGAGCACGACGTCGCGGCCCTTGCCCTTCCCGGCGACGACGACGTCGCGCCTGTCGGTGCCGACGATCCGGTCATTGCCCTTCGACGGGTCGACGATCGTGGCGCGCTTGCCCGCGCACGTGGGCACCGGCGCCTGCGCTGCCGTCGCCCCGACCCCGACCCCGGCCGCCAGCGCGCCGCCGGCAGCGAGGCACGCGAGCGCCGCTCCCGTCCCGATCCGCCCGATCCTCCGCATCCGGTGCTCCCTTCCGAGCTCGGCCGTCACCCTGTCACAGCGGTGGGTGCGCAAGACTGCCGCCATGGCAGCGACGATCCTGATCACCGGTGCGTCGAGCGGGCTGGGCGCCGAGATGGCCCGCCAGTTCGCCGATCGCGGCTACGACCTGGCGCTGGCGGCGCGCCGTACCGAACGGCTCGAGGAGCTCTCGGCCGAGATTCGCGCCGCCCACCCCGGGTGCCGGGTAGCGCTGCGGGCGCTCGACGTGACCGACCACGCCGCGGTGTTCCGGGTGTTCGGCGAGCTGCGCGACGAGCTCGGGCGCCTCGACCGGGTCGTGGTGAACGCCGGCCTGGGCAAGGGCGCCAAGCTTGGCACCGGCCGCTTCGACGCCAACCTCGAGACCGCGATGACCAACTTCGTCGGCGCGCTGGCGCAGACCGAGGCCGCGATGGAGGTCTTCCGCGCCCAGGAGGCCGGGCACCTGGTGATGGTGTCGTCGATGTCGGCCCTGCGCGGGATGCCGGGTTCGCTGACGACGTACGCCGCCACGAAGGCCGGCGTCGCGCACCTGGCCGAGGGGCTGCGGACCGAGCTGCACGGCACCCGGCTGCAGAAGAGGATCAAGGTGAGCGTGCTCTACCCGGGCTACATCCGCTCGGAGATGAACGACAAAGTTGAGCAGGCGACGCCCCTGATGGCGTCGACCGAGAAGGGCGTGGCCGCGATGGTGGCGGCGATCGAGAAGGAGGTCGCCGATGCCTGCGTGCCCCCGCTGCCGTGGGCGGCGCTGGCCCCGGTGATGAAGCACGCTCCGCTCGGGGTGCTCAAGAGGCTGATCTGACCGGCTCCCGCTCGCGGGCCGCGCGCGGCAGCACGATCTCGAGGTCGAGCCCGGCGACACCCTGGGCGAGACCGCGGTGCCCACCTGCCCTGGGGACCGCAGCGGCCAGGGTGGTCAGCACGAAGAGCGCCAGGACCGGGCCGGTCCAGGCTCCGGGGATCGCGAGCAGCGCGACGAACGGACCGACGCCGGTGGCGAGCTTGAGCAGTCTGGCCACCGGGGCCGGGCCGCGGCCGCCGGTGGTGCGCACGGAGACGACCCACTCGCCGACGGTCCGCCCGGCCAGCAGCACGGCGGCCGCCTCGACCAGCCCCGGGACACCCCACTGCAGCAGCCGCTCCGGCGTGGTCGGCAGCTCCGCGAAGGGCACTTCGAGGACGTACAGCTGCACCGCCCGCCAGGCGATCGACAGCGTCGACCCGAGCAGTACGACGAACAGCCCGTCGCAGACCATGCCGACCCATCGCCGGCCGAGCGTGATCGTGCTCGGCCAGACCACCTCGGGCCGTTGCCGGCGGATGAGGACCGCCGACACCAGTGAGCCGAGAGTCGCCCCGAGGGTGTTGATCATCAGGTCGTCGACGTCGAAGAGCCGGTAGGCGCAGTCATAGAGGTGCCAGACGCCGGTGGCCTGGGTGGTCTCGATGAGCAGCGAGACCGAGAACCCGAGGAGGGTCGCGACGACGACGCCGCGCCGCGCGATCCGCCGGACGAACCAGCCGAGCGGCACGAAGAGCAGCACGTTGAGCGCCACCTGCAGGAATGCCGCATCGTGCACGAGCGCCGCCAGCCCGGCCCGCGAGCCGAGGTCGCCCCAGTCGATCCCGCGGATGGTGTCGAAGGGGACCGTCTGCCTGCCCGCGCAGGTGTAGTCGCCCGCCGGCATCGGCAGCAGCGTGTAGGTCCACAGCGCCAGCCCGTAGACCGCGCCGGAGAGCAGCACGGTCAGGTCGCGCGGCCCCAGCCGCCCGTCCTTGCGGTACTCCACCGCCGCCACCGGGATCAGCAGCACCACCGCCACGACGGACCCGAGGACGGTCGCGATGACGGCGTTCAGCACCTGGTCGGACATGCCCGTGTCCTCAGCGGTAGGTCACCAGCGGCCGCGGCAGGTGCGGGTGCTCGTTGAAGGTCAACAGCCGGGCGCCGGTGGCACCGACGATCACCCGGGTCACCGAGGTGTTCGCGATGACCGTGTTGAAGCGCGCCCAGACCGGACCCACCGACCCGGCGTCCGGTACGACGAGCAGCGCGGCCAGCGCCGCGATCACTCCCCCGGACGTGACGACGAGCGTCGGCCCCGGACGCTCGGCCGCGGCATCGAGTGCCGCGCGGGCGCGGGCGACGAAGGCGTCGTACGGCTCGGGGTAGCCGCCGTCGGGCCCGGCGTCGTACCAGTGCGCGGTGGAGACCTCGAACTGCTCCTGGAAGGCGCGGCGGTCGGTGGTGTGGTCGATCACGGCGCCGGTGACCTCGGCGTACCTGGCGAGGACGCCGAGGTGGTCGAACTCGGCCCAGGCCTCGTCGACCTCGGCCTGCGGCGAGCCCGGTCCCCAGCCGGCGCCGTCGGCGATCGCCTCCCAGGTCTCGCGGTGGCGACGCATCCCGCCGTGCACGACGGAGGCCGGCTCGGGCCCCTCCTTGGCGAGCCAGCGGCCGAGCACCCGGCCCTGCTCCCACCCGGTCTCGGAGAGCACGTCGTAGTCGTCGGCCCCGAAGGACGCCTGGCCGTGGCGCACCAGCAGCAGCACGCCCATCAGACGTTCTCCCCCGCGGGCAGGGCGGCGAGGACCTGCCGGCAGCGGGCCTCGAGGTGGCCGACGGCCGGGCCGAACGCGGCGTACGCCTCGTTGGTGGTCTGGCCGTGGAAGTAGCGGTACCAGATCTGCTGGGCGATCACGGCGAGCCGGAACAGCCCGAAGACCTCGTAGAAGGTCCACTGAGCGGGGGTCAGGGACAGGCCCGACCGTGCGCAGTAGGCCTCGACGACCTGCTGGCGGGTCCACATGCCCGGCGCGGTCGTGGGCTGGCGGCGGAAGAGCAGGAAGAACTCGTCGTCGTCGGCCTGCACCCAGTAGGCCAGCGTGCAGCCGAGGTCCATCAGCGGGTCGCCGACGGTGGCGAGCTCCCAGTCGAGCAGGCCGATGATCCGGGTCGGGTCCTCGGCATCGAGGACCATGTTGTCGAAGCGGTAGTCGTTGTGGATCATCCGCTGCCCGACGTCGGCGGGCTGGTGCGCGTCGAGCCAGCCGGTGATGTCGGACCAGTCGCCGGTGTCGTCGGTGCGGGCGTTGTCGAGCCGGGCGATCCACCCGCCGACCTGGCGCGCGACGTACCCGTCGCCCTTGTTGAGCGCCGCCAGGCCCGGGACCGCCGACACGTCGATCGCGTGCAGCGCGACGAGGGTGTCGACGGCGGCGTCACACAGCGCGGACGCCTGCTCCGGGGTGATCGGGAAGCCGAAGTCGCGGCGTGGGATCAGCCCGTCGAGCCGCTCCATCACGTAGAGCTCGCTGCCGATCGGGCTGTCCTCGGCGGTGCAGTACGCCGCCATCGCGGGGACCTGCGGGAAGACGGGCTTGAGCGCGTCCTGGATCCGGTACTCGCGGCCCATGTCGTGGGCGCCCTTGGCCTTGGTGCCGACCGGCGGGCGGCGCAGGATCAGGTCGGGACCGTCGGCCATCCGCAGCAGGTAGGTCAGGTTGGACGCGCCACCGGGGAACTGCCGGACCTCCGCGATCGGGCCCCGTCCCAGCCAGCCCTCGACCGCGGCGACGTCGAAGGCGTCCTCGGCACGGACCGGGCGCGACTCGTCGTTCACCGGTCCGACTCGCTGGTCGAGGTGCGAGCGCCAGCGAGCTCCGAAACCGCGTCGAGCTTGCGGGCCTGGGCGCGCATCACGGCGTCGTACGACGCCCGGTCGGCGAGCTTGAGCTCGTACGCCGCCCGCGCGGCGTCGTCGGGGACGATCAGCTCGGTGCCGGCGTCGATCGCGTCGAGCACGGCGGCCGCGATCTCGTCGGGACCGAGCGGCGCGTCCTCGACCAGCCGGCTCATCACCTCCTGGAGCGCGGCGTCACGGCCCTCGACGCCGGCCATCAGGTTGGTGCGGAAGTAGGAGGGGCACACGACGTGCGCGGTCACCCCGTGCGCCGCGAGCTCGTGCCCGGTGGTCTCGGTCAGCGCGACGACCGCAGCCTTGGTGGCGTTGTAGCCACCCATCCCAGCCGGGTGCACGAGGCCGGCGAGCGAGGCGACGTTGACGACCCGCCCGCTCCCCTGCCGCTTGAAGAGCGGCGTGAAGGTGGCGGTGCCGCGGACCGCACCGAGCAGGTTGATGTCGACCAGCCGCTGCCACTCGTCGATCCCGGACACGTCGAGCCGCCCGCCGCCGGCGATGCCGGCGTTGTTGACGAGCACGTCGAGCCCGCCCCACGTCCGCTCCACGTGGTCGCGCGCGGCGGCCCAGTCGGCGTCACTGGTGATGTCGAGCGGGAGGACCCCGTCGCTCGGGACACGGTCGGTGCGGAGCACGTCGGCGCCCCGTTCCTCCCACGCCCGGGCGAGGGCGGCGCCGAGCCCGGAGGCCGCGCCGGTGATCAGGACACGCAGAGGCTGCTGGTCGCTCACCCGGCCGACAGTAGTGCCTCCTCGAGAACGCTCCCGAGGGCGCTCACGAGCAGGTCGACGTCGTCCTCACTGCAGACCAGCGGCGGTGCGAAGCGGACCGTCGATCCGTGGGTGTCCTTGGCGAGCACCCCGCGCTCCATGAGTGCCTCGCACACCCGGCGCCCCGTCATCAGGACCGGGTCGACGTCGACCCCGGCCCACAGCCCGCGTGCTCGGACCGCGACCAGTCCCGATCCGACGAGCGCTTCCAGCCCCGCGACGAGCCGCTTGCCGAGGACCCGGGCACGCTCCTGGTACTCCCCCGTCGCCAGCAGCTGCACGACCTCGTGCCCGACGGCGGCCGCGAGCGGGTTGCCGCCGAAGGTCGAGCCGTGCGTGCCCGGGCGCACGACGTCGAGCACCTCGCGGTCTGCGGCGATGGCAGAGACCGGCAGGATCCCGCCGCCGAGCGCCTTCCCGAGGACGTAGACGTCCGGTACGACGTCCTCGTGGTCGCAGGCGAAGGTCCGCCCGGTGCGGCCGAGACCGGACTGGATCTCGTCGGCGACCATCAGCACCTTGCGCTCGGTGCACAGCGCTCGCAGGCCGCGCAGGAAGCCCTCGGGAGGGATGACCACGCCGCCCTCGCCCTGGATCGGCTCGAGCAGCACCGCCACCGTGGTCCCGCCGGCGGCGTCGATCGCGGCCGCCACCGCCGCGACGTCACCGTAGGGGACGCCGACGAAGCCGGGGGTGAACGGACCGTAGTCGGCTGTCGCGACGTCGTCGTCGGAGAAGCTGACGATCGTGGTGGTGCGGCCGTGGAAGTTGCCGCTCATCGTGATGATGGTGGCGGCGCCCGGCGCGACGCCCTTCACCTGGTAGCCCCACTTGCGGCTGACCTTGATCGCCGTCTCCACCGCCTCGGCGCCGGAGTTCATCGGCAACACCATCTGCTTGCCGGTCAGCGCAGCGAGCGCTTCCGCGAACGGCCCGAGCTGGTCGTTGTGGAAGGCCCGGCTGGTGAGCGTGAGCCGCTGCAGCTGCTCCTGCGCGCGGGCGACGAGCCGCGGGTGGCCGTGGCCGAAGTTGAGGGCCGAGTAGCCCGCGAGACAGTCGAGGTAGCGGCGCCCCTCGACGTCGGTCACCCATGCCCCCTCGCCGGACGCGAGCACCACCGGCAGCGGGTGGTAGTTGTGCGCGGCGTAGGTCTCCACGAGGTCGATGTGGTGGCGGGTGGTCGTCATGGGACCAGCATGAAGGCCCGGTCAGGCCGCCACAACGGCCACGACCGCCGCCCGTCGTACCGGGTCCGACCAGCGACGGGCGGCGCGGACGATCCGGACCGCCGAGACGGCGAGCAGCAGCGCCGCGGACAGCGCGACCAGGTCGGCCCGGCCGACGCCGGCGAAGCCCGCGAGCAGCAGCCCCGACAGGGTGGTGGCGACGGCGAGGCGCAGCGAGTAGCCGACCATGGCGAGCGGCGGGGCAGGGGTCGCGCGGGCGGAGCGGAGGTCCACGGCGTACGGGTGGGCGTGCGACCAGCGCAGTGCGGCCGACAGCGACTGGGCGACGACCACGAGCAGCGCCAGGACGACGGCCAGCAGCTCGGCGGTCGTGGGGCGACCCGCCCGGATCGCGCCGAGGATCAGCGTCGCCGTGCCCGCGCCGAGGAGCACCTCGGCGAGCACCAGGGCCCGGGCGAGCAGCACCGTGCGTGGCGCGACGGGCAGCGACTCGCGCCAGAGCATCCCGCGCCCGTCGAGGCACCACAGGTTCACCCCGAACAGCAGCACGCAGCCCGACGCCACCAGCCCCGGCAGCAGCACGAGGCTCGACCAGGCGAGAGCGCCGGCGAGGGCGACGGATCCGGGCGCGAGCGCGAGCAGGGCCGTGCCCCGGCGCAGGGGGACGCTGCGCCACACCGACGCCCGGTCGGTACGCCGCAGCAGCGCGAGGTCGGAGGCGGGCAGGGGACGCGGCGCGTACGTCGCGGTCTCGCGGCGCGCCTCGTCGCGCGGCACCAGGCGGGCGGTCGCCACGGCGAGGACGCCACCGGCGGCGACCAGCAGCGCGGTCGCCCCGAGCAGGGCCAGCACGGCGAACACCAGCGTGGGCGGGCCGGCACCGATCGCGTCCGCGACGAGCGGCGCCGGGAGGAGGCCGAGGCCGGCGAGTGGCGCCGAGAGCCAGGCGAGCGTCCCGCGCCGGCGGAGCTGCTCCCCCGCCCAGCCGACGGCCTGCGCCAGCGCGGTCACCGCGACCAGCCAGGCCAGGGCCACCGGGGTCCCGCCGGGACCGGCGACCGCGGACACCAGGCCGAGCAGTCCCCACGCCTGGATCAGCCAGCCCGCGCTGAGCGGGGCGAGCAACAGCGCGCCGAGGTGATCGGTCACCGGGCTGATCGGGAGCACCGACGCGGGGTCGCGGGCGAGCAGCTCGCGACCGCCGCCAGCCGCGATCGCGCCGATGACGGCCACCAGCACGACCGCGGCCAGCGCCGGTCGCACGAACCGGTCGAGCTCGTCGCCGGGGACGAGGAGCGCCGGCAGCACCGCGGCCGCCAGGGTGACCGCCCCGAGGCCGGCCAGCGCCAGCCCGACCGCCCGCGGGCGTCGTAGCGTCGCGCGGCGGAACCGGAGCAGGTGCCCGACGTCGGCCAGCGCCCGGGCGACCTCGGGCCGGGAGAGCTCAGGCGAGGAGCGCGCGGTAGGCACGGGCTCCCTCGTCCCCGGCCATGTGGTCGGCGCTCACGGTCGCGACCCGGACCCCGCCGCGCAGCACGGCCACCTCGCTGCACGCCTGGACCGCGAGATCGCGCAGGTGCGTGGAGACCAGGACAGCGGCGCCCCGGGCACGAGCGTCCTCGACGACCGTCACGGTGGCCTCGACGCCGAGCGGGTCGACGCCGTCGAACGGCTCGTCGAGCAGCAGCACCTCCGGCTCGTGCAGCGCGGCCAGCACGACGCTGAGCCGACGGCCCATGCCGTGGCTGAACCCGGCGGTCACCCGGTGCGCGACGTCACCGAGGTCGAACTGCTCCAGCAGCGCCCGCGCCCGCGGCTCCCAGCCGTCGAGCCGGCGCAGCCGGGCGCTCAGCTGGAGGTGCTCCCAGGGCGTCGCACGCGGCACCAGGCCACCGACGTCGGGGCAGTACCCGACGACCCGCTTCGCCGGCAAGGGGTCGGTGCGCACGTCGTGCCCGGCGACCACGGCCCGCCCCCGGGTCGGTGGGACGACGCCCGCGAGCACCCGCATCGTCGTCGACTTGCCCGCGCCGTTGCGGCCGAGCAGGGCCAGTGCCTGCCCCGCCTCCACGCGCAGGTCCACACCGGCCACCGCGTCGACCGTCCCGAACCGCACCTGCAGCCCGGCCACGTCGATCACGGCTCCCACGGGAGACCGCATCGGCAGCTCCCACCTCGACCTGAGATCGGCTCGATCGTTCCTCGGCGGGGGAGGGGCCGTACGACGGGCGCGCGTCGGTTCCGGGCTTACCGAGGAGATCACGATTGTAGTAGCGTTCACTTATGAACGAAACTACAATCATTGTCCGGGCGGCCGCCCTGCAGACCGAGGCACGCCTCGGGGACGTGGCGGCGAACCTCGCGGACTGCGAGCGGCTCGCCGAGCGGGCCGTGTCCGAGGGCGCGAGCTGGGTCGTGCTGCCGGAGTTCTTCTCCACGGGGATCGGGTACCTGCCAGCGCTCTCGGCCGAGGCACCGGGGCTCGACGGCGAGCCGACGCGACTGCTGGAGGACCTGGCGGCACGGCACGGGATCCACGTCGGCGGGTCCACGCTCGTGCGCGACGCGGACGGCGAGGTGCGCAATGCGTTCCTGCTGTTCGGGCCGCACGGCCTGGTCGGGCGCCACGACAAGGACCTGCCGACGATGTGGGAGAGCGCGCTCTACACGGGCGGGCACGACCCCGGCCGCTTCGACGTGGAGGGCACGACGGTCGGGGTGGCGCTGTGTTGGGAGCTGATGCGCTCGCAGACAGTGGCCCGGCTCGGCGGCGAGGTCGACCTCGTGGTCGGCGGCTCCGGCTGGTGGAGCATGCCGGAGTGGCCCCTGCTCGCGGGTGCCGAGCGGCGCAACCACGCGCGGGCGACGGCGGCGCCGGCCACCTTCGCCCGGTACGTCGGGGCGCCGGTCGTCCACGCGGCGCACGCCGGGCGTGTGGAGTGCGGCTTCCTGGGCACGCCGCTGCGCTATCGCGGCCGGCTCGAGGGCGGCGCCCAGGTCTGCGACGCAGGCGGGCAGGTGCTCGCCTACCGCGACCGGGACCAGGGCGAGGGGATCGTGGTCGCCGACGTCGCGCTCGGACGCACGACACCCACCTACGCCAGCGACCGCTTCTGGCTGCAGCGGCGGGGAGCGGTGGCTGCGGCCGCGTGGCAGTTCCACAACCGGGTCGGGCGACGGTCCTACGCCCGCGCCCAGGCGCGTCGGAAGGTCGTGGCGCGATGACGACGACACCGAGCTCCCTGACCACCTCCGGTGCGGTCGAGCTCGCGGCGAGCGCACTGTCCGGCTGGGTCTACACGCTCGCGATCGCCGACAAGGAGCGCGCCCGGCGCCTCGGCATCGTCAGCACACCGCGGGTGCGGCAGTGGCACCTCGACCTCGCCGCCCTCGGTACGGCGACCGTGGCACTCGGCGCGGCACTCCCGGACGCACCGCAGCCGCTCCAGCGCACGCTGGCAATCGGCTCGTGGAGCAACGCGATGCTCTTCCTGCCGCTCGCCTTCCGGCCCGGGCTGGCCGACGACCCTCGCTACCGGGCCGCGGTCGCCGGCTCGTTCGTGACCACGTCGGTCGGCTTCGTCGGGTTCGCGGCTACCGCTCTGCTGCGCCGACGCGCAGGGCGTCGCTGAGCAGCCGGCGCCCGACGGCAAGGGTCTGCTCGAGCTCGCCGTCGTCGATGCGGAGCCGGTCCTGGCGCAGGGACAGCGCGATGACGCCGTTCCAGGCCCCCCACACGAAACGGGTCGCCCGAGCCAGGTCGATGTCGGCACGGATCTCCCCCGCCGCGACGGCAGCCTCGAGATCGGCCTGCACGGCTCCGACGAGCGCCTCGACCCGCTCCGCGATCCGCGCCTCGACCTCCGGGTCGGCTTGGCCCGAGCCCGGCTCGAGCACGCGCAGGGCGATCATCTGGAAGGCACCGGGCTGCTCGACGTGGAAGCGCAGATACGCGTCGCCCGCGGCGAGCACCCGCTCCAGTGGGCTGTCCAGGCCGAGGTCGAGCACCCGGGCCATCGCCTGCTCGTTGAGATCGAGGGCCCGCTCGACCAGGGCGAGGTAGAGCCCGGCCTTGTTCTTGAAGTGCACGTAGACCGAGCCGACGGAGACGTCGGCGGCCTCGGCCACCTCGTCGATCGTCGTGGCCTGGAGGCCGCGCTCGCGGAAGAGGCCCTCGGCGGCGTCGAGGATCGCGGTGGCGGTGCGGGCCTTGCGGCGGGCGCCGCGAGGGCTCGTCGTCACGTCCCGAACTGTAGTTGGCGCCGCGCTGCAACCGATCCGGCCTCCCGCACGTCTCTCCCCACGTGACGTGGATCGCCGCCGGCATCTTGTGGTTCGTCGTACTCCTGCTCGCGGGCGTGGCGATCGCTCGCCGCTGACCCGGCCCCAGGAGACCGGACCGACCTCAGCTGCAGAGGCCGGCGAGCTCGCGCTCGTCGTCCGACAGGCCGCCGCCCCGGGAGTCGGGCGTGGCGGTCCCGCTCGGCGGGGCCGACGCCGATCCGGACGGGGCGTCGGACGAAGCATCCGACGGGTTGCCCGACGGGGAGGTCGACCCACCGCCCGGGGACTCGCCGGCGTTGAGCGATCCTGCGAGGAACTCCGGGGTGAGCGGCTGGTCGTCGATGACGAGCTGCCAGAGCCGCTCGACCGAGGGCAGCCACTCGACGCCGCCGCTGACCTTGTCGGTCTCGAGGGTCCACGGCGTGGTGATGAACCTGATGTCACCGGCATCGATGCCCTGGGCGCTGGCGGCGACCTTCGCCATCGCGGCGACCGACTTGAAGTCGGTCTGCAGCTCGGTGGTCGCCGCGCTGATGAAGCCCGCCAGCTTGTCCGGCCGGGCGAGCATCCCCCCGGTGAGCGCCTTGTCGATCATGGCGCCGATCAGGGCCTGCTGGCGGCGGGTGCGGTACGGGTCGATGCCGCCGCTGATGCCGTAGCGCACCCGGGCGTAGGCGAGCGCCTCCTCGCCGTCGACCTCGCGGGTCCCCGCCTCGAGGTGGATGTTGCCGGTGGTGTCGTCGATCTCCTCGGGGACGCAGATCTCGACGCCGTCGAGCGCGTCGACCATGTCCTTGAACTGGTTGAAGTCGACGACGACGAACTTGTCGACGTGGATCCCGGTGAGCTGCTCGAGCTGCTGGCGGGTGCACCCGGGCCCGCCGACGGCGTACGCCGCGTTCCACTTCTCGTACGCGGTGGCGGCCGGGATCTCGCTGCCGTCGGCCTGGTAGCAGGCCGGCCGCATCACCGCGGTGTCACGCGGGATCGAGATGCCGTAGGCGAACTCACGATCGGCCGAGAGGTGGAACAAGATGGTGGTGTCGGACAGCCCGCCACCGGACTCGCCGTCGATCTTGCAGCCCTCGCAGCTGCGGCTGTCGGTGCCCATCACGAGGATGTTGAGGGCCTTGGTCCTCTTGCCCGGACGGTTCTTGCCGACCACGTCCGGGTGCTGGAGGTTGCCGTTCCAGCTCTCGTAGGCGAGCACCACGCCCAGCCCGGTGAGCAGGCCCAGCGCCAGCAGGCTCGCCACGATGACCCGGAGCACCGTGCGCCCGGGACGCGCCACCCGCCGCCGGCCTCCCATGTGCGGAAACGTACCGGGCCGGGCCGAACGACGTGCTCCGTTCGACCCGGCCCGGCGTGCCGTGCGCTACCCGATCAGGCGGGGAAGCCCTGGCCCGAGGCCGCCAGCTCCCGCAGCCACGGGGTGGCCCGGAACCGGTCGCCGTACGTCTCGGCCAGCTCGTCGGCCCGCTTGAGGAAGGCGCCCAGGCCGATCTCGCCGGTGGCCTTGTCCTCGTAGCCGGTCATGAACTGGGCGGCGCCACCGGTGTTGGGCGGGAAGCCGATGCCCATGATCGAGCCGATGTTCGCGGCGGCCGCCGAGGTGATCACGCCCTCCTCGAAGGTCTTGGCGGTCTCGAGCGCCTCGGCGAAGAGCATCCGGTCGCGGATGTCCTCGATCGGCGGCTGCTGCTCGGCGACCGGGAACAGGTCGGCGAGGCCGGCCCAGATGGAGCCGCGCTTGCCGTCCTCGTAGTCGTAGAAGCCGGCACCGCGCAGGCGACCGGCACGGCCGGCCTCGAGCATCTTGCCGACGACGGCCTGGCCCGGGTGGACCGGCAGGTCCGGGTTGGCGTCCGCGGTGGCCTTGGCGATCTTGGCCATCAGCTCGAGGTTGAGCTCGTCGGAGAGCTGGAGCACCGGAGCCGGGTAGCCGGCCGAGGTGGTGGCCCGCTCGATGGAGTACGGCGCCACGCCCTCGGCGAGCATCGCCATGCCCTCGTTGACCATGTAGCCGATGACCCGCGAGGTGTAGAAGCCGCGGCTGTCGTTGACGACGATCGGCGTCTTGCGGATCTGCAGGACGACGTCGTACGCCTTGGCGAGCGCCTCGTCGGAGGTCTCCTTGCCGGCGATGATCTCGACGAGCGGCATCTTGTCGACGGGGCTGAAGAAGTGCAGGCCGATGAAGCGCGGGCGGTCCGCGTCGTTCTCCAGGCCGGCGGCCAGCTCGGTGATCGGCAGGGTCGAGGTGTTCGAGCACAGCAGGGCGTCGGGCGCGAGGTGCGGCAGGATCTCGGCGAAGACCTTGGCCTTGAGGGCCGGGTCCTCGAAGACGGCCTCGACCACGAGGTCGGCGCCGGCAGCGGCGGCCGGGTCGGCGGTCGCGGTGATCCGGCCGAGCAGCTCGGCCTTCTTCTCCTCCGTCGACTTCCCGCGGCTGATCGCCTTGTCCAGCAGGCCCTCGGAGTACGCCTTGCCCTTCTCGGCCGCCTCGACCGAGATGTCCTTGAGGACCACCTCGACGCCGACCTTGGCCAGGACGTAGGCGATGCCGGCGCCCATCATGCCGGCGCCCAGGACGACGGCCTTCTTCGCCTTGTAGGGCTCGATGCCCTGCGGGCGCAGGGAGCCGGAGTTGATCGCCTGCAGGTCGAAGAAGAACGCCTGGATCATGTTCTTCGAGCCCTGGTTGACGACCAGGTTGGCCAGGTAGCGCGACTCGATGCGCGAGGCGGTGTCGAAGTCGACCTGCGCGCCCTCGACCGCGGCCGAGAGGATCGCCCGCGGCGCCGGGTAGTCGGCACCCTTGAGCTGCTTGCGCAGCAGGGCCGGGAACGCGGGGAGGAAGCCGGCCAGCGCCGGCGACTTCGGCGTACCGCCGGGCATCTTGTAGCCGGGGGCGTCCCACGGCGACAGCGCGGCCTCGGGGTTGGCCTTGATCCACGCCTTCGCGGCCGGGACCAGCTCCTCCTGGGTGGCGACGAGCTCGTCGACGACGCCCTTCTTGAGCGCGGTCTCCGGGTTGAACTGGGGGCCCTGGAGCAGCACGTCCATCAGCGCGGTCTGCAGGCCCCACTTGCGCACGGCGCGGGTGACGCCGCCGCCGCCGGGGAGCAGGCCGAGGGTCGCCTCCGGGAGGCCGACCTTGATCTTCGGGTCGTTGACGAGGATCCGGTGCTGGGTGGCGAGGGTGATCTCGTAGCCGCCGCCGAGCGCGGCTCCGTTGATGGCCGCCACGACCGGCTTCGGGAAGAGCTCGAGGCGGCGCAGCGACGCCTTGATGCTCTCGCACTGGGCGAACACGTCGCCCGCGTTGTCCTTGGTGGTCTGGACCATCAGCTTGAGGTCACCGCCGGCGAAGAAGGTCTTCTTCGCGGAGGTGATGACGACGCCGGTGATGTCGTCCTGCTCGGCGTACAGGCGCTCGACGGCCGCCGCCATCGACTCCCGGTAGAGCTCGTTCATCGTGTTCGCGCTCTGGTTGGGGTCGTCGAGGGTGAGGGTGACGATGCCGTCCGCGTCGCGCTCGTAGCGCACAGAGGTCTGGGTGTCGGTGCTCAATGTCGTTCCTGTTCTGGGTCTCTGGGTCCGGTACGGCGTCAGACGCGCTCGACGATCGTGGCGATGCCCATGCCGCCGCCGACGCAGAGCGTGGCGAGGCCGCGGCGCAGGTCGCGCCGCTCGAGCTCGTCGATCAGGGTGCCGAGGATCATCGCGCCGGTCGCACCGAGCGGGTGGCCCATGGCGATCGCGCCGCCGTTGACGTTGGTGATGTCGTGGCTGATCCCCATGTCGCGCATGAACCGCATGGCGACGGCGGCGAACGCCTCGTTGATCTCGAACAGGTCGATGTCGCCGACCTCGAGGCCGGCCTTGGCCAGCGCCTTGCGGGCGGCGGGAGCCGGACCGGTCAGCATGATGATCGGGTCCGCGCCGGAGACGGCGGTCGCGATGATCCGGGCACGCGGCGTCAGGCCGAGGTCCTTGCCGACCTGCTCGTTGCCGATCAGGGTCAGCGCGGAGCCGTCGACGATGCCCGAGCTGTTGCCGGCGTGGTGGACGTGGTTGATCCTCTCGAGCCAGTGGTACTTCTCGAGCGCCACGTCGTCGAAGCCGGCGTCGGCGCCGAGCTGGGCGAAGGACGGCTTGAGGCCGGCGAGACCCTCGACGGAGGTGTCGGGGCGGACGGTCTCGTCGCGGTCGAGGATCGTCAGGCCGTTGATGTCCTTGACCGGGACGATCGCGCCGTCGAAGTAGCCGTTGGCCTGGGCCTTGGCGGCACGGTGGTGCGACTCGGCGGCGTACGCGTCGACGTCCTCGCGGTTCCAGCCCTCGATGGTGGCGATCAGGTCGGCGCCGATGCCCTGCGGCACGAAGCCCGCCTTGAACGCGGTGGCCGGGTCGGACGCCCAGGCGCCACCGTCGGAGCCCATCGGCACGCGGCTCATCGACTCGACGCCGCCAGCGATGATCAGGTCCTCGAACCCGCCGCGGACCCGACCGGCGGCCTGGTTGACGGCCTCGAGGCCCGAGGCGCAGAAGCGGTTGAGCTGGACGCCGGCGACGGTGTCCGGGAGACCGGCGGCGATGGCCACGGTCTTCGCGATGTCGCCACCCTGGTCACCGATCGGGGAGACGACGCCGAGCACGATGTCGTCGATCCGGTTCGGGTCGAGGCCCGGGTTGCGCTCCTGCACGGCGTCGACGAGGCCGACGGCGAGGTCGACCGGCTTCACCTCGTGGAGGGAGCCGTTGGCCTTGCCCCGGCCGCGCGGCGTGCGGAGGTGGTCGTACACGAATGCTTCTGCCATGACCGTCCTTGTTTCTGTACGGGAGAGGTGTCTCTGTGGTCGATTGTGACACTATTACTGTCATGGTCAAGAGCGAGGGCCCCGCGGGCGGTGTGACCCACGACGCATCGGGGGCGGACCCGAGGCCCGGATCCGCCGACGAGCTGCTCACCCTCGAGGAGCTCACCGCCCGGGTCGGCCTCACCGTGCGCACGGTGCGCTTCTACACCTCGCGCGGCCTCGTGCCGCCGCCGATCCGGCGCGGCCGGTCGGGGTACTACTCCGCTGCCCACCTGGCCCGGATCGAGCTGGTGCTGGAGCTGCAGAGCCACGGGTTCACGCTCTCCGCCATCGAGCGGTACGTCGCCGGCATCCCCGAGGACGCCACCCCCGAGGACATCACCCTGGCCCGCACCATGCTCGCGCCGTGGCAGTCCGACCTCCCGGTCGAGATGGACCGCGAGCAGCTGGAGAAGAAGGCCGGGCGCACGCTGTCGACCGAGGACGTCGCCACGTTGCAGGCCCTCGGCGTGCTGCGGATCCGCGGGGCGTCGTACCTCGTCGCGAGCAACCAGCTCGCCATCGGCATCCGGCTGCTCGAGCTCGGCTTCCCGCGCGAGGTCGCGGTCGCGGCGGCGGCCGTGTACCAGGAGCACGGCGAGCAGATGGCCAAGGAGCTCTACGAGGTCATCAACGACAAGCTGGCCCCGCTGTACGGCGACGCGACCACCTCGGAGCACTTCCGCGAGATCATGGAGCGGCTCAAGCCGCTCTCGGTCGGCGGCCTGGTGTCGGCCTACGAGTCGGCGGTCGCCCGCGCGGCGCGCACGCCGCGGCGCCGCTGACTCGGACTGTGTGCCGCTCAACTACCGGATTTGTCGTCTTCAACCCCGCCGGACGACGAATCCGGTAGTTGAACCGTTCAGCGACGGCCGGAGCTGAAGCCGGCTGCGCTGTGGCCGCCGCTCGACGCCGGGCCGGAGCCGGCACCGCGCGAGCGCGAGCGGCCGCGGTTGCCGCCCGAGCGCTGTCCGGCCGGCTTCGTGGCGCCCTGGCCGCCGGAGCGCTGGCCCTGACCCCCGGAGCGCTGCCCCTGGGCGGCCGGCTTCTTCGCCGCCGGCTTCTTGCCGCCGGAGCGACGACGACCGCCGCCACCGTTGCCACCGCCGTTGCCACCGGTGTTGCCGCCGTTGCGACCGCCCTGCGACGCGGCGGGGGTGAGGTCGATGCCGCCGGGGCGGGACCGCTCGCCGGGGGCGAGGTCCTGGAGCACCGGGTGGTCGGGGCCCTGGATCCGAGTGGTGGTCGGCGTGATGCCGGCCGCACGGGTCAGCGCGCGGACGTCGCCGCGCTGCTCGCTGGTCATCAACGTGATCACGGTGCCCGCGGCGCCGGCGCGCGCCGTGCGACCGGAGCGGTGCAGGTAGGCCTTGTGCTCGGCCGGCGGGTCGGCGTGGACCACGAGCGAGACGTCGTCGACGTGGATGCCGCGGGCGGCGATGTCGGTGGCGACGAGCGTGGTCGCCGTACCGCTGTGGAAGGCCTCCATGTTGCGGGTGCGGGCACCCTGGCTGAGGTTGCCGTGGAGGTCGACCGCGGGGACGCCGTTCTTGTTGAGCTGGCGGGCCAGCGCCTTGGCGCCGTGCTTGGTGCGCGTGAAGACGACCGTGCGGCCGGGAGCGCTGACCAGGTCGAGCAGGACGGGCAGCCGCTGCTCGCGCTCGACGTGCAGCACGTGGTGGTCCATCTTGGTCACCGGCGACTGGGCCGAGTCGGCCTGGTGCACGGCCGGGTCGACGAGGAAGCGCTTGACCAGGACGTCGATCGCGTTGTCGAGCGTCGCCGAGAACAGCATCCGCTGGCCGCCCTTGGGCGTCTGGTCCAGCAGGCGGCGCACGGCCGGCAGGAAGCCGAGGTCGGCCATGTGGTCGGCCTCGTCGAGGACCGTCACCCGGACGTCGGCGAGGCTGCAGTGCCCCTGGCCGATCAGGTCCTCGAGCCGGCCGGGGCAGGCGATGAGGATGTCGACGCCGTCGCGCAGGGCGTTGACCTGCGGGCCCTGGCCGACGCCGCCGAAGACGGTGGTGGTGCGCAGGCCGACGGCCTTGGCGAGCGGGGCGACGGTGGCCGCGATCTGGCTCGCGAGCTCGCGGGTGGGCGCCAGGACCAGGGCGCGCGGGCGCTTCGGGGCCGGGCGTCGGCGCTCGCCCTCGGAGACCAGGCGGGCCACCAGCGGGAGGCCGAAGGCGTAGGTCTTGCCCGAGCCGGTGCGGCCGCGGCCGAGCACGTCACGGCCCTTCAGCGAGTCGGGCAGGGTCGCGGCCTGGATCGGCGTCGGGACGGTGATCTGGTCGGTCGCGAGGACGTCGAGCAGGGCAGCGGGCACGCCGAGGTCGGCGAAGGTGGTGGTCACGTGGTTCTCTCCGGGGACCGCAGCACACGTCGGCGCGATCCCCTCATGGGCGTCTCGCCGTGCTGCCCCGTCCGGTGACGGGGCGGTGAAGCGGTGCCTCAGGTGAGGGGCGCATCCGCACGCGGCGCGCCGGGATCCGGGGCAAGACTGGCCGGATCGGTGACCACACCCTAGGGGTCACCGGGCCGGCATGCTCAATCCCGGGCCGCGGTCAGGGCGTGATCTGCACCGCAGCGCCGCGCTCGATCAGGCCGTCGACGTCCTTGACGCCCCAGGCCTCGAGCGCCTCGCGGGTGTGGGCACCGGCGCCGGGGGCCGGCGGGTGCGACAACGTCGCCTTCGTGCGCGAGAACCGGGGCGCCGGCTGCGGCTGGACGATGCCCTCGTGCTCGACGAAGATCTCGCGGCCCTTGATGTGGGGGTGGTCCTTGGCCTCGCTCATCCGCAGGATCGGCGCCACGCACGCGTCGGTGCCGTCGAAGATCGCGCACCACTCGTCGCGGGTCCTGGTCTTGAACGTGCTGGTGATCAGGTCGCGCAGCTCGTCGGTCTTCGCGACGTCCCACCGGTCCGGCGCGGTGTCCTTGATGCCGAGCAGCTCTATGAACAGGTCGTAGAACTGCGGCTCCAGCGCACCGACCGACATGTGCTCGCCGTCGGCGGTCTCGTAGATGTCGTAGTACGGCGCACCGCCGTCGAGCAGGTTGGCCGCCCGCTCCTCCTTGAACCCGCCGCCGGCGAGGAAGGCGGAGGTCATCGCGTTGAGGTTCGCGGTGCCGTCGACGATCGCGGCGTCGACCACCTGGCCCTGGCCGGACGCCTTCGCCTCGAGCACGGCGGCGAGGATGCCGATGACGAGGTACGTCGAGCCGCCACCGAAGTCGCCGACGAGGTTGGTCGGGAACTGGGGCTTGTCCTTGACCTGACCCAGGCCGTGGAGGGTGCCGGTGATGGCGATGTAGTTCATGTCGTGCCCGGCGGCCTGCGACCACGGGCCGTCCTGGCCCCAGCCGGTCATCCGGCCGTAGACCAGCCGTGGGTTGCGGGCGTGGCAGTCCTCCGGGCCGAAGCCGAGCCGCTCGGCGACCCCTGGGCGCATGCCCTCGACCAGGACGTCGGCCTGCTCGACCAGGTCGAGCACGGTCGCGACCGCCTCGGGGTCCTTGAGGTTGAGCGCGACGCTGGGCCGGCCCCGGTTGAGCAGGTCGTGCGAGCCGCCGGTCAGCATCTGCCCGCCCGGGCGCTCCACCCGGATCACGTCGGCGCCCAGGTCGGCCAGGATCATGCAGGCGTGCGGGCTGGGCCCGATCCCGGCGATCTCGACGACCTTGAGGCCCTTGAGCGGACCGGTTCCCTGACCCAGCGCGAACGTCATGGGCGCATCATGGCACGGATCGTGACAGCAGTGGTGTCATCGTCCGCGGTCGCTGCGAGCAACGAGGATCGGCCGCGATCGGACGAGGAGGTCGAGCAGCGCCGCGACCGAGGAACGAGGTCGCGACGCGGGTATCGAGACCAGGTCAGGCGTCTCGATACGCCCTCGCCTAGCGGCTCGGGCTACTCGACGAGCTCGGGGCGGGCTACTCGACGAGCTCGGGTCACCCGGGGTTGACGATGCGGGCGAGCTCGAAGTGCATCGGGTCGGTGTAGGCCCAGTCGCCGCCCCAGGCGAAGCCCCACTTCTTGAAGATCGCGACGATGACCCGGTCCATCTGGCCGACGGTCCCGCGCTGGTTGCCGGGCACGTTGAGGTCGAGCGCCAGCCCGAACGAGTGGTTGGAGAGCTGCGTGGAGCCGGCGATGAAGCGTGGGTAGTAGCAGCCGGCGTACTCGCCGGGGTGGATCTTGTCGGCGAGCTTGCTGGTGACGATCTCGGCGAGGGCCGCCTTGAGCTGCGGCATCAGGTACTTGTTGCACGTGACCGAGCCGAGGATCGGGACGACCTCGGTCACGATGTGCGCCTTGACCCAGGCCGGGTCCGGCGCGATCCGCCCGCCGCCGATCGGCGTGTAGCGGAAGACGCCGACCGCGTCGCTGAACGCGCCGACCGGGATCGCCTGCTGGTAGGTGTCGGGATCGATGCCGCTCTGGGCGACGATGTCGAGGGCGCTGATCGAGAAGCGGTTCTCGCCGAAGGCCTTCTCGATCTTGTCGCGCACGACCTGCGGGGACGAGATGCCGGTGTTGATCAGGACCGCGTTGTCCTCGGGGAGGCCGAGGGTCTCGCCCCACTTGCTGTTGACGACGGCGGAGATGCCGTCGACCCCGCCGGGGAACAGGGCGCCGATGTGGATCCTCTGGTCCTCGACCGTGAGGTAGCCCTTGCTGTCGGGCACCAGCTCCTTCTCGAGGGCCTTGGGGATCGCGACCTCCCCGCCGGCGATGCGGTCCCACTGCTCCTGGAAGGTCGCGGAGTCGTTCCCCGTGAAACGGCGGTAGTCGGCGGCGTCGACCGCCGCGATGTTGAACAGCTTGTTCTCGACGGAGAACTGGCCGTAGGAGAGCTGCGTGTACGCCGCGACGCCCGGCTTGCCGCGCACGGTCACGCCGGCGATGGTGGCCAGGTCGGTCTCGGACAGGGTGTCCTCGGAGACGAGGAGCAGGTCGTCGCCGTACTGCTTGCCGTCGAAGGGCCCGGGCGGGGCGACCGCGTGCTCCGGGTCGGCCACGGCGGTCGTCGGAGCGGCGCTCGAGCTGGCCGCAGCCCTGCCGGGGTCGCTGCTCGGCGCCTTCTCCGCACCCGTGTCGGGCGTGCCGCAGGCCGTGAGCGCGAGGAGGGCAGCACCGGCCGCGAGCCCGACCACCGGCCGGCTCCCCAGGGCACGTCGCACCAACCCCATGGACCTCTTCCCTCCGCCGGACGTTCCCGGCATCTCCCGAGGCGAGGGTAGTACGTCGGCCTCAGCGCAGGACGCGATCGGCGATCCACGCGATGTCGTCGGCGGTGCGGGTGGGGTCCGCCGAGGGCTGCATGACGTGGCTGAGCACCAGGCGCACCACCATGTCGATGCTGGCGGCGAGGCGGTCCGGCGGCAGGTCGACGTCGTACGCCGCCACCCGGTCCGCGACCACGAGCTTCGCGCCCTCGAGCAGGTACTCCGAGTGCGTGGTCAGCAGCGGCAGCAGCTCGGTGTCGGCGCCGTGGGTCGCCGAGACGACGGCGTGGAGCAGCGCGTTGTCCTGGGCGTACTTGAGGACCCGCCTGGCCGAGTCGCGGATCGCCGCGACCAGGTTGTCGGGGTTCTCGTCGAAGGAGCGGGTCACCCCGGCGAGGAAGCGGTCCAGCTCGCGCAGCACCATCGCCTCGGCGAGGTCGTTCTTGGTACCGATCTCGTTGTAGACGGTCTGCCGGCTGACCCCGACCTCGTCGGCCAGCCGGGCCATCGTCACCTTCGCCCAGCCCGCGCTGGTGGTGAGCTCGACGGCCGCCTCGAGCAGGCGGTCGCGGAGCGTCAGGGTGGCCACCCCCGTGAGGGTAGCCACCCGGTCGACCAGCGCCCGCGTCCGGTCGGCGAGGAGGGACACGTCCGGCCGGCCTCAGCCTTCGAGGGTCAGGGCGAGCACGGGGCACGCCTGCACGGCGGCGTACACGTGGGCCCGGTCGCCCTCGGGCGGGGCGTCGTCGAGGACGTTGACCTTGTCCTCGTCCTCGTCCACCTCGAAGTAGTCGTTGGCCATCGCCTCGCACATGCCGAGGCCCTCACACTTGTCGAGGTCAGCGACGATCTTCATGTCAGGCCTGCACCTTCTCGGGATCGAACGGGATGAAGTCGATCTTCTCGCGGACACCGCAGTCCGGGCAGCACCAGTCGTCGGGGATGTCGGACCAGGCGGTGCCGGCGGCGAAGCCCTCGTGCTCGTCGCCCGCCGCGACCTCGTAGACGTAGGAGCAGCCGGGGCACCGCGCGGCCAGCACCTCGCCGACGAACTTCTGCGCGAACAGGTCCTCGGTCTTGAGGGCGTGCTCGGCCGGCGGCGGGAACTTGGCGAGGTACTTCGCCTCCTTGCCCGGCGCGATGTTGGCCAGCGTGACGTCGCCGTCGAGGTGCTCGACGACGCGGTGGTCCATCACCTTGCGCCACAGCGGCGGGATCAGCGCGAGGTTGATCATGCCGGCGTACCCGGTCGGCAGCGCCGGGGACTCCTTGAAATCGCGCAGGGCCTGGTAGCGCCGGGTGGGGTTCGCGTGGTGGTCGCTGTGGCGCTGCAGGTGGTAGAGGAAGATGTTGGTGACGATGTTGTTGCTGTTCCAGCTGTGCATCGGCAGCACCCGCTCGTAGCGCTGCTTCTCGCCGACCCGCTGGCGCTTGAGGCCGTAGTGCTCGAGGTAGTTGACGACCTCGAGCAGCGAGAAGCCGAAGACGACGGTGATCGGGATGTAGATCGCGACCTCCCAGCCGTTGAGCGCGATGACCGCGGCCCAGAGCGCGACGGACATGGCCCAGGCGTTGAGGACGTCGTTGCCGACGTGGAAGGGGTGCGTGCCCTTGCGCCGGTAGCGCTTGGCCTCGACCTCCCACGAGCTCTTCAGCGAGCCCCAGACGGTGCGCGGCCAGAAGCGGTAGAGGCTCTCGCCGAGGCGGGAGGACGCCGGGTCCTCGGGGGTGGCGACGCGGACGTGGTGACCGCGGTTGTGCTCGATGTAGAAGTGGCCGTAGAAGGTCGGCGCGAGGGTGATCTTGGCGAGCCAGCGCTCGTGCGACTCCTTCTTGTGCCCGAGCTCGTGCGCGGTGTTGATGCCGATCCCGACGACGCCGGCGATCGAGAGCGCCCACAGTGCCTTCTCCCACCACGGCAGCTCGAGGTGGTCGGCCATCAGGTTCGCGCTCAGGTGCGCGTCGCCCCACTCGCCGAGGCCGACGTGGTTGAGCAGCCACGCGACCGGGTTGCCCTCACCGATGATGTAGTAGCCGGCGAACACCAGCGCGAACATCATCGGGACGTAGGCGAAGACGACCCAGCGGTAGTACTTGTCGTTCTCGAGCTCCTCGATGACCTCGTCCGGCGGATTGCTCTGGTCGGTGCCCATCGCCAGGTCGAGCAACGGGATCAGGAAGTTGACCAGGAACGGCGCGACGAGGGTGAAGCCCCACCAGCCGCCGGTCGCGATGTAGGCCAACGCGAACAGCACACCGAAACCCGGGACCATCAGGCCCCACAGCCACAGGTAGCGCTTCTTGTCCTTCCACTGCTCCGTGGATCCCACGGGAACGGTCGCACCGACGTTCGGTCCGGTCATCGTCTCTGGCCTCCTCGCATCCGGCAGCCCTGCCGTTTGACAGAACGGTAGGACTTGTAAAGCCGTTTGACAAGAGGGTCGAAGTTGTAAAGTGCTGGCGGTCACACCGCGACGACCGAGGAGCGCTGGGATCACCGCGCCAGCGGCGACTCCTGCACGGTCCGCACCGGAAGTCGCTCGAACCCGCGCAGCACCCGCGTCCCTCGGCGCTCGGGACGGCCGGCGACGTGCAGGCCGGGGTGGCGCTCGTAGAGCGCCTGCAGCGCGACCGCGGTCTCGAGCCGCGCCAGGCTGGCGCCCAGACAGAAGTGCACGCCGGCCGAGAAGGCGAGGTGCTGGTCGGCGTTGGCCCGGGTGACGTCGAAGGCGGCCGGGTCGGCGAAGACCGCGGGGTCGCGGTTGGCGCCGCCGAGGTGGAGCAGGATGCCGTGGCCCGGCTCGAAGACCTTGCCTGCCACCTCGGTACGCCGCAGCGCGATCCGCAGGGTCAGCTGGACCGGCGACTGGTGGCGCAGCACCTCGTCGACCGCGTTGCCCCATCCGTCGGGGTTCTGCTGCAGCCAGCGCAGCTGGTCGGGGTGGCCGTCGAGCATCGCGACGGCGTTGCCGATCAGGTTGACCGTCGTCTCGAAGCCGGCGGCGAGCACGAGCAGGCCGACCTGGTGCAGCTCGACGGGGTCGAGCCGGTCGGGGCCGTCGAGCAGGATGAGCTGGCTGATCAGGTCGTCGCCGGGATCGGCCCGGAGCCGCTCGACGTGCCCGCGGAACCAGGTGTGCATCTCCCGCAGCGCCACCTCCGCTCGGCGGAACTCGCGCCAGGACAGGCCGGGGTCGAGGGTGACGGCAGCCTCGTTGCCGAGCGCGAGGAGCCGGTCGCGGTCGTGCCCCGGAACGCCCAGGAGGTCAGCGATCACGGTGACCGGCAGCTGGGAGGCGTAGCGCTCGATGAGGTCGAAGTCCTCGACCCCGGCCAGCTCGTCGAGCAGGTCGCGGGCGACCTCGCTCACCCGGTCGCCCATCCGGCCCACCTTGCGGGCGGTGAAGGCGCGGGCGACCTGCTTGCGGTAGCGGGTGTGCAGCGGCGGGTCGACCGCCAGCATGGAGGGCGGGTCGACCGGGCCGAGGGTGTCGGCGTCGATCACCTTGTGGTGCAGCCACTGCAGCGGCTTGGGCAGCTCGCCCTGCCCGCCGGCGGTGCCGAACGCGTCGCTGCGCAGCACCTCGTTGCACACGGCGTGGTCGACGCTGGCCGAGATCAGGTCGTTGGCGCTGATCACGCCCCGGCCGCGCAGCTCCTCGTACGCCGGGAACGGGTCCAGCCGCAGGGCCGGGTCCATCACCATCCGGCTGATCAGGTCGCCCTTGCGTGCGCCGCGCTGGATGAGCGCGCGCTGGATCCCGTGGGCCAGGCCCCAGGCTGCGAAGGAGCGCGGCAGGTCGATGGCGCGGGCCAGGTCAGGCGACCGCATGCGTCGTACCCAACTCCTCGTCGGTCGGGTCGTCCAGCACAGCGAGGACGCCGCGGGCGCGCTCGGCGAGGACGCGGCGCTGCTCCTCGAGGACCCGCTCGGGGAGGTGGGTGTCGAGCTGGGTGCTGACGGCCAGCCGCCAGCGGTAGCGCAGCGCGGCGCGTAGGCCGTCGCGGTCGCCGAAGATCAGCGCGAGCTCGTCGTTCCAGGGCAGCTCGGGCCGCTCGGCGGACCAGAGCTCCTGCTCGATCGCACGAAGGGCCTGCCAGCGGCGGTGCGTCTCGGTCCAGGTCATCGTCCTCACCGACCTCTCTGTCGGGTGGATGTCATTCGGAGGGGATGCATCGAAGGTAGGCGCGGCACCGGGGGGCGGGCATCGGACGACGGCAGGCACCTGGCCTCCTACCTGGGGAGGAGGCGGCGGGCCTCCCGCGGCCGGATGACCGTGGCCGCGGTGCTCCCTAGGCTGTCGTCATGCTGCGCTGGTTGCGCGCCGGGATCGAGTCGAACCTCGAACGGCACCAGATCCTCTACCCCTGGTGGGTGCCGCTGGCGTCCCACCTGGGCCAGGTGGTCTCGGTGGTCCTCGCCCTGGCGCTGCGCGACGCGTTGTGGCCGCTGGACCCGCTGCTGGTCTGCCTGCCCCTGGTGATGGTCTCCCCGCTGCTCCAGTTCACCACCCACCGCTGGCTGCCGTGGTGGGCCGACAGCGCCGGGAGCGTGCTCGCCGCGGCGCTGCTGCTGACCCGGCCGCCCGACGGCGTCCTCGACCTGGCGCCGGTGCTGCTCGGGCTCGCGACCGCCGAGATCACCGCGCGCGACGGGGTGCGCGAGGGGCTCTCGGTGGCGGCGGTCGGGCAGCTTGTGCTGATCGGCGCCGCGATCCGCCCCGGCCTGGTCGGTGCCCCGCTCTACACCTTCGAGCTGCTGCTGGGCTTCGTGATCGGCGCCATGCTGCTGTGGCAGATGCGTGCGCTGATCGCCGAGCGGAAGGCACGGGAGCAGGCGTGGGAGCGGGCGACCACCGCCGAGCGGGAGCGGATCGCCCGCGAGATCCACGACCTCGTGGCGCACTCGCTGAGCATCTCGCTGCTCCAGGTGACCGGTGCCCGGCGCGCGCTGCGTGACGTCGGTGAGGCCTCCGGCCCGCAGGAGACGGCCGAGGCGGTGGCCGAGGTGGATGCCGCGCTCGCCGACGCCGAGCAGGTCGGCCGGCGGGCGATGGCCGACATCCGCCGCGCCGTCAGCGCGATGGCCGACGGCAGCTCCGAGCGCCACGCCCTGCCCGGCGCCGCCGACATCGCCGCCCTGGTGCGGGAGATGTCCGACGCCGGCCTCGCGGTCGAGTACGACGAGCAGGGCGACCCGGCCTCGCTGCCCGCCGCCGCCGGGCTGGGCCTGTACCGGATCGCCCAGGAGTCGCTCGCCAACGTCGTCAAGCACGCCGGCGGCGACGCCCCGGTCCGGGTGCGGCTCTCCGTGAGCGGCACCCGCGCGCGGCTCCAGGTCTCGAACCCCTTGCCGGCCGGCCGGCCGCGACCCGACGGGCTCGGCTCCGGACTGGCCGGGATGCAGGCGCGTGCCGCCCAGCTCGGTGCCCGGCTCGACGCCGGTCCGGCCGAGGGGGACTGGGTGGTCGACGTACGACTGGGCGGGGCGGCGCGGACCGGCACCGGCCTCGAGCTGCCCTGCGGCCGGAGCCTCGGAAGGATGGAGACAGCGTGAGCGACCCGGTGGTGAAGGTGGTCCTCGTCGACGACCAGGAGCTGGTCCGCTCCGGGCTGCGCCGGATCCTGCGCCGGCGCGACGGCTTCGAGATCGTCGCGGAGTGCGCTGACGGCGGCGAGGTGCCGGGCACTCTGTCCCGCCTGGGCGAGAGCGGTGTCGACGTCGTCGTCATGGACCTGCGGATGCGGACCGTCGACGGGATCACGGCCACCCGTGCGGTGGTCGAGTCCGGCGGACCGCCCGTGCTGGTGCTGACGACCTTCGACGACGACGAGATGCTGTCCGGCGCGCTGCGCGCCGGCGCGGCGGGCTTCCTGCTCAAGGACTCCTCGGCCGACGACCTGATCCGCGCCGTCCGCACCGTCGCCGAGGGCGGCAGCTGGCTGGACCCCGCCGTCACCGGCCGGGTGCTCGACCGGTTCCGCAGCTTCGCGCCCGTCCCGGTCGCCGCCGTCCGCGACGGCGCCGACCCGCTGACCGCGCGCGAGCTCGAGGTGCTCCGCGCGATGGCCGTCGGCCGCAGCAACGGCGAGATCGCCGCCGAGCTGGTCATCTCGGAGCTGACGGTGAAGAGCCACGTCGGGCGGATCTTCACCAAGCTCGGGCTGCGCGACCGCCCGGCCGCGATCGTCTACGCCTACGACCACGGCCTGGTCCGGCCCGGCTCCTAGCGACGTCGCAACTACCGAATTCGTCGTCGTTCCCGACGCTGAGCGACAAATCCGGTAGTTGCGCCGCGCCCACGTCAGGCCGAGGGACTCCCGTCCAGCTCGCCCGGGACCACGCTGCTGCCGTCGGTGGCGTCGGTGGCGCGGCTGACCGACTTCTTGATGAGGGCGTCGAGGTCGAGGCCGGTCGAGGTCTTCAGCATCTGCAGGGTCTGCGCGACGTTGTCGGTGACCTGCTTGGGCAGCGCGCCTGCACCGTCGGTCGACAGCACGGTGAGCTGGTCGATCGCGGCGATCGGGGAGGCGACCTCCTTGGCGATCTGCGGGAGCACCTCGATCAGCATCTGCAGCACGGCGGCGTCGTTGTAGTGCGCGAAGGCCTCGGCGCGCTTGTCCATCGCCTCCGCCTCCGCCTGGCCGATCGCGAGGGTCGCGGCGGCCTGCGCGTCACCCTCGGCCCGGGTGGCCTCGGCCTCCGCGACACGACGGGCCTTCTCGGCCTCACCGCGCTTGGCACCCTCGATCGCCTCGGCCTCGGCCAGCGCCGCACGACGACCCTTCTCGGCCTCACCGCTGAGCTTGGTCTCCTCGGCCTTGGCCTGGGCGGCCGCGATGGTCGCCGCCTTGCGGGCGTCGGCGGCCGCGATCTCGGCGTTGCGACGTCCCTCTGCCTCCTGCTCGACGCGGTAGCGCTCGGCGTCGGCGGGCTTGCGGACCTGGGTCTCGAGCTGGCGCTCGGTCAGCGCGGCCTGCTGGACGGCGACCTTCTCCTGCTCGGCGAGGATCGCCTGGTCGCGCTCGGCCTGGGCGAGCGGGCCGGACGCCGCGGCCTGCGCGGCCGCGGCGTCGGTCTCGGACTTGATCTCGGCCTGCTTCAGCGCGAGCGTGCGCTGCGCGATCGCGATCTCCTGCTCCGCGGCGATCTGCGCCTGCTCGGCGGCCTGCCGGGCGTTGGCCTCGGCGATGGCCGCCGCCTGCTGGATGCGGGCGGCCTCGGGGCGGCCGAGGTCGGCGAGGTAGGTGCCGTCGTCGGTGACGTCCTGGATCTGGAAGGCGTCGAGGATCAGGCCCTGGCCGGTCAGCGAGGACTCCGACTCGTCGGCGACGCGCTGGGCGAAGGCCGCGCGGTCGCGGATGATCTGCTCGACGGTCAGGCCGCCGACGATGGAGCGCAGCGCACCGGCGAGCACCTCCTGGGTGAACGGCTCGATGTCGGCCTGCTGCGACAGGAACCGCTGGGCGGCCAGCCGGATCTGGTCGGCGTTGCCGCCGACCTTCACGATCGCGACGCCGTCGAGGTTGAGCTTGATGCCCTGGCCGGACACGGCGCCCCGGATCTGCACGGAGATCCGGCGGCTCGACAGGTCCATCGTGGCCTGCTTCTGCACGAACGGGATCACGAAGACACCGCCGCCGAGCACCACCTTCTGGCCGGACAGGTCGGTGGTGAGCTCGCCCGTCTCCGGGTTGATCACGGCCTTGCCCTTGCGGCCGGTGATGATGAAGGCCTGGTTGGGGCCGGCCACCTTGTAGCGGCTGGTGACCAGCAGCACCAGCAGGACCAGCAGGACGACGATGCCGGCGATCGGCACCAGGACGGCGGTGTTCATCGCATTCCGTTCTTTCCGAGGGGTGTGGGGAGAGGAGGTCCAGGGGGTCGGCGTCCGGTCAGGACGGCCAGACCTCGGTGACGTTGACGGCGGTCGGGGAGAGCACGCCGGTCACGGTGACCTCGGCACCCGCCTCGATGGCCCGGTGGGCGGTGGCGTTGAGGCGCATCGGGTGGCCGCCGACGACGACCCGCACCACGCCGTACCCGTCGCCGGGGATGTCGGTGACGACCTTCGCGACCAGGCCGACGCTGTCCCCGATCGAGACGGTGCCGTCGCTGGGGCCGTCCTTGAGCAGCCGGGTCAGCCACCACGCGAACCAGCCGACGACCACGCCGCAGCCGGCGCCGATCACGAGCGAGGCCGGGACCGGCAGGCCGGCGCCGTCGCTCGCCGCACCACCGAACCCGAAGGCGGAGACGAAGCCGCCGAGGACGGCGGAGGAGATCCAGTCGGCCTCGAGCGCGTCGAACGCGCCGTCGAGCAGGTCGCCGGCGACGAGGGACAGCGCGAGCAGGACGAGCCCGGCGACGCCGAGGACGAGGAAGACGGTCAACGAGGGCTCCGGGGAAGGGGGACGGGCTCTGGATCGTATCCGCGCGAACCCGCGTCAAACCGCGGAATTGCCGCCTTCGACCAGTCGCTCCAACCCGTCGAGGATGAGGTCGAGACCGAAGCCGAACTCGCTGCGGTGGTCGTAGCCCGGTTGCAGGGCGTGGCTGACGATCAACTCGGTCAGGTGGGGATACGCGCCCTCCGGCATCGTGGCCATCATCCCGTCCGCGATGTCCGCGACCTCGGCCTGCGAGTCGAACGGGAGGTTGACCTCGGTCAGCACGAAGCCGAAGACGTAGGCGTCGATGACCAAGAACGCGTGGGCCGCGTCGGCGACCGAGAAGCCGCCGGCGCGCAGGCTGCCGAGGACGGCGTCGTGGTGACGCAGCAGGGCCGGGCCGGGCGTCGTACGCGACTCGATCAGGCCGACCGCCCACGGGTGCGCGGCGAGGCGCTCGCGGGCGGACCCGGCCCGCCGCGCCATCGCGGGGCGCCACGGCTCGTCGGGCTCGGGCAGGTCGATGCCCGTGAAGACCCACTCCACGAGCGCGTCGAGCAGTGCCTCCTTGCCCCGCACGTGGTGGTACAGCGACATGGCCTCGACGCCGAGCGCCTTGCCGACGTTGCGCATGCTCACGGCGGCCAGGCCGCTGCGGTCGGCGACCTCGACGGCGGCCACGACGATCCGTTCGGGCGACAGCGGGGCACGGGAGCGGGGCACGGGCGGCACTTTACACTCGTAAGGCTGCCTGCTACGTTCCCTTACATGCGTAAGGTCTGCATCATCGGCGGCTCCGGCAAGCTCGGCCGGTACCTCATCGCCCACTGCCTCGAGCGCGGGTACGACGTCACGGCGGTCTGCCGCCCCGAGAGCGTCGGCAAGCTGGCCGACCTCGCGGACCGGATCGCCGTCGTCCCCGGTCGCACCGACGACCGCGAGGTCGTCGCCCGTGCCGTCACCGGCTGCGACGGCGTGCTCGTCGTGCTCGTGCCGTTCGGCGTGCGCGGCTACTCCTCCGGCACCGCGCGGGCCGTGCTGGACCACGCCGAGCCCGGCGCCCGGCTCGTCTTCTCGTGCGGCTGGCACATCACCCGCGACGGCCGGGATCGCTACACCCGGCGGTTCCGGCTGATGGTGCGGGCGATGACGGTCGCCGCCCGGGCGATCCGGTTCGCCGACATCGACGACCAGGTGCGTGCGTGTGAGCTGATCTTCGCCAGCGACGCCGCCTGGACCGTGGTCCGCGGGAGCGACCTCGCCGAGGGCCCGTCGGAGGGGCTCCCGGTCTGGGCACGCCACGTCGGCGACCCGGTCCTGGCCAGCAACCTCACCATGCGCACCGACTACGCCCTGTTCATGGTCGCCGCCCTCACCGACGACGACCTGGTGCACGAGGCGCCCGCCATCGTCGGCCGCGGTACGCCGTCCGCCCGGGCCCACGCAGAGGCGGCGTGACGGCCGTCACAAAGTTGCACTGAATAGCCACATAGTGCAAAGATGCACTCATGGCCGAACCGTGCAACCGACGCGAGGAGAAGCGGTACCAGACCGCGCTGCGCCTCCAGCAGTGTGCCGTCCGGCTGACCCTCGACAACGGCTTCGACGGGTGGACCATCGACGACCTCGCGGCCGCGGCGGACGTGTCCCGCCGGACCGTCTTCAACTACTTCGACGGCAAGGCCGAGGTCGTGCTCGGCCCCGAGCCGGACGTCGACGAGGAGCTCGTGGCCACCTTCGTCGGCGGCGGGCCGACTGGCCGGCTGTTCGACGACCTGATCGTCATGGCGCACGAGGCGACCCGCGAGAAGGCCGACTCCGACCAGCACATGGCCGCGGTCCGCGACGCCGTCATCAACGACCCGCGGCTGATCCAGCTCGTGCACGAGCGGTTCGAGTCCGCCGCCGCCCTGCTGGGGGACTGCATCCGCCAGCGCGAGGGTGCGGACTTCCCGAGCGAGAAGGTGCGCGTGATCCTGCGCCTGCTCATCACCTTCTTCGACGACGCCCTCGAGCGCACCGCCGCCGACAGCAGCCAGACCTTCGCCCAGCACTTCGACGACACCGTCGCCGACGCCCGCGCGGCGCTCGCCTGACGACCGCCTTCCCCGTCCCACCTTCCCCGTCCCACCTTCCCCGTCAC
>JADCLI010000050.1 GCA_016803235.1 Pimelobacter simplex
GCGCCGCGGACGTAGCCGACAGCGCACAGGAGCAGCAGGCAGGCGAGGGTGCCGAGCGTGAAGGCCTCGAAGGTCCCCTGGCTCACGCCCCAGTACTCCTTGAACGGGTACTCCTCGCCGAACAGCCGCTCGAGGGTGCCGGGGAAGACGGCGACCCAGGAGCCGAGCAGGATCCAGGCGAACGCCAGCCAGCCGAGCAGGGCGAAGCCGCGGTCGGAGACGGGCACCCGGAACGGGCGCGGGCGGTCGGGGTAGCGGGTGCGCAGGCGGATCGCGGCCGGGATGACGAGCAGGTAGCTGAGGAGGAAGGTCGAGATCGAGATGGTCAGCACGACGCCGAAGATCGACGCGCCGGAGCCGGTCACCTGCATCGCGACGAGCAGGAACACCGTGGCGACGACACCGGAGAGCAGGTTGACGCGCACCGGCGTGCCCAGACCCTCGTGGAAGCGACCGAAGAAGCCGCCGAAGAAGGAGCCGTCCGCGGCGGTCATCGCCTGCATCCGGTCGGAGATGATCATCCATGCCGCGCCCTGGCTCATCAGGATGTAGACGAACACGATCGCGGTGACCTTGAGCAGCGCGTCGGCCGCGCCGCCGTACACGGAGTAGACGGTGCCGACCGCGTCGAGCAGGCCACCGATGCCGGTGATGTCGACGCTCGGGACGACGAGCAGGATGGCGAAGATCGGCACCAGGTAGCACACCGCCGCGGTCGCGCAGGAGCGGAAGATCGAGACCGGTACGTCGCGCGCCGGGTTCTCCATCTCGCCGGCGGCGCTGTTGGAGGACTCGAAGCCCAGGTAGGCGAACAGCAGGATCGGGACCGAGCCGAACAGGCCGAGCAGGGTCGGGTTGAAGTCACCTGCACTGAGGTCGACGACGCCGTTCTTCGCGGCGTAGACGATGGTGGTCAGCACGAAGAAGGCGAGCAGGCCCACCTTGAGCAGGGCTCCGCTGGTGGGCAGCCACTTGCCCTTGGCCAGGCTGGCGATGGCCGCGAGCACGGTGATCCAGATGAACACGATCTTGAACAGGTAGTCACCGAAGGAGCCGTGCTCGAGCGGCGTGATGTAGACGCTGACGGTCTCGGCGGCGAGGAACGCCATCGATCCGCCGACCCACACCGGCTGGGTGATCCAGGTCAGGATCGCGGCGACGGCCGCGGCCGGGCGGCCGAAGGCGTCGCGGACCCACGTGTAGGCACCGCCCTCCTCGCTGAAGGCCGCGCCGGTCTCGGCGAAGATCAGGCCGTAGGGCACGAGGAAGAACACCGCGAGCACGAGGGCCCAGGTGAAGGCCTCGGCGCCGTACAGCGACACCTGGCCGAGCGTCTCGAGGCCGACGACGGCGGCGATGAGCAGGAAGACGATGTCGAAGCGCCGCAGCGTCTTGTGGAGATGGGCCTGTTGCTCGGCCGCGAGTGCGGTCGGCTGGTTGGTCTGGGTCATGGTGCTTCCCTGGCTGGCTCGGGTGTGGCTCGGGACGGGGACTCGGAGATCAGTGGTTGATCCAGACGGTCTTGAGACCGACGTACTTGTCGAGGGCGTGCAGCGAGAGGTCGCGGCCGAAGCCGGAGCCCTTGAAGCCGCCGAACGGGGTCCACGCGCTGAAGGCGTCGACGCCGTTGACGGTGACCGTGCCGGCGTGGATCCGCTCGGCGAGGCGGTGGGCGCGGCCCAGGTTGCTGGTCGCGACCGACGCGGCGAGGCCGTAGGCCGTGTCGTTGGCGAGGGCGACCGCCTCGTCCTCGGTGTCGAAGGGCGTGATGGCCAGGACCGGCCCGAACACCTCCTCGCGGGCGAGGGTGGAGGCCGGGTCGACACCGTCGAACACGGTGGGCTGCACGTAGCAGTCGCTGCCGTCGCGGGTGACCCGCTCGCCGCCGGTGACCAGCCGGGCGCCCGAGGCCCGGGCACCGTCGACGAACTCCATGATCCGGTCGGTCTGCTCGGGCGAGACGATCGCGCCCATGCCGGAGGCGGGGTCGAGCGGGTCGCCAGGGGCGTACGCCGCCGCCTCCGCCGCGACGAGCGCGACGAGCTCCTCGTGGACGTCGCGCTGGACGAGGACCCGGGAGTGGGCCGAGCACACGGCGCCCTGGTTGAACCAGATGCCGAAGGCGGTCTGCCTCGCGGTGGCGGCGAGGTCCTCGGCGTCCGCGAACACCACGTGCGGGCTCTTGCCGCCGCACTCGAGCCAGACCTGCTTGAGGTTGGACTGGCCGGCGTACTGCAGGAAGTAGGCGCCGACCTCGGTCGAGCCGGTGAACGCGAGCACGTCGACGTCGGGGTGCAGGCCGAGCGCCTTGCCGGTGGTCTCGCCCAGGCCGGGGACGACGTTGAGCACGCCGTCCGGGATGCCGGCCTCGGCGGCGAGCTCGGCGATCCGCAGTGCGGAGGACGGCGACTGCTCAGCGGGCTTGAGGACGACGCTGTTGCCGGCGGCCATCGCGGGCGCGACCTTCCAGGCCAGCATGTCGACGGGGTAGTTCCACGGGACGACCGCGCCGACGACGCCCAGCGGGACCCGGCGGACCAGGCCGAGGGTGCCGGGCGGGGTCGGGGCGACCTCGTCGTTGATCTTGTCGATGGCCTCGGCGTAGTAGCGGAACAGGTTGACCGAGAACGGCAAGTCGAGCTCGTGGGCGTCGACGACCCGCTTGCCCATGTCGAGGGAGTCGAGCACGGCCAGCTCGGCGGCGTGGTCGGCCAGCAGGTCGGCGAAGCGGAGCATCCGCTCGCGGCGGAAGGCGACGCCGGCACGGCTCCAGACCCCGGAGTCGAAGGCGGCCCGGGCCGCGCGCACGGCACGGTCGACGCCCTCGGCACCGGAGTCGCTGACCTCGGCGAGCAGGGCGCCGGTCGCCGGGTTGCGGTTCTCGAAGGTGGCGGTGCCGGCCTCGACGAAGCCGCCACCGACGAACGGGCGGGTCGGGAGGACGACCTTGGCGGCCTCGGCGAGCCAGTCCTGGTGAGTGCGCACGCGGGATCCTTTCTTTGCGCTTCGGCGCAAATATGACCCGGATCACCCGTCGCTGTCAACGGCGCCCGCGAGAATGGGCGGGACGCTACGGTGGTCGGCATGGCACGACGCAAGGACCAGGCGGCCCGCCGGGAGCACCTCATCTCGGCGACGCTGGCGGTGATCGCTCGTCACGGCCTGAGCGGCGTGACGATGAAGAACATCGCCGAGGAGGCCGGCATCTCGCCGCGCCTGGTCGCCTACTACTACCCCGAGCTCGACGGCCTCGTCGAGGCCGCCCACCAGGCCGCGACCGACCGCTACTACTGGTCGCGCCAGCAGGTCGTCGCCGGCGACCTCTCGCCGGTCGAGAAGCTGGCTCGTCTGATGTATTCGGGCCTGCCCCGCGGCGAGGACCTGCTGCTCAGCCAGGTCCTCGACGAGATCTCGGTCAGCGCCAGCCGCAGCCCGATGCACGCCACACTGATGACGCTCCTGTTCGACCGCGAGGTCTCGCTCTACACCGCGGTCCTCGAGGTCGGGCGCGCGACGGGCGTCTTCACCCTGGCCGACGACGCGGAGGCGATCGCCCGCAACTTCGTGGCCCTCGAGGACGCCTTCGGCCTGCACCTGCTCGCCCACAACTCGTCGTTGACCCTCGAGCGGGCCGAGGAGCAGCTGGCGAGCTACGCGCTGGCGGCCACCGGCGTCCGGGTCGTCCCGGCCCGGCCCGACCTGCCGACCACCGCAAAGAAAGCCTAGGGACTCCGCCGGCGGCGGATCTCCTCGTTGATGGCGGGAACGATCTCGTGCAGGTCGCCGATGACCGCGTAGTGCGCCTTGGCGACCATCGGCGCGTCCGGGTCGGTGTTGATCGCCACGATCGTCTTGGCGCTGGCGCATCCCGCCCAGTGCTGGATGGCGCCGGAGATGCCGCAGGCGACGTACAGGTCCGGCGAGATCCGACTCCCGGTCTGGCCGACCTGCTCGTGGTGGGGACGCCAGCCCAGGCTGGTGACCACGCGCGAGACGCCCAGCGCGCCGTCGAGGAGGTCGACCAGCTCGAGCAGGTCGCCGAAGCCGTCGGCGCTGCCCGCGCCGCGTCCCGCACCGACGACCACCCGGGCCGACTTCAACCCGCCGGACAGGTCCTCCTGCGCGGGCTCGGCGGACACGACGCGGGCCACGAGGTCGGCGGCGGCGACCTCGGGGGCGCTGGTGACCAGGCGGCCCTCCCCCGACGTCGGTGCGGGCGACGCCTCCACGGCGTGCCCCGCGACGGTGAAGATCGCCGGGCGCTCACCCAGGACCATGTCCTCGAGCGCCGCGCCGCCGACGACCTGCCGGGTCACCGTGAACGGCGCCAGCCCGTCGAAGGCCACCACGTTGGCGGCCATCGCGACGCCGAGACGTGCGGCCAGGTGGGCCAGCACCTCCATGCCGCGCGGCGTACCGGCCGCGGTCACCACCACGGACCCAGCGGCCTCGCGCACCGTCTGCACGGCACTGGCCCAGGAGGCCCCGCCGTACGCGCTGAACGCATCGCCGGTGGCGTGGTGCACCTGACGCACGCCGTAGGTCGCCAGCTGCGCGACCAGCTCCGCCACCGGGCACGCCGGGGCGCCGACGACCACGGCGTCGATCGGCACGCCGCCTCCCGCTGCCGACAGGTCCCGGGCGAAGGTCAGCGTCTCGCGGGACACCTCGACCGCACCCGTCGCGTCGGTCTCGACCAGGACGAGGATCATCGCGCCACCACCCCCAGCCGCTCGAACAGGTCGACCACGGCGGGTGCCGCGTCCGCGCCCTTGCCGAGCACCTGGACCTCGCTGGGCTGCGGCGGGGGCAGCCGCAGTCGGCGGCGGTTCGGGCCCACGGGATCGGTGCCCGGCGGCCGCGACTCGATCTCGACCTTCTTCGCCTTCATCCGACCGGGGACGGTGGGATAGCGCGGCTCCACGCCGCCCTCGAGCACGGTCACCACCGCGGGCAACGGCACCCGGTAGGTCTCCCTGCCCTCGGGGCCCTTGACGCCCGCGACCACGTGGCCGTCCTCGACGGCGATCGTCGCGGCCCCGTTGACCACCGGGCGCCCGAGCTCGTGGGCGAGCCGGATCCCGACCTGGAAGTCGCCGGTGTCGGCGGCGTCGTTGCCGAGCAGCACCAGGTCGTGCGGACGCCCGGCGCTCTCGTGGTCGCGGACCACGAGAGCGATCTCCCGCGCCACGTCGGCCGGGCCGAACGCACCGGGATCGGCCTCGACGTGCGTGGCCGCGGTGCAGCCCACCGCGAGAGCGGACCGCAGCTGGTCGACCGCCTCGGGCTCACCCAGGGTCAGCACCGAGGCGCTGCCGCCCGCGGCGCCGGCGACCTGCACGGCCAGCTCGATCGCGCACTCCTCGTGGTTGCTCAGGGTGAAGCCGGCGTACCGTCCGTCGACCGACTGCTCGTCCTCGGTGAGCACCACCTCGCCGGTCGAGTCGACGACTCGCTTGACGCAGACCAGGACGTCGAGGGCCTGGCTCATCGGATGCGCTCGTTGTGCGGGTCGAGGAGCGCGGTGGCATCCACGGAGGCCACGGTCACGGGATACAGCTCCTCCATGTAGGACACCGCGAGCTGGTTTCCGAGGACGGCCTCGTGGGGCGGCAGGTAGGCCATCAGCACGTGCTTGCCGAGCGAGGGCGCGGAGCCCGCGCTGGTGACGTAGGGGTGGTGCCCGTGACCGTCGGTGAGCGTGCCGCCGTCGCGGGTCAGGATCGGCTCGCCGCCGAGCATGTAGCGCTTCACTCCCGAGGCCGAGGTGTGGTCGTCGACGGTCATCGTGCACAGCACGGTCGCAGCGGGCCGCTCGCGCTGGGCGAGGTAGGCCTCCTTGCCGACGAAGTCGGCAGCCTTCACCTTCGGCCGCTGCATCCCGGCCTCGACGATGGTCCGCTCCGAGTCGAGCTCGTAGCCGTAGGCGCGGTAGCCCTTCTCGATCCGGCCGGTGGTGCCGTAGACCCCGATGCCGACGGGTACGGCGCCGTGCGGCTCCCCCGCCTCGAGCAGCGCGTCCCACAGCCGCGCCGCGTCCTCCATGGCGACGTAGAGCTCCCAGCCCAGCTCGCCGACATAGGAGATCCGCGAGGCCAGCACCGCGACTCCCGCGACGGTGACCTCGCGGCAGGTGAGGAACCCGAACCCGGCGTCGGAGACGTCGTCGGAGGTCAGCGAGGCGAGGATGTCGCGGGCGCGCGGCCCCCACAGCCCGATGGTCGACACCTGGTCGGTGACGTCGACCAACCGGGTGCCGGGGTCGGTGACCTGGTCGCTGAACGTCTTGCGGTCCGCCATGCCGTGGGCGCCGCCGGTGACCACCCGGAAGTGGTCGTCGCCGAGACGCATGACGGTGAGGTCGGACAGGAAGCCGCCCGCGGCGTTGAGGACCGGGGTGTAGATCACCTTGCCGACGGCAACGTCGCACTGCGCCACGCAGGTGCGCTGCACGGTGTCGAGGGCGCCGGGCCCGGTGATGTCGAAGACCGCGAACGCGGACAGGTCCACGACTCCGGCCGCCTCGCGCATGCGCAGGTGCTCGGCGTTGATGATCGGGCTCCACCAGCGCGCGTCCCACTCGTGCTCGCGCGGCATCACCGCGTCGCCGTACACCTCCAGGAGCGGGGCGTTCGACTCGTACCAGTGCGGCCGCTCCCAGCCGGCGGTCTCGAAGAAGAAGGCGCCGAGCTTGACCTGCGAGTCGTGCATCGGCGCCAGCCGCTGGTCGCGGTCCGACTCGTACTGCTCGGCCGGGTGCACGATGCCGTAGGTCTTGATGAACGACTCGGTCGTGCGCAGCCGGGTGTGCTCGCGGCGCATCTGGTGGGTGTGGAAGCGCGCGATGTCGCTGTGGTGGACGTCGATCTCGGACCAGCCGCGGGTCATCCACTCGGCCACGGCTCGCCCGACGCCCGGACCCTCCTTGATCCACACCGCTGCCGCGGTCCACAGGCCCCGGACGTGGCTCTCACCCAGGATCGGCGCGCCGTCGCAGGTCAGGGACAGCAGGCCGTTGATCGCGTAGCGCATCTCCGCGCCCTCGGCACCGAGCAGCTCCGGCATCAGCTCGTAGGCCTGCTCGAGCTGCGGGTCGAAGTCCTCGGAGGTGAACGGCAGCTCGGTCGGCGACAGCTTGGACTGCTCGATCGAGGGGATGTCCTCGGGCTCGTGCAGGATCGCGCGGTGGGCGTAGGAGCCGACCTCCATGTCGGCACCGTGCTGGCGCTCGTAGCAGAAGGTGTCCATGTCGCGGATGATCGGGAAGGAGATCTCGCCCTCGCGCTCGGCCAGCTGCGGGCAGGGGCCGACGCTGATCATCTGGTGCACCGCCGGGGTGAGCGGGATGCTGACGCCCGCCATGTCGCCCAGCTTGGGACTCCACACGCCCGCGGCGATCACGACGTGGCTGGTCTCGATGTCGCCGCCGTCCGTGCGCACCCGGGTGATCCTGCGGCGGCCGTCGGGACCCTCCTCGGTGTCCATCCCGATCACCTCGACGGTGGGGACGACGGTCAGCTCACCGGTGGCCAGGGCCGCCTCGCGCATGATGGTGCCGGCCCGCAGTGAGTCGACCACGCCGACGCTCGGCGTCCAGAACGCCCCGATGAACTGGTCGGTCTCGATGAAGGGGACCTTCTCCTTCACGAACTCCGGACCGACCAGCTCCGCCTCGATCCCCCACGCCCTCGCGCTCGACATGCGCCGGCGCAGCTCCTCCATCCGCTCCTCGGTTCGGGCGATCTCGAAGCCGCCCGACTGCGTGAAGACGCCCATCTCCTGGTACTGCCGCACCGAGTCGAGCGTGAGATCGGTGATCTCGCGGGAGTGGTCGACCGGGAAGATGAAGTTCGACGCGTGTCCGGTGGAGCCGCCCGGGTTGGGCAGGGCTCCCTTGTCGATCTGCACGATGTCGCGCCAGCCCAGGCGCGCGAGGTGGTGCACCAGGCTGTTGCCGACGATGCCCGCGCCGATCACGACGACGCCGGCCGAGGTGGGAACGGTGGCCATGGGGACTCCTTGGAAGAGTGAGCCGATGTGTTGCGTAATGTGCAACTGATTGCGTCATACGAGACAGATCTAGAATCACCCGCGCCCGGCCGGGTGTCAATGCCCAGCCGGGCGCGAGCGTGCGCTGAGCTCGTCGAGTAGCCGCGAGCGCCAGCGAGCGGCGTATCGAGACGCCTCGGAGAGCGTCTCGATACGCCCTCGCCTAGCGGCTCGGGCTACTCGACGAGCTCTCAGATCACTCCAGCCAGGCGTCGACCTTGTCCTGGTTGTCCGCGATCCACTTGTCGGCGGCGTCCTCGGGCTTCATGCCGTCCTCGGAGATGTACTTGGCGACCTGGTTCTGGTCGTCGTTGGTCCAGGTGAAGCCCTTGACCAGGTCGACGCCCGAGCCGCCCTCCTCCTCCCACGAGGTCGACACGATCTTCTTCAGGTCGGTCTCGGGGTAGTCGCACGCGACCTTGGCCGGGTCGTCCTGGCAGCCGTCCTCGTAGGGAGGCAGGGCCACCTTCTCGAGGGGGACCTCGGCGAAGAGCCACTGCGGCTCGTAGAAGTAGCCGATCAGGAACTCCTTGTTCTTCTCGGCCTGCTGGAAGGCGGTGATGGTGGCCGCCTCGCTGCCGGAGAAGACGACCTTGAAGTCCAGGCCGAGGTTGCTGATGATCGCCTCGTCGAACTGGACGTAGGACGGGTCGGCACCCAGGAACTGGCCCTTGCCGCCCGACTCGGAGGTCGCGAACTGCTCGGCGTACTTGTTGAGGTTCTCGTGCTCGAGGATGTCCGGGTGCTCCTCGGCGAGCCACGGCGGGACGTACCAGCCGATGATGCCGACGTTGCCGTTCGGGCCGGCGTCCATCGCGCTGCCGTCACCCTCCTCGGCGAAGAACTTCTTCTCCAGGTCGGGGTGGCCCCAGTCCTCGATGACGACGTCGACCTCGCCGGTGCCGAAGCCCTGCCACGACACGTCCTCCTTGAGGTTCTTGTAGTTGACCTTGCAGCCCAGCTGCTCGCTCGCCACCCGCCCCACCACGTAGGCGCTGGCCTCGTAGCCGACCCACGGGTTGACCGCCATGTTGATCTCGCCGCACTCGCCGGCGCCGCCCGCCTTGGACTCGTTGGCCTTGGTCTCGTCGTCGATCGTGCCGCCGCCGCAGGCGGCGAGCAGGAGCGTCGCGGACGCCGCAACCGAGGTGAGGCCCGTCGCCCTCCAACTGATGTGTCGCACTGTTTCTCCTTGGTTGTCGTGTCGGACGTGTCGCGTGCTGTGGTGCTACCGGGCCGCAGGAGCACCGGAGCGGTGCGCGGCCGCCCGGGCGATGCGGTCGACCATGATCCCGAGCAGGACGATGCTGATGCCGGCCGCCGCTCCCTTGCCCCACTCCTCCGAGCGGGCGAAGCCGAGCACGACGTCGTAGCCCAGGGCGCCGGCGCCGACCAGGCCACCGATGACGGCCATGGCGAGGACGTAGAGCAGGCCCTGGTTGGCGGCCAGGACCAGGGAGGCGCGCGCCATCGGGAGCTGCACCTTGACGATCTCCTGCCACCGGGTCGACCCGGTCGACCTGCCCGCCTCGATCGTCGACGGGGACACCGCCCGCACCCCGTCGGCCACCAGCTTGATCGCCACCGGGGCCGCGTAGACGACGCCGGCGACGATCGCGGTGAACCGGGTCGGGCCGAAGAGGGCGAGGACCGGGATCAGGTAGACGAACGGCGGGATGGTCTGACCGGCGTCGAGGGTCGGGCGGAGCACGACGTCGACGGCCCGGCTGCGCGCCATCGCGACGCCGAGGACGACGGCCAGCAGCATCACCAGGACGGTGCCGACCAGGGTCATGTTGAGGGTGACCATCGCGTCGTGCCAGAGGCCGAAGTAGAGCAGGCCGCCCAGGCAGACCACCGTCGGCGCGACGGCACGCAGGCCGCCGACGACGAACGCGAGCGCGAGGATGGCACCGCCCGCCAGCCACCACGGCGACTCGGAGAGCAAGGACTGCAGCGGGTTGAGCAGGACGGCGCTGACCAGGTCCTTGAACGCCTGGGTGGCGTCGCGGAAGGTGTCGGTGAACCACTCGAAGAAGCCGTCGACGGCGTCGGCGACCTTCGGCGTCCACCCGGGGTCGTCGAGCTCGGCCGCCCACGGGTAGGTGCGCGAGAGGTGGAGGGCCACGAGCACCGGCACCGCCGCCGCGGCCAGCACGATCCGCCGCAGCCGCAGGTCCAGGCCACCGCGCGCCGCCATCTCGGAGTACTCGCTGGCCGCGGTCGTCGAGCGGTCGAGCATCACCGCCATCACGACGATCAGCGCGCCCGGGACGAAGGCACCGCCGACGTCGTTCTTGACCAGCGCGTCCAGCACCGGCTGCCCCAGGCCCGGGCCGTCGACGTACGACGCGATGGTGGCCATCGACAGGGCCGCCATGATCGTCTGGTTGAGACCCACGACGATGGTCTTGCGCGCCATCGGCAGCTGCACCTTGGTGAGTCGCTGCCACCAGGTCTGGCCGGCCGAGTCGGTCGCCTCGATCGTCGTCGTGGACACGTTGCGGATGCCGTGGCCGGCGATCCGGATGATCGGCGGCAGCGCGTAGACCAGGGTGCAGACGACCGCGCCCGCGGCACCGATGCCGAAGAACAGCACGATCGGCAGCAGGTAGACGAAGGTCGGCATCGTCTGGAAGATGTCGAGCACGGTGTTCGTCACCGCGTTGACCGCGCGGTTGCCCGTGCCGACGAGGACCGCGAGCGGCATGCCGATCAGCACCGAGACGCCCACGGCGACGAAGGTGACGATCAGCAGGTCGATCGCCTCCGACCAGTAGCCGAAGACACCGAAGGACACGAACGAGGCCGCCACCAGGACGGCGATCCGCCAGCCGGCGACGGCGAGACCCACCCAGGTCGCGACCGCGGTCACGCCGAGCCAGCCGACCTGCGGCACCGGGCGCGGGAAGTCGGGGACCGACAGCATCCGCTGGAGCCAGTCGACCACCGAGGTGAACCAGGCGCCGAGGTCGTAGGTGAGCTGGATGACCGGGTTGTCGGCACGGCCGGCCAGGACGTCGTCGCGGAAGCGGCCGAGCGAGGTCTGGACGTCGGTGTGCTCCCGTCCGGCGAGGGCGAGCGTGTCGGTGCCCTTGGTCAGGGCCCAGATCCCGACCCAGAGCACCACCACCCCGAGCGCCCAGGCCCACCGCGGGATGCTGGCGATCGAGCGGCCCGGCCCGTCCCGCCCCGGTTGGTCCGGGGTCGGTGGCGCGGCGGCCGGCGGGGTCAGGGTGGCGCTCACTGGTGCGCCTCCTCCTCGGCGACCACGACCCGCAGGATCGCGTCGTCGTCGACGATCCCGATCACGCGGTCGCCCTCGACCACGCGGACGGGATGCTCGGACGCCAGGGCCGCCTTCGCGGCCTGGCGGACGATGGTGTCGCAGGACATCACCGGCCCGTCCATCGAGTCGTCGGGGCGCGGCTCGCGCATCACCCACTTGAGGGTCAGCACGTGGGAGCGGGGCACCTCGGAGACGAAGTCGCGCACGTAGTCGTCGACCGGTGCTCCCACGACCTCGTCGGGCCGCCCGATCTGGACGATCTCGCCGTCGCGCATGATCAGGATCCGGTCGCCCAGCTTGAGCGCCTCCTGCAGGTCGTGGGTGATGAAGACCATCGTCTTGCGCAGGTCGCGGTGCAGCCGGATGACCTCGTTCTGCATGTCCCGTCGGATCAGCGGGTCGAGTGCCGAGAACGGCTCGTCGAAGAGCAGGATGCTCGGGTCGCCCGCCAGTGCCCTGGCCAGGCCGACCCGCTGCTGCATGCCGCCGGAGAGCTGGTCGGGATAGGAGTGCGAGAAGCCGTCGAGCCCGACCAGGGACACGACCTCCTCCGCCTTGGCGCGGCGCTCCTTCTTCTTCATCCCGCGGATCTCGAGCCCGTAGGCGATGTTGTCGATCACCTGGCGGTGCGGCAGCAGCCCGAAGTGCTGGAAGACCATCGAGACCCGGTTGCGGCGCAGGTCGCGCAGCTGGGCGTCCGAGGCGGTGGTCACGTCGATGCCGTCGATCAGCACCGACCCGGCGGTCGGCTCGATCAACCGGGTCAGACAGCGGACCAGGGTCGACTTCCCCGATCCCGAGAGCCCCATCACGACGAACACCTCACCCGGCGCCACCTCGAACGACACGTCCTTGACGCCCGCGACGCAGCCGGTCTTGGCCTTCAGCTCGGCGCGCGAGAGCTGCGCGTCCGGCGTGCCGATGATCCGGTCGGCCCGCGGGCCGAAGATCTTCCACAGGTTGCGCACCGACAGCGCGCTCTCGGCGGAGGTCGCCGCTGCGGTCTCCTTCTCGGTCGCCACGCTCATCTGTGCTCCTCACGGTTGCGGCTGTCGCCGGGTGGATGGAGTGGCATGCCGTCGCGGTAGCGGTAGTAGGGCACGTCGAGTGCCGGCAGCGGGGTGTTGCCGGCGATGAGGTCCGCGGCCTTCTCGGCCACCATCATCACCGGCGCGTAGATGTTGCCGTTGGTGACGTACGGGAACACCGAGGCGTCGACGACCCGCAGGCCCTCGGTGCCGTGGACCCGCATCGAGGCCGGGTCGACGACCGCCATCTCGTCGATGCCCATCTTCGCGGTGCACGAGGGATGCAGCGCGGTCTCGGCGTCGGCCCGGACCCACTCGAGGATCTCCTCGTCGGTCTCCACCGACGGCCCCGGCGACAGCTCGCCGTCGTTGTACGGCGCGAAGGCCGGCTGGTTGAGGATGTCGCGGGCCACCCGCACCGCCTCGACCCACTCCTTGCGGTCGGTCGGGGTGGACAGGTAGTTGAACTGCAGGCTCGGGTGCACCCGCGGGTCGCGGCTCCTGATCCGCACCCAGCCCCGGGTGTCGGCGTACATCGGGCCGATGTGGACCTGGTAGCCGTGGGCGCCCTTCTCGAGGTTCTCGGGCGCCGAGCCGTCGTACCGGATCGCGATCGGCAGGAAGTGGAACATCAGGTTCGGATAGTCGACCTCGTCGTTGCTGCGGCAGAAGCCGCCGCCCTCGAAGTGGTTGGTCGCGCCGAGCCCGCTGCGGTGGAAGAGCCACTGGTAGCCGATCCGCGGCCGCTCGCGCAGGCGCAGGCCGGGCGCGATCGACACCGGCTGCTTCGAGGCGTACTGGATGTAGACCTCGAGGTGGTCCTGGAGGTTCTCCCCCACCCCGGGCAGGTGGTGGACGACGGGGACGCCGTGCTGGCGCAGCAGCGTCTCGTCGCCGATGCCCGAGAGCTGGAGGAGCTGCGGGGTGTTGATCGCGCCGCCGCACAGGATGACCTCGCCGGCGCTCACCGTGTGGGCGCGCCGGGCCCGCGTGTAGTCGACGCCCACCGCCCGCCGGCCCTCGAAGTTCACCTTCGTGACGAACGCGTAGGTCCGGACCGTGAGGTTCGCGCGCCTCATGACGGGGTGCAGGTAGGCCCGCGCCGCCGACCAGCGCCGCCCGCGGTGGACGTTGCGGTCGAAGCGGGCGAAGCCCTCCTGGCGGTAGCCGTTCACGTCGTCGGTGAGCGGGTAGCCCGCCTCCTGCGCGGCGGCGAAGAAGGCGGCGAAGAGCGGGTTGGCGGCCGGTCCCTGCTCCAGCCGCAACGGGCCGGCGCCACCGCGCCAGTCGTCGGCGCCGACGCTCCCGTCGACGAGGTAGCGGGTCTCCATCCGCTTGAAGTACGGCAGGCAGTGCAGGTAGTCCCAGGTCTCCATGCCGGGGTCGCGCGCCCAGCGCTCGTAGTCCATCGGGTTGCCGCGCTGGAAGATCATCCCGTTGATGCTGCTCGACCCGCCGAGGACCTTGCCCCGGGCGTGGAAGACCCGCCGCCCGCCCATGTGGGGCTCGGGGTCGGTCTCGTAGCGCCAGTCGTAGAGCCGGTTGCCGATGGGGATCGGCAGCGCGGCCGGCATGTGGATGAACGGGTCGATCCGGTAGTCGGAGCGCCCGGCCTCCAGCACCAGCACGCTGGTGCCCGGGTCGGCGGAGAGCCGGTTGGCCAGGGCGCAGCCCGCGGAGCCTCCGCCCACGATCACGTAGTCGTACCGCTCCGCACCCATCTGTGCCCGTCCCGTCTACCCGGCGAACCAGCGCTGCTCGGCCGGTCGGATGTTGTGCCACACGTGCTTGGTCTCGCGGTACTCCTCGAGCCCGGCGAGGCCGAGCTCGCGGCCGGTGCCGGACTGCTTGAAGCCGCCCCACTCCGCCTGCGGCACGTACGGGTGGTAGTCGTTGATCCACACCGTTCCCATGCGCAGCCGGCCGGCGACCCGCTGGCCCTTGCCGGCGTCCTGGGTCCACACCGCACCGGCGAGGCCGTAGATGCTGTCGTTCGCGATCCGGACCGCCTCGTCCTCGTCGGTGAACGTCTCGACCGTCAGCACCGGACCGAAGGACTCGTCCTGGGTCACGGACATGTCGCTGCGACAGCCGTCGAGAACGGTGGGCAGGTAGTAGAAGCCGTCGGCCAGCTCGGGTGCGTCGGGACGCCGGCCGCCGCAGCGCAGCACCGCTCCCTCGGCGAGCCCGGCGGCGACGTAGGCCTCCACCTTGTCGCGGTGGGCCGCGCTGGTCAGCGGCCCGGTCTCGGCCTTCTCGTCGAAGGGACCACCCAACCGGATCCGGCCGGCCCGATCGACCAGCGCGTCGACGAAGGTGTCGTGGACGGACTCCTCGACGAGCAGGCGGGCCCCGGCCGAGCAGACCTGGCCGGAGTGCAGGAAGACGGCGGTGAGCGCGAAGTCGAGGGCGACCTCGAGGTCGGCGTCGGCGAACACGATGTTGGGGTTCTTGCCGCCCAGCTCGAGGGCGACCTTCTTCACCGTGCCGGCCGCGGCCGCCATCAGCCGCCGCCCCGTGGCCAGGCCGCCGGTGAAGGAGACGAGGTCGACGCGCGGGTCCTCGGCCAGGGGCGCGCCGGCGTCGGGTCCGGCGCCGAGGACCAGGTTGCCGACCCCGGCCGGCAGGCCGGCCTCGGTGAGCAGGCGCATCAGGTGGATCGCGGTGTGCGGCGTCAGCTCGCTGGGCTTGAGCACGAAGGTGTTGCCGGCCGCCAGGCACGGCGCGACCTTCCAGGCGACCTGCAGCAACGGGTAGTTCCAGGGAGCGATCAGGCCGCACACGCCGACCGGCTCGTGGACGATCCGGCTCACGACGTCGGCGTTCCCGGTGTCGACGACACGACCGGCGTCCTCGGCGGCGATCCGCCCGTAGTGTCGGAACACGCCGACGATGTCGTCGATGTCGTACTCCGACTCGACCAGGCGCTTGCCGGTGTCGAGCGACTCCATCCGCGCCAGCGCGTCCTTGTCGCGCACGAGCAGGTCCGCCACCCGCAGCAGCAGGTCGCCCCGCTCCCGGGCCGGCGTACCGGGCCAGGGACCGGCGTGGAAGGCCCGGTGGGCGGCGGCGATGGCGGCCCGGGTGTCGTCGGCGCTCGCCTCGTCGACCTCGCCGACCAGGGTGCCGTCGGCGGGACAGCGGATCTCGCGACGCCCTCCCGCGGCACCCGCGCACCACTCCCCGTCGACGAACAGATCCGGCACAGTGGCACCCCGCTCAAGGAATGTGTTGCGCATGACGCACGTCACTTCTCGCTACGCAACGATCTGAGAATGCTGCGATCCCGGCGTCCCGTCAAGGACCCGGTGTGCCCCAGTTCACCCGGGATTCACTCCCGCCAGCTCCATCCCAGCCGGTGCGAGATCTCCCCCGCCGCGGCCAGGCACTGCGGGATGACGGCGTCCAACCGTTCGGCGGACAGCCGGAAGGTCGGGCCGGACACGCTGATCGAGGCGATGACGTCGCCGTGGGCGTTGCGGATCGGCGCGGCCACAGCCGTGAGCCCGACCTCGAGCTCGTCGATGGCCAGGGAGTAGCCCTGCTCGCGGATCTGCTCCAGCTCCTTGCGCAGCTGGGCCTTGCTGGTGATGGTGGCCGGCGTGAACCGGGCCAGCGAGCCGAGCGCGTCGGCCAGCTGCTCGGGCGTGAGCTCGCTCAGCAGCACCTTGCCGTTGCTCGTCGCGTGCAGCGGGATGTGCTGACCCACCCAGTTGTGCGACTGCAGGGCGGACGAGCCCGCGACCTGGTCGAGGTAGAGCGCCGCGTGCTCGGCCCGGACCGTGAGGTTGACCGTCTCCCCGGTGTCCGCGGCCAGCTGCCGGGTGATCGGGCGCGCCTCCTGCACCAGGTCCAGTCGCGCCGTCGTGGCGCCGGCCAGACGCAGCAGGCCGACACCGAGCGAGTAGCGGCCCCGGTCGCCGGCCTGCTCGACGAGCCGGTGTGCCTCCAGGGTGGAGACCAGCCGGAAGGCGGTCGACTTGTGCACCTCGAGCTCGGCCGCGATCTCCGTGACGCCGGCGGTGCCGAGCCGGGCGAGCACCTCCAGGATGGTCAGCGCCCGGTCGACCGACTGGACGGTGGCCGCCTCACTGTTGCTCATGGCGCAACATTAGGCCCGATGCGGCACAGGTCAACGGAAGACCACGGTGCGGTGCCCGTTGAGCAGCACCCGGGACTCCGCGTGCCAGCGCACGGCGCGCGAGAGCACCTGCGCCTCGACGTCGCGACCTGCGGTGACCAGCTGGTGCTGGTCGAACCCGTGGTCGACCCGCACCACGTCCTGCTCGATGATCGGCCCCTCGTCCAGGTCGGCGGTCACGTAGTGCGCCGTCGCACCGACCAGCTTGACCCCCCGGTCGAAGGCCTGGTGGTAGGGCTTGGCGCCCTTGAAGCTCGGCAGGAACGAGTGGTGGATGTTGATCGCGCGGCCGCTGAGCTCGGCGCACATCCGGTCCGACAGGACCTGCATGTAGCGGGCCAGCACCACCAGGTCGATGTCGTGGCGGGCGATCAGCTCGCGCAGCCGGTCCTCGGCCTGCTCCTTGGTGTCGGGGGTGACCGGGATGTGCACGAAGTCCAGGCCGTGCGCCCGGGCGAGGGGTTCGGCGTCGACGTGGTTGGACACCACGACCGGGATCTCGATCTGCAGGGACCCGGTGCTGTAGCGGAAGAGCAGGTCGTTGAGGCAGTGCAGGTGCTTCGAGACCATGATCAACGTCCGGTACGGCGCCCGCGCGTCCCACAGCTCGAAGGACATCTCGAACCGCTCGGCCACCTCGGCGAAGGCCTTCCGCAGCCCCTCGGCGTCCACGTCCTCGCCGGCGACGACGAAGTCGAGCCGCATGAAGAAGGTGCCGGTGATCTGGTCGCCGAACTGCTGGCTCTCGATGATGTTGCCGCCGTGCGCCACGAGGAACCCGGACACGGCGTGCACCACGCCGGGCCGGTCGGGACAGGTCAGCACCAGGACGAAGTCGCCGGAGGGGGCGCTGGCCACCCCTCCCACCCGCTCAGTCACCGAGCTCGGCCCGGCGGCGGACGACGTACTCACGCAGCTCCTCCTCGATCGCCGCGTCCAACGGCGGCGGCTCGTACTCCTCGAGCTTCTTGCGGTAGATCTCCTCGGCGCGGGCGTTGGCGTCCTTGCCACCGCCCCGCATCCAGCGCTCGTAGTTCTCCGAGGAGGACAGCAGCGGCCGGTAGAAGCAGGTGCGGAAGCGCTCCATGGTGTGCATCGCGCCGAGGAAGTGGCCGCCGTGACCGACCTCCTCGTGCGCACCGAAGGCCATCGAGTCCTCGTCGATCTCCAGGGGCGTGAACTCCGCCTGCATCATCTGCAGCAGCTCGATGTCGACGATGAATTTCTCGTAGCCGGCGACCAGGCCGCCCTCCAGCCAGCCGGCGGAGTGCATCACCCAGTTCGCGCCGGCGAGGAAGGTCGGCAGCATCGTCATCAGGGCCTCGTAGCCTGCCTGCGCGTCGGCGACCTGCGAGGAGGTCAGGCCGCCGCCGGTGCGGAACGGCAGCCCGAAGTGGCGGGCGATCTGGCCGGTGCACAGCAGGCCCAGGCCCGACTCGGGCGTGCCGAAGGTCGGCGAGCCCGACTGCATGTCGATGTTGGACAGGAAGGACCCGAAGATCACCGGGGTGCCGGGCCGGATCAGCTGCGAGAGCGCGATCCCGGACAACGCCTCCACGATCTGCTGCACCAGGGCCGCCGGGATGGTCACCGGCGACATGGCGCCCATCAGGATGAACGGCGTCAGCACGACCGGCTGGCCGGCACCGGAGTACTCGAACTGGGCCTCGAGCATCCGGTCGTCCCAGCGCAGCGGCGAGTTGCAGTTGATCAGCGAGATCGTGGCCGGCGTCGTCTCGATCGCCTCGCGCGAGCCGAACAGGATCGAGGTCATCGCCAGGGTGTCGGCGGCGTTGACGCCTGAGACGACATTGCCCATGTAGACCTTGTCGGTCAGCGTCTGCAGCGCCAGGGTCATGTCGAGGTGGCGGCTGTCGAGCGGGGTGTCGTTGGGCTCGCAGATCACGCCGCCCGCGGAGTCGAGGACCGGGAACGACTGGGCGAGGCGGGTGAAGTTGGTGAAGTCGTCCATGGTCGCGTCGCGCCGCACCTCGCCCTGGCGCACGAACGGCGGACCGTAGACGGCGCCGAAGGCCATCGAGTCGCCGCCGATGTGGATGTTGTGCGCCGGGTTGCGCGCCTGGACGTCGAACTCGCCGGGCGCCTTCGCGACCTGCTCCAGGACGAAGTCGGGGTCGAGGAAGACCGTCCTGTCCTCGACCCGCTGGCCCGCCTTGCGGAACAGCTCGAGGGCACGGTCGTCCATGAACTCGACGCCGATCTCGGTCATCAGCTTGCGCCAGCCCCGGTCGAGGGTGGCCATCGCCTCCGCCGAGAGCACCTCGTAGCGCGGCATCCGGTTCTGGAACATCGAGCCTCCTAGGGTCCTTGACCGGGAATCCTTCGGCATCCTAGCCTCATGATATGGAAACTGAGTTCCACATCATGGAACTCTTCGACGGCGAATGGAACCCCCGGGTGAGCATCCGATGACCACGACCCCGAACACCGGCACGCAGGCGGTGGACCGCGCCGCCCTGCTGGTCGCGACGGTCGTGCGCGCCGACGAGCCGCTCACCTTCGCGGACCTGCAGGAGGCCTGCGGGCTGCCCAAGTCGACGACCTCGCGGATGCTGGCCGCGCTCGAGCGCACCGAGCTGCTCGAGCGCAACGACGCCGGCTCCTTCGTCGCAGGTCCCCTGTTCTGGCTCTACGCCGCCCGGCACGACCCGTGGGAGGAGCTGGTGCGGCTGGCTCGGTCCACGATGGACAAGGTGGGCGCCGACACCGGCGAGACCGTGCACCTCTCGGTGTGCCGCGGCGACCGGGTCGTGCAGGTCGCCCAGGTCGACTCGACGTACCTGCTCGGCACCCGCGACTGGACGGCCATCGACGTGCCCGCGCACACCTCGGCGCTCGGCAAGGTGCTGCTGGCGCACGGCGTCGTCGAGCTGCCGACCGGCGAGCTCGACCAGCCCACGCCGCACACGATCGCCGACCGCGACACGCTGCGGCGCGAGCTCGCCCAGGTGGTCCGCCGCGGGTGGGCCGGCACCGTCGACGAGCTCGAGATCGGCCTCTCGGGCGTGGCCGCGCCGGTGCGCGGCAGCAGCGGAGAGGTGGTGGCGGCACTCGGCATCTCGGGCCCCACCCCGCGCCTGGCCGAGCGGCGCGACGAGATCGGACGACAGCTGAGCGACCGAGCGGAGCAGCTATCCGGGCTGCTGCGTCGGCACACGCGCAAGGAGGGCGTGGCATGACCCCAGAAGAGATCCTGCAGGGCCTGTACGACGAGACGCTGGTCGGCAACGGTCCGCGCGTGCTGGAGCTGACCAATGACGGGCTCGCGCTCGACATGGAGCCACAGACACTGCTCTTCGACGCCCTCATCCCCTCGCTGGAGGAGGTCGGCGCCCGCTTCGAGCGCGGCGACTTCTTCGTGCCGGAGATGCTCATCGCCGGCCGGGCGATGGCCGGCGCGATGGAGCGCCTGCGCCCGCTGCTCGCCGAGACCGGCGTCGAGACGATCGGCAAGTTCCTGATGGGCACGGTCAAGGGCGACGTCCACGACATCGGCAAGAACCTGGTCAACATCATGCTGGAGGGTGCGGGCTTCGAGGTGATCGACCTCGGTGTCCAGGTCGCGCCCGAGAAGTTCGTCGCCGCCATCGAGGAGCACCAGCCCGACATCGTCGGCTTCTCGGCCTTCCTCACCACCACGATGCCGATGTTCAAGGCCAACATGAACGCTCTCGAGAAGGCCGGCATCCGCAACGACGTGATCGTCATGGTCGGTGGTGCGCCGGTCACCCAGGAGTACGCCGACGCGGTCGGCGCCGACGGGTACGCCGCCGACGCCTCGCAGACCGTGAAGCGCGCCAAGGCACTGCTCCACGAGAAGCGCGCGACGGTCCCCGCATGAGCGCCCCCCGCCTCGAGACCCGGCTCCGCTCGGCCTCCCAGGAGGTCGTGATCGGGCACGACACCCGGTTCTGCCTGATCGGCGAGCGGATCAACCCGACGGGGCGCCGGATCTTCCAGGAGCAGCTGCGCGCCGGCGACCTCTCCGCGATCGAGCGCGACGTCCAGGCCCAGGTCGAGGGCGGCGCCGACGTCCTCGACGTCAACATGGGCGTGCCGCTCACCGACGAGGCCGACCTGCTCGCCAAGGCGATCACCCTGGTCCAGAAGCTCACCGACAAGCCGATCTGCATCGACTCCTCCGTCGTCGAGGCGCTCGAGGCCGGCCTGGCGGTCTACCAGGGCCGCGCGCTGGTCAACTCGATCACCGCCGAGGACGAGCGGATGGCGCAGATCCTGCCGCTGGTCAAGAAGTACGACGCCGCGATCATCGCCCTGCCCAACGACGAGGACGAGATCCCGATGGAGGTCGACAAGCGGATCGAGCTGACCCGCAAGATCGTCCACGTCGCGACCACGGAGTACGGCATCGCCCAGGCCGACATCGTGATCGACCCGCTCGCCATGCCGATCGGTGCCGATGGGACGGTCGCGCTGACCTTCTTCGAGACCGTACGACGCATCCGCGACGAGTTCGGCGTCAACATGACCTGCGGCGCCTCGAACGTCTCCTTCGGCATGCCCTCGCGGCACGCCCTGGGCGCGGCGTTCCTCCCGATGGCCATGCAGGCCGGCCTGACGTCCGCGATCATGGACACCCGCACGCCGCAGATCGTCGAGGCGGTCAAGGCGGCCGACGTGCTGCTCGGTCACGACGAGTGGGGTGGCGCGTGGATCGCCGCCCACCGCGCCCGGCAGGCGGCCACGGCGTGACGTCCGGATGACCTCCGACTCGGAAGCCCCGGGCGCGGACTTCTCGCTCGACCACGTCCGCCGCGAGGGGCTGATGGCGAGCCCCGGCACGGAGCTGGTGACCCACGACGGCACCGGCCGCGTCGAGCTGTCCTTCACCGTCGAGGACGCCGGCGGTGCCCCGCCCACGCAGCGCAGCGTGCGGGTGCCGCCCGGCGTGACAGTGTTCGACTCCGCGTCCTGGAACGGCATCGCCATCGACTCGACGTGTGGCGGCCACGGCACCTGCCACAAGTGCAAGGTGCGCGTCGACACCCCGACGCCCGTCTCGCGCCACGACGTCCGCACCTTCACCCGCGACCAGCTGGACGCCGGCTGGCGGCTGGCCTGCCTGGTCCAGGCCACGCGTGACCTGAAGGTCGACGTACCGCCGCTGACCACGCGTCCGAAGGCGGCGACCGTGGGGGTCGGTCGCCAGGTGATCCTGCGCCCCGCGGTGCAGAAGAGGTACGTCGAGCTGGCCGAGCCGGACCTGGCCGACCAGCGCACCGACCTCGACCGGCTGCTGGCGGCGATCGACGACCTCGCCCCGCAGCCCGACCTGCACGCGCTGCGCCGGCTCCCCCACGTGCTGCGGGCGGCGGACTGGAAGGTCACCGCGGTCGTGGTCGACGAGGTGCTGGTCGACGTCGAGCCGGGTGACACCACGGCGCAGCGCTACGCGATCGCCTTCGACCTCGGCACCACCACCGTGGTCGCGACCCTGCTGGACGTCGCCCTCGGCACCCCTGTCGGCGTGGCGTCGATGCTCAACAAGCAGCAGCCGTACGGCGGCGACGTGATCACCCGGATCAGCGCGACGATGCTCGATCCCGAGGCCCTGCCCCGGCTGCAGCAGGCAGCGGCAGCGACCCTCGCCGAGCTGGCCGCGCAGGTGTGTCGCGAGGGCGGGGTCGACCCGCAGCAGGTCTACGAGGTCGCCGTCGCCGGCAACGCCACGATGACGGCCCTCGTGCTCGGCATCGATCCCGAGCCCCTCGGTGTCGCGCCGTTCGTGATGTCCACCGCGCTGCCGCCGACGGTGCTGGCCACCGACGTGGGGCTCGATCTCCACCCGCGGGCCCGGGTGACCTTCTTCCCCGCCCTGGGCGCGTACGTCGGCGGCGACATCGTGGCGGGGATGCTCGCCACCGGCATGGATCGCGACAAGCGCACCCGGCTGTTCATCGACGTCGGCACGAACTGCGAGCTCGTCGTCAGCGACGGGGACCGGATCCTGTCGACCGCCGCTCCGGCCGGCCCGGCCTTCGAGGGTGGCGCGATCAAGTGCGGCATGCGCGCCGCCGACGGTGCCATCGAGGTGGTGAAGCTCGGCACCACGCCCGAAGACGCCGTCCAGCTCGGCGTGATCGGCGACGTGGAGCCGAAGGGGCTGTGCGGCTCGGGCCTCGTCGACGCGGTGGCCGAGCTGGTGCGGGTCGGGCTGCTGGACTCCTCGGGCCGGTTCGTGCCGGACGAGCAGGCGCCCGAGGTGGCGCCGGCGCTGGCCGACCGGCTGACCAGGATCGGCGAGGAGCGGGTCTTCGTGCTGCACCGTCCCCACCCGGACACCGCGCCCGAGGAGTGCGTCGTGCTCTCGCAGCGCGACGTGCGCGAGCTGCAGTTCGCCAAGGCCGCGATCTCCACCGGCTGGACCCTGCTGCTCGAGGAGCTCGGTCTGGAGCACCGTGACGTCCAGCAGGTGCTCATGGCCGGCTCGTTCGGCAGCTACATCTCCCCCGCGTCCGCCGTCCGGATCGGGCTGGTCCCGAAGCTGCCCGTGCTGCGCATCGTCTCGGCCGGCAACGTCGCGGGTGAAGGAGCGAAGATGGCCTTGCTGTCGGTGCGCGAGCGCGCCGGCGCGGCGGCGCTGCTGCAGGAGGTGACCTATGTCGAGCTCTCGGACCGCCCGGACTTCAACGACCGGTTCGTCGACCAGCTCGCCTTCTGAGGCGGCCGGCCTCGACCTGATCGCCTGCGGCGCGCTGGCCCAGCCGGCCGCGGAGATCGCCGCGCGCCGGGGCTGGCCGGTCACGGTCCACCCGCTCCCCCCGCTGCTGCACAACCAGCCGCAGCTGATCGCGGCCGAGGTCCGTCCGCTGGCGCAGCGCCTGGTCGCCGCCGGTCATCACGTCGCGATCGGGTACGCCGACTGCGGCACCTACGGCGCGCTCGACGAGGTGTGCGCCGAGCTCGGCGTCGAGAGGTTGCCCGGACTGCACTGCTACGACGTCATCGCCGGACCGGACCGGTTGACGCGGTTGTTCGAGGAGCAGCCCGGCACCTACGTGCTCACCGACTTCCTGGTCCGCTCGTTCGCCCGGACCGTGGTGCGCGAGCTCGGCCTGGATCGCTTCCCCGAGCTGCGTGCGGACTACTTCGGCTCCTACACCCGCGTCGTGTGGCTCGCCGAGCAGCCGGACGACGAGCTGCGTGGGCTGGCCGAGGAGGCCGCGGCCGCGCTCGGGCTGCCGCTGAACGTGGTCGACGCCGGTCAGGCCGGGCTGGAGGCGGCCCTGGCCAAGCTCGTCACGCGGTGCGCCCAGCGAAGCGGAGCCGGTACCGACCCGGCGTCACCCCGACGTCGGAGGTGAAGCTCGCCCGGAAGGTCGCGGGCGAGTGGAAGCCGGCCTCGTGGCCGACCCGGTCGAGCGGCAGGTCGGTCGTCTCGAGCAGGCGCTTGGCGGTCGCGAGCCGCTCGGCAGCCACCCAGCGCATCGGCGTGGTCCCGATGTCCCGCTCGAAGCGGCGCGCGAGGGTGCGCGGCGAGGCAGCGGCCGCGCCGGCGAGCCGCTCGAGGGTGATGTCCTCGCGCAGGTGGGCGTGCACCCACGTGCGGAGCTCGTCGAGCCAGTGCGCCTGCTCGGTCAGCGGGTCCGCGGCGACGTACTGTGCCTGGTCGCCGTCACGGTGCGCGGCGATCACGAGGTTGCGGGCGATCGTGTTCGCCGCCTGCTGGCCGTGGTCGGTGCGGATCAGGTGGAGGCACAGGTCGAGACCGGCCGCCGAGCCGGCGCTGGTGAGCACCCCGTCGTCGACGTAGATCGCGCGCGCGTCGACCTCGATCGCCGGGTGGCGGCGCTGCAGGAGGTCGGCCCAGCGCCAGTGGGTCGTGGCCCGGTGGCCGTCGAGGACACCCGCCTCGGCCAGGGCGAAGGCGCCCGAGCACAGCGACACCATGCGGGCGCCGGCGGCCGCGGCCCGGCGCAGTGCGCGCACCAGTGCCGCGTCCACGGGCTCGTCGGGGCGGATCGCCGGCACGAGGACGGTGTCGGCCTCGGCGAGAGCGGCCAGCGGGCGGCGCGGCACCAACCGGGGACCGCCGTGCACGCGCACGCCCCGGAGGTCGCCGTACAGGGCGACGTCGTACAACGGGCTCGCGTCGCGGTCCCAGTCGTAGCCCAGCGCCTCGAGCGGCATCCCGATCTCGAAGAGGGTCATGCCATCGACGACCGGGATGGCGATCGAGCGTCGCAATGACATGGCAAGAATCTAGCATTCTTTGTCGATCTTGCCACTACTGGAGACCCTCGGACCGGCGCATCGTTGAGCGCATGACCGCACCCTCGCACCCCGCACGGATCCCCCTCCTGCGCGCCACCTGGCGGGTCCTCCTCGAGATCGCGCACGGCATCGACGCCGGCTCGCTGGTCGCCCACGGCCGACCCGTGCCGCCGGACCATCCCGCCCGGCGCAGGCTCGACCACGAGGAGGTCGAGCGCCGGCTGGCCGAGCTCTACCCGAGGACCTGACCTTCGCCCGCGGACGGACCCGGGGACGGACCTCAGCCGTCGAGCCGGGCCAGCCAGTCCTGGCGCCAGGCCTCGGTCTCGGCCACCTGGTTGAAGGTGTAGAGGTGCAGCCCGGCCACCCGCATCAGCGGGTCGCCCAGGGTCGGCGCGCACTTCTCCACGAAGGACTCGCCGGTGAACCCGCCCGGGGCGACCAGGCGGGTCATCAGCCCCTTCTGCTTGGCCAGGAAGCGGGTCGAGTCGCCGACGCCGATCTTGGTGGCCATGCCGAGCAGCTTGGCGCGGTCGACCGGACCGGGGACGCCGAGCAGGAGCGGCAGCTCGACCCCGCGCCGTCGTACCCGCTGCAGCCAGTCCTTGATCACGGCCGGGTCGAAGGTGAGGTTGCTGACGATGTAGGTGGCGTGCTTGCGCTTGTCCCACATCGACTGCACCGTCAGGTCGTCGTGGATCTTCGGGTGGCTCTCGGGGTAGCCGGTCACGCCGACCTGCGCGAACGGGCTGCCGATGGCGGTGAGGTCGCCCAGCAGCGAGACCGCGTCGTGGTAGTCGCCGACCGGGTCGGCGTCACCGCCCGGGACGAAGACGTTGGTGATCCCGGCGGCGCCGAGCCGGGCGACCAGGTCGACCAGCTCGGCGCGGCCGCTCACCATGCGGGCCGCCAGGTGCGGGACGACGGTGTAGCCGGCAGCGGCCAGCCGCTCCGCGGTGGCGACCGTCCGCTCGAGGCCCATCGACGGTGACGCGGTCACCGTGAGCGGCACGTCGGTCGGGACCGCCTCGAGGACCTTCGCCTCGATCGTCGTCGTCGGGAGGACCTCGTAGCGGGCGTTGCCGAGCAGTCGCCGTACCGTGGCGCGGTCGTTCGTGCGCATCACGGGACCTCGTCGGCCTCGGGCTCGGCCAGGTCGGCACCCAGGCTGGCCAGGGCGACCGTCTGGTGCTCGACCAGGTCGTACTTCTGCGCGTGCAGCACCGCCCGACGTACGCGGGCCGGCAGCGTGGACTCGTAGGGCTCGGCTCGCAGCGACTTCACCAGGGACACGCACATCGCCACGATCACCAGCATGAACGGCCCGGCCACGATGATCACCAGGGTCTGCAGGGCGCCCAGGCCGCCGGACCACAGCAGGATCGACGCCACGGCCCCCTGGGCGACACCCCAGAAGACGACCAGCCACCGCATCGGCTCCTCCTCGCCGTGCTGGCTCAGCATGCCCATCACGATCGAGGCGGAGTCGGCGCCGGTGATGAAGAAGATCGCGATCAGGAAGACCGCGAGGACCACGGTGACCGAGGCGATCGGGTACTCGCGCAGCGTCGTGAACAGCGCGCTCTCGCTGCCCTCCTCGGCGAGGACGGCGCCCAGGTCGCGCGCCCCGCTCAGCTGCACGTCGAAGGCGGACCCGGCCATGATCGAGAACCACACGAACGAGACCAGGCTCGGGACCGCGATCACGTAGAACACGAACTCGCGGATCGTGCGGCCTTTCGAGATCCGGGCGATGAACATGCCGACGAAGGGCGTCCAGGACACCCACCAGGCCCAGTAGAAGATCGTCCAGCCGCTGATGAACGCCTCGCCGCCGAAGGCCCCGGTGCGGAAGGACATGGTGGGCAGATGGGTGAGGTACCCGCCCAGCGACTCGGTGAAGGTGCTCATGATGAACACCGTCGGCCCGACCACGAAGAGGAAGAAGACCAGCAGCACGGCGGCGACCGCGTTGGCGTTGGAGAGCAGCTGGACGCCCCTCTCGACGCCGCTGACCGCCGACAGCACGAAGCACGCCGTGAGCACGGCGATCACGCCGACCGTGAGCCACTTGGAGTCCCCGGAGCCGAACACGTCGTCCAGGCCGCCGGTGATCTGCAGCGCCCCCAGGCCCAGCGAGGTCGCCGAGCCGAAGAGCGTGGCGAAGATCGCGATCACGTCGATCGCCTTGCCCGGCCCCTCGCTCGCGCGGCGCCCGAGCAGTGGCCCGAACGCGCCGGACACCAGGTTGCCCGCGCCCTTGCGGTAGGCGAAGTAGCCGATGGCCAGGCCGATGACGGCGTACATCGACCACGGGTGCAGGCCCCAGTGGAAGAACGCGTACTCCATCGCGGTGCGCGCCGCCTCCGGCGTCCCTGCCTCGGCCCGGCCGGGCGGGGTGCTGCCCGGATCGGTCGCCGTGAGGTAGGTCAGCGGCTCGGCCACGCCCCAGAACATCAAGCCGATGCCCATCCCGGTGGCGAACATCATCGACACCCACGAGAACGTCGAGAACTCCGGGGTGGAGTCGTCGGGGCCCAGCCGGATGTTGCCGTAGCGGGTCAGCGCGAGATAACCGGACAGGAGCACGAACCCGGCGCTGACCAGGACGAACATCCAGCCGAAGTTGTCGGTGAGCCACCCCAGCACCTCGCCAGTGCCGGTGGTCATCGACTCCGAGTCCACCGCACCCCACACCAGGAACGCCAGCACCAGGGCGGCGGCGACGCCGAAGGTGACTCGGTCCAGCGGCACCGGTCCCGTGCGGGCGTGGCCCGGCCGCTCGCCCTCGTGCCCTGCCGGTTCCTCCAGCGTCACCTCGGCCATGCTCACACCCTTCCGGGAGGCGCCTCATCGTTGCGCTATCCGCAACATGGTTCAGATAGCGCAACCACCATGCGCCGGTGACCCGGCTCACGTCAAGCAGTGGCGAGGCTCAGCGCACTCCCCACGCGTAGGTCTGCTTGCGCAGCTTGAGGTAGAGCAGGGTCTCGGTGCTCATCACGCCGGGCAGGGTGCGGATCCGGCGCGAGATGATCTCGAGCAGGTGGTCGTCGCTCTCCGCGACGACCTCGGCGAGCAGGTCGAACGAGCCGGCGGTGATCACGACGTAGTCGACCTCGGTCAGCTCGGCGAGGGCGTCGGCGATCGGCTCGAGCTCACCGGTGGCATGGATGCCGATCATCGCCTGGCGGGCGAAGCCGATCTCCGTCGGGTCGGTGACCGCGACGACCTGCATGACGCCGCTGTCGACGAGGCGCTGGACCCGCTGGCGCACGGCCGCCTCGGAAAGGCCGACCGCCTTGCCGATGGCGGCGTACGAGCGCCGGCCGTCCTCCTGGAGCTCGGCGATGATCGCCTTCGAGACGTCGTCGAGGGGCGTCGGCTTCGGCTTGGACACAGGTCGATCCTCACAGGCCGCAGGCACGTCATGCAACCACCAAGTGCGGATTCCGTTGCAATCTCGTTAATCCACTTCGGATTCGCTTGTCATGTGACGTGGCTCATGCCACGATCGGCACGTTCTGTTCTGGGGAGGTGCAACCGGTGGTCAATGCCCGTCTGAGTCGCAGGGCGGCACTTCGAGGAGGTGCCGGGCTCCTGGTCGGCGGAGCCAGTCTCGGCGTGCTCCCGCTGTTCGGCACGCCGGACCGCAAGCAGGACCCGGCGTCGTGCACGACACGTGACCTGTCGTCGTCCGACAGGCGGCTGGTCGTGTCGAACTGGCCCGGCTACATCGACGAGGACGACGACGGCTACGTCTCGACCCTCACCGAGTTCGAGGAGCGCACCGGCATCTCGGTGAGCTACACCGCCGACGTCAACGACAACCTCGAGTTCTTCGCCAAGGTCGTCAACCAGCTCGGCTCGTGCCAGCCCTCGAAGCGCGACATGTTCATGCTCACCGACTGGATGGCCGCGCGGATGATCCAGGTCGGCTGGATCCAGCCGCTCGACGAGTCGAAGGTGCCCAACCTGCACGCCAACCTGATCGACTCCCTCCAAGGGGTCGGCTGGGACCCCGACCGCACGTACTCGGCCCCGTGGCAGAGCGGCCTGACCGGCATCGCCTACAACAAGTCCAAGGTCAAGGAGGTCCGCTCCTTCGAGGAGCTGCTGACCCGCTCCGACCTCCGCGGCCGGATCTCCCTGCTCACCGAGATGCGCGACACGATGGGCCTGATCATGCTCGCCCAGGGCACGGACCCGGCGAGCTTCGGCCAGGACGACTGGGACAACGCCATCGACCGGCTGCGCAAGGCCCGCAACGACGGCCAGGTGCGCGCCTTCACCGGCAACGAGTACATCCAGGACCTCTCCGCCGGCAACATCCTGGCGTGCGAGGCCTGGTCCGGCGACGTCGCGGCGGCCGAGGACGAGAACCTGGTGTTCGTCTCGCCCGAGGAGGGCCAGATGATCTGGTCCGACAACATGTTGGTGCCCAACCTCGCGACCCACCAGGGCAACGCCGAGGAGTGGATCAACTACTACTACGAGCCCGAGGTGGCCGCGAAGCTCGCGGCGTACGTCTGGTACATCTGCCCGGTCAAGGGCGCCCAGGAGGCGATGGAGAAGGTCGACCCGAGCCTCGTCGAGAACCAGCTGATCTTCCCGTCCACCGAGTCCCTGAAGACGATGCACTCGTTCATGGCGCTCGAGGAGTTCCAGATCCGCGCCTACGAAGGAGATTTCGCCGATGTCATTGGCGGCTGACAACGGCCGGAGTCTCCGGCTCACCGCTCTCACCAAGGAGTTCGCGACGTTCACGGCCGTGCGCTCCCTCGACCTCGAGGTCCCCGCGGGCACCTTCTTCGCGCTGCTCGGGCCCTCCGGCTGTGGCAAGACCACGACGTTGCGGATGGTCGCCGGCCTGGAGGTGCCCACGTCGGGCACCATCCACCTCGGCGACGACGAGATCACCTACGAGAAGCCCTACCGCCGTCCGGTCAACACGGTCTTCCAGAACTACGCGCTCTTCCCGCACCTCGACATCCACGAGAACGTCGCCTTCGGCCTGCGCCGGCGCAAGGTCAAGGACGTCGACCAGCAGGTGAAGGAGATGCTCGCGCTGGTCGAGCTCGAGTCGCAGGCGAAGAAGAAGCCGCCGCAGATGTCGGGTGGCCAGCAGCAGCGCGTCGCCCTGGCCCGCGCCCTGATCAACCGGCCGGAGGTGCTCCTGCTCGACGAGCCCCTCGGCGCGCTCGACCTCAAGCTGCGCCGGTCGATGCAGATCGAGCTCAAGCGGATCCAGACCGAGGTCGGCCTCACCTTCGTGCACGTCACGCACGACCAGGAGGAGGCGATGACCATGGCCGACACGATCGCTGTCATGAACGGCGGCGTCATCGAGCAGATGGGGTCCCCGGCCGAGCTGTACGAGAACCCGCGCACCACCTTCGTCGCGAACTTCCTCGGCCAGTCGAACCTGATCCCCGGCAGCGTCACCAGCGCCGAGGGCGATGTCGTCCGGGTCGACATGCACGGCACCCAGGTCTCGATCCCCGCCGACCGGGCGCACACCCGCAGCGGCGACGGCTGGGTCGGCATCCGGCCCGAGAAGGTGCTCATCGCCCCGGCCGGCGAGCCGATCGACGCCCCCGGCAACCACATGACGGGCGGCGTCATCACCGACGTCAGCTTCGTCGGCGTCAGCACGCAGTACCTGGTGATGATGCCGTGGGGCCAGGAGCTGATGGCCTTCGAGCAGAACACCGGCCGGCGCGCCGTGCTCGACAAGGGCACCAAGGTCGACGTGTCGTGGCGCCCCGAGTTCGCGTTCCTGCTGCCGGCCAGCCAGGACGTCAACGCCGGCGTCCTCGAGGAGGTCTAGGGCGATGCGTCGGGGACGCTTCACCGGCTACTGGCTGATGCTGCCCGCGGGTCTGTGGCTCGCGCTCTTCTTCGTCATCCCGTTCTACTCGCTGCTCGCGACCAGCCTGTTCGACCCGAAGGGCTCGGTGCTCACCGGGTACGACGTCGACTACCGCTTCGCGAACTTCGTCGACGCGCTCGACCAGTTCTGGGAGCCGCTGTTCCGCTCGCTGTGGTACGCCGGCGTCGCCACCGCGATCTGCCTGGTGCTCGGCTACGTGCTGGCGTACGCGATCGCGTTCAAGGCCGGGCGGTGGCGCACCCTGCTGCTCGTGCTGGTGATCGCGCCCTTCTTCACCAGCTTCCTGGTGCGCACCCTGTCCTGGAAGCTGATCCTCGCCGACGACGGCTTCGTCGTGGACACCCTGCAGTTCCTCCAGCTGCTCGGTGACGACGGCCGGCTGCTGGCGACGCCGGTCGCGGTGATCGCCGGCCTGGTCTACAACTTCCTGCCGTTCATGGTGCTGCCGCTCTACGCCAGCCTCGAGAAGATCGACGCCCGTCTGGTCGAGGCAGCCAGCGACCTGTACGCCTCTCCCAGCCGCGGCTTCCTCAAGGTGACCCTGCCGCTGTCCAAGCCGGGCGTGGTCGCGGGGACACTGCTGACCTTCATCCCGGCCGCCGGCGACTACATCAACGCCGCTCTGCTCGGCAGCCCCAACCAGCGGATGGTCGGCAACGTCATCCAGAACCTGTTCACCAGCACCGGTGACTACGCGACCGCCGGCGCCCTCTCGGTGATCCTGATGGCCATCATCGTCGCGATGGTCATGGTCTACATCCGCACCGCGGGGACGGAGGAGCTCGTATGAACCACCCCACGACACCGCTCGCTGCACTCGCGCCTCGCCGGGGACCCCGATGACGGGCCTGCAGCGCGCCGGACGGTGGGTCGGCGAGCACCTGGTGCTGGCGGCCGGACTGCTCGTCCTGGTCTACATGTTCGTGCCGATCGCCGTCGTGATGCTGATGAGCTTCAACGACAACAGCGAGTCCCGCAACGTCTACGCGTTCCGCGACTTCACCTGGAGCAACTGGGCCAACCCGTGCCGCCCCGACGGCATGTGCGAGGCCGTCGTGCGCAGCATCGAGATCGGCCTGCTCGCGACCCTCGTGGCCACGCTGCTCGGCAGCCTCGCCGCGTTCGCGCTGGTCCGCCACGACTTCATCGGCCGCTCGGTCGCGAACACGGTGATCTTCCTGCCGATGGCCTCCCCCGAGATCGTGATGGGCTCCTCGCTGCTCGCCCTCTTCGTCGCGGGCGGGTTCGGCGGCCGGCTCGGCTTCGTGACGATCTTCATCGCGCACGTGATGTTCTGCCTGTCCTTCGTCATCGTGACCGTCAAGGCCCGCCTGTCCGGTCTCGACCAGAACCTCGAACAGGCCGCGATGGACCTCTACGCCAGCGAGTGGACGACGTTCTGGCGGGTCACCTTCCCGCTCGTCTTCCCCGGCGTCGCCGCGGCGGCCCTGCTCAGCTTCTCGCTGTCCTTCGACGACTTCATCATCACGAACCTCAACGCCGGCCAGACGGTGACCTTCCCGATGTTCGTCTGGGGCGTCGCGCAGCGCGGCATCCCGATGCAGGTCAACGTCGTCGGCACGGTCATGTTCCTGATCTCGCTGTTCCTCGTCGTCACCAACATGCTCGTCACCCGCAAGCGGGTCGCTGCCACCTGAGCTCGTCGAGCTCCGCACACGACGAAGCGGCGGCCGGGGATCCCCACGTCCCCGGCCGCCGCTCGTGTGGTGGCAGTGCCCCCGCGCGCCCGCGCGCCTAGAGCAGCCCCGCCGCCTCGGTGAGGACGGCGCGGAGCTTCTGCTCGATCTCGTCGAAGTGCTCCTGGCCGCAGATCAGCGGCGGCGAGAGCTGGATGACCGGGTCGCCGCGGTCGTCGGCACGGCAGTAGAGGCCGGCGTCGTAGAGGGCCTTGGAGAGGAAGCCGCGCAGCAGGCGCTCGGACTCGTCCTCGTCGAAGGTCTCCTTGGTGGCCTTGTCCTTGACCAGCTCGATGCCGTAGAAGAAGCCGTCGCCGCGGACGTCGCCGACGATGGGCAGGTCGAGGAGCTTCTCCAGGGTGCCGCGGAAGGCGCCCTCGCGCTCGCGCACGCCCTCGTTGATCTTCTCGTCCTCGAAGATCTCCATGTTCTTCAGCGCGACCGCCGTGGAGACCGGGTGGCCGCCGAAGGTGTAGCCGTGCAGGAAGGTCTCGGTGCCGTGGGCGAAGGGCTCGTAGACCCGGTCGCTGGCGATCATGGCGCCGAGCGGCGAGTAGCCGGAGGTGAGGCCCTTGGCCGAGGTGATGATGTCGGGCTGGTAGCCGTAGCGCTCGGCACCGAACATGTGACCGAGCCGGCCGTAGGCGCAGATCACCTCGTCGGAGACCAGCAGGACGTCGTACCGGTCGCAGATCTCGCGCACCCGCTGGAAGTATCCCGGCGGCGGCGGGAAGCAGCCGCCGGCGTTCTGGACCGGCTCGAGGAAGACGGCGGCGACCGTGTCGGCACCCTCGTTCTCGATGGCGACCGCGATCTGGTCGGCGGCCCAGCGCCCGAAGGCCTCCGGGTCCGATCCGTCGAGGAAGCCGCCGGTGATCTCCGAGGCCCGGTAGGCGTTGGTGTTGGGCACCCGGAAGGTCGAGGGCACGAGCGGCTCGAACGGCGCCTTGAGGCCGGGCAGGCCGGTGATCGACAGGGCGCCCTGGGTGGTGCCGTGGTAGGCGATGGCGCGGCTGATCACCTTGTGCTTGCCGGGCTTGCCGACGAGCTTGAAGTAGTTCTTGGCCAGCTTCCAGGCCGACTCGACGGCCTCGCCGCCGCCGGAGGTGAAGAACACCCGGTTGAGGTCGCCGGGCGCGTAGCCCGCGATCTTCTCGGCGAGCTCGATCGCGGTCGGATGGGCGTAGGACCACAGCGGGAAGAAGGCGAGCTCGGAAGCCTGCTTGGCCGCCACCTCGGCGAGGTCGGAGCGCCCGTGGCCGAGCTGGCTCACGAACAGCCCACCGAGGGCGTCGAGGTACTTGCGTCCCTGGGCGTCCCACACGTACGCGCCGTCACCGCGGACGATGATCGGGACGTCGGCCGTGTCGTACGACGACATGCGGGTGAAGTGCATCCACAGATGCTCCCGCGCGGACTTCTGGAGGGCGTCGTGCGCCGTTGCGTCTACCACCCGACCATCTTGACCCCCAACCGCCGAAACAGCAAGCGAATCAGTGGCGACCTGCCAGAATCACAACGGATTTCGTTGCTCGCAGGGTTTCGCGCGACGGAGATGCTGGCTACGCTCCCCAGCCATGACCGCCCTGCGCAACTTCATCGACGGTGCGTCCGTCGACGCCGCCTCCGGAGCCACCTACGACGTCGTGAACCCGGCGACCGGCCAGGCCTACACGACCGCCCCCGCCAGCGACGCCGAGGACGTCGACCGCGCGATGCGCGCCGCCGAGCGGGCCTTCGAGACCTGGGGAGAGACCACACCGAAGGAGCGGCAGGAGGCGCTGCTGCGCATCGCGCAGGCGATGGAGGACCGGGCCGACGACTTCGTCCGTGCCGAGTGCGAGAACACCGGCAAGCCGATCGGCATCACCGCCGAGGAGGAGCTGCCGCCGAGCGTCGACGAGCTGCGCTTCTTCGCCGGCGCCGCCCGGGTGCTCGAGGGCAGGAGCGCCGGCGAGTACCTCAAGGACCACACCTCCTGGATCCGCCGCGAGCCGATCGGCGTCGTCGGCCAGGTGACGCCGTGGAACTACCCGCTGATGATGGCGATCTGGAAGATCGCGCCGGCGCTGGCCGCAGGCAACACGATCGTGCTCAAGCCGAGCGACACCACCCCCGCCAGTACCGTGCTGCTCGCCGAGGTCGCCGCCGAGTTCCTGCCCCCGGGCGTGCTCAACGTGGTCTGCGGCGACCGCACCGCCGGCCGCGCGCTGGTCGAGCACAAGACGCCTCAGCTGGTCGCGATCACCGGCTCGGTCCGCGCCGGGATGGAGGTCGCCGCGTCCGCCGCCGCCGACCTCAAGCGGGTCCACCTCGAGCTCGGCGGCAAGGCCCCGGTCGTGGTCTTCGACGACGCCGACGTCGACGCGGCCGCCGCGGCGATCGCCGGCGCGGGGTACTTCAACGCCGGCCAGGACTGCACCGCCGCCACCCGGGTGCTCGCCGGCGCCGGCATCCACGACGAGCTCGTCGCCGCGCTGGCCGAGCAGGCCCGCATGTCGCGCACCGGTCTGCCCGACGACCCGGGGGTGCTCTACGGCGCGCTCAACAACCCCGACCAGCTCGCCCGGGTCGCGGGCATGGTCGACCGGCTCCCCGACCACGCCCGGATCGAGGCGGGCGGCACGCGACCGAGCGTCGCGGGGGGCGAGGGCGGCTACTTCTACGACGCCACCGTGGTCTCGGGCCTGCGCCAGGACGACGAGGCGATCCAGAACGAGATCTTCGGACCGGTCATCACCGTGCAGAGCTTCGCCGACGAGGCCGAGGCGGTGCGCTTCGCCAACGACGTCCAGTACGGCCTGTCCTCCTCGGTCTGGACCAAGGACCACGGCCGGGCGCTGCGGATGTCCAAGCGCCTCGACTTCGGCGTCGTGTGGATCAACACCCACATCCCGTTCGTGTCCGAGATGCCGCACGGCGGCTTCAAGCACTCCGGCTACGGCAAGGACCTGTCGATGTACGGCCTCGAGGACTACACCCGGGTCAAGCACGTGATGTCGTACCACGGGGAGTGAGCCGGCACGGGTTCTGCTCGCCCGCCCCGGGCGCACGTCCCTAGGATCGGCCCGTGAGCGACCAGTGGCGCCAGTACGACGCACCCGGGGACGGCGACGCCCCGCCACCCCCGCCGCCCCCACCGCACGTCCACCCCCCCCACCACCCACTCCCCCACCCCCACCGCGACCCAACCGTCCTCCCCCCACCCCCGCCCCCACCCCGCCTCCCCCCCACCCCCCCTCACCCA
>JADCLI010000051.1 GCA_016803235.1 Pimelobacter simplex
CCCCCGAGACCGTCCCCATGCCCCATGACTGTCCCGGCCACCCGACGGCTGGGACGCTGGGCGCAGCCTAACCCGCGTCCCCGACTGGTGAGGCATTGATGGAGCAGGCCGCCCGGCTCCGGCGCCGCCCCTCCTCTACGCTGGCCGGATGAGCCAGAAGCCCGAGATCGACTTCGTCGACCCCACCCCGCCCACCGACCTCGTCATCACCGACCTCACCGTCGGCGACGGCGCCGAGGCCACCTCCGGCAGCACCGTGTCGGTCCACTACGTCGGCGTCGCGCTGTCCTCCGGCGAGGAGTTCGACGCGTCGTACAACCGCGGCACCCCGCTGCAGTTCCGCCTCGGCATCGGCCAGGTCATCCAGGGCTGGGACACCGGCGTGCAGGGCATGAAGGTCGGCGGCCGCCGTCAGCTCGTCATCCCGCCGCACCTCGGGTACGGCGACCGCGGCGCCGGCGGCGTCATCAAGCCGGGCGAGACGCTGATCTTCGTCGTCGACCTGCTCGGCGTCAGCTGACCCCCTGCTCCACGCGCTTCACCAGGGCAGGTTGTCCGGTACGTCGCCGTCGGCGACCCGGGCAGCCTGCCCTTGCAGCTCCACGACGTCCCCGACCCGCAGCTGGCGCCCGCGGCGGGTGTCGACCTCGCCGTTGACCTTGACCAGCCCGTCGGCGATGACCGGCTTGGCCTCGGCCCCCGAGTCGACGAGGTTGGCGAGCTTGAGGAACTGGCCGAGCCGGATCGACTCGTCCCTGATGGGGACGTCGACGGGCACCGGGCCCTCGGGCTCCTGCTCCCTGCGCTTGCGGCCGAACATGGCCATCAGTGAAGCACCACCGCGATCGTGTGGATCAGGACCCCCACCAGGCCGCCGACGATGGTGCCGTTGATCCGGATGAACTGCAGGTCGCGCCCCACGTGCAGCTCGATGCGCCGGGCGGCCTCCTTGCCGTCCCACCGCTCGATGGTGTGGGTGATGACGGCGGTCAGCTCGGCGCCGTACCTGTCGACGGCGAAGACCGCGGCGTCGGCCGCCATCCGGTCGAGCCGCTCGCGCAGCGCCGCGTCGGAGCGCAGCCGCGCGGAGGCGCCGTCGACCTCCACGAGCAGCCGGCGGCGTACGGCGCCCTGGGGGTCGCCGAGCGAGCCGAGCAGCGCCTTGCGCAGTGCCTGCCACAGCGAGATCGCGCTGGCGATGACGGCCGGGTGGTCCAGGACCCGGTCCTTGAGCCGCTCGGCCCGCTCCTGGGTGGCGGGGTTGGCGAGCAGGTCGTCGGCGAGCTGGCCGAGCATCGAGTCGAGGGCGAGGCGGGCCCGGTGGTCGGGCTTCTCGCGGATCTCGGCGAGCCAGCGGACCATCTCGAGGTGCAGCCGGTTGATGACGTAGGTGTTGACCGAGTCGGGCGCCCACCACGGCGCCCGCTCTCCCAGCACGTCGTGGACGGTGTCGGGGTTGGCGAGCAGCCAGGCGTGCATCTCCTCGAGCACCAGGTCGACCAGGCCGTGGTGGAGGTCGTCGCGGATCGCCTCCGCCAGCAGCCCGCCGAGCAGCGGCGCGATCGGCTCCTCCCGGAACCGCGGCACCAGCGCCTCGGTCACCAGCGCCTCGATGTGGTCGTCGCGGACCTTGCCGAGCGCGAGCGCGGCGATCTCGGAGCCCTCGGTGACGACCCGCTCGGCGTTGGCGGGCACGGCGAGCCAGTCGCCCACCCGCTGCGCGATCTGCACGCCGAGCACCCGCTCGCGGATGATGTCCTCCTGCAGGAAGTTCTCCCCCACGAACTCCTCGAGCCCCTTGCCGAGGTCGTCCTTGCGCTTGGGCACCAGCGCGGTGTGCGGGATCGGCAGCCCCAGCGGGTGCTTGAACAGCGCCGTCACGGCGAACCAGTCGGCGATGGCACCGACCATCGAGGCCTCCGCCCCGGCGTTGACGAACCCCCAGGCGCCGTCCTGCCCGAGCGTCGCCAGGTAGACCGCCGCAGCGAACAGGAGCAGCGAGACCGCGACCGTGCGCATCCTGCGCAGCGCACCGCGGCGCACGGCATCGGTCGTCGGGTCGGACGGGATCAGCGGGCCGGACACGGGACCATCCTTGCCCAGGCCCGGTCGGGACCGTCGGATCCGCGCGGGACCGTACGACGAAGCGCGGCCCCGGGGCATCGCCCCGGGGCCGCCACGACGGTGCGGAACCCCCCAGTCACCGCACCTGTCGTTACGCCGGGATCAACGAGCGGTGACGGCGGAGGTTCCGGGTTTACCCGTGATCGGTTGTCGCGCCTATTGAACGGCTGTCAAAGTGCGACGGAAGGCTCCCGCCGCGGGACGAGCGCCGCCAGCAGCACGCCGACGAAGGCGGCCGCCGCCCCCACCCCGAAGCAGGCCGCGAAGGCCCCCTCGGTGGGCACGGTGACGCCGCCGAGGCCCAGGGTCGAGGCGGTCAGGATCGCCGCCATCACGGCCGAGGACACACTGGTGCCGATGGAGCGCATCAGACCGTTGATGCCGACCGCCGAGCCGGCCTCGGCGAGGGGCACCGACTCGAGGATGAGGGTCGGCATGGCGGCGTACCCGAGGCCGACGCCGGCGGAGCTGATGCAGGTGGCGACCATCAGCTGCCAGGGCGCGTCCATCCAGAAGAGCGCGAAGACGTAGCCCAGACCGAGCACCGCTCCGCCGAGCATCAGGGTCACCCGGGCCCCCACGACGCGGATCAGGCGTCCGGAGACCGGCGAGCAGGCCATCATCACCAGCCCGCCCGGCGCCATCCACAGGCCGGTCTCGATCAGGCTCTGGCCCAGGCCGTAGCCGGTCGCGACCGGCGACTGCAGCAGGCGGGGCACGACGATCGCCTGGGCCATCATCCCGAAGCCGACGGCGATCGCGGCGACGTTCGTCAGCAGCACCGGTCGCCGCGCCGTGACCCGCAGGTCGCACAGCGGGGCGCTGGCGCGCAGCTCGTAGCCACCCCAGGCGAGGAGCACGAGCACGCCGGCGAGGAGCAGGCCGACGGTGCAGCCGTGGCCCCAGCCCCACTCGTTGCCCTTCGAGACAGCGACGAGCAGCGCGACGAGTCCGAGGCCGAGCCCGAGCGCGCCGGGGACGTCGAAGCGTCCCGTGCCGAGCGCCGGCACCCGCGGGACCAGCACGACGACGGCCGCAGCGGCGAGCGCCGCCAGTCCGGTCGAGAACCAGAACAGGGTGTGCCAGCTCGACTCCTGGACGACCCACGCCGAGGCCGGCAGCCCGATCGCGCCGCCGACGCCGAGGGTGGCGCTCATCGCCGCCATCGCGCTCGCGGTGGCCCGCGGGGGCGCCACCTCCCGGATCAGCGCGATGCCGACCGGCACGAAGCCCATGGCGAGCCCCTGCAGCAGCCGACCGGCGAGCATCGGCGCCAGGCTGTCGCTGAGCGCACAGACCAGCGAGCCGGCGAGCAGGCAGAGCGCGCTGCCGAGCAGGACCTGCTGCTTGCCGAACAGGTCGCCGAGACGGCCAGCGATCGGCATCACGACCGCGGCCGCCACCAGCGTCGCCGTCACCACCCACGACGCGTTCGCCTCGGACGTGTCCAGCAGGACGCCCAGCTGCCCCTGGATCGGGATCACCATGGTCTGCGTGAGGGCGGTGACCAGGCCGCCGAAGCAGAGCACCGCGATGACCGCGAGCGAGCGGCCGTGGCCCGTCGCGCGGGCGTCGGAGGCGTCGGGACGCGTGGAGGTGGTGGTCACGACCGCCGAGTCAACATCGTTGACCCATGGGTGTCAACGGCGTTGACCACCGCGGGCCATGCCCTACGGTTGCGCTGTGACGAAGACCTCCGACGCGCGCCGCCTGCGGCCCGCCGGCCTCGCCACCCGGACCGCGATCGAGGACGCCGCCCGCGCGCTGTTCGCCGAGCGCGGCTTCGACGGCGCCTCGGTGCGGGCCATCGCCGCCGAGGCGGGGGTGGACCCGGCACTGGTCATCCGGCACTTCGGGTCGAAGGAGGCGCTGTTCCTGCGCACCGTCGACACCTCCCTGGGCATCGGCACCGTGCTCGACGGCCCGCTCGAGACCGTCGGGCGGCGCCTGGTCGCGTACTTCCTCGACCCGCGCCGTCCCGTGATCCGCCAGCGGTACGTCGCCCTGGCCCAGGCCGCGCACCATGACCAGGTGCGCGAGGAGATGATCCGCCACACCGCGGAGACCTACGTCGCCCCGCTGGCACCACGCCTCCCCGGCCCCCACCCCGAGCTCCGGGTGGCCCTCGCGGTCGCGCAGCTCGGCGGCCTGCTCAACCTGCTGTTCCTGCAGCGCGACCCGATCGTCACCGCCGCGGAACCGGAGGTGGTCATCGCGACCTACGGCGACGCGATCCAGCGGCTGCTCACCCCTGTGCCCACGGACGAGGACGCCTGATGCGCGGCGCCCGCGCGTGGCACACCCTGACCGCGGCGGTGAGCGTCGCCGCGCTCGTGCTCCAGCTGGTCCTGGTCGTCCAGGGCGGCCGGGTCCTCGACGAGGTCGAGCCGCCCGGCCTGGGCCTGCGACTGGCCCGGTTCGTCGCCTACTTCACGATCCAGAGCAACCTGCTGGTGGCGATCGCCACGACGATGCTGGCCCGCGACCCGCTGCGCGACGGCCCCGCCTTCCGGGCGCTGCGCCTGGCCTCGACCGTCGGCATCACCGTCACCGGGCTCGTCCACTTCCTCCTGCTCCGGCCGCTGCTCGACCTGCACGGCGCGGACTGGCTCGCCGACAAGATGCTGCACATGGCGGTGCCGGCCCTGGCGGTCGTCGGCTGGTTCGCGTTCGGGCCGCGGCCGCGCGTGGAGGGTCAGGCGGTCGCGGTGGCCTTCGGGTGGCCCATCGCCTGGCTGGCGGTGACCCTGGCGGTCGCGGGCGCGACCCGCTGGGTGCCCTACCCCTTCCTCGACTTCCGGGAGGAGGGCTGGGCCTCCGTCGCCGCCGTGAGCCTCGGCATCACCGTCCTGTTCGCGGCGCTCGTCGCCGGCTTCCACTGGGTGGACCGGCGGTTCGGAACCGCTCGACAGGCAGCCGAACCCACGGCACCCTGAGCGCGTGACGACGCTCTACGAGCAGGCCGGCGGCTTCGACGCCCTCCTCGACCTGTGCCGCCGCTGGCACGACCTGTGCCTGGCCGACCCGGTCGCCGCGCACCCCTTCGAGCACGACCTGCACCCCCGGCACGACGAGCGGCTGGCGGCGTACCTGAGCGAGGCGCTCGGCGGTCCCCCGCTGTACACCGCCGGTTACGGCGACGAGAGCTCGATGCAGCGCCTGCACGCCGGCAACGGCGAGCACCCCGACCTCGACGAGGTGTGCCTGGAGCTGTTCGACCGGGCGCTCGCCGACGTCGGCATCGACGGGCACACGGGCCGCTCGATCTCGGCGTACTTCCGACGGGCGACGCAGGCGATGAGCGCCTACGCCGACAGCCCGGACCAGGTGCCGAACGGGCTGCGGTTCAACCACGCCTGACGTCGCGGTCCGCGGCCGCCAGCTTGGCCGGCGCCCGCAGCAGGTCGACCCGCGTCGCGCGGCCGCGGACGACGGTCAGCACCAGCAGCGAGGTCAATGCGCCGTCCTCGCGCAGCGCGACCGCCGGGGCGCCATTGGCCTCGACGAACTCGATCTCGACGTCGCCGACGTACTTGCCGACCAGGCCGACCAGGAACCGGGCCACCCGGTCGGCGCCGTGGACCGGCCGCCGGGCGGAGCTGACGACGCCGCCGCCGTCGGAGGTGAGCACGACGTCGGGGTCGAGCGTCTCCAGCAGCGCCGCCAGGTCGCCGCCGGCGGCCGCGGCCAGGAAGCGGCCGAGGACCTCCTCGTGGGCGGCGCGGTCGACCTCGAACCGGGCGGGTTGGGCGGCGAGGTGGGCGCGGGCGCGCGAGGCGAGCTGGCGGACCGCGGCGGGGGTGCGGCCGACGACGACGGCGACCTCGGGGAAGCCCATCCCGAACACGTCGTGCAGCACCCAGGCCGTCCGCTCGGCGGGCGAGAGCGACTCGAGGACGACGGCCAGCGCATAGCTGACGGTCTCGTCGAGCGTGACCCGGTCGGCCGGGTCGGTGTCGGAGGTGGCGACGAAGGGCTCGGGCAGCCAAGGCCCGACGTACTCCTCGCGGCGCACGCGCGCCGAGCGGAGCACGTCGGTGGCGGCGCGGGCGACGGTGACGGTCAGCCAGCCGGTGAGGTCGCGGACCGGCTCGCGGGCGTCGGCCTCGACCAGGCGGGCCCAGCAGTCGGCGACCACGTCCTCGGCCTCGGCGCGGCTGCCGAGGATGGCGTAGGCGACGCGGACCATCCGCGGCCGGAGGGCGTCGTACTCCCCCGCCAGGGCCTGGACCCGGGCGACCGGGTCACACACGCTCGAGCCAGTCGGCGAAGGTCATGCTGCCCAGGGTGGCACCGGGGCCGGGCAGCAGGCCACCCTCCCCGACCTGGCGACCGGCGCGGCCCACCATCGGCACGGGTACGACGAGCCGCCGGGTCCCGCGCGCTCGCACGACGTCGCGCACCATCCGGCCCATGTCCTCTACCCGCGGGCCGCCCAGGTCGGGCAGCTGCCCGGCGGGCTCGCCGAGCGCCGCGGCGACCAGCGCGGTCGCGACCTCGCGGGCCGCGACCGGCTGGGTGCGCATCCGCGGCGCCAACGCGAACGGGCGGGGGCTGCGCTCGACCAGCTGGCCCGCGAACTCGTGGAACTGGGTGGCCCGCAGCACCGACCACGGCACCGGTCCGGCCGCGACCAGCTCCTCCTGACGGCGCTTGCCGAGGTAGTAGGGCAGGTCGACGCGGTCGCACCCGACGATGGAGAGCGCCACGTGGTGCCGCACCCCGGCCGCCGCCCCCGCGGCGAGCAGGTGGCCCGTGGCGGCCTCGAAGAAGGCGATCGAGCGCTTCGCGCCGAGGGTGTCGACATTGCTGGCGTCGACGACGGCGTCGACGCCGTCGAGCGCCTCCGCCAGCCCCGAGCCGGTGGTGAGGTCGGTCCCCCTCGAGCGGGCGACGACGACCGGCGTGGCGCCGGCGCGTCGTACCTCCTCGACCACCAGCGTGCCCACCAGTCCCGTGCCGCCTGCCACGGCGATCCTCGTGTCCATGACAGGTGGACGAGACGGCTCGGCGGAGTGTGACATCGGCGTCAGGCGTCCCCGCGGGCCTCCAGCGCGGCGGTGAGCAGAGCGACCAGGGCCTCGGTCTGCAGGTCGATGGCGCCGCCCTCGACCTCCTCGCCGGCACCGTCGAGGGCGCGGGCGGCGAGCCCGGCCTTCTTGTCGATCAGCTCGGCGATGCGGGTGTCGAGCGTCTGGGTCGCGATCACGCGCCACGCGGTGACCGGCTCGGCCTGGCCGATGCGGTGCACGCGGTCGATGGCCTGGGTCTGCTCGGCGTCGGTCCAGGAGAGCTCGGCGAGGACCAGGTTGGAGGCGACCTGCAGGTTGAGGCCGACCCCGGCGGCGGTGAGCGAGCAGACCGCGACCTGGACGTCGGGGTCGTTGACGAAGGCGTCGATCTCCTTCTGCCGGGTCGTCGAGGACTGGTCGCCGCGCACCGAGCTGTACTTGATGCCGCGCTCGGCGAACGTCCGCTCCGCGGTGTCCATCACGTCGATGTGCTTGGCGAAGAACACGACCTTGCCGACGTTGCGGGCCAGCTGGGCGGTGTAGTCGGCCGCGAGGCCGGCCTTGGCCTGGCCGATCCGGCGCATCATCGTGAAGACGTTCTCGCCGGTCTTGGTCGAGTTGTCCTCGCGCTCCCAGCCGGCGACCTGGCGGACCAGGCGGTGGTCGATGCCCTCGACCTCGGCGCCGGTACGGCGGGTGGCGATCGCGGCGTCGTACCGCTCCACCATCCGGCGGGCCAGCTCCTGCTCGGCCTTGCGGATGGAGCGGCCGGTCTCGCCCTCGAGCTCGACCGGGATGTCGGCGACGCGGCGGGCGGGGATGTCGGCGGCGACGTCGATCTTGCGGCGCCGGACGATGCCCTGCTCGATCACGGCGCGACGCGCCGCCGGGTAGAACGCGGGGTCGGCCGGGGTCAGCCCGGTCTCCTCCAGCGCCTCCATCAGGGGGCCCTGCGGCACGACGTTGTCGATCCAGCCGAGGAACTGCCAGATGGCGCGGAAGTCCTCGATGTCGTTGATCAGCGGGGTGCCGGTCAGCGCCATCATCAGCGGCCGTGCGATCCGCTGGCGGATCCGCGAGGCGATCTCCAGCACGTTCTGCGAGCGTTGCGAGGTCTTGTTCTTGATGTAGTGCGCCTCGTCGACGATCATCCCGCGGAAGCCGTGGGTGCCGAGCCAGCCGACGTGGCGGTCGAGGATCTCGTAGTTGACGACGAACACGTCGGCGAAGCCGTCGGCGTCGTCGCCGTCGCCGTGCAGCACGGTGGCGCGGCGATTGGGCGTCCAGATCTCGACCTCGCGCGCCCAGTTGGTCTTGACGACGTTGGGCACCACGGCCAGCAGCGGGAACGCACCGGCGGCCTCGGCCGCGAGGAGTGCCTGCGCGGTCTTGCCGAGGCCGGGCTCGTCGGCGAGCAGGTAGGTGCGGTGGCCCTCGGCCGCGGAGGCGATCAGCTGGGCCTGGTGGGCCATCAGCTCCCGCCCGACCGGCGCGTGCCGGCCGGTGAGCGCGGTCAGCTGGTCCGCGTCGGGCAGCGGCATGCACGCCGGCGCGTCGGGCGCGGCTCGCTCGAACGAGCGGAACAGCGGCTCGAGGAGCTCCCAGCCCGCGAGCCGGCGCGGCGGGACCTTGACCCGGGCGTGCGCGCAGTCGGGCGCGAGGAAGGGGTGCGAGAGCTGGTAGGCCTGCACCGAGAGCGGGGTGACCCGCTTCTCGGCGAGCGCGGCCAGCTCGGGGTCCACGGCCACCGGCACCGGCTCGGGCTCGGGCTCGTCGACGCCGGCCTTGCGCAGCAGCTCGCGGCGCATCGCCTTGGCCGACTCGGACACCTCGGCGTTCTCGTCGAGCAGCGTGAAGAGCGTGCTGTCGCGGGCCGCGGTCTGCGCCAGGATCGTCGCGATGCCGTCGAGCCGCTTGAGCTCCTCGCCCCGGCGGCTGTCGGAGAGACCGGTGTCGTTCTTGACCCGGGCCCGCTCCTCGCGCGCCAGCAACGCCACGACCTGGAACTTCGCGCGCACCTCCGGCATCGCCGAGCGCCGTGCGACCGCCGCCTCGACCTCGCGCACCGCGCGGGCGAGCTGCGGGATGATGCCCTCTTCGTTGCGGCGCGTCCGCGCCGACTGCGAGTTGCGACGCTGCTGCGTCGCTCCCCGCTGGCCTCCTCGAGCCACAGGTGTCCTTCCCAGCGGCCGCCGACACACGACGACCAAGGTTCTTCAGCAGGATCCGCCGGCGGCTCGCGCTGCTGCGGGAGGGCACCGATCGGGCGTACGTCACCGGGTTCCCGTCGAGGACGGCGTCCGGTGGTGGGCTCAGCGTACCCCACCACCGATCAGCCCGTGGGCGGCGTCAGCCGGCCGGTCGCTCGAGGAGACCGGCGAAGGCGGCCACCTCGGCCCGCGGGCGGGCGATCACCCGCTCGACGGTGACGTCGACGACCATGTCTCCCCCTGTCCGTCCTCAGACCAGGGCGAGCGGCGTCCGCCCGGAGTACGCCGCCAGCCGGGTCAGCGCGTCGGCGTCGACCGGGGCGGCGACCTCGTCGCCGAACGCCCGGCCCCGGCCGCCGGGGACGAGCTTCTCCGCCAGGCCGCTCACGTAGGCGACGAGCTCGTCGCTGACGGTGATCAGGGCGCCGGTGGCCTGGGCGTAGTCCCAGGCGTGAAGCAGCAGCTCGACCGGGACGATGCCGGCGAGGACGGGGGCGGGGGCCTCGCCGAACGGGCTGCGCGCCATCCCCTCGAGGCCGCGGCGGCGCCAGGCCTCGATGACGTCGGCAGCGAGGAGCGCGACGGTGTCCTCGAGGTCGACGCCGTCGCGGCGGACCAGCTCGGCCTCGGCCATGGCGCCGAAGGAGACGAGGGAGTCGAGCAGGTGCTCGGTGAGCTCGTCGACGGTGAACTCGCTGCACGGAGTGGGCAGCGGACCCGCCTCGGGGCCGACCTGGCGCAGCACGTGCTGCAGCACGGCGAGCGCCGCCTCCCCCGCGACGATCTCGTCGATCGGGTCGGGCGCGGCGGCCCACTCGTCGGGGCCGGCGTCGCCCGTGGCACCGGCGACCTCGAGACGCTCGAGGAAGTGGTTCCAGCCCTCGGCGTGGCTCGCCTCCTGCTCGGGCGTGAGGCCCTCGTGGACCAGGGTGACGCTCGAGCCGCCGTCGACGGGCTCGACCGTGATGGTCACCGTGCCGAGCGCGCCGTCGTCACCGGGCATGTGGTCCCAGCCCCAGTCGAGGACCAGCCGGCGGCCCGGATCCAGCTCGGCGACCCGGCCGGCGGCGACGTTGCCGGGGGTGACGGTCCAGCGCCAGTCGCCACCCGCGCGCAGGTCGAGGCGGGCGGTCACGCCCATCCAGCGGCGCAGCCGCTCGGGCCGGGTGACCAGCTCGAAGGCGTCCTCGGGGGCGACGGGCAGGGTGACGGTCTTGGCGTAGGTCATGGCTTCTCCTCGGTCGGTCGGGCGGTGCGGTCGGTGCGGTCGGCGCGGTCGGTGCGCCGGGCGGCGAGCTCGTGGGCGTCGGCGACGAGCAGGTCGAGCTCCGCGGTCCAGAACCGGTCGATCTCGGCCTGCAGGCGACGCAGGCCGGCGGGGACCACGCGGTAGATCCGCTGGCGGCCGGACTTCTCGGCCTCGACCAGGCCCGCGTCGACCAGGACCAGCAGGTGCTGGCTGATCGCGGACCGGGTCACCGGGAACTCACCGGCGAGCTCGGTGACGCTCGTCGGACCGGCCGCGAGCAGCTGGAGCAGACGGCGCCGGGTGGGCTCCGCTGCTGCGCTGAACGGGTCGGCCACCTGGGATACGTTAGACACTGCTAACGCGTTAGTCAACACTCACGCATCTTCCGGACTCACAGCGGACTCCCAGCACCGCCGCAGCCCTCCCCCAGCCCCGGCCGGGAGCCTCGAACCAGGCCCGTGACCCGCGCGGGCCAGACGAGAGGAGCACCGATGAGCACGTACCGCATGCGTGCGGCCGCCCTGCTGGCCGCCGGCGCCGTGGCCGGTGGCGTCACCGCCACGACCCTGGCCGCCAGCGCCGACGACACGACCAGCACCCCGAGCGCGACCAGCACCGACCCGGGCCGGGACGGGCGCCCCGGACCGGGCGGACCCGGCGGCCGCGGCCTCGACGCCGCAGCACTGGCCGAGGCCCTCGGCGTCAGCGAGGACGAGCTGAGTGCGGCGCTCGACGCGGTCCGCGACCAGCTGAGGCCCGACGGCGCCGAGCGGCCGGCCGAGGGCGAGGAGCCGACGCCCCCGACCGGCGCCGAGCGGGCCGAGCGGGAGGCCGCGCTCGCGACGGCGCTCGCCACGGAGCTCGGGATCGACGAGGCGAAGGTGAGCGCCGCCCTCGACGAGGTCCGGGCCGCGCACGACGCCGAACGCCGCCAGGCGCTGTCCGAACGCCTCGACGAGGCGGTGGCGGACGGCGACCTGACGGCCGGCGACAAGGCGTCGGTGCTCAAGGCGTACGACGCCGGGTTGCTCGGCGGCGGCCCCCACTGACCGCCGCCGAGCGGGGCCCTACTCCGCGATGGGCAGCGGCTCGCCGAGCGCGTCGGCGCCGAGGTGCACCAGGGTCTGCTCGGGCGTGAACGGGTGGAACTTCGCGGCCCGGATGTCGCGGTAGGCCCGCTCGATCACCGAGCCGCGGAAGAAGGCCGGCCCCCCGGCGACCTCCATCGCGAGGTCGCACACCTCGACGCCGGCCCGGGCGACCTCCGCCTTGGCGTTCATCACCGCCAGCACGGTCGCCCGGGACGGCGTGGGGTCGTCGCCGACGAGGGCGAGGGCACCGTCGAGGGCCCACCCCGCGACCTGGAGCCGCGCCCGCATCACGCCGACCTGCCGCTGGACGGCCACGTCCTCGGCGCGGCGGGCGGCCGCGGCCACCGCAGCGTCGTACGCCGCCTCCGCGATGCCGAGGTAGGCGCCGCAGATGATCGGGAACGCGATGCTCGAGATGACCTGCAGCGGCGGGTCGACCACGCCCCACGGGCGGTTGGCGAGGACCTTGTCGTCGGGGACGAAGACGTCGACGAGGTCGATGTCGTCGCTGGCGGTGCCGCGCATGCCCATGGTGTTCCAGTTGTCGGCGACGGTGACGCCCTCGGACGCGACCGGGACGGCGAGGTTGAGGACCCGCCGGCCCTGCTCGGGGTCGTCGAAGCAGGCCATCGTGGAGATGACGGTGCCGTGCCGGGACTGGCTGGCGAAGCGCTTGCGGCCGGTGACCCGGTAGCCGCCGTCGACCCTGACGGCCTCGCCCTGGGGCTGGATGTAGTCGCCGCCGCCGGTCGAGACGAGCAGGATCTGCTCCTCGGCGACCCGGCGCAGGGTGGCCTCGGCGCCGGGCAGGCCGCGGCGGTACCGCCAGGCGGTGAAGGCGACGACGTGCTGGTGCATCGCACTGGCGAGGGCGGTCGCACCGCAGTGGTGGCCGAGCTCGCGCTGCAGGGCGACGAGCTCGCGGACGGTGGCGCCGTCGCCGCCGAGCTCGACGGGCACGGCGGCGCGGAGCAGGCCCGCGGCACGCAGCTCGTCGTACGCCTCGGAGACGAAGCTGGCATCCGCGTCGTGACGGGCGGCGTGGGCTGCGATGCGGGGCCCGAGCCGGGCGGCACGCTCGGCGGGGGTGGAGGTGGTCGGAGTGGCGCTGGGCTGGAGTGTGCTGGTCATGGATCCACTGTCGGGCCGCCCCCGCGGCGCCTCCAGTCCACAAAAATGACCCCACTGGTCCAGGTTCAGTACTACCCCTCCCGGCCGCCCGGGAGGACCATGGGCAGATGCCCGACTACGGCAACTACTGCCCCGTATCGATGGCCGCCGAGGTGGTCGCGGACCGCTGGACGCCGCTCATCATCCGCGAGCTGGTGCTCGGCAACACCCGCTTCAACGACATCGCCCGAGCCTTGCCCGGCATCTCGCGCTCGCTGCTCGTGCAGCGCCTGCGCCACCTCGAGCGCCGCGGCGTCCTCGAGACCTGGCCGGCGCCGACCGGCCGCGGCAACGAGTACCACCTCACGCCGGCCGGACGCGACCTCGAGCGGGTGATCGATAGCCTCGGGCGCTGGGCGATCGAGTGGCTCTTCGAGGAGCTGCGCCCGCACGACGTCGCCCCGACGACCCTGATGTGGTGGATGCACCGTCGCGTCGACCTGGCCCGGCTGCCCCCGGGCCGCACGGTCGTGGAGTTCCGCCACACCGCCCCCGACGCGGTCACCATCTGGCTGGTCATGGAGCGAACCGAGGTGTCGGTGTGCCTGCAGCCCCCCGGCTTCACGGTCGACGTCGAGGTCACCGCGACCACGCCCGCACTGGCCGACGTCTTCCAGGGCTACTGCTCGTGGCACGAGGCGGTCGAGGCCGGACGGCTCGAGGTCGTCGGGCTTCCCCGCCTCGTCGAGGGCATGCCGCAGTGGTTCCTGTGGAGCCCGTGGGCGGAGGTGACCCGGGAACGGGCGGATCGCGCGCTCGCCAACTAGAACCTGTTCTAGAGTCGGCTGCGTGGGTACCTACGCAGTCACCGGATCCGCCTCCGGCATGGGCGCCGCCGTCGTCGCACGCCTGGTCGCCGACGGCCACACCGTCATCGGCGTCGACCTCAAGGAGGCCGACGTCGTCGCCGACCTCTCGACCGCCGACGGGCGCCGGACGGCGGCCGCCGACGTGCTCGAGCGCGCGGGCGGCGTCCTCGACGGCGCGGTCCTGGCCGCCGGACTCGGCCCGGCGCCCGGCCGGGACCGCGCCCGGCTGATCGCGGAGGTCAACTACCTCGGCGTGGTCGAGCTGCTCGACGCGTGGCGGCTGGCGCTGGCCGCCGCCGAGCGCGCCAAGGTCGTGGTGTTCTCGAGCAACTCGACCACGACGATGCCGATGGTGCCGCGCCGCGCGGTGCGCGCCCTGCTGGACCGCGACGTCACGAAGGCGCTCGGCACGCTGCGGCGGTTCGGGAGGATGGCGCCGTCCTTCGCGTACGGCGCCAGCAAGATCGCCGTCAGCCAGTGGGTGCGGCGCGAGGCGGTCACTGCCGCGTGGGCCGGCGCCGGCATCCGGCTCAACGCGATCGCTCCGGGCGCGATCTTGACCCCGCTGCTCGAGCAGCAGCTCGCGACGCCGGCGGAGGCGAAGCGGATCAAGGCCTTCCCGGTGCCGGTCGGCGGCTTCGGCGACCCCGGGCAGCTGGCCGCGTGGGTGGTGTTCATGCTCTCCGACGCCGCGGACTTCCTGTGCGGCAGCGTGGTCTTCGTCGACGGCGGCTCGGACGCCTGGTTCCGGGCCGACGACTGGCCGCGCGCGGTCCCGGCACTGCGGCTGCGCAGCTACCTCAGCCGGATGAAGGAGTTCCGAGCGCAGCGCTGAGCCGCCCGAGCAGCGCCCGCACCGGCTCTCCCCACTCGCGTCCGGCCGGCACCGAGGCGAGGATCGCCCGCCGCGGCGCGTCCGGTACGGCGACCGCGACCACGTCGCGCCGCAGCGCCGGCACGAGCAGCCCGGGCACCAGCGCGACCGCGTGCCCGGCGGCCACCAGGGCCACCTTGCCGGCCAGGTCGGCGGCGGCCAGCTCGAGTCGTGGCGCGAACCCCGCCGTCGCGGCGGCGGCCCGCAGCAGCGCGGCGGAGCCCTCGTTGTCCTCCGCCCAGACCTCGCCGGCGAAGGCCGCGAGGCTTGTCGGGGCCGCGCGGGCGGCCGGGTGGCCGAGCGGGACGACGACGTGCATGACGTCGTCCCCGAGCCGGTGCCGCTCCAGCCGGGCGTCGGCTCCGAGGCCCGGCGGTGCGTCGGTGACCACCGCGAGGTCGAGCACGCCGGTGGCGACCAGGTCCTCGAGCTCGGCGGTGAGGCCCGTGGCGAGCGTCCAGGCGGCCTCGAGCCCCTGCAGCGCGACCGGCACCAGGCCGGCGGCGGCCGAGGGTGTCGCGCCGACGGCCACCATGCCGCGGCCGGCGGCGGCTTCACGGGTGGCCCGCACCGCCCGGTCCGCCGCGGCGAGGACACCGCGCGCGTGCTGGGCGAACACCTCGCCCGCGGCCGTCGGCGCGACCCCGCGTGCCTGCCGCTCGACCAGGGCGACGCCGACCTCCCGCTCCAGCGCGGCCACCTGGCGGGAGATGGCGGACTGTGTGTAGCCGAGCTCCGCCGCGGCTGCGGAGAGCGAGCCGAGGCGGTGCACGGCGAGGAAGGTGCGCCAGCCGGTGAGGACCACGGCGAGACTCTATGCGCTTGCCGCATGGCTGCACTGCCAGACTTGCGCTGGTCGCAGGGCCGCGGGCCGGGCCAGCATGGATGCCATGCACGTCACCGTCCTCGGGCTCGGCCGCATGGGAGCCGCCGTCGCCACCCGCCTCGCCGAGCGCGGCCACACCGTCACCACGTGGACCCGCTCCGGCGGCGGCACCGCCGCCACCGCCGTCGACGCGGTCGCCTCCGCCGAGGTCGTCGTCCTCTGCCTGTACGACGGCGCCGCGTGCCGCGCCGTCCTCGACGAGGTCGCGTCCGCGCTGCCGGCCGGCGCCGTCGTCGTCACCACCGCCACCGTCGGTCCCGACGAGGCGACCGAGCTGGCCGCGATGGCACCGGCCGGCGTCCACGCCCCCGTCCTCGGCTCGACCGGCGCCGTCGCCGCCGGCACCCTCACCCTGCTGGTCGGCCCGGCGGACGCCGTGGGTTCGGCCTCCGCCGTCCTCGCCGACCTCGGGACGGTCGTCGACTGCGGCACGCCCGCCGAGGCCGCGGCCGCGAAGCTGGTCGCCAACGGCGTGCTGGCCGACGCGCTGCTCGCGGTCCGGGACGCCCGCGCCCGAGGCGCCCGCCTCGGCCTGGCCCCCGGGCTCACCCTCGACGTGCTCGAGCGGACCGCGCTCGGCGCACTGGTCCGCGCCAAGCGCGACCGGCTCGACACCGGCTCCCCGGACCGGCTGGCGGACTTCACCGTCGCCGCCCTCGCCAAGGACCTCGCACTCCTCGCCGCCGCACTCGGACCGGACGCCGACGTCGCGGACCTGTTGGTGCCCGCCGAGGCGGACCCGGAGGCGCTCGCGCCGCTGCGCGACTACGCGGCGGGGCACGCGACCGGCGACGCTTCGTACCACCGCCGGGCGTTCCTCCCGACCGCCCACGTCGAGGGCCTGCGCGACGGCGTCTTCACGTCGTGGACGCTCGAGGAGTACTGCGGGCTGTTCACCGGCTCCCCCGCGCCCGACGAGGCCGAGCGACGGCGCCGGGTGGACCAGGTGAGCACCACCGGCAGCACCGGCACGGCGACCATGACGCTGCACCACGGCCCGGACGTGTTCACCGACTCGTTCGCGCTCCTGCGGGTCGACGGCGCCTGGCGGATCGCGAACAAGACCTACCACCGGGCGTGACCGGCGCCACCTGAAACGAGTTGCGCAACTAGTTGCATAGCCCCGCGTTCTGGGGCACGCTGGTGCCATGGCCCTCGAGCACGCGATCCTCGTGTCACTGAGCGAACGCGCCGCCTCCGGCTCCGACCTGGTGCGGCGCTTCGACGCGTCGATCGGGTTCTTCTGGTCCGCGACGCACCAGCAGATCTACCGCGTCCTGGGCCGCATGGAGGGCGACGGCTGGATCACCTCCGAGGCCGTTGCGCAGGCCGACCGTCCCACCAAGAAGGTCTACACCGTCACCGACGCCGGCCGGGCCGAGCTGGCCCGCTGGATCGGCGAGCCGACCGCCCCCGACGCGATGCGCAGCAGCGTCAGCGTGAAGATGCGCGGGGCGTCGTACGGCGACCGGGCGGCCCTGCTCGACGACCTGCGCCGCCAGCTCGACGAGCACACCAAACGGCTCTCCCTCTACGAGTACCTCGCCGCCCGCGACTTCCCCGACCCCGGCGCCCTGGCCGGTGCCGACCTCGACATCTACCTCGTGCTGCGCGGTGGCCTCCTCATGGAGGAGTTCTGGATCCGCTGGCTGACCGAGTACCTCGACGCCCACACCGACGCTCCCCAGGAGTCCTGATGACCCACTTCCCCCTCCTCACCTCGCCCGCGACCGTCGGCGGGCTGGAGCTCCAGTCCCGCGCGGTGATGGGCTCGATGCACACCGGCCTCGAGGACCGGCCCTGGCACATCGACGAGCTGGCGGCGTACTTCGCCGAGCGCGCGGCCGGCGGCGTCGGGCTGATCGTCACGGGCGGCTACTCCCCCAACATCCGCGGCTGGCTGCTGCCGTTCGGGTCGCAGATGACCACGCGCCTCAACGCCCACCGGCACCAGCGGGTGACCGAGGCGGTCCACGCCCACGGCGGCAGGATCGCGCTGCAGCTGCTGCACGCGGGCCGCTACGGCTACACGCCGTTCAGCGTCTCGGCGAGCGCGACCAAGTCGCCGATCACCCCGTTCAAGGCCTCCGCCCTGTCCGGGCGCGCGGTCGAGCGGACCATCGACGACTTCGTCGCCTCCGCGAGGCTGGCGCAGAAGGCCGGGTACGACGGCATCGAGGTGATGGGGTCCGAGGGCTACCTGATCAACCAGTTCCTCGCGGCCCGCACCAACCGGCGTACCGACAAGTGGGGCGGCTCCGCCGAGAACCGGATGCGCTTCCCGGTCGAGGTCGTGCGCCGGATCCGCCAGGAGCTGCCCGACTTCTTCGTGATGTACCGGATGTCGCTGCTCGACCTCGTCCCCGACGGCCAGACCTGGGCCGAGACCGTCGACCTCGCGCACAAGCTCGAGGAGGCCGGCGCCAGCGTCTTCAACACCGGCATCGGCTGGCACGAGGCGCGGGTCCCCACGATCGTCACCAGCGTCCCGCGCGGCGCCTGGGTCGACAGCACGCTGCGGCTCAAGGAGGTCGTGTCGATCCCGGTGTGCGCGAGCAACAGGATCAACACCCCCGACGTCGCGGAGTCCGTGCTGGAGCAGGGCGTCGACCTGGTCTCGATGGCGCGCCCGTTCCTCGCCGACGCCGACCTCGTCGCCAAGGCCCGCGAGGGCCGCGCCGACGAGATCAACACCTGCATCGGCTGCAACCAGGCCTGCCTCGACCACACCTTCCAGGCCAAGCGCGCCTCCTGCCTGGTCAACCCGCGGGCCTGCCACGAGACCACGCTGGTGCTCAGCCCGACCCGCCGCGCCCGTCGGGTGGCAGTCGTCGGCGGTGGCCCGGCCGGCCTGGCCACCGCCGTCAGCGCGGCCGAGCGCGGTCACGACGTCACCCTCTTCGAGGCCGCCGACGAGCTGGGCGGCCAGTTCCGGCTCGCCATGCAGATCCCGGGCAAGGAGGAGTTCGCCGAGACGCTGCGCTACTTCCGCCGTCGGATGGAGGTGCTCGGCGTCAACGTGAAGCTCGCGACCCGGGCGACGCCCGACCTGCTCACCGGGTACGACGAGGTCGTGGTCGCCACGGGCGTCGAGCCGCGCACCCCGCGGATCCCGGGCATCGACCACGCGAAGGTCGTCTCCTACCCGGACGCGATCACCGGCCGGGTCGCCGTGGGCGCGAAGGTCGCGGTGATGGGCGCGGGCGGCATCGGCTTCGACGTGACCGAGCTGCTGGCCCACACGCCCGAGACCGTCGAGGAGTGGAAGGCGCACTGGGGCGTCGCCGACCCGGCCGTCGTCCGCGGCGGCATCACGGACAAGACGCCGCGCACCCCGGCCCGCGAGGTCTGGCTGCTGCAGCGCAAGGAGTCCGCGCAGGGCAAGGGCCTCGGCAAGACCTCCGGCTGGGTGCACCGCGCCGCGGTCAAGGACCTCGGTGTCCACCAGCTCAGCGGTGTCACCTACGACCGGATCGACGACGCCGGCCTCCACGTCACCGTCGACGGGTCCCCGCAGGTGCTCGACGTCGACCACGTCGTCGTGTGTGCCGGCCAGGAGTCGGTCCGCGGCCTGTACGACGACCTGCTCGCCTCGGGCTTCCCCGGCCGCGTGCACCTGATCGGCGGCGCGGACGTGGCCGCCGAGCTGGACGCCAAGCGCGCGGTCAAGCAGGGCACCGAGCTGGCGGCGGCGCTGTGAGCGCCGGCTCCGCCTTCCGCGCGGCCGTCGAGGCCCGCGATGTCGAGGCGATGAAGGCGTGCCTCGCGGACGACGTCGTCTTCCGCAGTCCGGTCGCCCACAAGCCCTATCCCGGCAAGCCCATCACGGCGGCGATCCTGGCGAACGTGATCGAGGTGTTCGAGGACTTCCGCTACGTGCGTGAGCTCGAGGACGCCGCCGGCCACGCCCTCGTCTTCGAGGCGACCGTCGACGGCCTCGAGCTCACCGGCTGCGACTTCCTCGTCCTCGACGACGAGGGCCTGATCACCGACTTCATGGTGATGGTGCGCCCGCTGCGGGCCGCTCAGGCGCTGGCCGAGCAGATGGGCGCCCGGTTCGACCGGATCGTCGCGATGGCCTCCGACCCGGCCTGAGCGTGGACGCGAGAACCGGCGCTACAACGCCGGGTTGTCGGCGTCCCCGGGCTTCACCTCGCCACGCCAGCCACCGGTCTCGGTGCCCCGCGTCTCGATGAACTGCTTGAACCGCTCGAGGTCGCCCTCGGTACGCCGGTCGACGATGCGCAGCGCGTCCGCGGTCTTCTCCACGATCCCCTCGGGCTCGAACTCCATCCGCAGCGTCACGCGGGTCGACTGACCCAGCTCGTCGGGGGCGAAGGAGACGGTGCCGTCGTTCTTCGTGCCGTCGAGGGCACGCCAGGTGATCCGCTCGTCGGGCGTCTGGTCGACGATCTCGGCGTCCCACTCACGGTGGACGCCCGCGATGTCGGCGCGCCAGTGCAGGTGGGTGTCGTCGAGCTGGCGGACCTCCTCGACGCCCTCCATGAAGGACGGGAAGGTCTCGAACTGCGTCCACTGGTCGTACGCCGTGCGGACGGGGACGTCGACGGTCACGGACTTCTCGATCGTGCTCATGTTCGTGCTCCTCTCGTCGGGTTCGACCGGGCTGTACCCGGCATTGCCGAGGGCAGTACCCGGCAAGGGCTGGCGCGAAGGTCCGCCCCGTTGTCGCCGCCGCACCGTAGGGTTCCCCGCATGGGGATCGAGTTCCGCGACGTGGGCAAGACCTACCCCGACGGCACCGTGGCCGTGACGGGCTTCTCCTGCACCGTCCCCTCCCACCGCACCCTCGCCCTCGTCGGCACCTCCGGGTCCGGCAAGACCACGCTGATGCGGATGGTCAACCGGATGGTCGAGCCCACGACCGGCACGGTCCTCATCGACGAGCGCGACGTCCTCGGCCTCGACAAGGTCGAGCTGCGCCGCTCGATCGGCTACGTCCCGCAGGCCGGCGGCCTGCTCCCCCACCGGCGCGTGGTCGACAACGTCGCGACCGTGCCGGTGCTGACCGGTACGCCGAGGGGCGCGGCGCGCGACGCCGCGCTGGCGCTGCTCGAGCGGGTCGGGCTCGACCCCGCCCTCGGCCGGCGCTACCCCGCGCAGCTCTCCGGCGGCCAGCAGCAGCGCGTCGCCGTGGCGCGGGCGCTCGCCGCCGACCCCAACATCTTGCTCATGGACGAGCCGTTCGGCGCCGTCGACCCGATCGTGCGCCGAGGCCTGCAGGACCAGCTGCTGCAGCTGCAGGCCGAGCTCGGCAAGACCATCGTGCTGGTGACCCACGACATCGACGAGGCGTTCCGGCTGGGCGACGAGGTCGTCATCCTGCGCACGGGCGGGATCGTCGCCCAGGCGGGCACGCCCAAGGAGATCGTCGCCGCGCCCGCCGACGACTTCGTGCGCGACTTCATCGGCGCCGACCGTGCCGACCGTGCGTTGCGCACCGTCGACATCGACGGCCGCAGCGTGGTCGTCGACGGCGACGGCCGACCGGTGGGTGTCCTCGAGTGAGCTGGCTCGAGGCCAACCGCGACTACGTGCTGGACATGCTCGTCCAGCACGTGCGGCTGTCCGTGCCCGCCATCGTGATCAGCGTCGTCGTCGCGATCGTGCTCGGCCGGGTCGCCTGGCGCTGGCCGCGCGTCGGGACCGTCGTCCTCGGCACCGCGAGCCTGCTCTACTCCGTGCCCGCCCTGCCGCTGCTCATCGTGATCCCGGTCCTGCTCGGCATCCCCCTGCGCTCCGGGCTGACCCTGGTCGTCGCGCTGGCCGTCTACGGCACCGCCCTGCTCGCCGGTACGGCCGCCGACGCCTTCCGCTCCGTCGACGGCCGGGTGCGCGAGGCCGCCGAGGCGATGGGCTACTCGCGGGCCGGGCTGTTCTGGAAGGTCGACCTGCCGCTCGCCGTACCCGTGCTGCTGTCGGGGGTCCGGGTGATCACGGTCAGCACGGTCAGCCTGGTCACCATCGGCGCCCTGGTCGGGATCCCGAGCCTGGGCAACCTGCTCACCGACGGCTTCCAGCGCGACATCCGGGCCGAGATCGTCACGGGCGTCGTCGGCACCATGCTGCTCGCGGTCGTCCTCGACGTCCTGCTGGTCGTCCTCGGGCGCCTCGCGACGCCGTGGCGGGTGGCGACGCCGACGGGAGGGGCGAGGTGAACCTCTTCGCCGACGCGCTGTCCTGGATCACCGACGGCTCCCACTGGGGCGGTCCGGGCGGCATCGACCACCGGATCGTGCAGCACCTGCTGGTCACCTTCGCCGCGGTCGCCGTCGCCGCCGTGCTCGCGCTGCCGCTCGGCATCCTCATCGGTCACACCGGCCGCGGCCGCCTCGTCGTGGTCGCACTCGCCGGCGCCGTGCGGGCGGTCCCCACCCTCGGCCTGCTCACCCTGCTCGGACTCGCGCTCGGGATCGGCCTCCAGGCGCCGCTGCTCGCGCTGGTCGCCCTCGCCTTCCCGTCGCTGCTGGCCGGCGCCTACGCCGGCGTCGAGTCCGCCGACCGGGGCGCCGTCGACGCCGCCCGGGCCGTCGGGATGAGCGAGTGGCAGCTGGTCACCCGGGTCGAGGTCCCGCTCGGCGCCGAGGTCATCCTCGGCGGGATCCGCGCGGCCACGCTGCAGGTCGTCGCGACGGCCACCCTCGCGGCGTACATCTCCGACACCGGGCTGGGCCGCTACCTCTTCTCCGGACTCAAGTCCCGCCAGTACGACGAGATGCTCGCCGGCGCGCTGCTCGTCGCCGTACTGGCCCTCGTGCTCGACCTCACCCTGGCCGCCCTCCAACGGGCCAGCCGTCCCACCACAGGAAAGGTTCTCTCATGACCCGCACCCCGCGCCGAACCACCACGGTCGGCCTCGCCCTGGTCGCGACCGCCGCGCTCGCCCTCACCGCGTGCGGCAGCGACGACCCGCTCAGCGCGGGCGACGGCGGCGACGGTGGCGACACCATCGTGATCGGCTCCCAGGACTACTACTCCAACGAGATCATCGCCGAGGCCTACGCCCAGGCGCTCGAGGCCGCCGACATCAAGGTCGAGCGCGACTTCCGGATCGGCCAGCGCGAGGGCTACCTCCCCGACATCGAGAGCGGGTCGATCGACCTGTTCCCCGAGTACACCGGGCCGCTGCTGCAGGTCTGGAAGCCCGACACGACCGCCCGCCTCGCCGACGACGTCTACTCCGAGCTCGAGGAGGCCGCCGAGGAGAAGGGCCTGGAGGTGCTCGACCAGTCCCCCGCGACCGACCAGGACTCCTACGTCGTGACCCGTGAGTTCGCCGAGAAGTACGGCCTGGAGACGATCGAGGACCTCTCGAAGGTGACCGAGAAGCTGACCTTCGGCGCCAACTCCGAGGCCGAGAGCCGGCCCAACGGACCGAAGGGGCTCAAGGAGTCCTACGGCGTCGACGTCGCCTTCACGCCGATCGAGGACAGCGGCGGCCCGCTCACCGTCAAGGCGCTCAAGGACGGCTCGATCCAGCTGGCGATCATCTACACCGCCGACCCGTCGATCAAGAAGAACGACCTGGTCACCCTCGAGGACACCAAGGGCCTGTTCCTCGCCTCCCACGTCGTCCCGGTCGCCAGCGACGACCTCAGCGACGAGGCCGAGGGCATCGTCAACAAGGTCAGCGCGGCCATGTCGCCCGAGGACCTGGTCGACCTCGATGCCCGCAGCGTCGACGAGGAGCTGCCCGCCGCGACCATCGCGAAGGATTGGCTCGAGAAGGAGGGGTTGCTCTGAGCAGCCTCGCCGTCACCGGTGCGACGGGAGGGCTCGGGGGACGCGTCGCCCGGGCCCTCGCGGCGCAGGGGGTCGCGCATCGCCTGCTGGTGCGCGACCCCGCCCGCGCGCCCGAGCTGCCCGGCGCGACGGTCGTCCGCTCGACGTACGGCGACCGCGAGCTGGCGCTCGCCTCGCTCGAGGGCGTGCGGACCCTGCTCATGGTCTCGGCCGCCGAGTCGGCCGACCGCCTCGAGCAGCACCTCACCTTCGTCGACGCCGCCGCGGCGGCCGGCGTGGAGCACGTCGTCTACACGTCGTTCTACGGCGCGGCCGCCGACGCGACCTTCACCCTCGCCCGCGACCACTGGGCCACCGAGCAGCACCTCAGCGCCTCCGGGATGGCGGTCACCTTCCTGCGCGACAACTTCTACCTCGACTTCCTGCCCGCCCTGGTCGGCGAGGACGGCGTGATCCGCGGCCCGGCCGGCGACGGCCGGGTGGCGGCGGTGACCCGCGACGACGTCGCGGCCAGCGCGGTCGCGGTCCTGCTCGCGCCCGAGCAGCACGCCAGCGCGACCTACGACCTCACCGGACCGGACGCGCCGACCTTCGGCGAGGTCGCGACGATCCTGGGCGCGCACACCGGCCGCCCGGTGCGCTACCACGACGAGACGGTCGAGGAGGCCTACGCGTCGCGACGGCGCTGGCCGGCCCCGCAGTGGCAGTACGACGCCTGGGTCTCCACCTACACCGCGATCGCACGCGGCGAGATGGCCGGCGTCACCGACCACGTCGAGCGACTCACCGGGCACGCCCCGACCGGGCTGGCGGCGTACCTCGACAGCACTTCGACCGACCGCCAGAATCCCTGACATGACCGCTGCCGCGCTGGTGTTCGCCGGCCTCGCCGCCCTGCTCCACGGCTACATCTGGGTGATGGAGTCGCTGACCTGGACCAGTCCCCGCACCCGCGCGACCTTCGGCACCAGCCAGGCCGAGGCGGAGGCGACCAAGGAGCTGGCCTTCAACCAGGGCTTCTACAACCTCTTCCTCGCCCTGATCACCGCGGGCGGCATCGCAGCGTTCAGCGCCGACGACGACCGCGTGGGTGCGACCCTGGTGTTCTGCGGTGCCGGCTCGATGGTCGCCGCGGGGCTGGTCCTGCTGGTGTCCTCTCCCGACAAGGCCCGAGCCGCGATCACCCAGCTGGCGTTCCCTGCCGTCGCGGTCGTGCTGCTGGCGATCGCCCTGGCCTGACCCCGGGTCCCCGCTCCGGGGCCGGGTACCACCCGGCGCATGGACGACACCGCATCGACCACACCGCTCCGCGCCCTCGTGCTCTGCTGCACCCTCAAGCCGACGCCGGCGCCCTCGAGCTCCGAGCTGCTCGGCCGGCGGGTGCTCGAGGCGCTCAGCGAGCACGACGTGCAGGGCACGCTGGTACGCGTCGTCGACCACCACGTCGCCTTCGGCGTGAGCACCGACGAGGGCGACGGCGACGAGTGGCCGCTCCTGCGCCGCCAGGTGCTGGACGCCGACATCCTGGTGATCGCGACGCCGATCTGGATGGGCCAGCCCGCGTCGGTGTGCAAGGTCGTCCTCGAGCGGCTCGATGCGGAGCTCGGCGAGACCGACGACGAGGGCCGGATGCTGACCTCGGGCAAGGTCGCCGGTCTGGCCGTGGTCGGCAACGAGGACGGCGCCCACCACGTCACCGCGGAGGTCTACCAGGCGCTGAGCGACGTGGGGTTCACGATCCCCGCCAGCGGGGTCACCTACTGGGTCGGTGAGGCCATGCAGTCGACCGACTACCAGGACCTCGACCCCGAGCCGGAGAAGACCGCCGGCACGACCAAGACCCTGGCGGCCAACGCGGCCCACCTGGCCGGACTGCTCCGCGGATCCGCCTATCCCGCGTGACTCAGTCGCGCGCCAGCACGAAGAAGTACGGCGGTGCGTCGCGCAGGTCCATGCACCCGAGCAGGGTGTCGTCGTCGACCCGGCGGAACAGGTCGATGATCGGCAGGTGGTCATAGCTCATCGCGGCGGTGACGACACCGCGATGCTCGACGTTGCGCAGTCGGGCCCGCGGCCTTCTCGTACGAAGGGCCGGCAGTGCCGCGCCCATCACCGCGCGGCCCCGGGCGACCACGCCGGCCGGGATCCGGTCGAGCATCCCGAACGGGATCCGGCGCGGGTCGACCGCCACGATCGCGCCCGACGACGCGCGGAACAGCAGCGGGTGCACGTCGTCGACGGAGTCGAACTGCTTGCCGTACCAGCCCGAGGCCGCCAGCAACCCGTCCATGGGGTGACCGGTCGCGAGCTCGCGGCCGCGCCAGCGGCCCGTGATCTCCTCGGCCCGCACGGCCGGGAGGCTGTCGAAGAGCGCGAGGGCGTCGGCGAGCGTGCAGGCGGGCTCGAGAGCGGCCAACCGGTCACTGGGAATGACAGTCATGCTGTCATTGTCACCCACGCGTGGAACAGCGGCACACCGTCCCACGCCCCGCCGCGCGCGACGGCGATGACGGCGTGCGGGCGGTCGAAGGTCATCTCGACCCGGCGCACCCGCCGGTCGACGTACGACGGCATGCCGGCTGCCCGCATTGAGAGCGCGGTGACCGCGGCGGCCCGGAAGCCGTCGGCGTCGTAGCTGGCGACGGCGGCCTGCACGCACTGCAGGTCGATCCCGTCGCGCAGGGCCTCGGCCGGCAGCAGGCCGGCCACGCCGCGACCGACCTCAGCGACGCCCGGGGCAGCGGTGAGATCGTGCCGGGCGTCGGCCTTCCAGACGGGCAGCCGGCTGCTCCACAGCTCGGCGCCGTCCTCGGGCGCCCGCGCGGCGACGAACGACTCGACTCCCTCGCTGACCCGCCAGGCGTGCCCGTCGGACAGCGGCCCGGCGGGCCGGTCCCCGTGGGCGAGGGCGCCGCCGAGGCGCCGGGCGACGACCTCGTCGACGGCGCGCCAGACCTCGGCCGCGGGGACGCCGGGCGCGGCGACCACGCTGAGCACGTCGACGGCGTCGTCGGTGGGCGGACAGGCCACCGCCACGACACCGGCGGCCTCGGTCGCCACCAGGGCCTGGAGCCCGTCCTCGAGCAGGAGCCGGCCGTCGGGGTCGGTCGTCAGCCGCGTGCGCCAGCGCGGCTCGGTCACCAGGGCCGAGGCGAGGAGCAGCAGGGTGCGGTCGTCGACATCCGCCGGGAAGGTCTCGACCAGGCCGTGCGTGTGCTCGCGGGCCCAGGCGTCGAGTGCGGCCTGGCCCGGCAGCGGGCCGACCGGGACCGGTCCGGGCACGGGTGCCCGCAGCGCCAGCTCGGGACGCACCCAGCCGCCGAGGGCGGCCCCCACTGCGGGGTGCGGGTCCGCGAGCAGCGCGGTCACCGCCGCCGTGGCGTCCGCCGCCGGAACGCCGAGCGCCTCCTCGAGCGCGCGACGGTCCGTCCGGTCCGTCGCCGACTCCGCCACCGCGGCCAGCAGCAGCCACAGCCCGGTCGCGGAGAGGATCGGCGCCTCGGACAGGCCGAGCCGGTCGCGCAGCCGGGCGGCGTGGTCGCGCAGCGCCGCCGCCGTGCCGCTGTCGAGGACCGGGCTCACGCCAGCTCCCCCGCTCGTCGCTTGACCTCGGCCCACGGGAACCGCTGGCGCAGCGTCGCGCCGCTCGGCACCCCGTCGTGCGCCTTGGCCCAGGTGGCGTAGTCGGCGAAGGAGCCGGTGCTGCCGGGCTCGGCGAGGTAGCGGGCCACGATCGCCACGACGTCGTCGTCGCTCCACCGGCGGCTGGTCGACCGGGTCTTGTTGGTGGCGACCCCCGCGTGGGCACAGGCGGAGTTCCAGGAGCCGAACCTGCGGATCAGCAGCGCGGGCGAGGCGGCGTCGCGCTGGCGCTGCCAGCCGTCGTACGCCGCTGCCGTCAGCGGCTCGCCCAGCTCGGCGGCCGCGGCGGCGAGGTCGGCGGCGATCTGGTCGTCGGAGAACTCGGGCGCCCGCATGACGCCCACCGTAACCACGTCCCGATCCCCGCGACACGTCTCCTTGTGTCGCGGAACCAATGGCCGGCCGCCCTCTGCGCCTCGGACGACAGGTCGCGACGTGCACGGTCGTCGTAGGTTCGGACCATGACGGACGCCCTCGTGATCGGCAGCGGGCCCAACGGACTGGCCGCCGCGCTGGCCCTGGCCCGCGCCGGTGCGCAGGTGACCGTGCTGGAGGCCGCGGACGAGATCGGCGGCGGCACCCGCACCACCCAGCCCTTCGGCGAGGGGATCCTCGTCGACCACTGCGCCGGCTTCCACCCGATGGCCGTGGGCTCCCCCGCGCTGGCCGGGCTCGAGCGCCACGGCCTGCGGTGGGCGTGGCCCGAGATCGACGCCGCCCACCCGCTCGACGACGCCGCCCCCGCGCTGCTGCACCGCTCGGTCGAGCAGACCGCGGCCGGTCTCGGCGCCGACGCACGGCGCTGGCGGCTGCTGTTCGGGGCTCCGTCGCGGTCCTACGCCAAGCTGGCCGCCGACATTCTCGGCCCGGTCGTCCACCTCCCGCGGCATCCCCTGCTGCTCGGCAGGTTCGGCGCCCCGACCGTGCTCCCGGCCGCGTTGCTGGCCCGGGTCTTCCGCACCGAGCAGGCCCGCGCCCTCTTTCTCGGCACGACGGCCCACGCGATGCGTCCCCTGACCGAGGTCGTCTCCTCGGCGATCGGCACCGGCATCCTCACCGCCGGCCACCACAACGGATGGCCGGTCGTCGTCGGCGGCACCCAAGCGCTCACGGAGGCGCTCGCGAAGGCGTTGCTCGACCACGGCGGCCGGATCGAGACCGGCGTCCGGGTCACCTCGATCGACGACCTTCCGCCCGCGGACGCCGTCCTGCTCAACCTGTCCCCGACCGCCGCGCTGGACCTGTACGGCGACCGGCTGCCCGCCGGCACCCGCCACTCCTACCGCCGCCACCGCTACGGCCCCGCGGCCTTCAAGGTCGACTTCGCCGTCGAGCAGGGCGTCCCGTGGCGCGACGCCGACCTCCGCCGCGCCGGCACCGTCCACCTCGGTGGCGGGCCCGCGGAGATCATCGCCAACGAGAAGGCGGTCGCCGCCGGCCGGATGCCCGAGCGTCCGTTCGTCCTGCTGGGTCAGCAGTACGTCGCCGACCCGTCCCGCTCCCGGGGTGACGTGCACCCCGTCTACAGCTACGCCCACGTCCCCGCCGGCTTCGACGGTGACGCCACCGAGGCGGTCGTCGCCCAGGTCGAGCGCTTCGCCCCCGGCTTCCGTGAGCGGGTGGTCGGCGTCCACGTCACCCGTCCCGGCGACTTCGCCTCCGGCAACGCCAACTGGGTCGGCGGCGACATCCTCACCGGCACCAAGTCCCCGACCGCACTGCTCCTCGGGCCGCGGCCCGGCCGCAACCCGTACCGGACCGGTGCCCGTGGGGTCTACCTGTGCTCGGCCGCCGCCCCGCCGGGCCCCGGTGCGCACGGCATGGCGGGCCTGCGGGCCGCACAGCTGGCCATCAAGGACCTCGGCCTGCGGTCCTGAGGCGCTCGGTCAGCCGAGCCCCTCCGCGCCGTACACCTCCAGCCAGGCCAGGCACGCCTCCAGCATCGCGGCGTCCTGGGTGATCCGGCGACCCAGCAGGTCCTCGAGCCGGCCGACCCGGTAGCGGACCGTGTTGGGGTGCACGAAGAGCCGCTCGGCCGTGGCGTCGACGTTCTGGCCGGCGCGCAGGTAGGCCAGGGCCGTGGCCCGCAGCGCGTCGTCGCCCTTGCCGCGACCGAGCAGCGGGCCGGCGACCCGGCGGACCATGGCGCGGGTGAGCTCGCCGTCGCCGAGGAGGCTGACCAGCTCGACGCGGCGGTAGTCGTGGCAGGGCGCGGTGGCGCGCAGGCCGATCCGCTGGGTGGCCAGGGCCTGCAGGTGGCTGGCCCGGAACGCGGTCGGGCCGTGGCCGGGACGCCCGACGGCGAGGTGCAGGCCGAGGGCGGCGACCGACTCGGCGACCTCGTCGAGGTCGAACGCCGGCTCGTCGGGCGTGGCCACCCAGCCCCACAGCTCGCGGCTGCCGGTGAGGTGCGTGAGCGGCCGCGGCAGCCCGAGCTGTTGGCAGATCTGGACGGCCACGTCGAAGAAGGGCACGTCGACGTCGCCGTCGGGAGGCGCGGAGAGCACGAAGGCGGTCTGCCACAGCATCAGCTTGTGGCCCAGGACCTGCTCGGCCGCCGTGGTCGGCTCGGCGCCGGAGACGAGCGCCTCGATGGTCTCGGCCCGCCGGGCGTGGGCGCCCTCGGCGAGGAGCGCCCGCTCGCCGGTGTAGTGGTCGATCAACTGCTCGATGGACTCGTCGATCCACCGCTCGGCCCGCAGCCAGAGCGTGATCAGCGTCTCGTCGCGCGGCAGCCCGGCGGGCAGGGCGTCGGCCCGGGTGTGCTCGGTGAGGTAGCGGAAGACGCTCTTGTTGGCGACCCGGTAGACCTTGAGCAGCACGTTGATGTCGAGGTGCCGGCGCGCGATCGACAGGCTCAGCGCGATCGCGGACGGCGGCAGGGCCAGCCGGAACTCGTCCGAGACGCCGACCAGGAAGTTGCGCCAGTGCGCGCGGGTCGAGGCGTGCAGGTCCTCGACCAGGGCCGGGTCCCCGGCGATCTCCGGGATCGCGGCGATGATCTCGTCGTCGACGCTGCGCACGAACTCGTCGACCTCGGCCGGGTGGAGCGCCGCCTCGGCGAACTGCGCCAACCAGGTCTCGATCGCCTCAGTGACGTCGGCCCCCATGCCGCCTCCTGTGCTACCGGGTCTTTGGTGTCAGGTACATCGGAATCCAGTAGAGACTCGGTCCCGCACCCCGCTCTTGGAGCCTGCCACAAAAGGACCGCAGACGTGTGGTGGCGGTCACAAGCGCCGCGCCCGGCCGCGCCCCGACGCTGGGAGCACGGGCACGAGCGAGAGGAAGCCGATGAGCGAGTACGACTACGTGGTGGTGGGCAGCGGGTCGGCCGGGGCCGTCCTGGCCAGCCGGCTGAGCGAGGACCCGGGCATCTCCGTCCTCGTCCTCGAGGCGGGCGGCAGGAGCCGTCCGAACCTGAACGTGCAGGTCCCGGCGGCCTTCGCCAAGCAGTTCCACACCGCGCTCGACTGGGACTACGAGTCCGAGCCCGAGCCGCACCTCGGCGGCAGGCGGATCTACCAGCCCCGCGGCCGGATGCTCGGCGGCACCAGCGGCATGAACGCGATGATCTACATCCGCGGCAACCGCGCCGACTACGACGGCTGGGCCAAGGCCGGCGCGACCGGCTGGTCATACGACGAGGTGCTCCCCCTGTTCCGCCGCATGGAGTCCAACAGCCGCGGCGCGAGCGAATACCACGGCGCCTCCGGCCCGCAGTACGTCGAGGACGCGCCCGACCCGCGCGAGGGCTCGAGGCGGCTGGTCGAGGCGATGGTCGAGGTCGGCCTCGGCCGCACCGACGACTTCAACGGCGCCCAGCAGGAGGGCGCGTCGCTGTACCAGCGGTTCACGCACCGCGGCCGGCGCTGGACGACGTACGACGGCTACCTGGCACCCCACCGCAGGCGGCCCAACCTCACCGTCACCAGCAACGCACTCGTGCACAAGGTCGTGATCGAGGGCGGCCGCGCGACCGGGGTGCTCGCGAAGGTCGGCGGCAGCCTGCGGACGATCCGTGCCCGGCGCGAGGTCGTGCTGTCCGCGGGGGCCTACAACACCCCGCAGCTGCTGATGCTCTCCGGCATCGGGCCGGCCGACCACCTCGCCGAGCACGGCATCGCCACGGTCGTCGACAACCCGCACGTGGGCGCGCACCTGATGGACCACCCGATGTACCTCGTCAACTGGGACAGCAGCCACCCCGACAACCTGGCCTTCGCGGAGAAGCCGGGCCAGCTGCTGAGGTACTTCGTCCAGCACAAGGGCATGCTCACCTCCAACATCGGCGAGGCCGGCGCCTTCTTCCACACCAGCGTGGCCGACGACGCGCCGTACATGCAGATGATCGGCGCCCCGGTCTACTTCTGGCAGCACGGCGCCGCGGAGTACGACGGCCAGGCGATCGCGATCGGCCTGTCCATGGTCGGCGCGCGCTCCGAGGGCTCGGTGCGACTCGCGTCGGCCGACCCGGAGCGCAAGGTGCGGATCTGCAACAACTACTTCGCGCACCCCGACGACATGACCTCGATGGTCGAGGGCATCGAGCGCGCCCGCGAGGTGATGGCAGCGCCGGCGCTGAAGGGCTACGCGAACCACGAGATCCACCCCGGCCCGTCGTTCGGCACCAGCCGCAAGGACCTGGAGGAGGCGGTGCGCCAGGGAGTCGAGCACACCTACCACCCCAGCTGCACCGCCCGGATGGGCACCGAGAGCGACGGCGTGCTCGACGCGAGCCTGCGGGTGCACGGCGTCGCCGGGCTGCGGGTCGCCGACGCCTCGGCGATGCCGAAGGTCACCCACGGCAACACCCACGCCCCCACCATGCTGATCGGCGAGAAGGCCGCCGACCTGCTGACGAGCGGAGGCTGAGGGATGTCGGTCGAGACGATCGTCCAGCGCGCCGACGAGATCGCGTCGACGGCGCGGGCCGGCGCGAGCGCCTGGTCCGGGGTGGGCCTGCGCCGGCGTCGCGAGCTGCTCGAGCAGTTCGCCGCACTGGTCGAGGAGCACGCGGACGACTGGGTGCGCATCGCCGGCGAGATCAAGGGCATCGACCCCGCCTCGCCCGCACTCGGCGAGGAGTGGATCTCCGGGCCGTGGGCGACCCTCCACTACGCCGGGCACCTGGCCCAGAGCGTGGCGAGGCTCGAGCAGGGAGTCTCCCCGACCGAGGGGTTCGCGATCCGGCCCGTCCCCGGCGACCGGGTCGCGGTCGACGTGCTCCCCCACTCGGTGTGGGACCGGCTGCTCCTGTCCGGATTCTCGGCGGAGGTGTGGTGCGAGCCGGGTGTCGGCGAGGACGAGGTGCGGGCCACCGCGGGCCTCGGGCTGCGCGAGCCGGAGGCGGTGCGCGGCAGCTGCGTCGTGCTCGGCGCCGGCAACATCCTCTCCATCGCTCCGCTCGACGCGCTCTACGTGCTGTACGCCGACAACCGCTCCGTCGCGCTCAAGCTGAACCCGGTGACCGACCGGCTGCTGCCGGTCCTCGAGGCGATCTTCGCGCCGTTCATCGAGCTCGGCGTCGTCCAGGTGTTCAGCAGCGACCTCGAGCTCGGCGCGGCCGTGATCGCCCACGACGGGATCGACGCGGTGCACATGACCGGCTCGGAGGCCACCCACGACGCGATCGTGTGGGGGCCGGGCGCGGAGAGCGCCGCCGGCAAGGCCGCCGGGAAGCGGCGGCTGCACAAGCCGATCACCAGCGAGCTCGGCGGTGTCTCCCCCGTCATCGTGGTTCCCGGCCGGTGGTCGCGGCGCGACCTGGAGTTCCAGGCCCGCCACGTCGTGACCATGCGGCTGCACAACTCCGGCTCCAACTGCGTCGCCGGCCAGGTCGTGGTGCTCAGCAGCGACTGGGCGCAGAAGGACGAGTTCCTCGCCGCGATCCGGCGGGCCCTGGCCGAGGCGCCGGCCCGTCCGGCGTGGTACCCCGGCAGCGGCGACCGGGTCGCGGCCGCCCGGGCCGGCGCGACGCCGTACGAGGAGGTCGGCGGTACGCCGGAGCGCACCCTGCTCCCCGCGCTCGACGCACGCGAGGACGAGTCGGCGTTCTCGGAGGAGTTCTTCGGCCCCGTGCTCGGTGTCACCGAGCTGTCCGGCACCGGCGCCGACTTCCTGGCCGCCGCGATCGACTTCGCCAACCAGCGGCTGCGCGGCACCCTCGGCGCCAACGTGCTCGCCCACCCCCGCGACCTGAAGGCGATCGGGTGGGAGCGGCTCGACCAGATGCTCGCGGGCCTGCGCTACGGCACGATCGCGCTCAACTGCTGGACCGCGGTCGGCTACCTCTCGCCGTTCGCGACCTGGGGCGCCTTCCCCGGGCACACGCCCGACGACATCCAGTCGGGTCAGGGCGTGGTCCACAACGGTCTGCTGCTGGCCCGGCCCGAGCGGACCGTCGTCCGGGGCCCGTTCCGGCCGTTCCCGCGCTCGTGGGCGACCGGCAGTGCGGCGCTGACGCCGGTGCCGCCGTGGTTCGTGCACAACAGGACCGCGGCGACGACCGGCGAGCGGCTGGTGCGGTTCTCGGCCAGGCCGCGGTGGCGCAAGCTGCCCGGGGTGTTCGCGTCCGCGCTGCGCGGCTGACCGGGGCTCAGGCAGCGTCTGCCAGCATGGCCGGGTGACTCCGAGCATCCTGTGGTTCCGCCGGGACCTGCGACTCGGTGACCACCCGGCCCTGCTGGCGGCCGCGGCGGACGGCCCCGTGCTGCCGCTGTTCGTCGTCGATCCCGCGCTGTGGGGACCCTCCGGTGACGTCCGGCGCGCCTTCCTGGTGCGGACCCTGCGTGCGCTCGACGCCTCGCTGCGGCGGTTCGGCCCTGGCCTGGTCGTCCGGTCGGGCCGGCCTGAGTCCGTCCTTCCCGCGCTGGCCGCGGAGGTGGGAGCACGGGCGGTGCACGTGTCCGCCGACTTCGGTCCGTACGGCGCGGCCCGGGACGCCCGGGTCGCCGACGCCCTCGACACCGTGCCGTTGGTGGCCACCGGGTCGCCGTACGCGGTCGCGCCGGGACGGGTGCTCACCAACGACGGCGGGCCGTACAAGGTCTTCACGCCGTTCCACAAGGCGTGGGTGAACCACGGCTGGCGGGCGCCGGCGGACTCCGACCCTGCAGCGGTCGACTGGACGGGCGCACCGTCCGAGGACCTGCCGGCGGAGCCGGACGTGTCGGGCGTCGACCTGCCCGAGGCGGGCGAGACGGCGGCGCTGGCGCGCTGGGAGGCGTGGCGCGAGACGCCGTACGACGACGTGCGCGACCGCCCCGACCTCGACGAGACCTCGCGGCTCTCCCCCGACCTGCGCTGGGGCACGATCCACCCGCGCACCGTCCTCGCCGACCTGGACGCCCGCAACCCGCACGCCGCCACCTTCCGCAAGGAGCTGGCGTGGCGCGAGTTCTACGCGCACGTCCTGCACCACTGGCCGGACTCGGCGCGGGAGTACTTCCGTCCCGAGCTGCGCGACCTCCCGTACGTCTCCGGTGCCGAGCTGCGGCGGCGGCTGGAGGCGTGGGCAGAGGGCCGGACCGGCTACCCGATCGTCGACGCCGGGATGCGACAGCTGCTCGCGGAGGGCTGGATGCACAACCGGGTGCGGATGATCGTGGCGTCCTTCCTGGTCAAGGACCTGCACGTCGAGTGGCAGCACGGTGCCCGCCACTTCATGCGCCACCTCGTCGACGGCGACCTCGCGAGCAACCAGCACAACTGGCAGTGGGTCGCCGGGTGCGGTACCGACGCGGCGCCGTACTTCCGGGTCTTCAACCCGACCACGCAGGCCAAGAAGTTCGACCCGGACGGCGCGTACGTGCGGCGCTGGGTCCCCGAGCTCGCCGACCCGTCCGGCGACTACCCCGAGCCGATCGTCGACCACGCGGAGCAGCGCGCGGCGACGCTGGAGGCCTACCAGCTGCTGCGACGGCACGGAGGCTGACCCATCCATCACGCCGACCGCTCCGAAGAACCGATGATGCCCGAGACGACGTCCAGCTCCGGGACACCGGTGTTCACCGACACCTGGGTCCCCGACTCCGCCCGCGCGATCACGCTCGTGCTGCACGGCGGAGCGCAGCACGGCACGAACCCGCTCGACGGACGCAGCCTGTCCTGGCGTCGCGCCCGGGCCCTGGCCCGCCACCTCGCCGGGGTCACGACGGCCGACGGGATCGGGGTCGTCGTGCTGCGCTACCGGGTCCGTGGTTGGAACGCCGGCCACGCACGGCTTCCCTCGCCGGTCGCCGACGCCCGCTGGGCGCTGGACGAGATCGCGCGCGCCCACGACCTCCCGGTCGCGGTCGTCGGGCACTCCATGGGCGCCCGTACCGGCGTCGCCGTCGCCGATCACCCGTCGGTGCGCGGCGTCGTCGCCCTCGCCCCCTGGCTGCCGCCGGACGACCCGGTCGCGCCACTGAGCGGCAAGAAGCTCCGCGCCGCCCACGGCCGCCTCGACCGGATCACCTCCGCCCGTGCCACCCGGGCCTACGTCGCCCGCGCCGCCGCGGTCGCCGACGCGGAGTTCACCGACATGGGCGCCGTCGGGCACTACCTGCTGCGCCGGGTGCCGCTGTGGAACGCGTACGCCGCCGCCAGCGTGCGGGAGGTGCTGGACGTCTCCGGACACGCCTGAACCCCCGCAGCCGTGGGGTCCTGCGGGGCGTGGGGCGGGGTCGCTGCTCGTCGGGCCGGCTGGGGTCGCTGGTGTCGTGGAGGGGG
>JADCLI010000052.1 GCA_016803235.1 Pimelobacter simplex
GGCTACGTGACCCCGCTGGTCCGCAAGCTCGCCGCCCAGCACGGCGCCGACCTCGACCGTGTCGTCCTCGTTCGCGCGGATCTCGACCAGCGTGCCGGCAACGGGAGACGGGATCTCCGTGTCCACCTTGTCGGTGCTGACCTCGAGCAGGGGCTCGTCGATCGCAATCTGGTCGCCGACCTGCTTGAGCCAGCGAGTGACGGTGCCTTCGGTGACGGACTCACCGAGCGCGGGGAGAGTGACTTCGGTCGCCATGGGTCTCATCCTTGCACCACGAGCGAGCGAACAAGCAACGGCCCACCCACGGTTCGGGCAAACTGGATCCATGGGTTTGTTCGACCGCTTCCGCGGGCGCTCGAAGGTACGCATGAGTAACCCCGCACGGGACGCCGCGCGCACCGGCTCCACCCGGGTCCGCGCCGCCGACCGCGCCGACGAGGAGCACCTCACCACCTGGGTCCAGGAGCGGCGTGGTGTCGAGGGCTTCGTCGAGCCCCGGACCGCCGTCAGCGAGGTCACCCTGCTGCTCGTCGCCCACGACGGCGAGTGGACCCGGCGCCGGGTGCCGTCGATCAACTGGGCCCACGACTTCTGCAACCGCCACCAGGTCCCGTCGTACGACGCCGCGGTGGTCGGCATCCCGCAGCGGATGCGGGACTACAACTCCCGGGTCAGGCAGGCACAGAAGCAGCGGGAGCAGCAGCGGGGCCGGCAGTCGCCCGACTCCTGAGGTACTCCAGCAGGGTCGCGACGCCGTAGCCGGTCGCGCCCGGCGCGAGGTGGCCGGCCGGACCGCCCTTGTTGAAGGTCGGGCCCGCGATGTCCAGGTGCGCCCACGGCAGTCCACCGGTGAACTCGCGCAGGAACGCCGCCGCGAAGAGGCCGCCGCCCCAGCGGATGCCGTCGTACTGCGCGAGGTCGGCGATCGTCGAGCTGTGGATCCGCTCGTCCATGAACTCCGGGATCGGCATCGGCCAGCCGTCCTCACCGGCGGCCGAGCCGGCAGCGAGGACCGCGGCGACGACGTCGTCGTCGCCCATCACGCCGGCCATCTTGTCGCCGAGCGCCATCACCATGTGCCCGGTCAGGGTGGCGACGTCGAGGACGACGTCGGGTCCGGCCTCGACCGCGCGGCCGAGGGCGTCGGCGAGCACGAGCCGGCCCTCGGCGTCGGTGTTGGAGACCTCGACGGTGGTGCCGTCGTAGGTCGTGAGCACGTCGCCGGGGCGCATGGACGCCTCGCCGACCATGTTCTCGGCGAGCGCGGCGTACGCGGAGACCCGGACCGGCAGGCCCAGGCGGGCGGCGGCGAGGGTCGTCTGGACGACGGCGGCGGCGCCGGCCATGTCCTCCTTCATCGTGGCCATGCTGGCGGCCGGCTTGATCCACAGGCCGCCGGAGTCGAAGGTGATGCCCTTGCCGACCAGCGCGACGTGGGCGACGGCGTCGGCGGGGGCGTAGCTCAGCTCGACCAGCCGCGGGGGAGCGGCCGACCCTGCGCCGACGCCGAGCAGGCCGCCGCAGCCGAGCTCGGCGAGGCGGTCCTCGTCGAGCACCTCGACCTCGACCTTGGTCGCGCCCTTGCCGAGGTCCTTGTTGACCGCCTTGACCGCCGCCGCGATCGCGTCGGCGAAGGCCGGTGGCGTGAGGTCACCGGGCGGCGTGTTGACCCAGTCGCGGGCCGCGACGACGGCGTCGACCAGGACCTGGGCCGGCTCGAGTGCCGCCACGACCTCGGTACGACGCGCGGCCGGCGTCAGCACGACCACCTCGGCGGGCATGGTCGGCGTGGCGGGCTTGCTCTTGTAGGTCGTGAAGGCGTACCCGCCGAGCCGGTACCCCTCGACGACCGCGCGGACCAGCTCCGGGGTGTCGGCCGGCAGGGCCAGCGCGACCGACGCGGCGTTGGTGACGGCGCGGGCGGCGTTGCCGGCGGCGCGGCGTACCGCGGCGGCGTCCGCCTCGCCGCCGAGGCCGACCAGCACGAGCAGGGGCGAGGCGATGGTGCCGCTCGTGGGCACCTTGGCGATCTCGCCGGGCGCGCCCTTGACCCCGACGGTGGCGAGCAGGCCGGACAGCTTGCGACCGTACGCCGCTGCGACGTCCTCGGCGCCCGGGGCCAGCTTCCCGTCGGGCAGCACCCCGACGACCACCGCTTCGGCGCGGGTCTTGGCGGGGCTGGCCGTGCGGAGGGCGAAGGTCGTCACCGCCGCAGGATATCGACCGCCGGATGCAATAGATTCCGGATCATGGCCGACGCGACCCCGTCCCCGCTCACGAGCCCCCTGCACGACCGGCACGAGGCGCTCGGCGCCAAGTTCTCGGAGTTCGGCGGCTGGCTGATGCCGCTGGAGTACCCGACCGGCGTCGTCAAGGAGCATGCCGCGGTCCGCGGCGGCGTCGGGATCTTCGACGTCAGTCACCTCGGCAAGCTGGTGGTCCGCGGCCCGGGGGCGGTCGAGTTCCTCAACGCCACCCTCACCAACGACCTGCACCGGATCGGCCCCGGCAAGGCGCAGTACAGCCTCGTCGTCGACGACGCGACCGGCGGGATCGTCGACGACGTCTTCACCTACTACCGCGACGACGACCACGTCCTCGTCGTGCCGAACGCCGCCAACTGCGAGGAGGTACGCCGCCGGCTGGTCGAGGCCGCGCCCGAGGGCGTCGAGGTCCTCGACCACCACCGCGACTACGCCGTGCTGGCGGTCCAGGGCACGAAGTCGGACGAGGTCGTCGCCGGCGTCGGACTGCCCGTCGGCCACGACTACCTCACCTTCGTGGAGGCGCCGTTCGAGGGCGCGCAGGTCGTGGTGTGCCGCACCGGCTACACCGGCGAGCGCGGCTACGAGCTGATCGCCCCGGCCGAGGTCGCGCCCGCGCTGTGGGACGCGCTGATGGCGGCGGGCGAGCCGTACGGCCTGGTGCCGGCCGGCCTCGGGGCCCGCGACACCCTGCGCACCGAGATGGGCTACCCGCTGCACGGCCAGGACATCTCCCCGGACATCACTCCCAACGAGGCCCGCCTCGGCTGGGCGGTCGGCTGGAAGAAGCCGGCCTTCTGGGGACGCGACAAGCTGCTCGCCGAGCGCGAGGCGGGCCCGCGCCGCAAGCTGGTCGGCCTGGTCTCCACCGGTCGCGCGATCCCGCGCCCCCACATGAGCGTGCGCCTGCTGCGCGACGTCCCCCTCGGGGAGGTCACCTCCGGGACCTTCTCGCCGACGATGAAGAAGGGCATCGCCCTCGCCCTGGTCTCGAGCGTCGTCGACGACGGCGCGGAGGTGATGGTCGACGTGCGCGGCCGGCCCGAGGTCTTCCAGATCACCAAGCCGCCGTTCGTGCAGCCCTCCGTGCGAGAGTCGTGACCATGAGCCTTCCCGAGCAGCCCGCCCCGTACCGCCCCTCCGCTCCGGCCGAGAACCCCTGGCACTGGCGCCTCGAGGACGCCTCCGGCGCCGAGGTGACGCTCAGCGGTGCGGCCGCGACGGAGTACGCCGGCCTGGCGTTCCCCAACCAGGGGGACGCCGAGTCCTGGATCGGCGAGACCTGGTCCGCGCTCGCCGAGCTGGGCGTCACCCACGTGACCCTCCTCGAGGTGGACCGCGAGGTCTACGGGCCGATGTCGCTGTCCGCATGACCAGCACGCGGGACTTCCGCCAGGTCGACGTCTTCACCGACCGGCCGATGCTCGGCAACCCCGTGGCCGTCGTCCACGACGCCGACGGGTTGAGCGAGGAGGACATGCAGCGCTTCGCCCGCTGGACGAACCTCAGCGAGACGACCTTCCTGCTCGCGCCGACCGACCCGGGCGCCGACTACCGGGTGCGGATCTTCACGCCCGCCACCGAGCTGCCCTTCGCCGGCCACCCGACGCTCGGCTCGGCGCACGCGTGGCTGGAGGCAGGCGGAGCGCCTGCCGGCGAGAAGGTCGTGCAGCAGTGCGGTGTCGGACTCGTCGAGCTGCGGCGCACCGACGGCCGGCTGGCCTTCGCGGCGCCCGACCTGATCCGCTCCGGTCCCGTCGAGGAGGCGCTGGCCGAGGAGATCGTCGCGGCGCTCGGCATCGACCGCGGCGACGTCCTGGACCTGGCCTGGGCCGACAACGGCCCCGGCTGGGTCGGGGTCCGGCTCGCCTCGGCCGAGCAGGTGCTCGCCCTCACCCCGGCCTACGCCGACCTGCCCGTCGACGTCGGCGTCGTCGGGCCGCACCCGGAGGGCTCGGAGTGCGCCGTCGAGGTGCGGGCGTTCGTGCCGCACGCTGCCGGCATCACCGAGGACCCGGTCACCGGCTCGCTCAACGCCTCGCTCGCGCAGTGGCTGGCGGGCGACGTGCTCCCGCCGTCGTACGTCGCCTCCCAGGGCACCGCGATCGGGCGCCGTGGCCGGGTCCACGTCGACACCGGCGCCGACGGCACGGTCTGGGTCGGCGGCGACACCCTCACGACCATTCACGGGACGGTCACGCTGTGACCACCGCCCGCCGACTAGCCTGAGGTCGTGCGCGCGTATCTCGACCTCGTCCAGCGGATCCTCGACGAGGGCACCGAGAAGGGCGACCGCACCGGCACCGGCACGCTGAGCGTGTTCGGCCACCAGATGCGCTTCGACCTCACCGCGGGCTTCCCGCTGGTCACCACCAAGAAGATCCACACCCGGTCGGTGTTCGGTGAGCTGCTGTGGTTCCTGCGCGGCGACACCAACGTGCGCTGGCTGCAGGAGCGCGGCATCACCATCTGGGACGAGTGGGCCGACGAGAACGGCGACCTCGGTCCCGTGTACGGCGCCCAGTGGCGCTCCTGGCCCACCCCCGACGGCGGGCACATCGACCAGCTGGACCAGGTGATCGCGCAGATCCGCGCCAACCCCGACAGCCGCCGCCACATCGTCTCCGCGTGGAACCCCAGCCAGGTCGACGACATGGCGCTGCCGCCGTGCCACAGCCTGTTCCAGTTCTACGTCGCCGACGGCAGGCTCAGCTGCCAGCTCTACCAGCGCTCGGCCGACGTCTTCCTCGGCGTGCCGTTCAACATCGCGTCGTACGCCCTGCTCACCCACATGGTCGCCCAGGTCGCCGGTCTCGGCGTCGGCGACTTCGTGCACACGCTCGGCGACGCCCACCTCTACTCCAACCACCTCGAGCAGGCGCGGCTCCAGCTCACCCGCGAGCCGCGGCCGCTGCCCACGCTGGTCCTCAACCCCGCCGTCACCGAGATCGACGCCTTCGAGCTCGAGGACATCGCCGTCGAGGGCTACGACCCGCACCCCGTGATCAAGGCGCCGATCGCCGTATGAGCACTCCCGCAGGCCGCCGCGTCACGATGGTCGCGGCCGTGGCCGAGAACGGCGTCATCGGCGCCGACGCCGACATCCCGTGGAAGATCTCCGAGGACTTCCAGCACTTCAAGGCCACCACGATGGGCCACGTGCTGATCCTCGGGCGCACCACCCACGAGGGCATCGGCCGACCGCTGCCGGGGCGCACCACGGTCGTGCTCACCCGCGACCAGGGCTACGCCGCCGAGGGGGTCCGGGTCGCCCACTCGATCACCGACGCGCTCGCGCTCGCCGACCGGATCCTCGAGGGCCAGCCCGAGGACCGGCAGGTGATGATCGGCGGGGGAGCACACGTCTACGCCGCCGCCATGCCGTACGCCGACGAGCAGGTCATCTCCGAGATCCCGCTCTCGCCCGAGGGTGACACGCACTACCCGGAGTTCAGCCCGAAGCGGTGGGCCGAGGTGCGCCGTGAGGCGCGCGACGGGTTCACCATCGTGTGGTGGGAGCGGGTCTTCGCCTGCGGCGGATCACCAGCCGCCTGACAGGCTGGCGCCATGGAGCTCCGAGTCTTCACCGAACCGCAGCAGGGCGCGACGTACGACGACCTGCTGGCCGTCGCCCTCGAGGCCGAGAAGCTGGGCTTCGGCGCCTTCTTCCGCAGCGACCACTACCTCCACATGAGCGGCGACGGCCTGCCGGGCTCGACCGACGCGTGGACCACGCTGGCCGGGCTGGCTCGCGACACCAGCACCATCCGGCTCGGCACGCTGATGACCTCCGCCACCTTCCGCCACCCCGGCGTGCTCGCGATCCAGGTCGCGCAGGTCGACCAGATGAGCGGCGGCCGGGTCGAGCTCGGCCTCGGCGCCGGCTGGTTCACCCAGGAGCACACGGCCTACGGCATCCCGTTCCCCGACACCGCGGAGCGCTTCGAGCGGTACGCCGAGCAGCTCGAGCTCGTCACCGGGCTGTGGTCGACGCCGCTCGGGGAGCGGTACGCCTTCGACGGGAAGCACTACCGGCTCGAGGACAGTCCCGCGGTGCCCAAGCCGGTGCAGACCAGCGGCCTGCGCGGTGGCGTGCCGGTGCTGGTCGGGGGCAAGGGCGCCCGCAAGACGCCCGCCCTCGCCGCGGCGTACGCCGACGAGTTCAACCTGCCGTTCGTCGACGAGGAGTTCACCGCCGTGCAGTTCGGGCGGGTGCGCCGCGCCGCCGAGGAGGTCGGTCGCGACCCGTCGTCGATCACCTGGTCGAACGCGCTGGTGCTGTGCGTCGGCGAGGACGAGGCCGCCGTGGCTCGCCGCGCGGCCGTGATCGGCCGCGACGTCGACGAGCTGCGCCTCAACGGGCTCGCCGGGACGCCCGACGAGGTGGTCGAGAAGATCCAGCGGTACGGCGACCTCGGTGCGCAGCGGATCTACCTGCAGGTCCTCGACCTCGCCGACCTCGACCACCTCCGGCTCGTCGCGGCGGAGGTCATGCCGCACGTGTGAAGTCGGCGATCGCCTCCCGCAGGCCCGCGGGATCGGCGAGCATCGGCAGGTGCCCGGTCGCCAGCTCGCGGCGGAAGTCGCCGCCGAGGGCTGCCGCGCTGGTGGACTGGAGCGCGGGTGGCACGTCGCGGTCCTCGGTGGTGTGCACGTAGCCGGCACGCTGCGGCCGGCCACCCTGCGCGCCGGCGGTCACGAACAGCCGCCGCGACTCGGGCGTGAACTCGGCCACCAGCCGGTCGACCGTCGCCGCGGGCAGCCCGGCGCCGATCCCCGCGCGGAGCTGCTTCTCCGGCGGCCGGGTGCCGGCCAGGCGCAGGATGACCGGCAGCAGCCAGCGCTGCGGGACGGGCAGCGCGCCCGCGAACGACCGCCCGGGCGCCGGCCAGACGGCCGCGACGCCGAGCACGCCCGCGACCCGCTGCGGCGCGGCGGCGAGCAGCGCCTGCGCCACGACGCCCCCGACGGAGTGGGCGACCACCGTGAACCGGGGCCAGTCGACCGCGGCGAGCGCCGCCTCGGCGTACTCGGCCGGGCCGGCGTCGGGGGAGTCGGGGCGGGGCCCGACGGCGGTCTCGCCGAGCCCGGCGCGGACCTCGTCCCAGATCCAGGACGGGAGGCCGGAGCCGCTGAGGAGGAGCACAGGTTCGGTCACGTCGACGACCCTGCCACCGGCCACCGACAGCGCCCCGGCCGTGGCGACGTGAGGGAAACCGGCCGGGGACGATAGCCTTGACCCATGACTTCTGCACCCTTCGGCACCATGCTGACCGCGATGGTCACGCCGTTCCTCGAGGACGGCTCGGTCGACCTGGACGGGGTGCAGAAGGTGGCCAAGCACCTGGTCGACAACGGCAACGACGGCATCGTCGTGTCCGGCACGACCGGGGAGTCCCCGACCACCACCGGTGCCGAGGACGGCGAGACCCTCGCCGCGGTCAAGGACGCGGTCGGCAACCGGGCCAAGGTGGTCGCCGGCGTCGGCACCAACGACACCCGCCACTCCGTCGAGCTCGCCAAGCAGGCCGAGAAGGTCGGCGCCGACGGGCTGCTGCTCGTGACGCCCTACTACAACAAGCCCAGCCAGCCCGGCGTGCTCAACCACTTCCGCCAGGTCGTCGACGCGACGGCCGTCCCGGTCATGCTCTACGACGTCCCGGGCCGCACCGGCACGACGATCGCTCTCGAGACCTATGCCGCAGCGTCGGAGTGGGAGAGCGTGGTCGCGGTCAAGGACGCCACCGGCGACCTGTCCCGCGCCGCCCAGCTGGTCGACCTCGGCTACGTCGTCTACTCCGGCGACGACGTCAACACCCTGGGCTACCTCGCCTACGGCGCCACCGGCCTGGTCTCGGTCGTCGGCCACGTCGCCGGCACCCAGCTGCGCGCCATGATCGACGCCTTCCTCGCCGGCGACCACGCCGAGGCGCTGCGCATCCACACCGGCCTGGTCCCCGCCTTCGAGGCGATCATGGGCGTGCCCAACTACGGCGCGACCACCGCCAAGGCGGCGCTCGAGCTGGTCGGTGTGCTCGGCAACCGTGCGGTGCGAGCGCCACTCATGGCGCTCGACGACGCCGAGGTCGCCGACCTCCGCGCCGGCCTCGCCGCGGCGGGCCTGCTCTGATGAGCCACCCGCACCCCGAGCTCTCCGCCCCGCCGAAGCTCCCCAAGCGGGGCCTGCGCGTCATCCCGCTGGGCGGCCTCGGCGAGGTCGGCCGCAACATGACCGTCTTCGAGTACGACGGCCGGCTGCTCGTCGTCGACTGCGGCGTGCTGTTCCCCGACGACAGCCAGCCGGGAGTGGACCTGATCCTCCCCGACTTCGGGCCGATCCGGGACCGGCTCGACGCCGTCGAGGCGATCGTGCTCACCCACGGGCACGAGGACCACATCGGCGCGACGCCGTACCTCCTGCGTGAGCGGCAGGACATCCCGCTCGTCGGCTCCCAGCTGACCCTCGCGCTGGTCAACTCCAAGCTCCGCGAGCACCGGCTGCGCCAGACCCCGTTCCACACCGTCAAGGAGGGCGACCGGGTCCCGTTCGGTCCCTTCGACCTGGAGTTCGTCGCGGTCAACCACTCCATCCCCGACGCGCTCGCCGTCGCGATCCGCACCGGCGCCGGGATGGTGCTGCACACCGGCGACTTCAAGATGGACCAGTTGCCGCTCGACGGCCGGATCACCGACCTGCGCGCCTTCGCGCGGCTCGGCGAGGAGGGCGTCGACCTCTTCCTCACCGACTCGACCAACGCCGACGTCCCCGGCTTCACCACGGCCGAGCGCAAGATCACCCCGGTCCTCGAGCAGGCCTTCGCCGAGTCCAAGCAGCGGATCATCGTCGCCTGCTTCGCCTCCCACGTGCACCGCGTCCAGCAGGTCCTCGACGCCGCGGTGAAGTACAACCGCAAGGTCGCCTACGTCGGCCGCTCGATGGTCCGCAACATGGCGATCGCCCGCGACCTGGGCTACCTCCACGTCCCGCCGGGCGTGATGGTCGAGGCCAAGGAGCTCGCCGACCTCGCCCCCGAGCGGCAGGTGCTGATCTCCACCGGCTCGCAGGGCGAGCCGCTCAGTGCCCTGGCCCGGATCGCCCAGCGCAGCCACAACTTCGTGCACCTCGAGGAGGGCGACACGGTCGTCCTCGCCTCGAGCCTGATCCCCGGCAACGAGAACGCCGTCTACCGGGTGATCAACGGCCTGTCGCGCCTCGGTGCGAACGTCGTCCACAAGGGCAACGCCCTGGTCCACGTCAGCGGGCACGCCAGCGCCGGCGAGCTGCTCTACTGCTACAACATCGTCAAGCCGCGCAACGTGCTGCCGGTCCACGGCGAGGTCCGGCACATGCTCGCCAACGGTGACCTGGCCAAGGCCACCGGTGTCGAGAACGTCGTGTACGCCGAGGACGGCGTCGTGGTCGACCTCGTCGACGGCGTCGCCTCCGTGGTCGGCAAGGTCGAGTGCGGCTACGTCTTCGTCGACGGACAGTCGGTCGGCGACGTCACCGAGTCCGAGCTCAAGGACCGCCGGATCCTCGGCGAGGAGGGCTTCATCTCGGTGATCGTGGTCGTCGACTCGGTCGCCGGCAAGGTCTCCGCCGGCCCCGAGATCCACGCCCGCGGCCATGCCTGGGCCGACTCCGACTTCGAGTCGATCAAGCAGCCGATCATCGACGCGGTCAACCGCTCACTCGACGAGGGCAGCACCGACACCTACCAGCTCCAGCAGACCGTGCGTCGTACCATCGGCCGCTGGGTGAGCAACACCCACAAGCGCCGCCCCATGATCATCCCGGTGGTCGTCGAGGCGTAGCCGTGGGGCTCAGCGCATCTTGCGGACGGCGATTCGTGAGATCTGCGCGAGCTTGCGGGCCGGCACCGTCGTGGGCTGCATGATCCGCATGACGAGCACCCGCTTGCGGACCCGGACCACGACCGTCGTGGTCTCCTGGGGGCCGCTCGCGTAGGCCAGGACCGTGCGGAACGCGACCCGCTGGTCGCCCAGCCGCGGGAGCTTCGCGGGACGGACCGTGGCCGCGAGGCCCGCCCAGTGCTGGGCGCAGGCGGTCACGTAGGTCCTGGCGCCGCGCAGGATCGCCTTGGCGGTCCGGGCGTTCGAGAACTCGACCAGGTAGGCGTTGAACGTCTCCTCCATGTCCGACAGACCGAAGCCGGTGCCGTACCAGCGCCCGGACCTGCCCGTCGCCTCGCTCGGCGTCGAGCAGACCTCGGGGTCGGGGTAGGGGAGCACCTTGTCCCGGGAGACGTGGGTGCCGAGCCACTCGTTGTGCTTGAACGCGGGGAACACCCCGACCACGTCCGCGCGGCCGACGATGTCGTCGTTGCCGACGGCGGCGCGGGCTCCCGGTGCCGTGATGACGAGCAGCGCAGCCAGGGTCGTGACGACGACACCGAGCCGGGTGGCCGGGCGGTGGAGGCGGGTGGGGCGCATGACGTTCCTCCGAGCGGGAGCGATGGGCAGGAAGGCGAGCGTACGAGACCGGCGCCCGCCCGGCGGGAGTGCCCCGCCGGACGGACGCCGGTCTCCGGTGTCGCTGGGACCTACTGCCTGCCCTTCAGCTTGATCGTCACCTTCGCTGTGAAGGCGGCGATCTTCGCGTCACCCGAGTAGCCCACGGTCGCCTTGACCTTGCGCTTGCCCTGCCCCCACAGCTTCTTGAGCTGCTTCTTCGCCTTGACCGTCAGCACGCCGTTCACCACGGTGCCGGTGTACGTCCTGCCCTTGATGGTGACCGTCACCGGGCCGGCCAGTGCGACGTTGCCGGCGGTGGCGACGGTGATCTTGACGATGCCCTTCTTGGCGCTCGCCTTCGGCGCGACGGTCGCGGTGCCGGGGGCGACGACGGGCTTGGTGCAGATGCTCACGGCCACGTTGTCGACGTACCAGCCGTCGTTGCCGTTGCAGCCGTCCATGCCGAAGTCGAACCGGAACTGCACGGTGTCGCCCGGCTCGGCGAGCATCGACAGGTCGATCGACGAGTGGCCCCACGAGCCGGTCGGGAGACCGCCGTCCGCGCCGGTGAACGCGGGCTCTCCGGCCATCGGGTTGGTGTTGCCCGCCGCCACCGTGTCGAGCTCGCCGCCCGGCGCGTTGTAGAGCCACGCCTTGTCCGGGACCAGCTCGAACTCGGGCGCGCCGTTGACCTTGACCTTCACGTTGCCGCCGTCGAAGCCGACCTCCGAGGCGACGTAGTGGTCGAAGGAGAACCGCGGCAGCTCGCCCTCGGGCACGGTCAGCACCGGCGTCGACATCCCTACCCGCGAGGAGTAGTCGTTCGCGTCGAGCTTGCAGCTGCCGAAGTTGCCGGCGTTGCCCTTGTCGTTGAAGTAGAGCACCGAGGTGCCGCCCTTGTGCTGCGCGCCGCCCTTGCTGACGACCGGGAGGTTGGTGGTCGTGGTCGCGTCGAAGTGCTTCGCGCCGCTCCCGTCCGGGCCGAAGTCGGCGTACTCGACGTCCTGGGTCCAGCCGGCGGGGAGGCCGGACTCGAAGCCCTCGCTCCACATGTCCTTGGTCACCGTGCCGTCGCCACAGCCGACCGTGCCGCGGTGGAACAGCGGCTTGAAGTTGCACTGCACCGGCTCCGTGCGCAGCTCGGTGGCCGCGATCGCCTTGGTGACGGCCGCGCAGTCGGCCGGGGTGATCGGCGTGATCGTGCCCTGGTCGTCGGCGCTGCCGCCCCGCTCGTCCGGGCCGCTCACACCGAGGGTCAGCTTCTTGAGCGTCGCGTTGCCCGTGAGGGTCGCGCACGATCCCTCGAGGCCGTCGGCCAGCTCCGCGAACCCGGAGGTCGAGGTGAGGTACGCCGTCTGCGTGCGCCAGAACAGGTGCGCCGCCTTGTCCAGCCCGATCGCCGGCACGGTCACCCCGTTGTAGGTGCCGCCGTCGACCAGCAGGGCGTAGGTGTGGTTCACCACCCCGGAGTTGGTGTGGACGCCGCCGCTGTCGTCGGTGTCGCAGAAGTACTCCTCGTCCGACACCTTGCCCGGGTCGCCGTAGCAGTTCGGGTTCCACATGTCGCGGATCGCGCCGCCGAAGGCCGGGTCGTCCTCGCCGGACAGCCAGCGGAAGCTCGCGTCGCGTGAGCCGGGCTCCTCGTCGTCGGCCAGGGTGATGCTCAGCGGTCCCGCCGCGGCCTTGATCTCGGTGCCGTCGTCCTGGCTCACCATGGCGCCGTAGAGGTCGGAGAACCCGGCCACCGAGGAGACTCCGGGCCGGTTGTTGCCGAAGATGATGCCGGTCGCACCGGCGTCCTCGGCGTGCGCGATCTTGTCGGCGAAGGCGCACAGGCCGCGGTCGACGTACACGAACTTCCCGGCCAGGGAGGCGGCGTTGTCGAACGGGGAGCAGCCGTCGGTGTCGGTGCCGACCACCTCACCGTCCTCCTCCTCGACGGCGTCGGTGCCGACCACCAGGTCGTCGGTGACGCTGTCGATGATCGGGCCGAACGCGGCGGGTGCGCCGGTGCAGGTGCCGACCGGGTCACTGACCACGACCGAGATCGCGCCGCGGGTGCCCTCGGAGCACTTGCCGTCGCTGCGGTGCGTCTCCTCGTCCGGCGTGTTGAAGCGGTCGTTCAGCATGTCGACGGTCTCGCCCCAGATGTCCGAGTACGCCTCGTTCATCGCGCCGGGCTGCCACTGGTAGAGCAGGCCGGAGGTCTTCTCCGTGTACGCGTGACCCCACTCGTGGGCGACCGTGTCGTCGGAGGAGACACCGGTGCAGTAGTTGGTCGAGGTGCCGTTCCAGTTGGCGTTGGGGCAGTCGATGGTCGGGTCGTTGTTGACCGTGATCATCTTGCCGCCGGCGCCGTCCCAGGAGTCGCGGCCGAACGAGTTCATGAAGAACCAGTACGCCTCGCCGGTGCCCTGGACCTCGCTCTTCTGGTCGTCGTCGAGGGATCCGGGGAACGAGTCGCCCTCCTTCCACACGACCGGGTCCTCGATGGAGCCCTCGTGCAGCTCGCGGTCGAGCGCGTGGGCGATCATCGAGTAGCGGTTGACCGGCTTCCCGGTCCTCGCGTCGAGGACGCTGGTCTCGCGGACCTGCTTGCCGTCGGTCACCTCGACCACCCAGGCCAGCAGGTTGCGGCCCTCGACGCCTTGGATGGCGCCCATCCGGTAGACCATCAACGTGGCCTGGGCCGTCAGGTCGCTCTCCTTCGGCTTCACGGCGGCGTGATCGTCGGCGCCGGCCGGGGCCTGGGCGGCGAGCTTGATCGCCTTCGCCTTCGCCGCGGCCTCGTCCAGGCTCGGCGTGACGTCGACCTCGACGTTCGGGGCGACGTAGCCCGACACGGACACCAGGTCTCCCTCGGTGTCGACCTGGGCTCGCAGCTTGGCGCCGAACACCGGGACACCCTGGTAGGACTGGGCGAAGTCCACCGTGTGGCCGGCCGGTGTGGCGGTGGTGACGGGGTCGCCGAGCTGGGCGGCGGTCGTGCCGAAGGCGCGGGCGTACCTGTCGACGTACTCGCCGGCCTTCGCCTGGGCGCCGCTGCGGGTCGCGCCCGATCGCTCGGACGGCGCGAGGTCGCGGGTGGCGCTGATGAAGCCGACCTTGCCCGTGGCGGGCGAGGTGGTCACCGCGACGTCACCGGCAGCCTCGTTGCGCATCTGCTCGACGACGGACGGGTCAGGCTGGGCAGCCTCGATCGGTGCCGCAGGGACGACCACGAAGGCCGCCCCCACCAGCGAGAGTCCGACGCCCTTCCTCAGGGCGTCAGGAAGGTTGAGTCTCACGACATGTTCTCCTCGAGATAGAACGCGCGCTCGGCGGGCCTAGGGGGTGCCCACTCCCGACACGCGTGGTCGAGACCCTAGAGGCAGGAATGCGGCCGGTCCAGAGGTACGACGCAAGCTCTGCGTCAATGCGCCGCTGCAGCCGCAGGAAGTTCGAGACCCGTCTCGGTGCCGAGAGCGCTGATGATCGGGCACGGCTCGTCGGGATCGGTGCACTGCAGGGCGAGCAGGCCGGCCAGCGCGTCGCGCAGCTGCGCCAGGTCGGCGATCCGGGCGTCGATCTCGGCGAGCTTCTCCCGGCCGCGGCTGGCCACCTCGCCGGCGATGACCACCCGGGAGCCGGTCAGCGCGGTCAGCTCGCCGAGCTCGGCGAGCGTGAACCCGAGCTGCTGCCCGCGCCGCAGGTAGCGCACCCGGACCACGTCCTCCTCGTCGAAGTCGCGGTAGCCGCTGCTGGTGCGCGGCGGCGCGGGCAGCACGCCGCGGCGCTCGTAGAACCGCAGGGTCGAGACCTTCACCCCGGCCCGCTCGGCCAGCTCGGCGATGTTCACGCCGTGAGGGTACGACGACCGCTCGCTAGGGCGACGGCGCCGCCCTGGACGACGGCCCAGGCGAGCTCGGGGAGCAGGAAGACGAGGACGACCGGGCTCGCACCGTGGGCGAGGGCGCTGGCCATGGCGGTCGAGAAGAGCACTCGCGCGACGGTGTCGGCCGCGCCGTTGGCGAGGGTGGGACGCCAGATCCGGACCAGCGACCACACCACGACCAGGCTTCCGGTCAGGTTGGCGAACAGGACGGTGAAGGTGGCGTCGGCGTCGGGCACGGCGCCGGACAGCCCGAGGGCCCGGTGCACGGCGTCGAGCAGCGCGAAGGTGCCGGCGACGGTCCACGGCAGGGCGAACCCGGCGCTGGCGAGGAGGTCGTAGACGGCGGAGGCGCGCACGACGCGCCGGGCGGAGTCAGGTGTGATCTGCATGGAGGCGACGATGGGCCTTGCACCAGGGTGCAGGGTCAAGCGAGACACACCGCTCTGTGGTCCCTGTGACGGGTGGGGCGATCGCCTAGGTTTGGTGTCATGGCGACCCGTACGTCTTCCCCGCCGGCGTCGCGCAGCAGGACCAGCTCTTCCTCCCGCTCGGGCGTGAAGAAGACAGCCAGCTCGCGTACCCGGAGTACGACCACCAAGAAGCGCCCGCCGGCCAAGAAGTCGGCGGCGAAGCGGCCTGCCCCGCGGGCGGTGCGCAGTGGTCCCGGTCCGGTGCTGCGCGCGTTCACCGCGCTGGGCAGGGGAGTGGTCGCCCTGTGGCTCGCCTTCGCCCACGGCATCGGCGCGGTCACCCGCGGCGTGGGCCACGGCGCCCGCGACATCGACCCCGAGCAGCGTCGCGACGGCTTCGGCCTGCTCCTGGTCGCGGTCGCCCTGATCATCACCGGCGCGGTCTGGTTCGAGGTGCCCGGTGGCGTCATGGACTTCACCCGTGCCGCGGTGTCCGGCTCGGTCGGCAAGATCGGCTGGTTCGTGCCGCTGCTCGTGCTCGCCGCCGGCTGGCGGGTCATGCGCGACCCGGTCGGCAACGGCCCGGCCGGGCGCCAGGTGATCGGCTGGACCGCGTTCTCGTTCGGCCTGCTCGGCATCGTCCACATCGCCAACGGCAGCCCCGAGCCCGTCCAGGGCGACACCACACCGCTGCGCGACGGCGGCGGCGCCGTCGGGTACGTCGTCTCGGCGCTGCTGCTCGACCTGCTCCGCGCGCCCGCGGTCGTCGTACCGCTGCTGGCGCTGCTGGGCTTCTTCGGCATCCTCGTGATCACCGCGACGCCGCTGTACCGCGTGCCCGACCGGCTGCGCGAGATCGGCGACCTGCTGCTGGGCCGCCACCACGACGAGCACGCCCCTGAGGCCAGCATCGACGACACCTTCGAGCGGATGGGCGACCCGGCGTACGACTCGCCGGTCCTCACCGAGCCGAGGAAGCGCCGCCGCAAGAAGGACGAGGAGCCGAGCCCGGCCGAGGAGTCGATGGAGCTGCTCGCGCCGATCGACGTACCGCTCGACGAGCTGCTCGACCCGCCGGTCGACCCGCCGGTCGACCCGCCGGTCGACCCGCCGGTCGACCCGGAGGCGGGCTCGAACGCCCTCATCGCCCGCCGGCTCGCACAGTCCGCGGCCGCCGACGACGACGAGACCGGCGAGCTGGAGCCGCCGCCGCACGCCGACCTGCCGCAGCGCGTCGAGCAGCTCGCCCTGTCCGGCGACATCGTCTACACGCTCCCCGACGCCTCGGCGCTCAAGCCCGGCGACCCGCACCGGGCCCGGTCCAAGGCCAGCGACGACGTCGTGGCGCGCCTGCAGGGCGTGCTCGACGAGTTCAACGTCGACGCCCAGGTCACCGGCTACACGCGCGGTCCGACGGTCACCCGCTACGAGATCGAGCTCGGGACCGGCGTCAAGGTCGAGAAGATCACCAACATCCAGAAGAACATCGCCTACGCGGTGGCCACCTCGGACGTGATGATCCTGAGCCCGATCCCCGGCAAGTCCGCGGTCGGCGTCGAGATCCCCAACACCGACAAGGAGATCGTCTCCCTCGGCGACGTGCTGCGCTCCAACGTCGCGCGCACCGACCACCACCCGCTGATCTCGGGCCTCGGCAAGGACGTCGAGGGCGGCTTCGTGGTCGCGAACCTCGCGAAGATGCCGCACCTGCTGGTCGCCGGTGCCACCGGATCCGGAAAGTCGAGCTTCATCAACTCGATGATCACCTCGGTGCTGATGCGCTCCACGCCCGACGAAGTGCGGATGATCATGGTCGACCCCAAGCGGGTCGAGCTGAACGCCTACGAGGGCGTCCCGCACCTGATCACGCCGATCATCACCAACCCGAAGAAGGCCGCCGAGGCGCTCGAGTGGGTCTGCCGCGAGATGGACATGCGGTACGACGACCTCGCCAACTTCGGCTTCCGGCACATCAACGACTTCAACAAGGCCGTCCGCGAGGGCAAGGTCGAGGTCCCGCCGGGCAGCGAGCGCACGCTCACGCCGTACCCGTACCTGCTGGTGATCGTCGACGAGCTCGCCGACCTGATGATGGTCGCCCCTCGCGACGTGGAGAGCTCCATCGTCCGGATCACCCAGCTCGCCCGGGCCGCCGGCATCCACCTGGTGCTCGCCACCCAGCGCCCGTCGGTCGACGTCGTCACCGGCCTGATCAAGGCGAACGTCCCCTCCCGACTGGCGTTCGCGACCTCCAGCCTCGCCGACAGCCGGGTCATCCTCGACACCCCCGGCGCCGAGAAGCTGGTCGGCCAGGGTGACGGGCTGTTCCTGCCGATGGGTGCCTCCAAGCCGATCCGGGTGCAGGGCTCCTGGGTCAGCGAGCCGGAGATCCAGCAGGTCGTCAAGCACTGCAAGGGCCAGCTCGAGCCGAGCTACCGCGAGGACGTCACCGCGCCGGCGGCGTCCAGCAAGGTGCTCGACGACGACATCGGCGACGACATGGACCTGGTGATCCAGGCGATCGAGCTCGTGGTCTCCACGCAGTTCGGCTCGACGTCGATGCTGCAGCGCAAGCTCCGCGTCGGCTTCGCCAAGGCCGGCCGGCTGATGGACATCCTCGAGAGCCGGGGCGTCGTGGGGCCGAGCGAGGGGTCCAAGGCGCGCGACGTGCTCGTCAAGCCCGACGAGATCGATGCCGTGATCATGACCATCCAGGGGGAGGCGTGAGCGAGATGACCGAGACCATCGACCAGCCGGCCGAGCGCCGGATCGAGGTCCGCCGCAATGTCGCCCTGTCCGCCACCGTCGGCGGCTTCGCCGCCCTGCTCACGATCGCCTTCGCGGTGCGCGCGTTCGGCGGCGGCAGCACCCTGGACTGGCTGTCCTTCGGCGTCCTGGCGCTGGTGACCGTCGCGCACCTCGCCTCGCTCGTCGACGGTCGCGCGCCGCTGCTGGTCGCCGACGACCACGGCGTGCGGCTGCGCCACGGCGCCACCTGGCGGGGGATCGCCTGGCCCGAGATCGACTGCCTCGAGCACCTGCCGCGCCGCGGCCTGGTCCGCGACGGACACGTCCTGGTCGACGGGTACGACGACCAGCAGCTCGTCGTACCGCTCACGCTGGCGACCCGCGTGGTCGGCGTCGAGTCCGGCTCCCTGAGCGACGCGCTCGCCGACCTCGCCGACGGCCGCGCCGACGTGGTCGAGGTCGTACCCGGCCTCGCCGACGACAGCACTGCCCCGCGCAGCGAGTCGGTGCCCAAGCTGAGCGACCTGTACGCCGACGACGCGCCCGCCGTCCCCGAGGAGCGCCGCGGCATCGCGGCGCGCGTCGCCGCCGGCCTGACCGGGCACGGCGCCGGAGGCGAGGTGGCCGACGAGGTGGCCGACGAGGTGGCCGATGGGGCGGACTGGGAGGACACCGGCGAGGTGATCCTCGCCGAGGACACCGAGGCCACCGACGAGATCGAGGCGGTCCCGCCGGCCCCCGAGCGGGCGACGGTGCTCGCCGCCCGGGTCGAGCTGGAGCGCCCCACCCTGGTCCGAGCCCCGGTGGCCGACGACACCGGCGCGGTCACCGTGGTCCTCGACGACATCGCGGTGCGCCCCGCCCCGCAGCCCGTGATCGGTCCCGAGCTGACGGCGGCACGAGACCGGCTGCGGCTCACCATCGACCAGCTCTCCGAACGGACCCGGATCCGTCCGCACGTGATCGAGGCGATCGAGGTCGACGACTTCGCCCCCTGCGGCGGCGACTTCTACGCCCGGGGCCACCTGCGGACCCTGGCCCGGGTGCTCGGCATCGACGCCGGGCCCCTCGTGGCGTCGTACGACGAGACCTACGCCGACGCCCCGGTCGACCCGCGCCGGGTCTTCGAGGCCGAGCTCGCGACCGGCACCGGCGGCTCGATCCGCAGCACCCGCGGCGGTCGCAACTGGTCGGTGCTCATCGCCGCGGTGATGGGTGCCGTGCTGGTCTGGTCCGTGGCCCGCCTGGTCATGGGCGGTCCTGCCCCGGTGGGCGACACCCCGGTCCTCAACCAGAGCGGCGGCATCTCCAAGGCGGCTGCCGCGAAGGGCGACCCGGTCCGGCTGACCCTGGTCGCCGCCGGCGGGGGAGCCCAGCTGGTGATCCGGGACGCCGCCGGCGAGATCGTGTTCGACGGCAACCTCGCGTTCGGCCAGACCTCCGAGCTCAAGGTGGTGCCGCCGGTGCGGATCTGGAGCTCCGACGGCTCGGTGACCTACGCGATCGGCGGCAAGGAGCCGAAGGCGCTCGGCGACACCGGCGCCGAGGTGTCCAAGACCGTCGCCGGGCCCTGATCCGGACCCTGATCACACGATCGAGGAATGCCGACGGGCCCGGGTCCGCCGGTATCCTCGACCGGACATGACCAGCACACCCACGAACCCCGTCTCGGTCGCGCTGCTCACCCTCGGGTGCGCACGCAACGACGTCGACTCCGAGGAGCTGGCCGGACGCCTCGCCGCGGACGGCTTCACGCTCGTCGACGACCCCGAGGACGCCGACACGGTCGTGGTGAACACCTGCGGCTTCGTCGACGCGGCCAAGAAGGACTCGATCGACACCCTGCTCGCCGCCTCCGACCTCAAGGAGACCGGCCGGCCGCAGGCGGTCGTCGCCGTCGGCTGCCTCGCGGAGCGCTACGGCGAGGAGCTGGCCGACTCGCTGCCCGAGGCCGACGCGGTGCTCGGCTTCGACGACTACCAGGACATCTCAGGACGGCTGCGCTCGATCCTCGCCGGTGAGCGACCGCACCCGCACACCCCGCGGGACCGGCGGCTGCTGCTGCCGATCAGCCCCGCCGAGCGGCAGGCGGTGGTCGAGACCGCCGAGACCGCGGGCTTCGGTGCCGACGTCGACATCGCCATCCCGGGCCGCTCGGCGATCCGCCGCCGGCTCGACGGCGGCCCGATGGCTCCGCTCAAGCTCGCCAGCGGCTGCGACCGGCGCTGCACGTTCTGCGCGATCCCCATGTTCCGCGGCTCGTTCGTCAGCCGCCGGCCCTCCGACGTGCTGCAGGAGGCGCACTGGCTCGCCGACCAGGGCGTCAAGGAGCTGTTCCTTGTCTCGGAGAACTCCACCTCCTACGGCAAGGACCTCGGCGACCTCGGCCTGCTGGAGACGCTGCTGCCCGAGCTGACCGCGATCGACGGCATCGAGCGGGTCCGGGTCTCCTACCTGCAGCCCGCCGAGACCCGCCCGGGACTGGTCCGCGCCATCGCGACCACACCCGGCGTGGCGCCGTACTTCGACCTCTCCTTCCAGCACGCCAGCGCCACGGTGCTGCGCCGGATGCGCCGCTTCGGCGACCCGGAGAGCTTCCTCGGCCTGCTCGACCAGGTGCGCGGGCTCGCGCCCGAGGCCGGCGTGCGCTCGAACGTGATCGTCGGGTTCCCGGGGGAGACCGAGGAGGAGTTCCAGACGCTGTGTGACTTCCTCGTCGCCGCGCGGATGGACGTCACCGGCGTGTTCGGCTACTCCGACGAGGACGGCACCGAGGCGGAGAAGCTCGACGGCAAGCTCGACGACGACGAGATCAACGCCCGCGTCCAGCACCTCAACGACCTCGTCTCCGAGCTCACCTCGCAGCGCGCCGAGGAGCGGATCGGCAGCACCGTCGAGGTGCTCGTCGAGGAGGTCGATCCCGACGGCACCGGCGACGGCACCGTCGAGGGGCGTGCCGCCCAGCAGGGCCCCGAGGTGGACGGCACCACCCGGGTGCTCGGCGCCCCCGACGCGCGCGTGGGCGACCTCGTGCGCGCCGTCGTCGTCGGATCCGACGGCGTCGACCTGATCGCCGAACCCGCAGGAGGACAGGGATGAGCGAGACCAGCACGGGCCAGACCCCGACGGCGGCCAAGCCGAGCAACTGGAACATCCCCAACGCGCTGACGACGCTGCGGATCGTGCTGGTGCCGTTCTACGGCTGGGCGCTGCTGTACGACGGCGGCGACTCGATCACCTGGCGCACCGTCGCGTGGGCGATCTTCTTCGTCGCGATGGTCACCGACAAGATCGACGGCGACATCGCGCGGGCCCGCAACCTGGTCACGGACTTCGGCAAGATCGCCGACCCGATCGCCGACAAGGCGATCACCGGCATGGCCTTCATCGGCCTGTCGATCATCATGGACACCTGGTGGATGTGGACGATCACCGTCGTCGTCCTGGTCCGCGAGTGGGCGGTCACGCTGCTGCGCCTGTCGGTGCTCAAGTCGGTCGTCATCGCCGCCGCCCAGAGCGGCAAGTGGAAGACGGCCGCCCAGGCTCTCGCGCTCGGCTTCCTCACCCTGCCGCTGCTCGAGGTCGGTGACGAGGTCGGCTGGCTCGACGTCCCCGGCGAGATCACCTACGGCGCCGCGATCGCGCTGCTGCTCGTCGCGTTCGTGCTGACCATCTGGTCCGGGTACGAGTTCTTCCGCGATGTCTGGAAGCAGCGCCACTCGATCCGCAAGCGCTCGAACGCCTGACGTGACGTTGAGATCGTCCGGTACGGCGATCCGCAAGGGCAACATCTGACGGCAAGGCGTCGCCTTTTCGTCACTTGATTTTCCTCAACCCCTTGCCGTTCCGACCGAGGCCGCGCCTAGGTTAAGGACCCTTCCCCCCGTTCACGCTGGCACTCTCGGGCGCGCGCGATCGGCTGTCCCGTGCCGTCTTGACGACCCCGGAAGAAGTCCATGCCTTCACCGAAACAGCTCCTCTTCGGCTCCCTCGGCGCAGCACTCGCCGTCTCGGGCCTCACCGCACTCCAGGCCACCCCGGCGCAGGCCAACCCTGACGGGACCGGCGTGATCATCAGCGAGGTGTACGGCGCCGCCCAGCTGCCGCCCGCCTCCTACGGCAACGACTTCATCGAGCTGTACAACCCGACGGCGAGCGCTGTCGACCTGACCGGATGGTCGGTGCAGTACCGCTCCGCGACCGGCAACACGGCCCAGGTGACCGCCCTGACCGGCGAGATCCCGGCAGGCGGCCACTACCTGGTCCAGGAGGGCAACTTCGCCACCGGCAACCAGCTCCCGAACCCGGACGCCAAGGGCGGGATCGGGCTCTCCGGCACCAACGGCGTGGTCCTCCTGGTCAACAACACGACCCCCTACACGACGCAGGGCAACCTGGCCGGCGCGGCGTCGCCCCTCGTGGACATGGTCGGCTACGGCGCGACCCCGACCTCCTTCGAGGGAGCGAACACCGGCGTCCAGCTCACCAACATCACCTCCGCCCAGCGCAACCTCGCAGCGGTCGAGCCCGACACCGACAACAACGCCACCGACTTCGACGAGCTCGCGCCGACGCCCGTCAACGCGGCCGGCGAGACCGAGCCGACGCTGGCCGCCGTCGCACCGACGAACCTGACCGTCGTCGTCAACGAGCCGCTCACGCCCTTCGACCTCACGGCCACCAACGGTGTCCCGCCCTACGGCTGGACCGCGGTCGGCCTCCCGGCCGGTGTCACGGTGTCGCCGACCGGGACCGTCAGTGGCACGCCCACCCAGACGGGCACGTTCCCGGTCACCCTGACCGTGACCGACTCCGACACCCCCGCCGACACCGACGACGCGACCTTCACGATCACCGTGAACGCCGAGCCGCCGCCGCTGAAGGAGATCGCCGCCGTCCAGGGGACGGGCGCGGTGTCGCCCGAGGTCGGCAACACGCTGCGGGTGCGCGGTGTCGTGACGGGGATGTACAAGGACCCGGCGTTCACCGGATCCGACTTCGACGGCATGTACATCCAGACGGCCGGCACCGGAGGGGCGGTCGATGCCACCGCGGCGTCCGACGCCCTGTTCGTCTACGGAAGCAACGCGATGCCCGCAGGCGTGGCGATCGGAGACTCGGTCGAGGTGACCGGCGTCGTCAGCGAGTTCCAGGGGATCACCGAGATCACCCCCGGGGCCGGCGGCGTCGTCGAGCTCGACCCGCCGCTCGCCGCGGTGACGCCGCTGCAGATCGCCTATCCGACGACCGAGTCCGGCCGCGAGGCGCAGGAGGGCATGCTGCTCGCGCCCACCGACCAGTTCACCGTCACCAATGTCTACGACATCAACACCGACGGTGAGATCGGCCTGGCCACCGGGGACACGCCGCTGCGCCAGCCGACGGAGTTCTACTCCGACAGCAGCCTGAAGCTCGACGAGGTCAAGGCCGACAACGCCGCACGCAGCGTCGTCCTCGATGACGGCACCTCCGTCAACTACATGGCCAACAACACCGTGAAGGGGCAGCCGCTGCCGTGGTTGAGCCCGGCCAACCCCATCCGCGTCGGCGCCGAGGCGACCCTGACCGGTCCCGTGGTCCTGGAGTTCCGCGACAACGTGTGGCGCTTCCAGCCGCAGGCCCCGGTCTTCGACGCCGGAGCGGGCACCGCGACCTTCGAGAACACCCGGCTCCAGAACGCGGCGCCGGCGGACGTGGGTGGCGACCTCAAGATCGCGACCTTCAACGTCCTCAACTACTTCAACACCACCGGTGAGGCGTACGTCGCCGCCGGGGCGTCGTTGAACCCGAAGACGCACTGCACCTACTACAACGACCGTCAGGGCAACCGGATCGGCAACAACCGCTGCGGCTTCGAGACGCCGAACGGGCCCGACCCGAACGACGGACGCGGGCCCCGCGGCGCCGCGACGGCCGACAGCCTGGCCCGCCAGCAGGCCAAGATCGTGACCGCGATCAACCTGCTCGACGCGGACATCGTGGGGCTGCAGGAGGTCGAGAACTCGGTCAAGCTGGTCAACGAGATCGACCGCGACGACGCCCTCCGCTCGCTCGTCCAGGCCCTCAACGCCGCGGCCGGTGCCGGCACCTGGCGCTACGTGCACAGCCCCGGTGAGGCCACGCTGACCACCCCGGTCGCCGAGCAGGACGTGATCCGCCCTGCGTTCATCTACCGCGCGGCCAACGTGGAGCCGGTCGGACCGTCGGACATCCTGTTCGGCACCACCGAGTTCGCCAACGCCCGCGAGCCCCTGGCCCAGGCCTTCAAGGCCAAGGGAGCCCTCGACACCGACGCCTTCGCCGTCATCCTCAACCACTTCAAGTCGAAGGGCGACAGCACGCCTGCAGCCACGGGCGACAACGCCAACAGCGTCGACACCGGTGCGTTCAACGGCGACCGGACCCGGCAGGCGCACCGCCTCGTGCAGTTCGCCGACGAGTTCGCCGAGGCGCGTGGCACCGAGGCGGTCTTCCTCGCCGGTGACTTCAACTCCTACTCCAAGGAGGACCCGATCCGGGTCCTCGAGCAGGGCGGCTTCGACCTGATCGAGTCCGACGAGCCGGGCGAGGAGAGCTACTCGTTCTCCGGCCTGTCCGGGTCGCTCGACCACGTCCTCGGCAACGAGGCCGCGATCAGCATGACGACCGGCGCCGACATCTGGGACATCAACGCGGCCGAGTCCGTGGCGTTCCAGTACAGCCGCTACAACTACAACGTCACGCAGTTCTTCAACGGCGCCGACCCGTTCGCGGCCTCGGACCACAACCCGGAGATCGTGGGCATCGACGTCCCGGACGTGACGGGCAGCTACAAGCGGATCCAGGTCATCGGCACCAACGACTTCCACGGCCGGATCCTGCCCTCGGGCGGCGACAGCGCCGGCGCCGAGGTGCTCTCCGGGGCTCTCGACGAGCTGCGGACCGACAACCCGAACACCGTCTTCGTCGCCGCCGGTGACCTCGTCGGTGCGTCGACCTTCGAGTCGTTCATCCAGAACGACCAGCCGACGATCGACGCGCTCAACGAGGCCGGACTCGAGGTGTCCGCAGCGGGCAACCACGAGTTCGACCAGGGCTACGAGGACTTCGTGGGCCGGATCCAGGACGAGGCGGACTGGGAGTACATCGCCGCGAACGTCAACGAGCCGGCCGGTCGTGACGACCTGGCGGAGACCTGGACGAAGACCATCGACGGGGTCCAGGTCGGCTTCGTCGGAGCCGTGACCGAGGACCTGCCGTCGCTGGTGAGCCCGGCCGGCATCGAGGGCGTGACGGTCAGCGACATCGTCGAGTCGACCAACGCGGCCGCGGCGCAGCTGAAGTCCCAGGGCGCCGACCTGGTGGTCCTCCTGGTCCACGAGGGCTCGCCGTCGACCGACTGCGCCTCGCCCAACTTCACCGACGAGGACACGGTCTGGGGCAACATCACCCAGAACACGTCCGCCGACGTGGACGCGATCGTCTCGGGCCACACCCACCTCGCCTACAACTGCTCGTTCCCGGTCGCCGCGTGGGCGAACGAGGGTCGGGACGTGACCGAGCGCCCGGTGGTCTCGGCCGGTCAGTACGGCCAGAACCTCAACCAGCTGGTGTTCACCTACGACGACAACACCGGTGACCTGGTCGCGGTCTCGCAGGAGGTCATCGGCATCGCCGGCACGGGCTACGAGAGTGACCTCGCCGTCAAGCCGATCGTCGACCAGGCGAAGCAGCAGGCGGACGTCCTCGGCGCAGCGCAGCTCGGTCAGATCGAGGCCCCGTTCAACCGCGCGAAGCTTCAGAACGGCAGCACGGAGAACCGCGGTGGCGAGTCGACGCTCGGCAACCTGGTCGCCGAGGTCCAGCGCTGGGCGACGGAGACCCCCGAGGCGGGATCGGCCCAGATCGCGTTCATGAACCCCGGGGGGCTCCGCCAGGACATGGCGGGCACCGTCAACGGCAGCGTGCGCGACCTGACCTACAAGCAGGCCGCCGTGGTCCAGCCGTTCGCCAACACGCTGGTCAACATGAAGCTGACCGGCGCGCAGATCGAGGCGGTGCTGGAGCAGCAGTGGCAGCGCACGGCGGCGGGCGCCGTACCGTCGCGGCCGTTCCTGCGGCTCGGGGTCTCGGCCGGGTTCACCTACACCTACACCGAGACGCCGGTGACGGTGAACGGCACCGCCACCTTCCAAGGCGAGGTCACCGGGATGTGGCTGGACGGCGTCGCGATCGACGCGGCCCAGGTGTACTCGGTGACGGTCAACTCGTTCCTCGCCTCCGGCGGTGACAACTTCTTCGAGCTCGCCAACGGAGCCAGCAGGAAGGACACCGGCAAGGCCGACCTGCAGGCGATGGTCGACTACATGGCGAAGCACGCGAAGGCCGAGCCGCTGCCGGTCGACTACAGCCAGCACGCGGTCGAGGTCGAGTTCCCCGGCGACGCCCCCGCGTCGTACGCACCGGGTGGGCGCGTGAAGCTCAGCGTCGGGTCGTGGGCGATGTCCGGGACCGACCCGAAGGACACCGAGCTGCAGGTCAAGCTCGGCGACCAGGTGCTCGGGACCGCGCCGGTCGACAACACCATCGGCACGGCGGTCTACGACCCGTACGGCACGGCCGCCGTCGACGTGGTGCTGCCCGCCTCCACCCCGGGCGGCGTGGTCACGCTGATGCTCGTCGGGGCCCAGACAGGCACCGAGGTGCGGGTGCCGATCGCGGTCACCGGCGGCGTCGTGACGCCCCCGGCCGGCCAGCAGCCGGTGACGCTCGCCGTCACCACGAAGCCGAAGAGGGTCGTCGCCGGGAAGACCCGGGCGAAGGTCGTCGTGACGGTGGTCGACGCTGCGGGCAAGCCGGTCACGGGCACCGTCACCGTCAAGGCGAAGGGCCAGAAGGCACGGACCGTGAGCGTCGTCGACGGCAGGGCCACGCTGCGGCTGAAGGTCTTCGCGACGCCCGGCAAGAAGAAGGTCGTCGTCACCTACCCGGCGACGGCCACGCACCTGGCCGCGACGGCCACGACGACGGTCAAGGTGGTGCGTCGCTGATCCGACACACCCGAGCTGACCGAGGGCCTCGGTCGGTGCCCCGTGACACGATGCGGTCATGGAGTCACCGGCCGAGGCCCTGGTCCGTTCGCTGCGGGACGCCGGCGCCAGCGTGGCCACGGCCGAGTCGCTGACCGGCGGCAGGCTGGCCGCGCGGATCACCAACGTCCCGGGCTCGTCGGTGGTGTACGCCGGCGGCGTGGTCAGCTACCAGACCCACATCAAGGTCGAGGTGCTCGGCGTGCCCCAGGACGTCGTCGACACCCACGGCGTGGTGTCGGCGCAGTGCGCTGCGGCGATGGCCGACGGGGCGCGACGGCTGCTCGGGACGGCGTACGCGCTGAGCACGACCGGCGTGGCGGGTCCGGACCGGCAGGAGGACAAGCCGGTCGGCACCGTGTACGTCGGCCTGGCGGGTCCCGGGGGGACCCGTGTGGTGTCCCTCGACCTGACCGGGGACCGCTCGCAGGTCCAGGACGCGACGGTCGACGAGGCGGTCGCCGCGCTCGTCGACGACCTGGCGGCGGCACGCTCAAGGGCTGGGCAGCCAGCGGAAGATTCGGGGCTCGGGTAGCGTTGGGCCCAGGACCCGACCACACCCACCCCCAACCCACGGAGAGGAGTTCGCGATGGTGCTCTTCCGCCGATCGCTCGGTGACATCCTGCGGAGTCGCCGCACCGAGCTCGGGCTGACCCTCCGTGAGGTCTCCGGGGCGGCCCGGGTGAGCCTGGGCTACATCTCCGAGATCGAGCGGGGCCAGAAGGAAGCGTCCTCGGAGCTGCTGGCGTCGCTGTGCGACGCGCTCGAGATGCCGCTGTCCGACGTGCTGCGCGAGGTCGCCGACGCGGTCGCCCTCGAGGAGGCCGCGGCCCTGGTGGCCGCCGCGCCCACCCCGATCGCGCCGCGCCGCGCCGCGGTCGTCGCGTCGGCGGCCTGACGGTCCCCGACCTGCGGGCCGCTCAGCGGCCCGCCATCGCCTCCAGACGGGCGATCCGGTCCGTCATCGGCGGGTGGGTCGAGAACATCCTCTGCACGTCGGCCGGCCGGAACGGGTTGGCGATCATCATGTGACTCGCGTTCTGCAGCTGCGGGGTCGGCGCCAGCGGGGCGCGCGCGGTGCCCAGCTCCAGCTTGCGCAGCGCTGAGGCGAGCGCGAGCGGGTCGTCGGTCAGGCGCGCGCCGTCCTCGTCGGCGTCGTACTCCCGGGTCCGGCTGATCGCCATCTGGATCACCGCGGCAGCGAAGGGGGCGAGCAGCGCGGTGGCGATCATGACCAGCGGGTTGGGCCGGTCCTCGTCGCTGCCGCCGCCGAAGAAGGACGAGAACGCGAGGAACTGCGCCACCGAGCTGATCACTCCCGCCACGGCGGCCGCGACCGAGCCGGTGAGGATGTCGCGGTTGTAGACGTGCATCAGCTCGTGGCCGAGCACGCCGCGCAGCTCACGCTCGTCGAGCAGGCCGAGGATGCCCTCGGTGCAGCAGACCGCGGCGTGCTGCGGGTTGCGGCCGGTCGCGAAGGCGTTGGGCGCCTGGGTGGGGGAGACGAACAGCGCCGGCATCGGCTGGCCCGCCCGCTGCGAGAGCTCGCGGACGATCCGGTACATCGCCGGCTGCTGCGACTCCGAGACCGGGTAGGCATGCATCGCCTTGATGGCGAGCTTGTCGGAGTTCCAGTAGCCGTAGGCCGTCGTGGCGACACCGATGAGCGCGAAGATCCAGATGAACGCCGAGCTGCCGGTGGCGGCGGCGATGAGGCCGCCGACCGCGAGCAGCAGTGCGAAGATCGCGCCGAACAGGCCGGCGGTCTTGAGCCCGTTGAAGTGCTGGTGCATGCCAGGTCAACGAACGGCGATGGGTGTCGCGTTCCGCACGTCGCGCGAGACCCGGGTCACGTGGCCGGCTGGCAGCGGGGACACCAGTACGTCGTCCGCTCGCGTCCGGCCTCGCCCACGATGCCCGCCTGGATCGTGGTGCCGCAGCGCAGGCACGGGCGCCGCTGGCGGCGGTAGACCCAGACCGGGTTGCGGCGGTCGCCGGTGGTGACCGGTCGTCCGGTGCGCATCGCTGCCTGCAGCATCTGCCGGACGCGTCCGAGGAAGCGGGCCGGGTCGCGGAGGGCGGTCACGGGCCCGATCGGGCACACCCCGTGGACGAAGCAGCTCTCGGCGAGCCAGATGGTGCCGATCCCCGCGACCACGGTCTGGTCGAGCAGCGCTTCACCCAGCACTCGCTCCGGCCGGGCGACCAGTCGGGCCACCGCCTCGTCGCGATCGGCGTCGGTCCACTCCCCGAGCAGGTCGGGGCCGAGGTGACCGACGATCGAGTCCTCCTCGGCGGTCGGCAGCAGCTCGACCAGGCCGAGCAGGAAGCCGATCGCGTCGGCCCGCGCGGATCGCAGCACCACCCGGGCGTCGTGGGCCGGTCCGGGCCAGCGGGCGCCGGGGGAGACCACCCGCCAGCTGCCCTCCATCTTGAGATGGGTGTGCAGGGTGAGGGGGGTGCCGTCCGGCATCACCAGCCGGGTGAGCAGGTGCTTGCCGTGGGTGGCGGTCCGCTCGACGGTGGCGCCGGTCAGGTCCGTGGTGGCGAGCTGGGGGACCCGCAGGTCGGAGCCGGTGAGGACCTGACCGGCCAGGGCCCGGTCCAGCCGGTCGGCGGTACGACGGACCGCGTCCCCTTCAGGCACGGACCCGGAGCCCTCGGGGCGTAGCGACGAACCCGGCCGCCGCGAGCGCGTCGCGCAGCGGGCCGGCGTTGCCGAGCAGGGCGGTGCCGTCGGCCTTCTCGACGGTGAGCTGGCCCAGGGTGCCCCGGCGTACGGCGGTGGAGAGCGCCTCGGCGGCAGGGGTGAGCAGGTCGGGGTCCTCGGTCCAGGTGAGCAGGGTGCGTCCGCCCCGCTCGACGTAGAGCACCAGCGCCCCGTCGACGAGCACGACGAGGGCGCCGGCCTTGCGACCCGGGCGGTGCCCGCCCTCGTGCTCCCGCTCGGCCGTGGGCCAGGGGAGGGCGGCGCCGTAGGGGTTCGCCGGGTCGGTGGCGGCCAAGGCGACGGCGACCGGCTTGGCGTCGAGGGTCTCACCGACCGGCGTCGAGAACGAGCGCAGCCGGTCGACGGCACCGGCGGTGCCGAACTGGGCGGCGCCCAGGCCCTCGACGAAGTAGCCGCGGCGGCAGCGACCGGCGTCCTCGAACGCGCTGAGCACCTTGTAGACGGCGGCGAAGCCGCCCGGGACCCGCTCGTTGACGACAGCGCCTCGGGTCACGACGCCGTGACGCTCGAGCAGCTGCTCCGCGGCGGCGTGGGCGCGTCGGGTCGGGTCGGTGTCGATCGGCGGCAGCAGCGCCCAGCGTCCGGCGGTCTCGGGCGGGCCGGTCCGGGCGACCCGTCCGGGCCGGGCCGGGGCACGGCGGGTGCGATGGGCAGCCCGACCCGAGCGGGTCAGCGCGCGCAGCGGGGTGAGCGTGTCGTTGGTGAGGTGGCCGCTCCAGACCAGCGCCCAGAGCGCGGCGCTGACGGCCTCGTCGAGGGGGGCGTCCTCGCCGGCCTCGACGCAGGCCCGCGCGACCTGGTCGGCGACCTGGCGGAAGAACCAGGCGCCGCCGGGCGCGAGCACGTCGAGCACCCGCTGGTGGAGCGGGTCCTCGACCGGCCCCGGGTCGGGAAGGGTGAGGTGGGCACGGTCGGCGAGGTGGAGTGAGACCCAGCCGTCGCTGCCGGGCAGGGCGCCGTGGCCGGACCAGACGACCTCGCCGGTGGCGGTCAGCTCGTCGAGGAGGGCCGGCTCGTAGTCGCGCACCCGGGCAGGGAGCACCAGCGACTCGAGGGCGCTGGCCGGCATCGGCGCCCCGGCGAGCTGTTCGATGGTGTGGAGCAGCCCGTCGACGCCGCGCGGTCCCTTGCTCGTGGTGACCTGGTGCCAGGCCGTCGAGAACCGGGCCAGCGTGGTCGGCTCGACCGGCTCGATCTCGTGGCGCAGTCGGGCCAGCGAGCGGCGCCGGAGTCGGCGCAGCACCTCGACGTCGCACCACTCCTCGCCCGCGCCGACCGGCCGGAACTCCCCGGACAGCACCCGGCCCTGTGCCTCCAGGCGCTGCAGGGTGTGCCGGACGACGGCCACCCCCAGGCCGAGCCGGTCCGCGACCTGCTCGACGGTGAACGGCCCATGGGTGCGGGCATAGCGGCCGACCAGGTCGGCGAGCGGGTCGTCGACCGGCTCGGTGAACGCCGCGGGGGTGCCGGGCGGGACCGGGACACCCAGGCCGTCGCGGAGCCGGGCGACGTCCTCGACGACGGCCCACGCGTCCACGCCCCCGTCCTGAGGCGCGAGCGAAGCGAGCCTCGAAGGGATCCGGACCTCGACCACCCGCCGTGCCGCGACGAGGTCGGCCAGCCAGTCGGCGACCGGCGCGTCGGCGCGGGCCCGGGCGGCGACCTCGGCGGCGGTCAGCGGCCCGAGCAGGCGCAGCAGGTCGACCAGGCCCTCGGCGTCGCGGGCACGCCGCTCGGGGGTGGTGCGCTGGAGCTCGGCCTCGACCTCGGTCAGCACGTCGGGGTCGAGCAGCTCGCGCAGCTCGGCGCGGCCGAGCAGCTCCGCGAGCAGGCCCTGGTCGAGGGTGAGCGCGGCCGCCCGGCGCTCGGCGAGCGGTGAGTCGCCCTCGTAGACGAACTGGGCGACGTAGCCGAACATCAACGTGCGGGAGTACGGCGAGGGCTGGGGCGTCTCGACCTCGGTGACGGTGACCTCGCGCTGGTCGACGCGGCGCAGCAGGGTGGTCAGGCCAGGCAGGTCGTAGACGTCGTTGAGCACCTCGCGGACGGTCTCGAGCACGATCGGGAACGCCGGGTAGCGGGCGGCGACCTCCAGCAGCGCGGCCGCGCGCTGGCGCTGCTGCCACAGCGGCGAACGGCGGCCGGGGTCGCGTCGGGGGAGCAGCAGCGCCCGGGCGGCGCACTCCCGGAACCGGGCGGCGAAGAGCGCCGAGCCGCCGACCTCGCGAGTGACGATCTCCTCGATCTCGTCGGGCTCGAAGGCGATCAGGTCGGCGCCGGGCGCGTCGGCGTCGGTGTCGGGGATCCGGATCACGATGCCGTCGTCGGAGGCCAGCGCCTGCCCGTCGACGCCGTAGCGCTCCCGCAGCCGGGCGTTGATCGCCAGCGCCCACGGCGCGTGGACGGCGGTGCCGTAGGGGGAGTGGACGGCCAGGCGCCAGTCGCCGAGCTCGTCGCGGAACCGCTCGACGAGGACGGTCGTGTCGCTCGGCAGCACCCGGGTGGCCTCGACCTGCTCGCGCAGGTAGGCGACCAGGTTGGCGGCCGCGTTGTCGTCGAGGCCGACCTCGCGGGCCCGGGCCTCCGCGGCGGCGTCGGGAAGGGCGGCGAGCTCGCGGGTGAAGGCACCGATCGCCTCGCCGAGCTCGGTCGGGCGCCCGGCGGTGTCGCCCTTCCAGAACGGCAGCCGCCCCGGCACGCCCGGTGCGGGGGTGACGATCACCCGGTCGTGGGTGATGTCCTCGATCCGCCAGCTGGTCGCGCCGAGCGCGAACACGTCGCCGACCCGGCTCTCGTAGACCATCTCCTCGTCGAGCTCCCCGACCCGGCGGTTGGTGCCCTCCCCGGCGAGGAAGACGCCGTAGAGCCCGCGGTCGGGGATGGTGCCGCCGCTGGTGACGGCGAGCCGCTGGGCGCCGGGGCGTCCGCCGATCTGGCCGGTGACCCGGTCCCAGGTGATCCGCGGACGCAGCTCGGCGAACTCGTCGGAGGGGTAGCGCCCGGCCAGCAGGTCGAGCACGGCGTCGTACGCCGACCGGGGCAGGTGGGCGTAGGGGGCGCTGCGCCGCACCAGCGCGAACAGCTCGTCGACGTCCCACTCGTCGGCGGCCGTCGCGGCGACGACCTGCTGGGCGAGCACGTCGAGCGGGTTGGCCGGCACCCGCAGCGCCTCGATGCCACCGGTGCGCATCCGGGCGACGGCGACCGCGGCGGGCGCCAGGTCGCCGCGGTGCTGGGGGAAGAAGACGCCGTGGGAGGTCTCGCCGACCTGGTGGCCCGCGCGACCCACACGCTGCAGGGCGCTCGCGACACTGGGAGGCGAGGCGATCTGGAGGACCAGGTCGACCGCGCCCATGTCGATGCCGAGCTCGAGGCTGCTGGTGGCGACCACGGCCGGCAGCCGGCCGGACTTGAGGTCGTCCTCGACGAGGGCGCGCTGCTCCTTGGACACCGAGCCGTGGTGGGTGCGGGCGAGCACCGCCGGCGCGCCGGCCGCCGCGCCCGACTGCGCCATCACCTGCGCGGGCGGGAGGATGCCCTCGGTCGTCATCTCGGCAGCGATCTCGTTGAGCCGTGCGGTCAGCCGCTCCGCCGTGCGCCGGCCGTTGGTGAACACGATCGTCGAGCGGTGCTCGCCGATCAGCGCCGCGACCCGCTGCTCGACGTGGGGCCAGATGCTGGCCCGGCTCGGCGGAGCCGTCGGGTCGTCGTCCTCGACCACCTGCCCGAGCTCGGTCATGTCCTCGACGGGGACCTCGACGCGCAGGTCCCACTCCTTGTGGGTGGGCGGGGCGACGATCTCGACCGGCGCGGTGCCGCCGAGGAAGCGCGCGACCTCCTCGGTGGGCCGGACGGTGGCGGACAGCCCGATCCGCTGGGCCGGGCGGGGGAGCAGGGCGTCGAGCCGCTCGAGGCTGAGCGCGAGGTGGGCGCCACGCTTGGTGCCGGCGACGGCGTGCACCTCGTCGACGATCACCGTCTCGATGCCGCGCAGGGTCTCGCGGGCCTGGCTGGTGAGGATGAGGAAGAGCGACTCCGGCGTGGTGATGAGCACGTCGGGCGGCCGGGTGGCGAGTCGGCGGCGCTCGTGGGCGGGGGTGTCGCCGGAGCGGATGCCGACGCTGACCTCGGGGAACGGCCGGCCTGGATGGAGCCGGTCGGCGGTCTGCCGGATGCCGGTCAGCGGGGCGCGCAGGTTGCGCTCGACGTCGACGGCGAGCGCCTTGAGCGGGGAGACGTAGAGGACGCGGGTGCGGTGGAGCCTGTCGTCGGGCGGCGGGGTGGTGAGCAGCCGGTCGATCCCGGCGAGGAACGCGCTGAGCGTCTTGCCGGAGCCGGTCGGCGCCACGACCAGGGTGTGCTGGCCGCGGGCGATCGCGTCCCACGCGCCGGCCTGGGCGGCGGTGGGCTCGGCGAAGGCAGCGCGGAACCACGTCCGCGTCGCCTCGCTGAAGCGGGCCAGGGGGTCCTCCATTCCGTCATCCTCCCGCACGGCACCGACATCGCCGTCACAATGGGCGGGTGGCTGTGGAGGAGGGGAACCGGGGACGCGACCGCGCGCTGGTCGCCGGCGCGGTCGGCCTCGCCCTGGCCGTGCTGCTGGCCTGGTTGCTCCTGCGGGGAGGGGCCGAGCCGTCCCCTCCGGTCGCGGAGCCTCCCGCCCCGACGTCGACGCCCGCACCG
>JADCLI010000053.1 GCA_016803235.1 Pimelobacter simplex
CACCGGGTCCCGCTCCCCGCGAGGCGTCCGGGACACCGTGGCTGCCCTGGCTGCTCGGCGTGGTGACGCTCGCGCTGGTCGCCGGCATCGGTGCGTTCCTGCTGGTCAGCTCAGGCGGCGACGACGGCGGCGATGGCGGCAACGGCGCGGCGGACGGCTCCGCGCAGGCGCAGGGCACCGACGGCGCCCTGCCGGACGGCGGGGACGAGTCCGGCGAGCCCCGCCCCGACAGCACCGGCACCGGCGGCCCGGTCGAGGCGCCGGACCCCGACGACCTGCGCGACCTGACCGCGGCCGCGGAGGCGGAGGTGCCCGCCACGGCCCCCGCGTCCCGCGACCGGCAGAACCGCCCGGTGACGTACGCGGCCCGCAACATGCTCGACGGACGGCCACGCACCGCGTGGCGGATGCCCGGCGACGGCACCGGCGCGACGATCGTTTTCGACCTCGGCGAGGAGGTCGTGCTCACCGAGGTCGGGCTGCTCAACGGGTACGCCAAAATCGACGGCGCCGACAACTGGTACCGCGGCAACCGCCGGGTCCGCGCGGTGCAGTGGGAGTTCGACGACGGCACCCGGATCACCCAGGAGCTCGTCGACCGGCAGCGCGTGCAGCTGCGGCCGGTCGGCCCGGTGGCGACCAGGACGATCGTGCTCCACCTGGTCGAGGTCACTCCCCCGGGCAAGGGACCGGCCGGGCGGGACTTCACCGCGATCAGCGACGTGCGCTTCCGCGGCGCTCCTGCCTGACCGTCCCGGTCAGAGGCCGGCCAGGACCCGCGCGGCCCGCTCGGCGTCGGCCCGCGTCACGTCGAGGTGCGTGACGAGGCGGACCGTCCGGGCGCCCACCGCACCGACGAGGACGCCGGCCTCGCGGGCCCGGGCGACGAACCCCGGGGCGTCGTCGACGTCGAAGGCCACGATGTTGGTGGCGACACCGGTCGGGTCGGCACCCACCGCCTCAGCGAGCAGCCGGGCGTGGGCGTGGTCGTCGGCGAGCCGCTCGAGATGGTGGTCGAGGGCGTGCAGACCCGCCGCCGCGAGGATCCCGACCTGGCGCATGCCGGCGCCGAGCCGCTTGCGGCGCACCCGGGCCTCCTCGACCACCGCGTGCGGGCCGAGCAGCAGCGAGCCGGCCGGGGCGCCGAGGCCCTTGGACAGGCACACCGCCATCACGTCGGCCACGGCGCCGTAGTCGGCGAGGGGCACGCCGGTCGCGACGTGCGCGTTCCAGATCCGGGCGCCGTCGAGGTGCACCTTGATCCCGTGGCCGTGGGCGAAGTCGCGGACGTCGTGCAGGTCGGCGAGCGGCAGCACCGTGCCGCCCGCGAAGTTGTGGGTGTTCTCCACCGAGACCGCGGCGGTCCGCACGAAGTACGGCCCGAGGTCGGGTGCGAACAGCTCCCCCAGCGCGGCGAGGTCGACCTGTCCGCGCGGGTGCGACCAGGTGCGCATGGTCAGGCCGCTGACCGCACCGTGCGCGCCCAGCTCGGCGCGCGCGATGTGGGCGCGCGCCTCGCAGAGCACCTCCTGGCCCGGGGCCACGACGGCCGCGACCGCGAGCACGTTGGCCAGCGAGCCGGTCGGCGTGAACAGCGCGGCGTCGTGGCCGAACAGCCCCGCCACCCGCTCCTCGAGCGCGCGGACGGTCGGGTCCTCGCCGTACACGTCGTCGCCGACCTCGGCCGCCGCCATCGCGGCGCGCATCGCCCCGGTCGGCCGGGTGACCGTGTCGGAGCGGAGGTCGATCACGCTCAGCGCTTCTGGAGCATGCCGGCGACCTGGAACGCCAGCTCCAGGGACTGCACCCGGTTGAGGCGCGGGTCGACCACCGACTCGTAGCGGTGGGCCAGGCCCTGCTCGTCGAGCTCCTCGCCGCCGCCGACGATCTCGGTCACGTCGTCGCCGGTGTTCTCGACCAGGATGCCGGCCGGCACCGTGCCGAGCGCGCGGTGCACGTCGAAGAAGCCCTGCACCTCGTCGAGGACGTCCTCGAAGCGCCGGGTCTTGTAGCCGTTGGACGCCTCGAAGGTGTTGCCGTGCATCGCGTCGCACACCCACGCCACGTCGACACCCTCGGCGGTGACCTTCTCGACCAGCGCCGGCAGGCCGTCGCGGATCTTGCCGGCGCCGAAGCGGGTGATGAAGGTCAGCCGGCCCGGCTCGTTGGTCGGGTTGAGCTTGGCAGCGAGGGAGAGCGCGTCGTCGGCGGTCGCGCTCGGGCCGAGCTTGCAGCCGATCGGGTTGCTGATGTGGCTGAAGTACTCGACGTGCGCGCCGTCGAGCTGGCGGGTGCGCTCGCCGATCCAGACCATGTGGCCAGAGACGTTGTAGGGCTTCTCGGTGCGCGAGTCGATGCGCGTCATCGCGTGCTCGTACTCGAGCAGCAGCGCCTCGTGCGAGGAGTAGAAGTCGACCCGGTGGAACTCCTCCGGGTCGGCGCCGATCGCCTTCATGAAGGTCAGTGCCCGGTCGATCTCGGCCGCCATCGCCTCGTAGTGCTGGCCGACGGGGCTGTTGCGGACGAACTCGGAGTTCCAGGTGTGCACCTGGCGCAGGTCGGCGTACCCACCGGTGGTGAAGGCACGCACGAGGTTCAGCGTGGACGCCGAGGCGTGGTAGACGTCGAGCAGCCGCTGCGGGTCGGGGCGGCGCGACTCGGGCGTGAACTCGAAGCCGTTGACCGCGTCGCCGCGGTACGCCGGCAGGGTCACCTCGCCGCGGGTCTCGGTGTCCGACGAGCGGGGCTTGGCGTACTGGCCTGCCAGCCGCCCGACCTTCACGACCGGGACGGAAGCGGCGTAGGTCAGCACGACGGCCATCTGCAGCAGCACGCGCAGCTTGTTGCGGGTGTTGTCGGCCGTCGCGTCGACGAAGGTCTCGGCGCAGTCGCCGCCCTGGAGCAGGAAGGCCTCGCCCCGGCTGGCCGCCGCGATCTTCGCCTTGAGCTCGTCGCACTCGCCCGCAAACACCAGCGGGGGCAGCGTGCGCAGTCGCGCGACGGCCGCGGCCAGGGCTGCGGGGTCGTCGTACGACGGCTGCTGCTTCGCTCCGATGGCGTGCAACTGCTCGAGGGACGGGAGGCTGTTCACCGACCCATCGTACCTAGGGGGCAGTCGTCGCTCCGGGCCCTGTCCACCTGCTCGGTGTCCGCGGAGCGGCGGACGGCGAGCGACCTGGGGAGCCTAGACGCGATCGCGCGGCAGCGCGGAGAAGGTGGCCGCGATCGCGTCGAGCAGGTCCGGCGCGATGGAGAGGCGGTCGTCGTCGAGACGCCCGATCGCGCGTGCCGGGCTGTTCGCGTTCACCGCCAGGACCAGGTCGGCACGCACCAGCTCAGGGAGGTCGACCGGTCGCCGGGAGAAGGTCCACCCCAGCGACCTCGCGATCTCCCCCACGTCGTCGGCGGTGATGCTGCGCAGGACGGCACCGTCGGGCGTCGCGACCTCGCCGTCGGCCCACACCATCACCGTCCAGGTCGAGCCCTCGAGCACGCGGTCGCCGTGACGGAGCAGGGCGTCGTCGAAGCCGGCGAGCTGGGCCTGCCGGCGCAGGTGGATCGGCATCAGCAGGGACGTCGACTTGAGGTCGGGGAGGTCGCGCTCGTGCGCCACCGAGGTCACGGCGATCTCCGGCTGCGGCCGGTACGGGAACTCGGTGGGCCCCGACGACACGAGGACCCGGCAGCCGCGGGCCTGTGCCGGCGCGGCGAGCGGCAGGTGCTCGGGGTAGAGGGTGATCCGCACGGTCGACGGCCCTCCCAGCCGGGCGAGATGGGCCCGGGCGACCTCGCGGAGCGAGTCCTCGTCGACGCGGTGGCCCCAGAGCCGGAGCGCACCCTGGGCGAGCCGTTCGACGTGGCGCGGCCACCGGCGCACGCTGCCGTCGACGGCCACGAACGTGGTGAAGGCGCCGTAGGGGTAGAGGGCGAGCTCGGGCGGGACGCCGCTGACCTCGGCCCCGTCGAGCGTGTGGAGCCGCGTCATCCCGTGGCGCGTCCGGCCGCGGCGCGGAAGACCGCTGCCCGCTCCTCGTAGCTGGAGAACTCGTCGAAGCTCGGCGCTCCGGGCGAGAGGAGGACGACGTCCGAGGCCGCCGGGTCCCCCACCCGCGTGAGGGCGTCGGCGAACCCGTCCGCGAGCTCCGAGCCGGTCGCCGTGGCCCCGGCCTCGCGCACCCACCGCCGGCCGGCGGGTCCGAAGGCCAGGATGCGGACCGGCTCGCCGGGCCGTCGCGCCAGGTAGGTGCGGAGCGGCTCGAAGGACAGTCCGCGGTCGTCCCCTCCGAGCAGCAGGACGACCCGCCGGCCGGCGTAGGTCTCGAGGGCCGCGACGACCGCCTCGGGCGCAGTGGCCAGGCTGTCGTCGATCCACTGCCGACCGTCGCCGGACGGCACGGCGTCGAGGCGGTGCGCGAGGGGCGCGAAGCTGCCCACCGCGGCCAGCAGGTCGTGACGCCGGTCCTCGAGCGCGTACCCGGCGACCACCGCGGTGAGGGCGAGGGCGGCGTTGGAGAAGTTGTGCCGCCCGACCAGGGACATCTGCTCCGGGGCCAGGCGACCGGTGCCCTCCCAGACGATGCCGGCCTCCTCGGACGAGGAGATCCCGAAGCCGCCGGGGTCGACCACGCGCGCACCGCCCGCGCGGGAGCGCACCAGGTCGGCGAGCTCGGTGTCGAGGGCTGGGACCACGACCACCTCGCAGCCGTGGGCGACGAGGTTGAGCTTGTCGGCGACGTAACGGTCGAAGCCGCCGTGCCAGGGCAGGTGCTCGGGGTAGAGCGAGGTGACCACCGCGACGCGCGGCGACGTGGACAGCTCGGCGGCCTGGTAGCTCGACACCTCGGTCACCGCGACCTCGGCCTGCGGTGAGTCACCCTCCGTGACCGGCGTACCGCCGTTGCCGACCAGGCTCGCCGAGACGCCGACGCTGCTGAGCAGGTGGTGGATGATCGAGGACGTCGTGCTCTTGCCCTTGGTGCCGGTGACGGCCACGGTGCGCGCCGCGTTCTCCGACAGCCACAGGTCGGTCAGCGAGGTCACGGGGACGCCGAGCTCCTGGACGCGGGTGAACTCCGGCGACGTGCGCGGCACGCCGGGCGACTTCACGACCACGTCGGCGCTCGTGAGGCGGCTCAGCGCCGCCGGTCCGGTCGACGCCGTCGCCCCGAGGTCCGCGGGAGCCGCCCCGGGGCCGGTCAGGACGAACTCGGAGCGGATGCCGCGCCGCTCCAGCTCGGCACGGGCCGCCCTGCCCTCCCGCCCGGCACCCCAGATGACGACGTCGCGGCCGGACAGGTCCTCAAACCGCACGGGCGACCGCTTCGAGCTCGGACGACAGCAGGTGCTCACCCTCACGGAACGCGAAGACGCTCTCTCGCTCGTCGGCCGACGCGACCAGCGCCACGACCGCCGGCGACCCGAGGAACTCATGGCCCTGCCAGTCCGGGTGCTCTCGCACCATGGCCAGTGCGACCCGGCACTCGTCGGGCTCGCCGACGCACTCGAACGGCTTGAGGAGTCCGTCGGCGCCCAGCAGCTCGAGGAAGCCCTCCGACTGGCCCGGATCGGCGAACATGTCGCGGCCGCCGAAGATCGCCAGGAGCTCCTCGCGCGGGAGGAACGGCGAGAGGCAGAGGAAGACGAACCGGCACTTCGGGCAGTCGGCACACCACGAGGTCCGCTCCGCCGCGCGGAGCTTGAAGGCGCGGTTGCAGCTCGTGAAGACCCGGTGGTACGCGCGGTGGGAGGCGAACCGCCGCGCGATCCGCAGCTCGGTCAGCGGCCGCAGCAGCGAGACGTAGGCCGGGGCGTCGTCCGGCAGGCTGTCGCGCAGCAGGCGCTCGAACTCGAGGCCCTTCGACCACTGGTGGTTGATCGTGCGTCCGTGCCAGAGCACGTTGCCGTACGACGAGCTCGCCTCGTTGCTGAAGGCCACGGTGTCGTAGCCCAGCGCCAGCGCACTCAGCAACGCCACCACGGAGTTGACCGCCGTCACCGGCACGTGCCCGTTGGGCGCGCCCGCGGCGTTGAGCCGGAACAGCTCCGGGTCCAGGGTGCGGCGGGCCGTGGTCAGCGGCAGGCCGGCGGCCTCCGCGGTCGCGCGGATCGGCTCGTAGTCGTTGACGGCGAAGAGCCCGAGGTCGTACCCGCCGGCCCTGAGCGCCTCGATCGAGACGATCGAGTCCTTGCCGCCGCCGACCGCCACGAGGACCCGCCGCGCCGGGGACTGCCCGCGCGTGACGGGCACGTCGGGCAGCGTGGGCCCGGTGATCTCGGTCCGCAAGACCTCGGGCAGGTCGTTGACGTAGGCGAACTCCCCCAACCCGTTCCTGGTGAGCTCGTCGAGGAACTCCCGCTCCCGGGCGGTCAGCCCGGCGGGGACGTCGATGGAGCCCGGAGCGTAGGCCTTGAAGTAGCTCAGCGATGCCGCCAGCGACAGCAGGCGGAGCAGCCCGTCACGGGTCGCCGGCGCCACGTGGTCGAGGGTGCCCGGCAGCTCGACCACCTCGACGAAGTCCGTGACGGCCCCGTCCCGGCCCACGCCGCGGTAGTGGAGCTCGATCGTGCGGCCGATCAGCTGCGGAGGGAGACACTGCAACACGCCGACGGTCTGCCTCTGCACGGTCGTCACCACACGAGGAGTCTACGAGGGCGGTCAGCGTCGCGCGGCGCCCGGCGGCGCGGAGACCTCGGGGAGCTCCCTCGCCCTCGCCGCGTCGTGGGCCGCGGTGGGCGCGACGCCGAGATCGCCGAGCAGGCCGAGGAACGCCCGCGCGAAGGGGTTGGTGGCGGTCCCGGCTGCCACGGCGCCCCAGTCGACCTGCTCGCGGACCGCGCGGGCGACGGGCAGGACGGCGGTGAAGTTGCAGGCGTGCTCCTCCAGCGACCCGAGCTTGTCGGTCATCAGCACGGTCGCGGACAGCACCGGCATCCGGACCGACTCGACCTCGATCTCGTCGGCGTCACCGAAGCGGGTGCGCCGGATCGGCTCGTTGCGCACCCGGAAGATCACGTCGACCATCGCCTCGTCGACGAACACCTTGAACAGCCAGTCCTCCGGCGGCTGGACCACGTCGAGGCCGCTGTCGGCCAGGACGTCCTTGACGCGGGGGGCGTCCTCCTCGGCGATCATGAAGTCGACGTCGTGGTCGGGCTCCGGGCCGCCCCGGGCCCACAGGCCGTAGCTGCCGGCCAGCGCGAACGGCACGCCGGTCTCCTTCAGCAGCACCGCCACCAGCTTCAGTGCCTCCCGCAGGTGCCCGGATCCCCGCGGCTCCTCCCCTGCCTCGCTCACCGGTCATCACCTCACGCATCTCCGGGAAGCACGAAGTACCCGCCCGGGTGAGCCGCATCCGTGCGGGTACGACGGAGGTGATGCGCATCGTGACGTTCAACATCCTGGGCGGTCGCACCCAGCACGACGACGAGGTCGACGTGGCCGTGCTGCAGGACGCGATCCGCGACCTCGACCCCGACGTGCTGGCGCTGCAGGAGGTCGACCACCTGCTCCACCGCTCGGGGAACGCCGACCTCACGGCACTCGCCGCGGAGGCGATGGGAGCGCCCCACCACCGGTTCGTGGCGGCCCTCGCGGGCAGCCCGGGAGCGACCTGGACGGCCGCCACCGGGGACGAGCAGCCGCACGACGCGGCGTACGGGATCGCGCTGCTGAGCCGCTTCCCCGTCGCCGGCTGGCAGGTGATACGGCTGCCGGCCGTCACGACGCCGGTGCCGATGTGGTTCGACGGACCGGCGCGACCGACCTGGGTGCGCGACGAGCCTCGGGTCGCGGTGACCGCCTCCGTCCAGGGACCGGCCGGGATCCTGACGGTCGCGACGACCCACCTGTCGTTCATCCGGTGGTGGAACGGCCTCCAGCTGCGTCGCCTGATGCGCTCCCTGTCGGGCGGTCCGCGACCCCTGGTGCTGACCGGCGACCTCAACATGGACGTCGGGCGCGCGGCGCGGATCACCGGCCTGCACCCGCTCGCCACCTGCCGCACCTTCCCGGCCGACCGGCCGGTCGAGCAGCTCGACCACGTGCTCGCCGACCCTGCCCTCCCGGCGGCCGCGGAGGCACGCCGGATGGAGCTCTCCGACCACCGGGCGCTGGTCGTGGACCTGGACGTCGTGACGGCGCCGGTCAGGCGCTGAGCCGCTCGCCGCGCAGCAGCACCCCGGCCGGGCGGCCCAGCGCCGTGGCGTCGACCGCCAGGTCGCCCTCCACGACGAGCAGGTCCGCCGCCAGACCGGGTCGCAGCGCGCCGGTCTCGGCCGCGAGCCCGCAGACCTCGGAAGCACCGGACGTCCCCGCAGCCAGCGCCTCGGCGAGCGGCCACCCGGCGGTGACCAGGTCCAGCACCGCCCGCCAGGCGTTGCCGTGCGCCTTCATCGGCCCGGCCCCGGCATCGACACCCGGCACCACACGGACGCCGTGGTCGCGCATCCGGCCGGCGTCGACGTAGCGCTGGGCGAAGAAGCCCTCCACGTCGAGTCCCACGCGGGCCATGATCTCGACGACCGCCGGCGGTGGCGCGGTCAACAGCGCGACCAGCACGGACCGGTCGTTGCCCATGGTCGGGTCGACCACGGTGCCCGCTGCGGCGGTGCGATCCAGCAGGTCGTCGGTGAGCACGGCACCCCCGGCGGTGATGCCCGTGAAGTGCTCGATGCCGTCCACGCCGGCCGCGAGCGCGACCTCGATCGCGACCGTCGAGTGCGCGTGGGCCAGCACCGGGAGGCCGAGGGCGTGAGCGGTCTCGACGACCAGCCGCATCGCCTCGACGGCGTACTGCGCACCGACCATGTCGCTGCCCGGCGTGAGGAAGCCGCCACCCGCCATCACCTTGACGACGTCGACGCCGCGATCGGCGTGCTCGCGGACCGCCGAGCGCAGCTCGTCGTCGGTCGCGGCCTCCCCGCCGAGGTAGTGGCAGTGGCCGCCCGGCGTCGTCAGCGGCGGCCCGGCCGCGACGACGCGCGGCTGCCCGGGGCCGGGCGCGTCCCGGAAGGGCAGCGTCCGGTAGCCGCGGTCACCCAGGTCGCGGACCGTCGTGACGCCGGCGGCGGCCTGGGCCGCCAGCGACCGGGCGACCTGGGCGTCGATCGCGTCGTCGTCCTGCTCCCCGACGCGTTCGAGCGCGCCGACGCTCCCGTCGGAGACCAGGTGGACGTGGGCGTCGACGAGGCCGGGCAGCAGGGTGCCGTCGTACGCCGCCACGGGGCAGTCGTGGGGCACGGCGACACCGGCCGGCTCGACGCCGACGATCCGGTCACCCTCGACCAGCACCGTCGCTCCCCCCGGCAGGAAGCGGTGGCCGTCGAAGGCGCGGGGCGCCCGCCAGGCGTGCATCCTGCTATCCGAAGAAGACCTGCGCCTCGGCGTACTCCGCCGCGCTGACCAGCTTGAGCTCACCGGTGCCCTCGACCAGCGGCACCCGGACGATCGACGTACCACGCAGGGCCACCATCACACCGTACTCACCGTCGGCGACCGCGTCGATCGCCTGCAGACCGAACCGCGTCGCCAGCCAGCGGTCGAAGGCCGAGGGGGTGCCGCCGCGCTGGATGTGGCCGAGGACGACGGCGCGCGCCTCCTTGCCGGTGCGCTGCTCGATCTCGTGGGCGAGCCGGTCGCCGATGCCGCCGAGACGGACGTGCCCGAAGGCGTCCCTCTCCCCGCTGACCAGGGTCATGCCGGTGCCGTCGGCGGGCACGGCGCCCTCGGAGACCACGATGATCGGCGCGTACTCGCTGCGGAACCGGGTCTCGACGTGCGCGCAGACGGCCTCGATGTCGAAGGGCGCCTCGGGGATGAGGACGGCGCTCGCTCCCCCGGCGATGCCGGCGTGCAGGGCGATCCAGCCGGCGTGGCGGCCCATCACCTCGACGACGAGCACCCGGTGGTGCGACTCGGCGGTGGTGTGCAGCCGGTCGATCGCCTCGGTCGCGATGTTGACCGCCGTGTCGAAGCCGAAGGTGAAGTCGGTGCCGGACAGGTCGTTGTCGATCGTCTTCGGCACGCCGACCACGGCGACGCCGACGTCCGCCAGCCTCGTCGCGACACCTAGCGTGTCCTCGCCGCCGATCGCGACGAGGGCGTCGACGCCCGCCGCCGCGAGGTTGTCCTTGATCCGCTGGACGCCGTCGTCGATGGCGAACGGGTTGGTCCGCGACGAGCCCAGGATGGTGCCGCCACGGGGGAGGATGCCGCGGCACTGCTCGATCCCGAGCGGCATCGTCACGCCCTCGAGGGGGCCGCGCCAGCCGTCGCGGAAGCCGACGAACTCGAAGCCGTGGTCGTTCACCCCCTTGCGCACCACGGCCCGGATCACGGCGTTCAGGCCCGGACAGTCACCGCCACCGGTCAGCACTCCGACGCGCATGGCTCCCAACGTACGTCGGGTCTCTACGAGGTATCTAGGCTCTGGGCATGACCTTCTCGATCGTGGCCCGGTCCGCCGACGGCGAGACCTGGGGCGTCGCCGTCGCCTCCAAGTTCCTGGCGGTCGGCTCCGCCGTCCCCGCGGCGGTCGCGGGCGTCGGGGCGCTCGCGACCCAGGCCGACGCCAACGTCGCCTACAAGGGCCTGGCTCTCTCCCACCTCGACGAGGGCGCCACCGCGCCGGTCGCGCTGCAGCGCCTGCTCGAGGAGGACGAGGGCCGCGCGCACCGCCAGGTCGGCATCGTCGACCTCGACGGCAACGCCGCCTCCCACACCGGCGCCGAGTGCATCCCGTGGGCCGGCGGCCGCACCGGCGACGGGTACGCCGTGCAGGGCAACTGCCTCGCCGGCGAGGAGGTCGTCGCCGCGATGGAGTCGGCCTGGCTGGAGAGCCCGACGGACGCGCCGCTCCAGGACCGCCTGATCGCCGCCCTCGCTGCCGGTGACGCCGCCGGAGGCGACCGCCGGGGACGGCAGTCCGCCGCGGTCCTCGTGGTCCGCGAGGGCGCGGGGTACGGCGGGCTCGACGACGTCGCGGTCGACCTCCGCGTCGACGACCACGCCACCCCGATCGACGAGCTGGTCCGCCTCCTGGACCTGCACGACCTCTACCTCACCGCCTCGACCGAGGACGAGAAGGTCACCGTCGACGCCGCGCTGCGCGACGAGCTGGAGGCCTTCGCCGCCGCCGGCGGGCACCGCGACTTCCACACCTGGGTCGGCACCGAGAACTACGAGATGCGGGTCGCTCCCGACCTGGGCTGGATCGACCGGCGAGTGCTGGGGATCGTGCGCGGGGACGGCTGAGCTCGCTGCTGCATGGATCGCGTGCACCCAGGTGCTCTGGGGCTCGAGTGATCAGCGAGCCCTGATCCTCTCCAGCGCGGCCTGCGCCGCATCCCGCTCGGCGGTGGCGGTCCGCAGGTCGGCACCGGTGGCGTCGCGCACCTCCTCGGCCTCGGCCAGCTCCTCCTCGAGCGCCTCGGCCTGCTCCTCGAGGTCGGCCAGCCGGCGGCGCAGCTCGTCGGTCTCGGCCTCCAGCTGCAGCGACCGGGCGGAGAGGCGCTCGACCTCACCGGAGGCGTCGTCGTGGGTGGCGCGGGCGGCGTCGTACTCCTCCTGCGCGGCGTCCAGCCGCTCCTCGGCTGCCGCGATCGCCTTGGCCGCCTTGTCCGGATCGGGTACGACGTGCAGGTCGGGCGGTCCCGGGCGCGGGGCCTCGCGCGGGGTGGCGCTGAAGCCGAGGGCCTCGGGGACGGCGACGGCGCTCGCCAGGTCGTCGGCGTCCATCGGCTCGACGCCGGTGGTGTGCAGCGCGCTGACGAGCAGGCCGCTGCGGACCGCGCGGCCACACTCCGCGTCGACCATCGCGGCGGTCAGCGTGGCCTCGACCTGCTCGGCCACCGCCTCGGTGACGCGCAGCCCCTCCTCGGCGGCGATCCGGCGGGCCTGGGTGGTGACGGCAGCGGTGACCTGGCGGCGCTGCTTGGTCAGGGCGCGCAGCTCGCCGGCCGACATCGCCTGCTGGGCCTCGCGCAGCGCGGCCCCGACGCTGAGCACCTGGTCGACCTGGGCCGCCTCGCGGCGTACCAGCAGGTCGACGACCCAGGCGGCCGTGCTGGGCTTGCGCAGCGCCTTGACCTGCGCCGCCAGCGGCGTCCCCTTGAGCTCCTTGGCCCGGGCGTCGCGGGTGGGCGTGAACTCCCTCAGCGGCAGGGCGTAGAGCTCGTCGGCGATCTCCAGCAGGTCAGCCACGATCGGAGTCTTCCAGAGTCATCGCAGCCCGGCTCCGATCATCGCGACGGTCAGGTCGACGAGGTCCTCCCGGTCGACGCCGTCGGGACGGGCGAGCGCGATCCGCAGGCACGTGGAGACGAGCACGCCCATCAGCATGAAGACGACGGCCTCGAGCTGCTCGGGAGCGAGGTCGGGACGGTGTCGGCGCGGCAGCAGCGAGGCCAGTCGGTGCAGGTCGGCCTCGATCTCGGGGAGCACGTTGGCGTTGCTGCCGGCCGGGGTCTGGTTGACCATCGCGGTGATCACGCCGCGGTGCCGCTCGAAGCCGTCGACGAGGGTGACCACGACCATCCGCAGGGCGGCGTCGAGGTCGAGCTCGAGGGCGTCGACCACGCTGACCATGAGGTCGTCGCTGATCGCGTGCACCGCCTCCTCGCGCAGCACGGCGAGCAGCTCGGTGCGGTCGTTGAAGTAGCGGTAGAATGTCCCGCTGCTGACATGTGCGTCGCGGATCACCGCCGAGGTGGTCAACCGGTCCAGTCCGTCGCGGTCCAGGATCCGCACCGCCGTGTCGAGCAGCAGCCGGCGGGTCTGCACGGCACGGTCCTGCCGCGGCCGGGCCCGCTGTCGCTCCGCCACCGGTGGTCAGGCCTCGTCGACGTCGAGACCCTGCTCGATGACGTACCGGGTCAGCTCGACCCGGTTGTGCATCTGCAGCTTGCGCAAGGTGTTCTGCACGTGGTTCTGCACGGTGCGGTGCGCGATCACCAACCGCTCGGCGATGTCCTTGTACGACATCCCCTTGGCGACCATCCGCAGGATCTCGGTCTCGCGGTCGGTGAGCCGCTCGCCGGGTGGCATGGCCGGCTCGTTGATCCGCCGGAACTCCCCGAGGACCAGCGCCGCGAGGCCGGGCGTGAAGACGGTGTCGCCCGCCGCGACCCGGCGTACGGCGCTCAGCAGCTCCTCGCGGGAGGCGGACTTGACGAGGTAGCCGGTCGCGCCTGCCTTGACCGCGGCGAGCACGTCGTCCTGCTCGCCGGAGGCCGACAGGATGAGCACCCGCGAGGACGGCTCGGCACCCAGCACCTGCGCGGTGACCTCGACGCCGCTGGGGCCGGGGATCTGCAGGTCGAGGACGACCACGCGCGGCCGCGTCGCGAGGAAGCGGGCGATCGCCTCGTCGCCCGTCGCCGCCACGGCGACCACGTCGAAGCCGGCGGCCTGGAGGTCGCGCTCGACGGCGTCGCGCCACATCGGGTGATCGTCGACGACCATCACCCGGATCGGGTCCGTCATGGGCAGGACCCTAGCCCGTGCTCACGGGACGCGCAGGAAGCGGCCGCGCCGGTGCAGCAGCGGGTCGTCGTCGTCCCCGACCACGACGCGCTCGAGCACCGCGGTCACCTCGACCGACCAGCCGACCTCCCGCTCCGCTGCGAGCCGGACGCCGGCCCAGGTGGTCGCGGACGCGAGCCGTGGGCCGTGGTGCTCCGCGACGAACGGGGCCTGGCGGAACGGGCCGCCGGGGGCGGGCGCCGTGCCGGCGAAGGCCTCGGCGAGCTGGCGGTCGGCCCAGGCCAACAGCTGCACGACGCCGTGCCCGGAGGTGCGCAGCGCCTCCAGCAGGTCGGAGTCGGGGTCGAGCAGCGCCAGGACCGACGGCTCGGGGCCGAGCGCGACCATCAGCGAGGTGACGGTGAGGCCGGCCCGGTCGTGCTCGTCGCCCGCGGTCCACAGCGTCACGGCGCCGCCGACCCGGCCGCGGAACCGCCGTGCCGGGTCCGGATCGGCGTCCGCGAAGGGGTGCGTGCTGTGGATGGTCACGGCTGGTCCTTCCGGCGCGGTACGACGAACGTCCACTCGGTCCCGTAGCTGCCGGTGTCGAGCGTGGCGGTCCCGCCGAGGTCACGGACCCGCCCGCGGATCGACTCGACGACACCGAGCCGGCCCTCCTGCTCGGCCGCCGCCAGCCGGCCGTCCGCGATGCCGGGCCCCTCGTCGCGCACGCTGACCTCGACCCGGTCGCCGAGGTCCTCGACGAGCACCCAGGCACGCGCGTCCGGACCGACGTGGCGATCGACGTTGTCGAGGCAGGCGCGGACCACGGCGGCCAGCTCGGTGACCGTGTGCGCGGGCAGCTCGATGGCTCCGGCCGGCAGGCCGACCTCGGTGCCGGGCCGGGCGCCCATCGCGCCCAGCGCCCGGGCGAGGTCGGCGTGCCCGACCAGTGCCTGCGGCAACACCGTGAGCGCGTCCTGTGAGCGGATCAGCGTCCGCAGCGCCTGTTCCTGGGCTCCGGCCGCACGGCCGAGCTCGCCGCCCTGGCGCTGGACGAGGGCGAGCACCTGCAGCACTCCGTCGTGGACGGCGCGGGCGAGCCGGGCGCGCTCGGCGGCCGCGGCCGCCTCGCGCTGGGCCAGGTCGCGCTCGGCCGCCATCGACTTGAGCGACTCGCAGACGAAGCCGACCATCGAGCCGCCGAGCAGCATGAGGAAGACGTTGCCCCAGTCCTTCTGGGCGACGTGCGAGCGGGTGAGCAGGTCGACGGCGCCGAGCAGCACGGCCGCGAGCGTGCCGCCCCGCCACCCGTAGCGCACCGCCCACGCCAGTAGGGCACCGACGATCCAGTAGCCCGGGATGGTGGCCTGGAACCACGGTCCCTTGGCGACGGGCGTGGCGAGGAGCAGGGCGACGGCCAGGAGGAGGTCGACCAGCAGCACCGCGGGGAGCCGACGCTCGGGGGCGGCGTACACGACGATCCCGGCCGGGGTCGCGAGCACCATCACCGCCACGCACACCCAGCCGAGGACGGGGTGGTCGAAGTTGTTGCGATAGGCGTTGAGGACGACCGTGTAGCCGAGGACCACGACCCGCAGCACCGCCAGGGCCCGGAACATCCGGTCCTCGACGGCGAGGGCCGCCCGCGTGGTCATGCCCGGGTCGGTCAGGACGCCAGCTTCCTCGGCGCCGGCTTCGAGTCGGACTTGGACTCGGCCTTGGCGCGGGTGGCGTACATGTCGACGTACTCCTGCTGGGAGAGCCGCATGATCTCGTACATGATCTCGTCGGTGATCGAGCGCAGGATGAAGCGGTCGTTCTCCATGCCGGCGTAGCGGGAGAAGTCGAGCGGCTTGCCGAAGCGCACGGTCGGGCGGGTGATCCGGCCGAACTTCTTGCCCGGCGGCGCCACCACGTCGGTGCCGACGACGGCGACGGGGATGACGGGCACGCCGGTCTCCAGGGTCAGCCGCGCGATCCCGGTCTTGCCGCGGTAGAGGCGGCCGTCGTGGGAGCGGGTGCCCTCGGGGTAGATGCCGAACAGCTCACCCTCGGCCAGTACCCGCTTCGCGGAGACCAGGGCGCCGGAGGCGGCGTCCCCGCTGGTGCGGTCGATCGGGATGTTGCCGGTGCCGCTGAAGAAGTTCTTCTGCAGCCAGCCCTTGACGCCGGGTGAGGTGAAGTACTCGGCCTTGGCGACGAAGCGCACCATCCGCGGGATCACCAGCGGCATGAACAGCCAGTCGGCGTACGAGAGGTGGTTGCTGGCCAGGATCGCCGGTCCCGTGGCGGGGACGTTCTCGACGCCTTCGGCGCGGGGACGGAAGACGACCTTCAGCAGCGGCCCGAGGGCGACGAACTTCAGGAACCAGTAGAACAACCTCTTCGGACCTTTCCCCAGGGACCCGGCGCCCGCCCGGACGGACGCCGCTGCCACGGATCCTAGTGGGTGTCGGGCACAATCCCGCCATGCCTCCGAGCACCCCCGACCGCGAGACCGACCTGACCGCCGCGCTGACCGTCGCGGCCCGTCCGGAGCTGACGGGCGGTCGCCGGATCGGCGTGCTGCTCAGCCACGGCTTCACGGGCTCGCCCGCGTCGATCCGGCCGTGGGGCGAGCACCTCGGCGCGCTGGGGTACGGCGTCGCCGTACCCCTGCTGCCGGGGCACGGCACCACCTGGCAGGAGCTCAACACGCTGCGCTGGGCGGACTGGTACGCCGAGCTGACCCGCACCTTCGACGCCCTGCGCGCCGAGCACGACGCGGTCGTCGTCGGCGGGCTCTCGATGGGCGGCGCGCTCGTGCTGCGGCTCGCCGCCGACCGTCCCGACGAGGTCGCCGGCGTGATGGTCGTCAATCCGGCGGTGGCGACCAGGCGTCTCGACGTCAAGCTGCTGCCCGTGCTCAAGCACCTGGTGCCGTCGTTCCCCGCCATCGCCAACGACATCAAGAAGCCAGATGTCGACGAGCGCGGCTACAGCCGCACCCCGCTCAAGGCGATCCACTCGCTGATCCGGGCCTGGCCCTCGCTGCGCGCCGACCTGCCGCGGATCACCGCTCCCCTGGTCTACTTCCGCTCCGCCGAGGACCACGTGGTGGACGACGCCTCGGAGCCCCTGGTGCTCGGCGGCATCTCCTCGACCGACGTCACCCGGGTCGCGCTGCCGGACAGCTTCCACGTGGCCACCCTCGACCACGACGCCCCGACGATCTTCGAGGAGTCGGCGGCGTTCGTCGCACGGGTGACGGGGGCGTAGGACCGGGGCGTAGCCTGAGGACGTGCAGCGGGACGACCCGGACTACGACGACGCCGCCTGGCAGGCGATCGTCGACAACTACGGCGAGCGCGTCGAGATCGAGACGCCCGACGAGGACGAGCACGACCCCGGTCCGGCCACCGACCCGGAGGTCGACGAGGACCGCCACGACCACCGGTACGACGACGCCTACGACGAGATCGACCTGGTCGACGACCGCTTCGTCCCGGACCAGGCGCCGCCGGTCCCCGTGCCCCCGGCGGACCGGCTGCTCGCGTGGGCCGGCGTGTTCGGCTCGCCGACGCTGCTGCTGGTGTTCCTCGTCCTCGGCCTCGGGATGCCGACCTGGCTCGGCTGGCTGCTCGTGGCGTGGTTCGTGGGCGGCTTCTGCTACCTGGTGATCAGGACGCCCGGCTCGCCTCGGGATCCCTGGGACGACGGGGCACGCGTCTGATCGTCCGCCAGGCCGCCCCGAGGGCCGACACGCACAGGCCCACGACGAGCAGGTTGCGCAGGGCGAGCACGGCCACCACCACGATGCTCCCGCCCGAGTGCTCCCCGATGAGCGCGCCGTAGACGTGCGGGTAGAGGACGTGGGACAGCAGCGCCGCCACCAGCAGCGCGACGGTCCACCGGCCCAGCCGACGACGCTCGGCGCCATCGAGCAGCGCGAGGCCGGCGCAGGCGGCAGGCAACAGCCACAGCAGGTACTGCGGGCTCAGCACCTTGCCGCTGACCACGAACGCGCTGATCGCTCCCAGCGTCGACCACACGACGGCGGGCAGCCCGGTGCGCGGGTCGGGAAGGCGTCGCCAGGCGAGCGTCCAGAGGGCGAGGAGCACGACGACGAGCAGCACGGTCACGACGGTGGAGACGGCCAGCAGGGCGTCGGTCCCGGGCCCGTCGATCTCCCAGGCGAGGGAGGGCGCGAAGAAGATCCGGTGCTCGCCTGGAGCGAGCGCCCATCCGACCATCGCCGGGGTGGCGGCGACGGACTCGATCTGCAGCCCGCGGTCCCCTTGGTAAGCCAGGGGCGACACGATCCGGTCCCATCCTCCGACGGCGATGCTCACCGCGACCAGCCCGATGCCTGCGACCGCACCGGGTACGACGACACGCGACCGGCTGGAGGCAGGCGCCGCGAGTGCTGGGAGCACCAGCGCAGGGCTGTACTTCAGGCCTGTCGCCAGCACCGCGAGCAGTCCGGCCCGCCGGGGCGCGTCGACCAGGTGGAGCAGGGCGAGGCCGACGAGCACACCCGGGACCAGGTCGAACCGGGCATAGCTGATCGCCCCGAGCGCGGGGGTCGCCAGCAGCCACGCCGCCACTGGGATCGTCGTCCCGGCGTGCTTCAGGAGGACTCGCAGGAAGCCCGCGTCGAGGAGCAGCACGAGCAGCAGCACGAGCACCTGGTATCCGCCGGTGGAGCCCGCCAGCGACAGGAGTGCGTACGGCGCGGCGAGCAGCAGGAAGGCCGGGAGCGGGTACTCCGCGAGGGTGTCGCCGACGCCGTTGGTGCCGAGGTCGTCGAGGCTCGCCCGGTAGTAGTTGAGGTCCGAGAACGACCCGGACTCCACGGTCATCAGGAGGACCACCAGCAGCGTGCGGGTCAGCAGCCACACCGTCCAGGCGCGGATCCGGTCGGGCCCTGCGCTCACGAGCGACCGTCCCGGGCCAGCAGGGCCGCACCGATCGCGCCCGCCTCGGGACCGAGCAGCGCTGGCACCAGGCCGGGGACCGCACGATAGGCGGTGCCCTGCAGCGAGCCGGCCAGCGCGGTCCGGGCCGGGCCGAGCAGGAGGTCGCCCACCGCGGAGACGCCGCCGCCGACGACGACCAGCTCCGGGTCGAAGGCCGAGACCAGCCCCGCGGCGCCGACGCCGAGCCAGGTGCCGACGGACCCGAACGAGCTCAGCGCCACCCGGTCACCGGCGCGCGCCAGGGCGGTCACCTCGGGACCGTCGAGGTGCCGGCCGAGGGCCACCCGGGTGACCCGCTCCAGCGCTCGGCCGCTGCAGTACTGCTCCCAGCACCCGCGCAGCCCGCACTCGCAGGCCAGGCCGTCGGGCACGACCTGCATGTGCCCGAACTCCCCCGCCAGGCCGTGCGCCCCGCGCACCACGCGGCCGTCGAGGACGATCGCGCCACCGATGCCGGTGCCGATCGTGATCAGCAGCGCGGAGCGGACGCCGCGTGCGGCGCCGGCGACCAGCTCGGCGTGGGCCGCGCAGTTGGCGTCGTTGTCGAGGACGACGGGCAGGCCCGTGCGATCGGCGAGGGTACGGCGGACGGGGGCGTCGCGCCACGGCAGGTGGGCACCGAACAGGAAGCGCTCCCCGGCCGCATCCACCAGACCCGCGGCGGAGACGCCGAGGGCGCGCGGCTCCCGGTCGCCGTAGACGTCGCGGGCGGCGAGCTCGACCGCCTCCTCCACGGCGTCCGGACCGGCGGACCGGCCGGGCATCGGGCGGGTGGCGGTGGCCTCGACGGCACCGGCGGCATCGACGCGGACGGCCAGCACCTTGGTGCCGCCGACGTCGACGCCCACCCAGGAGTCGGTCATGTCAGCCGCGGGCCAGGTCCGCGGCGCCGACCACGCCGGCGCGGTTGCCCATCGCCGCCAGCCGGATCTCGGCCTCGGGGCGGAAGCCCCGGCCGGTGAGCTCGCGCTCGAAGGCGTTCCGGATCGGGTCGAGCAGCAGGTCGTCGGCCTCGCTCACGCCGCCGCCGATCACCACGACGCCGGGGTCGAGCACGGCGGCGAGGGACGCGATGCCCTGGCCGAGCGCGTCTCCGAGCACCGCCAGCCGGCCGATCGCGAACGCGTCGCCGGCCTTCGCGGCCGCCGTGATCAGCGGCCCGTCGATCGCCTCGACGTCGCCGCCGGCGCGCTTCAGCAGCCCGTCCGCCGCGGCCGGGTCGGCGAGCACGGCCTCCCGGGTGTCGCGCACGAGCGCCGACCCGCTGCCGTACTGCTCGAGGCAGCCGTGATTGCCGCAGCCGCACAGGCGGCCGTCGGGGACCAGCCGCAGGTGGCCGATCTCCCCGGCGACGCCGTGGGCGCCACGCAGGAGGCGGCCTCCCGCGATCACGCCACCACCCACGCCGGTGCCGACGGTCACCATCAGCTGGTCGTCGTGGTCGCGCCCGGCGCCGTACCGGAACTCGCCCCAGGCCGCGACGTTGCCGTCGTTCTCGACGACGACCGGCAGCCCGACCAGCCGGCCGAGGTCGGCCCCGAGCGGCTCGTTGCGCCACGCGATGTTGGGTGCGAACAGGACGGTCGAGCGGTCGGAGGCGATGTAGCCCGCGGCACCGACGCCGACCGCGGCGACCGGGTGCTCGGCGACCAGCTGGGCGACCAGGCCCGCGACCGCGGCCTCGATCGCGGCCGGGTCGGTCGCGGGCGAGACGACCCGCGCCTCGGCGAGCACGGTCCCGTCCTCGTCGACCACCGCGCCGGCGATCTTGGTGCCGCCGATGTCGATGCCGCAGGTCAGGCTGCCGGTCATGGCGTCGGCTCCTCGGGGTCGTCGAGGTCGATGCGCTGCACCTCGGAGGTCCGGGTGCCGCCGTCCTGCGGCGGCTCCATCAGGCCGGCGGCGGCCTGCAGCAGCGACGAGGCCGCCACCATCAGGTGGGCCTTGACCTCCGGCGAGGTCTGCCGGACGGCATGCACGACCCGGCAGACCGGGCAGTACTTGCACTCGACCGCGTCGGTGGCGATGTGCTCGCCGACCTCGTGGGCCATCGACGCGGCCTGACCGGCAAGGTTGCCGAGCCCCCCGGCGGCGTCCCCGGTGTGCTGACGGGCGAGGTCGGCGAAGGCGGCGAGCAGCTTCATCGCCTCCTCACCCACGCTGCCGATGTCGTCAGGCCTCTCGTCCTGGGGCTCGTCGGTCATCGGACCTCCACGGGCTCGGGCTCGGTGAACCGGACCCGGAGCTCGCCCTCGACCACGCTGGCGCCCGCGACCCGGAGTCGGGCGAGGCCCGGAGGCAGCGTGAGCAGCCGGCGGTAGGAGCCGACGGTCATCACGAGCTCGTCGCCGTTGCGGGCCAGGTCGACCTCCGAGCGGGACACGTTGGGCAGGGAGAGGTGGGCGACCGCTCCCCCGTCGTCGCCGTGGGAGACCCGGAACGGCCCCTCCCCGGCGGGTACGGCGAGCGGGTCGGCGTCGCCGTACAGGTCGGCGGCGAGGGCGCTCAGCGCCGGGACACCGACCGGCTCGGCCGCCTGGTACTCCGAGGTCCAGACCGGCAGCCCGCTGAACGACTGGGCGACCTCGCGCAGCACTCCGGCCTGGGCAGCGACCCAGCCGGCCCGCCAGGGGTCGTCGTCGCCGGCGGGGAAGACCCGGTTGGCGACGACGCCGTCGACGCGGTAGCCGAACAGGCACAGGCTGGTGTAGGCGCGCCGCGCCTCCGCGAGCACGACCTGCTCGGGGGTGAGGACCAGCCGCACCGTCGAGTCCGGCCCGGACAGGAGGGCGTGGACGTCGTCGAGCTCAGCGTGCAGGCGGGTGATCGCGTCGAAGACGGCGTCGCCGGGCATCGGCACTCCGGCGGCGCGGTTGAGCACCGGGCGCAGTGCCTTGACCAGCCGGCGCTGGATCGGCAGCAGGCGCTCGAGGTACCAGCCGAGCGCCTCCGGCAGCGCCAGCAGCCGCAACGTCTCGGCGGTCGGCGCGCAGTCGACGACGATCACGTCCCAAGCGCCCGAGCGGGCGTGCTGGCGCAGCTCCAGCAGCGCGAGCACCTCCTCCGCACCGGGGATGACGGTCATCTCCTCGGCCGCGACCGGGTCCATGCCCACGGCGTCGAGGACGGAGAGCAGGTAGCGCTGGATGTCGGCCCAGGACTGCTCGAAGCGCAGCTGCGCGTCGACCTGCTGCAGGAAGAGGTGGGGAGCCACCTCGGTCGGCTCGGCGCTCGAGTTGGTCGAGCGTCGCGAGACCCCGGTGGCGCCGTACGCGTCGGCCAGGGAGTGCGCGGCGTCCGTCGAGATCACCAGCGTGCGCAGGCCCTGCGCAGCAGCGAGTGCCGCGGTGCCGGCGGCCACGGTGGACTTGCCGACACCGCCCTTGCCGGTGAAGAGAACGATCCGCACGGGCAGACCTCAGGCGCCGGACTCGACGCGCTTCTTCAGGCCCTTGAGCGCGGTGTCGATGAGGATCTTCTCGCCCTTGCGCTTGAGCATGCCGATCAGCGGGATGGAGACGTCGAGCGCGAGCCGGTAGGTCACCTCGGTCGCGCCGCCGGTCTCACGCAGCACGTAGGCACCCTCGAGCGCCTTGAGCATCTTGCCCTCGACGAGGGTCCAGGTGACCTGCCGGTCGCCGTCCCACACGTAGGAGAGGGTGTACTCGTCCTTGATCGGCGAGACGTCGAGGGCGAAGAAGACCTCGCGAGCCCGACCGGCCTGCGCCGGGTCGCTGTCGTCGTACGACGAGCGCACTTCGGCCACGGTGACGCCCTTGGCCCACTGCGGGTACGCCGCGAAGTCGGCGATGACGGCCATCACAGCGGCGGCAGGGGCGTCGACGACGATCGACGAGGACGTCTGTTCGGCCATGCCCGGAAGGCTACTAGACCTCGGGCCGGCGCCGACGGGTGCCGTCCACGCCACCCCAACTCGGCGGTAACCTGCACGGGTGCGTGAGTACTCCACCCCGCAGACCATCGAGATCCCGCAGACGGGCAACCTCACCGACGACGTGGTCCGCAACGCGGCCGAGGCGCCGCAGGCCGTCCAGTTCAGCCGTGCGAACGCCGACGGTGGCTGGGACGACGTGTCCTGCGCCGACTTCCTCGCCGAGGTGTCGGCGGTGGCGAAGGGCCTGGTGGCGGCGGGCATCCGGGCCGGCGACCGGGTCGGCGTGATCTCGCGCACCCGCTACGAGTGGACCCTGCTCGACTACGCGATCTGGTTCGCGGGCGCGGCCACCGTGCCGATCTACGAGTCGTCCTCGGAGGAGCAGATCAACTGGATCCTCTCCGACTCCGGGGCCAGCGCCGTCGTCTGCGAGGACGCCGGGCACCGCGCTCGGGTCGAGGCCACGCGGGACACCCTGCCCGCGCTCGAGCACCTGTGGACCATCGAGGACGGGGCGATCGCCGCCCTGACCGACCTCGGCGCAGGCGTCAGCGACAGCGACCTCGAGACCCGTCGCACCACGGCCGGGCCGGGTGACCTCGCCACCCTGATCTACACCTCCGGCACGACCGGCCGCCCCAAGGGCTGCATGCTCACCCACGACAACTTCCAGACCGAGCTGGGAGTCGCGGTCGCCGAGCTGGAGCGGCTCTTCGACGCCGAGGGCGCCTCCACCCTGCTGTTCCTCCCGCTGGCGCACGTGTTCGCGCGGATCATCCAGGTCGGCTGCATCAAGTCACGCACCCGGCTGGGCCACAGTGCCGACATCAAGAACCTGCTGCCGCAGCTGGCCACCTTCCAGCCCACCTTCATCCTCGCCGTCCCCCGGGTCTTCGAGAAGGTCTTCAACACCGCGTCACAGAAGGCCACCGCCGACGGCAAGGGCAGGATCTTCGACCGTGCCGCGGAGACCGCGATCGCCTGGTCCCGCGCACTGGAGGGCGGCGGCCGGGTCCCGGTCCGGGTGCGCGCCCAGCACGCCCTGTTCTCGCGCCTGGTGTACGGCAAGCTCCGCGCCGCGCTCGGGGGCCGGTGCGAGTTCGCGGTCTCCGGCGGTGCGCCGCTGGGTGACCGGCTCGGCCACTTCTACCGCGGGATCGGCGTGACCGTGCTCGAGGGCTACGGCCTCACCGAGACCACCGCCGCGCTGACGGTGAACCTGCCCGACGCCCAGAAGGTCGGCACCGTGGGGCGCCCGATCCCCGGCACCGCCGTACGGATCGCCGACGACGGCGAGCTGCTGTTCCGCGGCGGCCAGGTGTTCGCCGGCTACTGGAACAACCCTGCCGCGACGGCCGAGGCGCTCGACGCCGACGGCTGGTTCCACACCGGCGACGTCGGCGAGGTCGACGACGAGGGCTTCGTGCGGATCACCGGGCGCAAGAAGGAGATCCTGGTGACCGCGGGCGGCAAGAACGTCGCTCCCGCCGTCCTCGAGGACCGGGTGCGCGCGTCCGCGCTGGTCAGCCAGTGCCTGGTGGTCGGCGACGGCCAGCCGTTCATCGCGGCGCTCGTCACCATCGACGAGGAGGCCTTCCCCACCTGGGCCGAGCAGCACGGCAAGACCGGGAAGGTCGCCGACCTCGTCGACGACGAGGACCTGCGCGCCGAGGTCCAGGCCGCGGTCGACGAGGCCAACAAGGCGGTCTCCAAGGCCGAGTCGATCAGGAAGTTCACGATCCTGCCGGCGGACTGGACCGAGGACGCCGGCCAGGTGACGCCCAGTCTCAAGCTCAAGCGGAACGTCGTGATGCGCGAGTACCGCGACGAGATCGCGGCGCTCTACTCCTGACGGCCGGCTGACGGGGACCGTGCGCCCGGTTGCACGGGACTGCGTGGGACATAGTCCCAACGGGCCATCCGCCCGCCGGCGATCGGGCACCATTCGGCCACAATCGGCCTTTTCGCTCACACCATCGCGGCCGTCTTCGCTAGCCTCGCAGTGCGCTGCAGCCGGGGAGCAGCGACCATGCACATGGGGAGCGGGAGGGCTCTGAAGTGGACCGTCGCAGGTTGTTGCTCGTCGTGGCCGCGGTGATCGCCGCGCTCGGTGTCGGGCTCGTGTTCGTCTTCGCCCGGGGTGCCGAGTCGCGCGCCGCGGAGAAGTACCAGACGACGAACATCGTCACCGTGGCCGCCGGGAAGACGGTGCTGCCCGGCGAGAGCATCAAGTCCGCACTCGACACCGGCAAGCTCGCCGAGACCGCCGTGCCCCAGGGCCAGGTCCTCGACAACGCGCTGCGCCAGGCCGACCTCGGCGACCTCGACGGCAAGGTCGCGCTGACCACCATCTACTCCGGCGAGCAGCTGCTGTCGACCAAGTTCGGTGGGGTCGGCGACCCGGTCGACGTCGCCTCGCTGCCCCTGCCGACGGGCATGATCGCGAAGCCGGAGTCCTTCGACCTGCCGGTCGGCTCCTTCATCGAGCCCGGCTCGCAGCTCGCGGTCTTCCTGACCGTCAACCCCAGCACCCCGACCTGCCTGCTCATCGACCGCGTCACCGTGATCTCGAAGGGCGCGCAGACCGAGACGACGGTCGCCGAGAACGGCGAGGCCGCCGCCGAGAAGGCCCCGGCGCTGCACCTCGCCGTGACCCAGGAGCAGTTCGAGTGGCTCCAGGACGGTCGCGAGCGTGGCCAGCTGTCCGTGGCGCTGCTCAACGCCGAGAGCGAGGTCCAGCTCGACAAGACCGGACCTTGCGCCACCATCCGCGACAGCGAGTGAGGTCGACATGCCGGTTCTCGTCGAACAGGATCCGTCGCTCGTCGACAGCCTGGTGCGCGCCATGCCCACCGGATCGCACGCGGTCGCCACGACCGAGCGCGCCGTGGCATGGCTCGACCAGCACCCGGACGAGTACGTCGTGGCCCTCGGCCCGAGCGTCGACCTCGGCGCGGCGCTCGCCACGGCCGAGGAGCTGCGCATCAAGCGCCCCACCGTCAGCGTCGTCCTGGTCCGCCACCAGTTCGACACCGATGTCCTGACCAGGGCGATGCACGCCGGCATCCGCGACGTCGTGGTCGCGGGCGGCGAGGAGAAGGCGCTCACCAGCGCCGTCGAGCGGGCCCACCAGCTCTACCAGGCCCTCCGCGGACCCGGCGGTGCGCGGCAGCTCGGCCGGGTCGTGACGGTGTTCTCCCCCAAGGGCGGCGTCGGCAAGACGACCTCCTCGGTCAACCTCGCGCTCGCGCTCACCGACCGCGGGGCCCGCAAGGTGTGCCTGGTCGACCTCGACCTCGCGTTCGGCGACGTCGCGATCACCATGCAGCTCTTCCCGACCCACTCGATCGAGCAGGCCGTCGGGTCGGAGGACTCGGTCGACCTCGCGATGCTCGAGGGCCTGCTCACGCGCCACCAGGACTCGCTGACGGTCCTGGCCGCCCCCGCTCACCCCGACGTGCGCGAGCGGGTCACCCCGCTGCTGATCTCCCGCATCCTGCGGGCGCTGCGCGACGGCTTCGACTACATCGTCGTCGACACCTCGCCGTCCTTCGACGACGCCACCCTGACCGCCCTGGACGAGACGGACGAGTGCGTGATCGTGGCGACGCTCGACGTGCCGACCCTGAAGAACGTCAAGGTCGCCCTGGAGACCATGGACATGCTGAGCATCGCCCGCGGCCACCGCCACCTGCTGCTCAACCGCGCCGACGACGAGGTCGGCATCAGCGTCGAGAAGGTCGAGAGCATCCTCAACATGCCGGTCAGCGCGCAGGTCGCGACCGCGGTCGACATCGCCGCCGCCACCAACGCCGGTACGCCGATCGTCTCGCACAAGCCCGGTCACCCGGCGAGCCTCGCCTACGCGCACCTGGCAGCGGCGGTCACCGGCGAGCCCGTCGCGGCCCCGGCGTCCGCGGCACCGGCGCAGGCCGAGCCGCCCCGCTCGCGGGGCCTGTTCCGCCGCGGGAGGAGCTGAGTCGTGTCCAGCCTCTCCGAGCGTCTTGCCGCCGCGCGCCGCGAGGCCGCCGCCCAGGGCCGTCACGCCGCCACACCGGGCGCGGACGCCGACGTCCTCGGCGACGTCGTGACCGCGACCGAGCCGACCCCGACGCCTCCGTCCGTCGGCACGCACGCCCACACCGACGTCGACGCGCCCGCCGCCGGACAGAAGGTCCCCGGCCCGCTGTCCTCACGCGCCGCCGCCGCCTCCGCCGACGGCAAGCCGGGTCGCCGGATCGCGGGCACCGACTCCGACCGCCTCGAGGACCTCAAGTCGAGCGTGCACACCGAGCTGATCAAGCAGCTCGGCCCGCACCTGTACGACGCCGAGATGGACCAGGACGAGCTCGACCAGACCGTCCGCTCGGTCCTGTCCGACGTCCTCGGTGCCCAGGACCGGCCGCTCAGCGCTGCCGACCGGGTCCGGGTGACCCAGGAGATCACCGACGACATCCTCGGCTACGGGCCGATCGACCCCTACCTGCGCGACCCCGAGGTCTCCGAGGTGATGGTCAACGGCCACGACGACGTCTGGCTCGAGAAGGACGGCCGGCTGGTCAAGGCCGAGGCGCACTTCGCCGACGAGGCGCACCTGCGCCGCACGATCGACAAGATCGTGTCGCGGATCGGCCGCCGGGTCGACGAGTCCTCCCCCATGGTCGACGCCCGTCTGCCCGACGGCAGCCGCGTCAACGCCATCGTCCCGCCGCTGGCGATCGACGGGTCCGCGCTGACCATCCGGAAGTTCTCGACCGACCCGCTCACCGTGCAGGACCTGATCAACTTCGGGTCGCTGACCCCGCAGACCGCCGACTTCCTCGACGCCTGCGTCCGCGGCCGGCTCAACGTGATCGTGTCCGGCGGTACCGGTGCCGGCAAGACGACCACCCTCAACGTGCTGTCGTCGTTCATCCCGACCGACGAGCGGATCGTCACCATCGAGGACGCCGCCGAGCTCCAGCTCAAGCAGGACCACGTCGTCCGGCTCGAGTCCCGCCCGGCGAACATCGAGGGCAAGGGCGCGGTGACCATCCGCGACCTGGTCCGCAACAGCCTGCGCATGCGCCCCGACCGCATCGTCGTCGGCGAGGTCCGCGACGCCTCCGCGCTCGACATGCTCCAGGCCATGAACACCGGCCACGACGGATCGATCTGCACGCTGCACTCCAACGGGCCGCGCGACACGCTCGCCCGCATGGAGACGATGGTGCTGATGGCCGGCATGGACCTTCCGATCCGCGCCATCCGCGAGCAGGTGGCCTCCGCCGTCGACCTGATCGTGCACCAGACCCGGTTCAAGGACGGCTCGCGCCGGATCACGCACATCACCGAGGTGGAGCGGATGGAGGGCGACATCATCACCCTCCAGGACATCTTCGTCTTCGACAACTCCGCCGGGTTCGACGAGAACGGCCGGATCCTCGGCCGGCTCCGCTCGACCGGCCTGCGGCCGAAGTTCCTGGAGAAGCTGGCCTACGCCAACGTCGCCGTCGATCCCACGATCTTCCGGACGGAACGCATCTGATGCGCGGGCAGCATATGATCCGTCGGGGAGCGGCGCTGCTGGCCGCACTCCTCGTCGCCCTGGTCGCCACCCCGGCCTACGCCGAGGACGGCGGCATCGCCCACGTCGAGTCGACCGGGGACGGCATCCGGATCCTGGTCGACGTCCCGGCCGGCAACCAGGTGGACCTGTCCGGCGTCACCGCGACGCTCGACGGCGAGGCCCTGGACGCGGCGGCGAGCAGCACCAGCTCGGGGTCCGCGGTCAAGCGCACCACGGTGCTGGTGATCGACACGAGCAACTCGATGCGCAAGCAGGGCCGCTTCGAGGCGGCCCAGCAGGCCGCGTCGACGTACCTCGACGCCGTGCCCGACGACGTCGAGGTCGGCATCGTCACCTTCGACAGCACCGTCGACGTCGCACTCGAGCCGACGACCGACCGGGCCGCCGCCCGGACCGTGATCGACGGGCTGGAGCTGCAGCGCAACACCCTGCTCTACGACGGCATCATCGCCGCCACCGAGCTCGCCGGCGACAGCGGCCAGCGGTCCCTGCTGCTGCTCTCCGACGGCGCCGACGCCGGGAGCGCCGCGGCGCTCGAGGACGCCACGGCCGCGATCAAGGACGCCGGCACCCGGGTCCACATCGTCGGTCTCGACCTCGCCGAGGACCAGCTCACCCCGCTCCGCCCGATCGCGGAAGCCGGCAAGGGCGACGTGATCACCTCGAGCGGCACTGCGCTCGCCGCGGCCTTCGCCGAGCAGGCCGAGGCCCTCGCCGACCAGGTCCTGGTCACCGCACCGCTCCCCTCCGGCTTCTCCGCCGACGTGGCGACCATCGAGGTGACCCTGCCGACGACCGGTGGGACGCCCGTCGTCGCGCGCAGCCTGGCCACGATCGAGGCAGCCAGCACCCCTGGCGCCGCGGCACCGCTGCCGACCATCGCCGACGAGGAGGGCGGCTTCACCGCCCCCGGCTGGCTGTTGTGGGTCGGCGTGGGCGTCTTCGCGGTCGGCATGCTGTCGGTCGCCGTGCTGCTGGTCCCGCCGAAGCCGGCGCCGATGAGCATCGCGGACCGCGTGACGGCGTACAGCACCCGGGTGACGGGCGTCGAGGAGCTGGCCAGGAAGTCGGGCTCCGCCAAGCCCCAGGCCGACCCGGTGCTCGACCAGGCGAAGGCCGCCGCCGCCGAGATCCTGCAGCGCAACAGCGCCCTCAACGACCGGATGACCCGCCGACTGGGTGCCGCCGGCAGCGAGTTCAAGCCGTCGGAGTGGCTGCTGCTGCACGTCGGCTCGGTGCTGGTCGGCGGTGTCGTCGGCCTGCTCCTCGGCCAGGGCAGCATCGTCCTCGGCCTGGTCTTCATGCTCGTCGGCTTCGTGCTGCCGCCGTTCTACCTGCGCTACATGGCCGGACGGCGCAGGCGTGCCTTCGACGCCGCGCTGCCCGAGGTGCTCCAGCTGCTGTCCGGCGCCCTGAGCGCGGGCCTGTCCCTCGCCCAGGCGGTCGACACGGTGGTCCGCGAGGGTCCCGAGCCCATCGCCTCGGAGTTCAAGCGGGTGCTGGTCGAGGCGCGGATCGGCATCTCGATCGAGGACGCCTTCGAGGGCGTCGCGCACCGGTTCGGGAGCAAGGACTTCGGCTGGGCGGTCATGGCCATCCGGATCCAGCGCCAGGTCGGCGGCAACCTCGCCGAGCTGCTCACCACGGTCGCCTCGACCATGCGCGAGCGGCAGTACCTGCGCCGGCACGTGCGCGCGCTGTCGGCCGAGGGCCGGCTGTCCGCGGTCATCCTGTGCGCACTGCCCATCGTCTTCGCGCTGTTCCTGTTCTTCACCAACCGGGAGTTCCTGCACCCGCTGGTGGCCGACATCCGCGGCTGGATCCTGCTCGGCTTCGGGATCACCTGGATGCTGATCGGTACGTTCACGATGTCGCGCATGGTCAAGGTGGAGGCGTGATGCTGCTCCTGCTTGCGTTCCTGCTCTTCGTGGGTGCCATCGCCGCGGTCGGCGCGGCCTTCGCCAAGGAGCAGCCCACCGGCCTCGCCCGGGCGCTCGACGCCCTCGAACGCACCGGCCATGCCGGTCAGGAGCTCGTCCAGGAGGCGGACCAGCCGTTCGCCGACCGGGTCCTGGCGCCCTTCCAGGCCCGCGCGCTGGCCCTCGGCCGGCGCCTGACCGGCGCCGACAAGGCCGACCGGATCCGACGCCGCCTCGACTTCGCCGGCAACCCGCGCGGCTGGACCATCGACCGGGTGCTGTCGATGAAGGTGATCTGCGCGGTCGCGCTGCCCGTCCTCGTCGTCGCGTACGGCGCGCTGCTCGGCGGCTCGGTCACGGTCCTCCTCGTCATCGCCGTCGCCAGCGCAGCGCTGGGGTTCGTCGCTCCCGACCTGTACCTGTACAACAAGGCCGCGCACCGTGCCGACCAGATCAAGCGCGGTCTCGCCGACGCCGTCGACCTGCTCACCATCAGCGTGGAGGCCGGTCTCGGCTTCGACGCCGCCCTGCAGCAGGTCGCTCGCAACACGACCGGACCGGTGGCGGAGGAGTTCTCCCGCGTGCTGCGCGAGATGCAGCTGGGCATGAGCCGGTCGGAGGCACTCAAGGCCATGGGCACGCGCAGCAACGTCGAGGACCTCAACACCTTCGTCGGCTCGATGGTGCAGGCGGACGCGTTCGGCATCCCGATCGCCCAGGTGCTGCGGGTGCAGTCCAGCGAGATCCGGGTCAAGCGCCGGCAGTACGCCGAGGAGAAGGCCCAGCAGGTCCCGGTGAAGATCATGGTCCCCCTGATCCTCTTCATCCTGCCCTGCCTGTTCATCGTCGTCATGGGGCCCGCCGTGCTGAACGCGATGGACGCGTTCAACGGCAAGTGAGCGGGCGGTTCCGGCACTAGGGTGGAGACCATGCCGAGCAGCCAGACCTACGCGGTGGTCGGCGCGGCGCGCCTGTTCGCGCTGCTCGCCATCGGCGGACCGATCGTGTGGCTGCACCAGGAGCAGGGCCTGCTCGCCCTCGCCGCCGTCTGCGGCGTGTGGGTCTACCAGGCCGTGACCGCGACCCGGCGCGAGCTGGAGCTGTCGCTGAGCCCGATGACCGAGGCGGCCGCGATCGGCGTCATCTGCGCCCTGGCGATGGAGGACGCGCCGGTCGTCCTGGCCGCCCTCGTCGTGCCGCCGCTCTACGCGACGGCCATCGCCGGGATCCGGACCATGCTCCGGACGGTCATGGTCGAGCTGATCTCCGTGGTCGCGTTGGCCCTGATGTGGTGGGAGACGATCAAGACCGACCAGGCGATCGCCATCTTCACCTGGGCGATGGCCGGTCTCGGCCTGAGCCTGATCGCCGCGGTGACCTTCTCCTCCGACCGGATCCCCGACCCGCTCGCGCCGTACCGTGACGCCCAGGAGCACCTCCGGCAGCTGATCGACCTCGCCGGGAGCCTCAGCTCGGGACTCGACGTCGGCGCGCTGGGCGGCGAGCTGCTCAGCCAGGTCAGCGACGGGATCCCCAATCGGGCGCTCGTGCTCTACGTCCCACGTGGCGACGCCCTGGCCCCGGTGGCCTCGACCGTCGAGCTCGAGGCGGCCGACGCGGTCGCCACGGAGACCTTGGCCGGCGACGTCCGGCTCCAGGAGCGCGGCGCCTCGCACCCGATCGAGATCGGGGAGGGCTTCGCGTTCCGGGTCAGCGACCAGGCGATCGTCGCCGGACTCCGGCCGGCCGGCTCGGACAGCTCGCGGTCGCTCCCGCTGAGCACGGTGGCCCACGACCTCTCGGACACCGCGGTCAAGCTGGACGCCGCGTTGCTGTTCGCGCAGTTCCGCGACGCCGCGACCGCCGACGAGCGCAACCGGCTGGCCCGCGAGATGCACGACGGCGTCGCCCAGGACATCGCCTCGCTCGGCTACATCATCGACGCCCTCGCCGCCCGTCCGGCCGACGAGGCGCAGGCCAAGGCGCTCAGCATGCTGCGCGAGCGCGTATCAAAGGTCGTCGCGGAGGTACGGCAGTCCGTGATGAACCTGCGCACCAGCATCGGCGAGAACGAGAGCCTGGGTGCCGCGATCAGCAACGTCGCGCGCCATCTCTCGGAGTCGTCGGGCATCCCGATCCGGGTCCGGCTCGACGAGCAGCCGACCCGGCTGCGCCCCGAGGTCGAGGCCGAGCTGTTCCGGATCGCCCAGGAGTCGATCAACAACGCGGTCAAGCACGCCCGCGCGACGTCGATCGACGTGCGGTGCCAGGTCTACGCGCCGGAGGCGATCATCACGGTCACCGACGACGGCGTCGGGCTGCAGGCGGCGCGCGCGGACTCGCATGGCCTGAAGATCATGCGCGAACGTGCCAGACTGATCGGCGCGGAGCTCGTCGTCCGCGACAATGCCAGTCGGGGCCTGACGGTCTCGGTGGCCCTCAAGATCCCACGGAGCACCGGCAGCGACGACTCCCCGATCCTCACGGAGCAGCGATGAGCGACACGACGACCGTCCTCCTGATCGACGACCACGAGCTGATCCGTGACGGCCTGGGCGCCGTCATCGACCTCGAGCCCGACCTCAGCGTCGTGGCGACCGCGGGATCGGTGAGCGAGGGGATCCAGCGCTACCGCGAGGTGCGCCCGGACGTCGTGATCACCGACCTGCAGATGCAGGACGGCACCGGCCTCGACGTCGTCCGCACGCTGCGCAAGGAGAACGACCAGGTCGGCCTGATCGTTCTCACGATGCACTCCGGTGACGAGCAGATCTTCGCCGCCATGCAGGCCGGCGCCTCGGGCTTCGTCGGCAAGGACGCGCCCTCCACCGAGGTGATCAAGGCGGCTCGGCACGCCGCCGTGTCCCCCAAGGCCTTCGTCTGCGCGGGTCTCGTCGGCGCGATGATGCGTCGGCAGTCCGCCGAGTCGACCGCGCTGACCGAGCGCGAGCACGACGTCCTGCTGCTGCTCGCCGAGGGCCTCAACGCCGCCGCCATCGGCGCCCGGCTCTACCTCTCGGAGTCGACGACGAAGTCCCACATCGCCCGCATCTACCAGAAGCTGGGCGCCGCCAACCGGGCCCAGGCGCTGGTGACGGCGATGCGGATCGGGCTGCTCTCGACGGTGCAGCCGGCGGCGCGCTGAGCCTCTCCGGCACGTCGGTCGGCGCTAGTCAGAAGTGACTAGCAGCGAGGAGACGAACTCCCGATCCATCTCCCGTGCCGTTCCGGCAGAGTTCTGTCCATCGGGGAAAGCACTCCCCGGGGACACGAAGAACCAGTGCACAGGGAGACCCCATGATCCAGTACCTCAGCATCCTGCTGAACGCCCGCCTCTCGAAGATGGAGGAGCGCGGCGCGACCGCCGTCGAGTACGGCCTGCTCGTCGCCCTCATCGCCGCCGTCATCATCGCGGCCGTCATCCTGCTCGGCACCAAGCTGGACGGCGCCTTCGACAAGGTCAACAACAGCCTCGGCAGCTGATCTCGCTCGGCGTCGCACGGCGCCGCGCGAAGGCCGCCCACCGGATCGCCGTGGGCGGCCTTCGTCGCATTTCAGCACCAGGCGCCCACGCCGACCGCAACACCGGATGGTCACAACTGACTAGCGGGCAGGACACGAACTCCCGATCCGCTCGAACGCCGGTTCCTGGCAGAGTTCTCGTCATCGGGGAAGCACTCCCCGGGGACACGAAACCAGTGCACAGGGAGACCCCCATGATCCAGTACCTCAGCATCCTGCTGAACGCCCGCCTCTCGAAGATGGAG
>JADCLI010000054.1 GCA_016803235.1 Pimelobacter simplex
CGCTCGCACCTCAACCACCGGGGAACGCTGCGCGACGCTCGCACCTCAACCACCGCAGGGCACAGTCCCGGCAGCGCGGCCGGTGGTTTCGAGGCTCGTCGCTGCGCGACGCTCGCACCTCAACCACCGGCGAACGCTGCGCGACGCTCGCACCTCGACCACCGGAGAACGCTGCGCGACCTCCTCGACCACCGTCGCTCGCTACACCCAGCCGTCCGCGGGCAGCGTCCGCAGCATCCGCCCGAGCACACCGTCCGACGGTGGCCGGACCGGCTCGGCCGCCTCGTCCTGCCCGGACAGCCGCTGGGTGACGTGGGCGGCGGCGCGGAGCATCAGCGGGCCGAGGCGCTCGAGCTTCTCGAGCGGGACCGGGCCGCCGACCGAGATCGCGGCGAGCAGGCCGTCGGCGCGGATGGCGGCGCCGAGGGCGGAGGTGCCGAGGACCAGCTCCTGGTTCTCGTAGGCGAGGCCGCGGCGGGCGCGGATCCGGCCGAGCTCCTGGTGGAGCGTGGGCAGGTCGTCGATGGTGCGGGGGCTGCGCTTGGGCAGCCCGGGGCGGAAGAGGGTGTCGATCTCCTCGCCGGGCAGCTGGGCGAGGATCGCCTTGCCGAGGGCGGTCGCGTGCGCGGGGACCCGGCCGCCGACGCGGGACGCCGTACCGGCGTTGCCGGTGGCGGCACGCCCGGCGATGCGGTCGAGGACCAGCACGTCGGTGCCGATCAGGACGCCGAGGTGCACGACGAGCCCGGTGTCGAGGTGCAGCCGGTTGAGGACCGGGGCGGCGACGGAGCGCAGCTCGGGGTGCTCGGACGGCGAGTGCCGCGCGGTCGAGGCGCCGGCGGAGAGCGAGTAGCCGTCGGGCCGGCGCTGGATCCAGCCGGTGACCAGCAGCTGGTCGAGGATCCGGTGGACCGTCGAGCGCGGGAGGCCGGTGCGGGTGGCGATGTCGTCGAGCCGGAACCGGGCGCCGGGCTCGTCGAAGACCCGCATGATCAGAGCGATCCGGGCGACCATCGACACCGGCGGGTCGGAGCTCTCCCCGTCCGCCTTCTTCTTCGCCGCGGCACTCGCCATGCGGCTCATGATAGGCCCGCCGTACGCCGGCCCACGGTCCCGATCAGCTCCAGAAGTCCTGCTCGCCCCAGTGCGCGAAGCCCGCCCTGGGTGCGTCCAGCCCGAACCGGCCGCGGTGGAAGACCAGGGGCGCAGCGGTGGCCAGCTCGAGTCCCTGGACCCGCCCGACCGCGATGTCGTGGTCCCCGGCGACGTGCACCGTGTCGAGCGTCGCGTGCACCCGGAGCACGGCGCCGGGCAGGGCAGGGGCGCCGTGCGGCGCGGTCCACTCCAGGCCCTCGAAGCGCAACCCGGTGCGCGAGCCGAAGCGCTGGCACAGGTCCACCTGGTCCTCCGCGAGGACGTTGACGCAGAAGCTCTCGGCCGACCGGATCCGCGCCCAGGCCCGGCCCTCGCGGGTCGCGCAGAAGAGCACCAGCGGCGGCTCGAGGGAGAGCGACGCGAACGACTGGCAGGTGAAGCCGACCGGCTCGCCGTCGTGGAGGGCGGTGACCACGGTGACGCCGCTCGGGAAGGCGCCCATCGCCCGCCGCATCGCGTCGGGCGTGGGCTCCAGCACCTCGGCGGGCAGCGGGGTCGGGGAGAAGGCGAGGGCGCTCATGACATCGGACGGTAAGGAATGTTCCGATTCGTAACACTCTGGTCCCGTCCAACGGGACCGGCGCCACCCGCTCGCAGACGGCTGCCTACGTTCGCCGCATGCTCGACACCGAGGTCACCGGGTTCCTCGCCCTGCTCAACGAGAACTTCCCGCCGATCGCCACCATGACCGGTCCCGAGGCGCGCGCCGCGACCAAGGCCCGGCAGGTCCCGCCGGCCAACCTCGACGACGTCCACTCGGCCGAGGACGTGTCCATCGACGTCGACGGTGGCACCATCGGCGCCCGGGTCTACCGGCCCCACGGCCCGACCGACGTACGACGCCCGCTGGTCGTCTTCATGCACGGCGGCGGCTTCGTCTTCTGCGACCTCGAGAGCCACGACGGCTTCTGCCGCCAGCTCGCCCGCCAGGTCGACGCCGTCGTCGTGTCCGTCGACTATCGCCTCGCCCCCGAGCACCGCGCTCCGACCGCCGCCGAGGACGCGTACGCCGCCCTGCTCTGGGCCGCTGCGCGGCACGACGAGCTCGGCACCGACCCGGCCCGCGTGGTCGTCGCCGGTGACAGCGCGGGCGGTGCCCTCGCCGCCGTCGTCGCGCTGATGGCCCGCGACCGCAAGGGCCCGGCGCTGGCCGGCCAGGCGCTGCTCGGGCCGGTCATCGACCCGGCCTGCGACACCCCCAGCTACGACACCTACGCCGACGGCTGGTTCAACACCCGCGCCAACATGGAGTGGTACTGGGACCAGTACCTCGGGCCCGGCCGTGTCCTCCCCGAGCCGCCGGAGCTGGTCGCCCCGGCCCGCGCGGCGAGCCACGCCGGCCTGCCGCCGGCGGTCGTGGTGGTCACCGGTGCGGACCCGCTGGCCGACGAGGGGGAGCGGTACGCCGCCCAGCTCGCCGCGGCCGGCGTACCGGTCCTCACCCGGATCCACCCGCGGCTCTTCCACGGCCTGCTGACCTTCATGACCCTGCGGGCCGGCGCGTCCGCCCGCGACCTGCTGTACGCCGACCTCCGTCACCTCCTCGGCGTCGCGGCTCCCGCGCAGGGGCCGGCATGACCGGACCCGACCTGACCGGCAGGGTCGCCCTGGTCACCGGCGCGGCCGGTGGACTCGGCGCGGCCGTGGCGGCCGGGCTCGCGGAGGCCGGCGCCCACGTCGTCCTCGGCGACACCGACCTCGCCGGCGCCACCCGCACGGCCGCCGGGATCGGCGGCTCGGCGAGCGCGGTCGAGCTCGACGTCCGCGACGCCGGTCACTGGGACCGGACGACGAGCGAGATCACCCAGCGGCACGGCCGCTGGGACGTGCTGGTCAACAACGCGGGTGTCTACCGCAAGGCCCCGCTCGCCGAGATGACCGACGACGACCTCTGTCTCGTCCTCGACGTCAACCTGCGCGGCACCGTGCTCGGCACCCGGGCGGCCGCCCGGTCGATGGCCGACGGGGGCGCGATCGTGAACGTCTCCTCGACCGCGGGCCTCTCCGGCCACCGCCACGCCCTCGTCTACTCCGCCACCAAGTTCGGCGTCCGCGGCGTCACCCGCTCCGCCGCGCTCGAGCTGGGGGAGCGCGGCATCCGGGTCAACACCGTGTGCCCCGGCCCGATCGAGACCCCGATGATGCGCGCCGACCAGGTCGACTGGTCCGCCGTACCCCTGTCCCGGGCGGCCGACCCCCGTGAGGTGGCCGCCCTCATCACCTTCCTCGCCAGCGACGCCGCCGCCTACTGCACGGGCGGCGAGCACGCCGTCGACGGCGGCCTCAGCGCCTGAACCACCACCAGGAGAAACCGATGAACGCACCCAACGACCCCACGCCGACCCGCGACCTCGTCATCGTCGGCGCCGGCCTCGCCGGCATCTACGCGATGTACCGCGCCAAGGAGCTGGGCCTCGACGTCGTCGGCGTCGAGGCCGGCGACAGCGTGGGCGGCACCTGGTACTGGAACCGCTACCCGGGCGCCCGCTGCGATGTCGAGAGCGTCGACTACTCGTACTCCTTCGACCGCCAGCTGGAGAAGGACTGGAAGTGGACCGAACGGTTCGCCACCCAGCCCGAGATCCGCTCGTACCTCGATCACGTCGCCGACCGCTACGACCTGCGGCGCCACTTCACCTTCGGCCGCCGGGTCACCGCCGCGCACTTCGACGAGCAGGCCTCGACCTGGACCGTCACCCTCGACGACGGCACCCGGCACCGCTGCCGCTTCCTGATGATGGCGACCGGCTGCCTGTCCGCGCCGAACCGTCCCGACCTGCCGGGCATCGACGAGTACGCCGGCACGCAGCTGTTCACCGCGCAGTGGCCCGACGAGCCCGTCGACCTGACCGGCAAGCGGGTCGGCCTGATCGGCACCGGCTCCTCCGGCATCCAGGCGGCGCCGCTGCTCGCCGAGCAGGCCCAGTCGCTCACCGTGTTCCAGCGCAGCGCCAACTACACGGTGCCCGCGCGCAACCGCCCGCTGACAGAGGAGGAGTGGGAGCAGGTCCAGGCGACCTATCCCGAGCGCCGCGAGGCCTCGCGGTACGCCCCGGCCGGCTCGCTGAGCACCACTCACCCGCAGAAGGCGACCGAGGTCGACGCCGCCGAGCGCGAGCGCGCGTTCGAGGCGCGCTGGCAGGAGGGTGGCGTGCTCTTCGCCAAGACCTTCCCCGACCAGAGCAGCGACATCGTCGCCAACGACTACGCCCGCGAGTTCGCCGAGGCCAAGATCCGCGAGATCGTGAAGGACCCGCAGGTCGCGGAGGACCTGATCCCCACCGACCACCCGATCGGCACCAAGCGGATCGTCACCGACACCGGCTACTACGAGATGTACAACCGGGACAACGTCGAGCTGGTCAACCTGCGCAAGCACCCGATCGAGCAGGTCACCTCGTGGGGCATCAAGACCGACGACGCGTCGTACGAGCTCGACGTGATCGTGTTCGCCACCGGCTTCGACGCGCTCACCGGCGCGCTCACCTCGATCGACCTGCGCGGCGCCCGCGGCGCGGTGCTCGCCGACGACTGGGCGCACGGCCCGGAGACCTACCTCGGTCTCGGCGTCGCCGGCTTCCCGAACCTGATCACGCTCAACGGTCCCGGCAGCCCGTCGGTCCTCGCGAACATGTCGACGCACACCGAGCAGCAGGTCGACTGGGGCATGGAGCTCATCGAGTTCTGCCGCGCGAACGGCATCGACCAGGCCGAGCCCCGCAAGGACGCCGCCGAGAAGTGGACCGAGCACCTCGGCGAGGTCGCCGAGGGCACCCTGTTCACCCGTGCCGCGTCCTGGTACATGGGCGCCAACATCGAGGGCAAGACCCGGACCTTCATGCCCTACATCGGCGGCTTCGGCAACTACCGCCGGCTGTGCGACGAGGCCCGCGACAACGGCTTCGAGGGCTACGTCCTGACCCGCGTCTCCACGGGGGCCGAGTCGGTCGAGGTGGGCGCATGAGCGTCGCGTCGTACGACGAGACCCGCCGCGAGCTCGCCACCGACGCGGGCACGCTCGTCTACCACGAGTACGGCGACGGCCAGCCGCTGCTGCTGCTGCACGGCTCCGGTCCGGGCGTGACGGGCTGGCGCAACTTCCACCAGAACCTGCCCGCCCTCGGCGAGCACTTCCGCTGCCTGGTGCTCGAGCTGCCCGGCTTCGGCGTCAGTCACGACATCGACGAGTCGCCGTTCGCGGCGGCCGGTCCGGCCGTGATCCGGTTCGTCGAGGGCCTCGGCCTCGGCCCGGTGCCGGTGATCGGCAACTCGATGGGCGGCGTGGTCGCGGTCCAGCTCGCGATCGCCCGCAGCGACCTGTTCACCCGGATCGTCACCGTCGGCGGCGTCGGCACCAACATCTTCGGCGCCGGGCCGGGCGAGGGCATCGTCCGGCTCACCGACTTCGTGGAGAACCCGACCCGCGAGGGCCTGGTCCAGTGGCTGCGGTCCATGGTCTTCGACCAGGACATGGTCACCGAGGAGCTCGTCCAGCAGCGCTGGGACCTCGCCACCGAGCCCGAGACCCTCGCCTCGGCGCGCCGGATGTACGGCCGCGAGGCCAACGCCGCGCGGGCGGCGATGGCCGCGGCGAGCGACCGGCCGCCGTACTGGGCGATGCTGCACAAGATCACCGCACCGGTCCTCCTCACCTGGGGACGCGACGACCGGGTCAGCCCCGTCGACATGGCGCTGCTGCCGATGCGTGCCCTCCCCAACGCGGAGCTGCACGTCCTTCCGCGCTGCGGCCACTGGGCGATGATCGAGCAGCAGGCCGCCTGGGAGGCGGCCGTGCTCGCCTTCCTGAGGAGCGACGCGTCTCGAGATCCAGTCGTCTCCTGAACGACGAGCAGGAGCGTCTCGATGCGCCGCCCGCTGGCGCTCGCGGCTACTCGACGAGCTTGCGGTCCCGATCAGCGGGAGACGGCGTCCACGCACCCCGGACCGCTGGGAGCGTGACGTCGTCCCCGACACCCGTCAGTCCCGGAAGGAACCCGCATGACCGACCAGACCCGCGGCACCGTGCTCGCCGCCATCGAGGAGCACTCCGACGAGCTGGCGGCGCTCGGCCCGGCCAACGAGCAGCTCGGCCAGCTCGACGACAAGGCCGCCAAGGTGCTCAAGGAGTCCGGCGTGGTCCGGCTGCTGCAGCCCAAGGCGTTCGGCGGCTACGAGGCCCACCCGGCCGAGTTCGCCGAGACGGTCATGCGGATCGCCCAGCTCGACGGCGCGACCGGCTGGGTCGCGGGCATCGTCGGCGTCCATCCGTGGGAGATGGCGATGGCCGACCAGCGGGTCCAGGAGGAGATCTGGGGCGCCGACCCCGACACCTGGATCGCGTCGCCGTACGCCCCGATGGGCGTGCTCACCCCCGTCGACGGGGGCTGGACCCTGCGCGGTCGCTGGCAGTTCTCGTCGGGCACCGACCACTGCGACTGGATCTTCCTCGGCGCGATGATGGGCGACGCGACCGGCAAGCCCACCATGCCGCCGCAGATGATGCACGTCATCCTCCCGCGCGCCGACTACACGATCGTCCCCGACAGCTGGGACGTCGTCGGCCTGCGCGGCACCGGCTCCAAGGACATCGTGGTGGAGGACGCGTTCATCCCGTCCTACCGTGCGCTGGAATACACCAAGGTCGCCGAGGGCGTCGCCGCCAAGGAGGCGGGGCTCGCCGATACCGGCTACCACGTGCCGTTCTCGTGCGTCTTCCCGCTCGGCATCACCTCGGCCGTCATCGGCATCTGCGAGGGCGCGGTCGCGCACCACGCCGCCTGGCAGGCCTCCCGTACGACGGTCTCCGGCGCCGCGAGCAAGGACGACCCGTACGCCCTCTACGCCCTGAGCGAGGCCGCGGCCGACATCGCCGCCTCCCGCGCGGCGCTGATCGACAACGTCACCCGGATGTACGACGCCGTCGCCCGCGGCCACGTGCCGACCTTCGCCGAGCGCGCCGCCGGCCGTCGTACCCAGGTCCAGGCGGCCTGGCGCGCGGTCCGCGCCCTCGACGAGGTCGTCGCCCGCTCGGGCGGCAACGCGATGCGGATGGACAACCCGATCCAGCGCTTCTGGCGCGACGCGCACACCGGCCTCGCCCACGCGATCCACGTGCCCGGCCCGACCTTCCACGCGGCCGGTCTCGGCGACCTCGGTCTCGAGCCGCCGGCCGGCCCGCTCCGCTCGATGATCTGAGGAGACACCCCATGACCCACCTGCGCGGACTCGGCTACCTGCGGGTCCAGGCCACGGACCTGGCTCGCTGGCGCGAGCTCACCATCGACGCGCTCGGCTTCGCCGAGGGCACCGGCCCCGACCCCGACGGCCTCTACCTGCGGATGGACGAGCGCCGCGCGCGCCTCATCGTCCTGCCGGGCGAGACCGACCGGGTCCAGGCGATCGGCTGGGAGGTCCGCGACACCGCGGCCCTGGCCCGCGTCGCCGCCGACGTCGAGGCTTCCGGCCGCGGCGTCAAGGAGCTCACGGCCGAGGAGTGCGCCGAGCGCGGCGTCGAGAGGGCGGTCTCGTTCGAGGACCCGGCGGGCACGGTGCTCGAGGTCTTCTGCGGACCGGTCCTCGACCACAGCCCGGTGGTCACCAAGTGGGCGCAGAGGTTCCACACCGGCGCCGAGGGCATGGGCCACGTGGTCCTCCCGACCACGGCACCCGAGGAGACCACCGCGTTCTACACCGAGGTGCTCGGGTTCCTGCAGCGCGGCTCGATGAAGGTCCCCGGCGACCGCCGGATCCAGTTCCTCGGGATCAACCGCCGCCACCACAGCCTCGCCATCTGCCCCGCCCCGCACGACGAAGCGCCCGGCATGGTGCACCTGATGGTCGAGGTCGACGAGCTCGACGCCGTCGGCCGTGCGCTCGACGAGGTCAACAAGCGCGCGTTCTCGATCTCCTCGACCCTGGGCCGGCACACGAACGACAAGATGATCTCGTTCTACGTCCGCGCGCCCGGCGGCTGGGACATCGAGTACGGCTGGGACGGCATGCTCGTCGACGAGTCGTCGTACACCGCCGAGGAGATCACGGCCGACAGCTACTGGGGCCACGACTGGTCCGGCTCCGAGCCGCTGGCCGCGTTCGTCCCGCGGTGACCTCGGTGGACGTCGAGACGGACGTTCTGGTCGTCGGCATGGGCTGTGCCGGCGCGTCCGCCGCCCTCGAGGCGGCCCGCGCCGGCGCGTCCGTCGTCGCCCTCGACCGGGCCGCCCCCGGCGGCTCGTCGGCGGTCTCCGGCGGCGAGCTCTACCTCGGCGGCGGTACGGTGCTCCAGCGGGCCTGCGGCGTCGACGACGACCCGGACCTGATGTACGCCTACCTCCACGAGGCGCTCGGCCCGCACCCCGACGAGCAGAAGCTCCGCCTCTACTGCGACGGCAGCGTCGAGCACTTCGACTGGTTCTGCTCGCTCGGGATCGACTTCAACCCGAGCCTGTACGACGGCGTCTCCTGGCTGCCGCCGACCGCCGACGGCCTGATGTGGCTCGGCGAGAACGCCTGGCCCTTCACCGAGCTCGCCCGCCCGGTCCCGCGCGGCCACCGCCCCGCCACCGACGGGTACGGCGGCTGGCTGCTCATGGACAAGTTGACGTCCGCCGTCCGCGCGGCCGGCGTGGACGTCCACCCCGACACCCGGGTCACCGGCCTGGTCCAGGACGACGCCGGCCGCGTCGTCGGCGTCCGCGCCCGCCGCTTCGGCGAGGACGTCAGTTACTGTGCCCGCCGCGGCGTCGTGCTCGCGACCGGCGGCTTCGCCGACAACCCCGAGATGGTCGCCGACCACGCCCCGGCCCTGGTCGGGCACTCCGCGGTCAGTGACGGGCTCGACGACGGCAGCGGCATCCGCCTCGGCGTCGCCGCCGGTGGCACCGTGCGCCGGATGGCCGCCACGCAGGTCGCGCTGTCCGTCGTACCCGCGCTCGCGGTGCGCGGCATGCTCGTCGACGGCCTCGGGCAGCGCTTCATCAACGAGGACGTCTACCCCGGCCGGTTCAGCCAGGCCGCCGTCCTGGACCGGCACGGCCCCTGGTTCACGCTCGTCGACGAGAAGGGTTGGGAGGACGTCCCCGAGCGCGAGCGCTGGGGCGTGCAACCGGCGGTCGTCGCCGAGACCCTGGCCGAGGTCGAGACCGAGCTCGGGCTCCCGCCCGGCTCGCTGGAGGACACCGTCGCCCGCTACAACCGCGACGCGGCCGCCGGCGAGGACGCCCTGTTCCACAAGGACCCGCGCTGGCTGCGGCCCCTCGAGGGTCCGTACGCCGTCGTCGACGCGAGCCGCGGCTTCGACCCCGAGGGCACCGGCTCGCGCGGCGGCACCGGCGTCTCCGGGTTCACCCTGGGCGGCTTGCGGACCAGTGTGGACGGTGAGGTCCTCGACGAGTCCGGCGTCCCCGTCCCCGGCCTGTACGCCGCCGGCCGGGTCACCTCCGGCATCCACGGCGCGGGCTACGTCAGCGGCACCTCGCTCGGCGACGGCACCTTCTTCGGCCGCCGTGCCGGACGGGCCGTGGCGCGCGCCTGAGCCGGCTCACGGCGGACCGGGACACCCGCGCGGACAGGTTTTCCGGCCTGTCACACGTGTGTTGCAGAACCTTCATGGCCGAACCGAAGTTCGTGGCGGGAGAGAGGTTCCGCTGTCGGCCCCGATTGGTAGTGTCGACTTCGCAGCGACTGCAGTTCTCGAAGGTGAACGCCTGCGGAGTCTGTGGCCGACGGCGTTCTGGTTTGTGGTGTCGTCATCACGCATCGGAGCGACGTGTCATCGCAGTCGCTGCCGGGCCGTCGAGGTGGCGGCTCTCGCCCCGATACGAGGAGTAACGAGCAAGATGGCTCAGGGCACCGTGAAGTGGTTCAGCGCCGAGAAGGGCTTCGGCTTCATCGAGCAGGAGGGTGGGGGCGACGACGTCTTCGTCCACTACTCGGCGATCCAGACCAACGGCTACAAGTCGCTGGAGGACAACCAGAAGGTCGAGTTCGACGTCACCCAGGGCCCCAAGGGCCCGCAGGCGGAGAACGTCCGTCCCCTCTGACTCACCTCCGAGGAGACCTCGTCCTCCGTGGGGCCCCGCCGGTCGGCGGGGCCCCACGAATTTTTCCGGAACTTTTGGGTTTGCCGGGGGCCGCCCGGGGGATCATGGGATCGGAATAGCGTGCTGGCGCGGTTCGAGGGAGGGGAAGGATGGCCGATCAGTTCGACGTGACCCTCGAGGACGGCGATCTCCTCACCGAGGTCGAGCTGACCACCAACCTGATCATCGCGGCCAGCAACTCCGACGAGCGACTCTCCATCGAGGAGATCGACCGGATCCTCGGCGTCCTGCACTGAGGCTCGATGACGCGAGCGGCGTATCGAGACGGCTCAGCAGGTGGCGAACAGCACCGGCCCGTCGCTGAGGTCGGAGAGCACGAACGTCCCCTCGACCGGCTCCATCGCCATGGTCAGCACCCGCCCGGTGGCGACCACCTTGCCGAGCTCGAACCGCTCGGGGAAGGTGCCCCCCTGTCCCGGGGCCGGCCCGGCGGCGAGCTGCGAGCGGCTGTCGGCGTCCTCCCGGGCCTGCTCCTCGGTCTCGAACGCCATCGCCACCCGTACGTCGCCGCCCGGCTGGGCCGCGATCGCGAACCCGGTCAATGGGTGTACGCCGCCGGCCCGCTCGACCAGCTCGCTCGCCCGGGTCCTGTCGGCCGGGTCCGCGTCGGTCATCGCCAGCGCCGAGCAGGCCTGGTCGCCGGTGGCCACCGAGGCGCTCAGCGCGGGGCCGACGGCGCCGACCACGTCGCTCACGCCGTCCTCGTCGTCGCCACGGGCCAGGTCGCTGCGCTGGGCGAGGAAGTCCGGGTCGTCGCTGCCGACCAGCACGCCCGCCTCCTCGTCGATCTGCAGGGCGGCGAGCTCGGGGGTGACCGGACCGTCGAGGCCCTCGAGCAGGTCGACGCCGCCGCGCCACACGCCGTCGGCGTCGTCGGGCTCCTCGAAGCCGACAGCGCGGAGCCGTTCGCGCAGGCCGGCCACGTCGAAGTCCTCGGGCAGCCCCATCAGCACCAGCGCACCGTCCTGGCCCTGGGTGAACAGCTCCCACTCGATCGTGGCGGGGGAGAAGCCGAGCTGGTCCTGGATCGTGGGGGAGGAGGCGTCGAGCGCGGTCGTCGAGGCCAGGTCCCGGTCGAAGGCGTCCTGCAGGAAGTCGTCCACGTCCGCCCCGGTCGAGGAGGCCGACAGGTCGGCGTCCAGCTCGGAGCGCACCCCCGCCCAGTCGGTCCAGCTGAACCGGGCGGCCGACGTCGGCGCCAGGGCAAGAGCGGTGGCGAACCGGGACCGGTCCTCGGAGGCCAGGCGCCACACCGCCACGACCACAGCCGACACGAGGAGGGCGCCGAGAGCCAGGAGCAGGATCGAGCGGCGACGCATGCCTGAACCTTAGGGCGCCAGGTCCTACGCTGGGGCCCGTGCCCGACATCCTCGCTGCCGGCGTGGTCGTGTTCCGTCCCGGACGCGAGGTGCTTCTCGTGCACCGCCCCAAGTACGACGACTGGTCCTTCCCCAAGGGCAAGCTCGACCGCGGCGAGCACCCGGTGGCGGCCGCGGTCCGCGAGGTCGCCGAGGAGACCGGCGTGCACGTCCGGCTCGGACCTGCCCTGCCGTCGCAGCGCTACCCGGTGGCGCGCCGGATGAAGACGGTCCACTACTGGACCGGCCGGGTCGTGGGCGACGACGACGTGTCGGCGTACCCGCCCAACGACGAGATCGACGCGGTGGCGTGGGTACCGGTCGACGAGGCGCCTGCCCGGCTGAGCTACGAGCACGACCGACGGACCCTGGCCGCGGCCCTCAAGGTACGGCGCAGGACCCACGCCGTCGTCGTCCTCCGTCACGCCCGGGCCCGGTCGCGCAGCGCGTGGCGCGGCCCGGACGCCGGCCGGACGCTGCTCAAGGTCGGGGAGCTGGAGGCCGACCGCCTGGTCCCGCTGCTCGCGGCCTACGACGTCACCCGGATCGCCACCTCCACCAGCACCCGCTGCGTGCAGACCGTGCGGCCCTACGCCGAGACCGCCGGCTACCCCCTCGACCTGCGTCCCCGGCTCAGCGAGGAGAACGCCACCCCGCGCGCGGTCGAGAAGATCGTCGAGGAGCTCCTCGACGACGAGGCCGGCAGCGTCCTGTGCACCCACCGTCCGGTCCTGTGCCACGTGTACGACGCCCTGGGCATCGAGCTGGGCCCCGACGAGGGGCTCGCTCCCGCCGAGATGCTGGTCCTGCACGTGCGCAAGGGCCGCGTCGTCGCCGTCGAGCGACACCACCCGCGGGCCGGCTGAGACCTGGCTCACCGGCTCTCCCCGCCCCGACTGCCACTGTTCACCGTTCGTTCAGATCGGCCGGGGAGTTGCGTTACCGACGCTGCCTAACTTCTCGAACTGTCCTACTACGTTTCGGGGGGCCAGGAACCAAAGCCCCTCACCTCTGAGAGGCGCATTTCCTTGAACCTCAAGTCCATCCGCAATGCTGCGGTGCCCGGTATCGCTGCTCTGGCCCTGCTCATGAGCGCCTGCGGCGCGTCGAACGAGGACGGCGGCAGCGACAACGGCGGCTCCGAGAGCGGCCTCAGTGGCAACCTGAAGGGCGGCGGCTCGACCGCCCAGGAGAAGGCCCAGGAGGCGTGGAAGACCGCGTTCCAGGGCAAGAACAGCGGCCTCACCATCGACTACGCGCTGCTCGGCTCGACCGACGGCCGCGGCCAGTTCGTCAGCAAGGCGCTGTCGTTCGCCGGCACCGACTCCTACTTCAAGGACGAGGAGCTCGAGGCCGCCAAGGAGCGTTGCGGCGGCGCTATCGTCGAGGTCCCGGCGTACATCTCCTCGATCGCCGTCGCGTTCAACGTCCCGGACGTCGACACCCTCAACCTCGACGCCGCGACCATCGCGCAGATCTTCGACGGCAAGATCACCAACTGGAACGACAAGGCGATCGCGGACCAGAACCCCGACGCCACGCTCCCCGACCTGAAGATCGCGCCCGTCCACCGTGCCGACGACTCGGGCACGACCAAGAACTTCACCGACTACCTCGCGAAGGCTGCACCTGACGCTTGGCCGTACGAGCCGGCCGACCCCTTCCCGGTCTCCGGCGGCCTCTCCGCCGAGGGCACCTCGGGCGTCGTCAAGCAGATCGGCGACACCGAGGGCGCCATCGGCTACGCCGACGCCAGCCAGACCGGCGACCTCAACCACGTCAACGTGAAGGTCGGCGAGGAGTACGTCGCCCCGTCGCCCGAGGGCGCCGCGAAGACCGTCGCGGTCTCCCCGGTCGTCGAGGGCCGCGACGACAGCGACGTCGCCGTCGACGTGGACCGCACCACGACGGAGGCCGGCGCCTACCCGGTCATCCTGCTGTCCTACCTCGTCGCCTGCGAGACCTACGAGGACCAGGCCGAGGCGGACAACGTCAAGGGCTACTTCGAGTTCATCGTCTCCGACGAGGGCCAGGCCGAGGCGGCCGACTTCGCCGGCTCCGCCAAGCTCGCGCCCGAGACGGCCAGCAAGGTCCAGGAGATCGTGGCGGGCATCTCCGCCAAGTGAGCCCTGGAGGGGGTGAGGACGCCGATCGGCGTCCTCACCCCCTCCACCGCACCACCCCCAGCAGCACCCGAGCAGTACCCGAGCAGTACCCGAGCATGAGGTGACAGCAGTGACAGCACCCACCGCCGAGGTCGAGGACGCCTCCGCGAACTGGGCGAAGGCCCGCGCCGGTGTCGGCGACAAGATCTTCGCCGGCACCGCCCTCGCAGCCGGGTGTGTGATCCTGGCCGCCCTGGCCGGCGTCTTCATCTTCCTCGCGATCAAGGGCGCCTCCGGCTTCACCAAGCCGGCCGAGGTCTACGGTCCGCACGCCGAGAGCTTCCTGGGCTACGTCGTCCCGCTGCTCATCGGCACGTTCACGGCCTCGATCATCGCGCTCATCATCGCGGTGCCGCTGGCCTTCGGGATCGCGCTGGTGATCAGCCACTACGCACCCAGGTGGGTCGCGGCGCCGGTCGCCTACGTGATCGACCTGCTGGCCGCCGTACCGTCGGTGGTCTACGGCCTGTGGGGTGCCTTCTTCCTCGCCAAGCAGCTGGTGCCGATGCACGTGTGGCTGCACGAGAACCTCGGCCCGATCCCGCTGGTCGGCAACCTGTTCGGCGAGCCGAACCCGGCCGGTCGCTCGGTGCTGACCGCCGGCATCGTGCTCGCCATCATGATCCTCCCGATCATCACCGCCATCACCCGCGAGGTCTTCTCGCGCACGCCGCGACTGCACGAGGAGGCCGCCCTGGCCCTCGGCGCCACGCGGTGGGAGATGGTGCGGATGACGGTGTTCCCCTACGCCCGCTCCGGCATGGTCTCGGCCGTCATGCTCGGCCTGGGCCGCGCACTCGGCGAGACGATGGCCGTGACCATGGTGCTCTCGGTCGGCTTCGACCTGTCCTGGAACATCATCGCGACGTCGAGCCCGACCTCGATCGCGGCCAACATCGCGCTCAAGTACAAGGAGCGCAGCGCCGACCTGCTCAACGTCCTCGTCGCCACCGGCCTGGTGCTCTTCCTGATGACCTTCCTGGTCAACTTCATCGCCCGCTGGATCGTGGGCCGCAGCGAGAGGCGGATGGCCCGATGACCACCCTCGAAGAGGTCCAGACCCGGGTCCACGTCCCGCTGGTCCAGCCGCGCCTGCCCCGGCAGGCGCCGGGCATCGTCGGCGTCATCGCGATCGCCTTCGGCGGCCTGCTGCTCGTGCTCGGCACGGGTCTGGTCGGCTCCGTCATCATCGGCGCGATCGCCTTCCTCGTCGTCCTGCCGGTGTGGTCGCTGGTGATCGAGGGCCGCCGTGGAGCCACCGACCGCCTGATGACCGGGCTGATCTGGACGTCCTTCGGCATCGCCGTCGTCCCGCTGGTCTCCCTCATCTGGCGCGTCATCAGCAAGGGCGCCGGTCGGATCGACGGCACCTTCCTCAGCTACTCGTTCTTCAAGACCCAGATCGACCAGCCGGTCGGCGTCTACCACGCGATCATCGGCACCCTGCTGATCACGCTGGGCGCGGCGATCATCTCCGTCCCGGTCGGCGTGATGGCCGCGATCTACCTGGTCGAGTACGGCAAGGGCAACAAGCTCGCCAAGGCGATCACCTTCCTGGTCGACGTCATGACCGGCATCCCGTCGATCGTCGCCGGCCTGTTCGCCTTCGCGCTCTTCACGCTGATCTTCGGACCGGCGTACGTCTCCGGCATCGGAGGCTCGGTCGCGCTGTCGCTGCTGATGATCCCCATCGTGGTCCGGGCCACGGAGGAGATGCTGATGCTGGTGCCCGACGACCTGCGGGAGGCGGCGTACGCCCTCGGCACGCCGAAGTGGAAGACGATCGTGCGGATCGTGCTCCCCACGGCGCTCGGCGGGATCCTCACCGGCGTCACGCTCGCGATCTCCCGCGTCATCGGCGAGACCGCGCCGCTGCTCCTCATCGCCGGCGCCACGGACCGCACCAACATGAACCTGTTCGACGGCGCGATGACGACCCTCCCGGTCCTCATCTACGGGCAGAACCTGCGGGGCGACGCTCCCGCCGAGGCGATCGCGTGGGGCGCCGCCTTCATCCTCATCGTCATCGTGATGGTGCTCAACCTGGCAGCACGCATCATCGGCAAGATCTTCGCGCCCAAGAAGGGTTGAGAACCACCATGGCCAAGAGCATCGACATCTCCGACGTCAACATCTACTACGGCGACTTCCTCGCGGTGGAGGGCGTCAACATGACGATCCGCGCCGGCGCGGTGACCGCCTTCATCGGCCCCTCCGGCTGCGGCAAGTCCACCTTCCTGCGTTCGCTCAACCGGATGCACGAGGTGATCCCGGGCGCGCGGGTCGAGGGCAAGATCGTCGTGGACGGCCAGGACCTCTACGAGCCCGGCGTCGACCCGGTCGCCGTACGCCGGCAGGTCGGCATGGTCTTCCAGCGCCCCAACCCGTTCCCGACGATGTCGATCTACGACAACGTCCTCGCGGGTCTCAGGCTCAACGCCGGCAAGATGAAGAAGTCCGCGGCCGACGAGATCGTCGAGAAGTCGCTGCGTGGCGCCAACCTCTGGAACGAGGTCAAGGACCGGCTCAACAAGCCGGGCATGGGCCTGTCCGGCGGTCAGCAGCAGCGCCTGTGCATCGCCCGCGCGATCGCGGTCGAGCCGCAGGTCCTGCTCATGGACGAGCCGTGCTCCGCGCTCGACCCGATCTCGACCTCGGCGATCGAGGACCTGATCCACGAGCTCAAGAACGAGTTCACGATCGTCATCGTCACCCACAACATGCAGCAGGCGGCGCGTGTCTCCGACGACACCGGCTTCTTCAACCTCAAGGCGACGGGCGAACCGGGTCACCTGGTCGAGTTCAACCCGACCAAGAAGATGTTCGCCAACCCGGACGACCCGGCCACCGAGGCCTACATCTCCGGCCGCTTCGGCTGAGCCGGACGGTCTCGACGAGACGATGGGAATGCGGGACGACGGGCGCCGGGACGCCCGTCGCCAGTCGGTGCGCGCCTACCTCCACCGGTGGGTCGAGTCCTCGGGGGCGCAGCTCCTGGTGGTCGACCCGAGCGACGACGGAGGTGCGCTCGCGGAGGCGATGGCGGGGCGCGGCGTGCACGTGACCTGGGTCGGCTCGACCCTGGACGGGCTCGTGGAGTTCGGGCGAACCGACCCGCACGCGGTCGTGGTGACGCCCGGCGCGCCGGGCATCCCCGCCGAGGAGTTCGTCGGCGTGATCCGGCAGCACGGCTCGCCGTACGTCATCGCGGGGAGCTGCGACGGCGAGGAGGCCGGCGCGGGGGGAGTGGGGCCGCTCATGCTGGCCGGCGCCTCCGCGGTCGCGACGCGTCCGTACGCCGCCCAGCACCTGTGGGAGCTGCTCACCCACGCACCACGCTCGCTGGCCGAGCACGCCCGGCTCGAGTTCGGCCCGATCACGCTCGACGCGACGGCGTACAGCGTGCGGGTCGACGGGGAGCGGATCGCCGACCTGCCGCTCAAGGAGTTCGAGCTGCTCCGCGCGCTGCTGCTGGCCGCCCCGGGCGTCGTCACCGACGACGAGCTGCGCGACGCGCTGTGGGGCACGAACGGCAAGCGGCCGGGCGGCAACACGATCGCCATGCACGTCACCCGGTTGCGGGCCCGGCTCGGCACAGCGGCCGACGTACGCCGGATCCGCGGGCGGGGCTACAGCCTCACCGTGGGCTGATCGGCGGCCGGGGACCGGTCCCGCCGCGCGGACTCAGAGCTGGGTGATGCCGTGGATGAGGAAGTAGCTGACCGCGGCCACCGACGCGGCGGCCGGGAAGGTCAGCACCCACGCGGCCAGGATCGTGCGGGCGACGCCCCAGCGGACCGCGGACAGCCGCTTGGTCGCGCCGACGCCCATCACCGCCGAGGTGATGGTGTGGGTCGTCGAGATGGGGGCTTCGTAGACGTACGCCGTCGTGTAGAGCACCGACGCCGCGACCGACTCGGCGGCGAAGCCCTGCGGCGGGTCGAGGTGGATGATCCGCCGGCCCAGGGTCCGCATGATCCGCCAGCCACCGGCCCAGGTGCCCGCGGAGATGGCGGCGGCGGCCGAGAAGATCACCCACAGCGGGAGCTCGTCGTTCGCGCCGACGTACCCGCCGGTGAGCAGGGCCAGGAAGATCACGCCCATTGTCTTCTGGGCGTCCTGGAGGCCGTGGCCGAGCGCCATCGCCGCGGCGGAGACGGTCTGCGCCATCCGGAAGCCGCGGTTGGCCTTGTGGGGGTTCGCCTTCCGGAAGAGCCAGAGCAGCGCCAGCATCACCAGGAAGCCCATGCCGAAGGCGAACACCGGCGAGATGAACATCGGGATGACGACCTTCTCGAGCACCGTGCTCCACGAGACGCCGACCCCGGCCGCGAGGGCCGAGCCGACCAGGCCGCCGATGAGGGCGTGCGAGGAGGACGACGGCAGGCCGAAGTACCAGGTGATCAGGTTCCACGCGATCGCACCGATCAGGCCCGACATCACGATGATCAGGCCGTGGTTGGTGTCGGGTGGGTCGATCGTGTCGCTGACGGTGTGCGCGACCTTCTGGCCGAGGAACGCACCGACGAAGTTCATGATCGCGGCGAGGCCGAGTGCCACGCGCGGCGTCAGGGCACGCGTCGAGACCGACGTCGCGATCGCGTTGGCCGCGTCGTGGAAGCCGTTGGTGTAGTCGAACGCGAGAGCGACGACGACGACCGTGATCACGATCGCGAGGGTGATGTCCACTGGCTCGAGGTCAGCTTTCCTTGACGGCGATCTGCTCGACCGTGTTCGCGACCCGCTCGAACGCGTCGATGGCGCCCTCGAGCGACTCGACGATGTCCTTGAGCTTGAGCACCTCGATGGTCGGGTACTCGCCGGAGAACAGCTTGGCCAGGGTCCGCCGGTGGTTGCGGTCGCCGGTGTTCTCCAGGCGGTTGATCTCGATCCAGTAGTCGTCGAGCGACTTCATCGACTGCAGGCGCGGCATCGCGGCAGCGGTCAGCTCGGCGCAGCGCTGGAGGACCTCGACCTGCTCGGAGAGCTCGGCCGGGAACGTCGCCTGCACCTCGTAGAGGAGGATCAGGTCGACGGCCTCGTCCATCATGTCCATGACGTCGTCGAGGCCCGAGCCGAGCGCGTAGATGTCCTCGCGGTCGAACGGCGTCACGAAGGTGCTGTTGACCTTCTTGACGATCTCGTGGGTCGTCTCGTCGGCGGCGTGCTCGGCGGCACGCATCCGCTCGGCGACGCTGGCCTTGTCGGAGGACTCCGACAGCATCTCGGCGAGAAGCTCGGCGCCACCCACGAGGTGCTGGGCGGACTGGGTGAAGAGGTCGTAGAAGGAAGTATCGACCGGACGCAGACGCAGACCCACATGGACTCCCGTTGAGGCGGAGACGAACGGCCTCATGCTAGGGGACCACGCGCACGTGAACGCAACTGCGGGTGCCCCGCCGGGCTGTGGCACAGCGCACTGCGCCGCGTTGTCGCAGGTCAGCGGCGGGTTCGGCGCGGATCAGTCCACGGTACGGCGCCTGCGCTGCTGCTCGATCAGCGTCTCCTGCAGGTGCACGGTGCCCGCGTTGCGCTTCCACTCGCCGTCGGCGCCCAGCTCCCACGCCTGGGTGGACGGCGCGAACGCGAGGTCCAGCAGGCGTCGTACGGCGTCGCGGCTGGCGTCCGGCAAGCGGACCAGCACCTCGACGCGGCGGTCCAGGTTGCGGTGCATGAGGTCCGCCGACCCGATCCAGGTGACCGGCTCGCCGCCGCCCTCGAAGGAGAAGACCCGGCTGTGCTCGAGGAAGCGGCCCAGGATCGAGCGCACCTTGACGTTCTCGCTCAGCCCGGCGACACCGGGCCGCAGCGCGCAGATGCCGCGAACGAGGAGCTCGACGGGCACCCCCTCGCAGGAGGCGAGGTAGAGCGCGTCGACGGTCTCCTCGTCGACCACCGAGTTGGCCTTGAACCGGATCCCGGCCGGGCGACCGGCCTTCGCGTGCTCGATCTCGCGGTGGATCTGGTCGATGAGGCCGCTGCGCACGGAGTCGGGCGCGACGAGCAGCTGCTCGTAGGTCGCCTTGCGGGACCAGCCGGACAGGTTGTTGAAGAGGTGGGCGACGTCCTCGCCGATCGCCTCGTCGGTGGTGAGCAGTCCGAGGTCCTCGTACATCCGCGAGGTCTTCGGGTTGTAGTTGCCGGTGCCGATGTGGGTGTAGCGACGGATGCCCTCGGGCTCGTCGCGCACCACCATCGCCAGCTTGCAATGGGTCTTGAGACCGACGAGGCCGTAGACCACGTGGCAGCCCGCCTGCTCCAGCTTGCGCGCCCAGCGGATGTTGGCCTGCTCGTCGAAGCGGGCCTTGATCTCGACCAGCACCAGCACCTGCTTGCCGGCCTCGGCGGCGTCGATGAGGGCGTCGATGATGGGAGAGTCGCCGGACGTGCGGTAGAGAGTCTGCTTGATCGCGAGCACGTGCGGGTCGGCGGCCGCCTGCTCGATGAAGCGCTGCACCGACGTCGCGAACGAGTCGTAGGGGTGGTGCAGCAGCACGTCGCGGCGACGCAGCGCCTTGAACACGTCGACCGGCGCCGCCGACTCGAACTCGGCCAGCCGGGTGTGGGTGCTCGGCACGAAGGAGCGGTACTTGAGCTCCTCGCGCGGCAGGTCCGCGATCGAGTGCAGGCCGCGGAGGTCGAGCGGCCCGGGCAGGCGGAACACCTCGTTCGCGCTGATGTCGAGCTCGGAGACGAGCAGCTCGAGCACCGACGGCGCGATCGACTCCTCGACCTCGAGGCGGACCGGGGGGCCGAACTTGCGGCGCAGCAGCTCCTTCTCGAGCGCGGTGAGGAGGTTCTCGGCGTCGTCCTCCTCGACCTCGAGGTCCTCGTTGCGGGTGACCCGGAAGGTGTGGGCCTCCAGCACCTCCATGCCCGGGAACAGCCGGCGCAGGTGGGCGCCGATGACGTCCTCCAGGGGCACGAAGCGGGCGTTGCCGAGGGAGACGAAGCGGTCGAAGTTCGACGGCACCTTCACCCGGGCGAACAGCTCCTTGCCCGACTTCGGGTTGCGCAGCACCACCGCGAGGTTGAGCGAGAGGCCCGAGATGTAGGGGAAGGGGTGGGCGGGGTCGACGGCCAGCGGCGTCAGGACCGGGAAGATCCGGTCCTTGAACAGCCGCTTGCACTCCTTCTGCTCGTCGCGGTCGAGGTCGGCCCAACGCACGATCTCGATGCCGTGGGAGCCGAGAGCGGGGATCACCTTGTCATGGAAGAGGCGGGCCTGGCGCTGGCTGAGCTCGGCCGATCGGCGCCAGATCGCCTCCAGCACCTCCAGCGGCATCAGGCCGCTCGCCGCCCGGACCGCGAGCCCGGTGGCGATGCGCCGCTTGAGGCCGGCGACCCGGACCATGAAGAACTCGTCCAGGTTGCTGGTGAAGATCGCCAGGAACCGGGTCCGCTCGAGCAGTGGCAGGGCCTCGTCCTCGGCCAGCTCCAGCACGCGCTCGTTGAACCGCAGCCACGACAGCTCCCGGTCGACGAAGCGGTTGTCGACCGACTCGATGGCCTCGACCAGCGCCGGGTCCGGGACGTAGCCCGGAGCCTCGGCCGACGTCCGGCCGTCGGACACCGCGGCCAGGGTCCCGGTCTCGGCGTCGGGGAGGAGGGACGTCGGCTGCTGCTCGGTCGACATGTTCGCGAGTGTGGCACCTCCGGGTGAACGCGAGGTGACGTTGGACGGGACGGCGCGGGTCGTCGTACCGGAAGTATGTTGTGGCCCGTGAGCATCCGAAGCGCGGTCGAGGCCCGGACCCTGGCGACCTTGATGGGACTGCCCGTGCGGGCGCAGCGACTGGTCACCGGTCCGGCACTCGTGCTCGACGGTCAGACCCTGGCTCCCGACCTGCAGGTGATGCTGACCCTGCAGCGGCTGGCCCGCAAGGGCGACCTCGCGGGGGAGAGCATCGCCCGGGGTCGCGCGTCCATGCGGACTAACGCCGCGATCGTCGGCGGCCGCCAGCGCATCGGCAGCATCCGCGACCTCGCGGTGGCCGACCTGCCGGCCCGCCTCTACGAGCCCTCGCGCCGCCGCCCCGGAGCGGGCCTGCTGCTCTTCTTCCACGGCGGTGGCTTCCTGTACGGCGACCTCGCCTCCCACGACGCGCCGTGCCGGCTGCTGGCGGAGGAGTCCGGCGTGCGGGTGCTCGCGGTCGAGTACCGGGTCGGCCCGGAGGCCGCCTTCCCCGCCGCCTTCGACGACGCCGAGGCCGCGCTGCGCTGGGTGCACGAGCACGCCGCCGAGCTCGACGTCGACCCCGAGCGGATCGGCGTCGCCGGTGACTCGGCCGGCGCCAACCTGGCGGCGTACACCGCCATCGTCGCGGCCCGCGCCGGACTCCCACTGGCCTTCCAGCTCCTCGTCTACCCGTGCACCGACGCCGACCGGACGACCGAGAGCCTGCGCCTGTTCGGCGAGGGGCTCTACCTCACCGCGGAGTCGATCGCGTCGTTCAACGACACCTACCTGCCGCGACCCGAGGATCGGGTCGACGAGCGGGTGAACCTGCTCGACGTCGACCTCCCCGCCGGCCTCGCGCCGGCCCACGTCGTCACCGCCGGGTTCGACCCGCTGCGCGACGAGGGTGAGGACTACGCGCGGCGGATGGCCGACGCGGGCGTCCAGGTCGAGCTCAAACGGTACGTCGACCAGATCCACGGCTTCCTGAACGTCCTCGGCGTCGGGCGCACGAGCCGGGCCGCCGTCCGCGAGATCGCGGGGAAGGTGCGCGCGGCCCTGGGCTGACCCGGCCAGTTCGGGCCGGGTCGGCGCGGGGTCAGAGCTCGGGGCGGTGCTCGCGCAGCTGGCGCAGGAAGTCGTCGGCGTCGACCATCGAGCCGTCGATCACGAACGGGTCCAGCGCCTTGCGGGGGAAGCGCACCGCCCAGCCGGGCTCGCCGGGCCGGCCGACCACCTCGACCTGGGTCTCCGGCTTGCGGATGTCGAAGCGGTGCGTGGACTCGCCCTGCTCGACGTACACGACGCCGCGGACGACGCTCACCTCGACCGGCACGACCCGGGTGCGGGCAGCGGCCCAGCCGAGGCCGATCGCGACCGCGACGATGAGGATGCCGAACGGCGTGGCGAGCTTGCCGTTGACCAGGGTCAGCAGGGCCACCATGGCGGCGACCACCGCGGTCGCGCCGAGCACCATCGAGAGGACCCGCGGGTCACTGCCGTCGCCGGTGAGCCGGTCGCCGGGCTGCGGGTCGCCGTCGAAGAGCGACAGCGAGCCCCCCGACGCCAGGGCGGCGGCCTCGGCGCGCGAGCTCTCCAGCGCGGACGTGAGCCGCGCGACCTCGTCCTGGCTGGCCGCCAGCCGGCGGGCCAGGTCGTCGCGCTCGAGACGGAGCGCGACCACCGGGTCGACGTCGTGCTCGCTCACAGGTCCGGCTGCCACTGGCGCAGCGCCTCGAGGAAGGTGTGCGCGTCGACCATGCGCGAGTCGATGACCACCGGAGCCATGCTGCGGCGCAGGATGAGGACCCGCCAAGCGCGGGAGCCCGGCGTACCGGTCTGCTCGATCTTGGTGTTCGGGCTGGTCAGGTCGAAGGTGCTGTTGGTGTCGCCCTGGGTGACCTTGAGGATGCCGACCTCGTCGATGCTGACGCTGCGCGAGGAGTTGCTCGCCTTGAGCGCGTAGCCCAGCAGGATCGCGGCGACCACGGTGAGGGTCGCGCTGAACGCGATGTCGTCCCACAGGGTGCCCCGGATCGCTCGCAGGCCGACGACGGCGGCGAGGCCGAGCGCGACCAGGATGGCGAGGGGCGCGAGGCTGTCCGTGCCGCGCTTGGCGTGGAACGGGACGTGCTTGACCGGGGCCGGCTTGGTCGCGGCGGTGACGAGAACGGGCTGGGGCTCGGGCTCCTGCTCGACCACCGGCTCCGGCTCGGGCTCGACGACCGCCGGCTCCGGCTCGGGCTCGACGACCGCCTCGGGCTCGGGCTCGGGCTCGGGCTCGACGACCGGGTCGGGCTCGGGCTCGACGACCGGCTCGGGCTCGACAGCCGGCTCGGGCTCGACGAGGAGCTCGGGCTCCGGCTCGGCGTCCTCCGCTGCCACGTCGAGGGCCTCGACGTCGTCGAGGAACTCCTCGGTCTCGTCGGTCGCCTCCGGTGTGCTGGCGGTCGCGCGCCACTGCTCCATCAGGGACGGAGTGCGCTCGGCGTGGCGGCCGACCACCTCGGTGACGGCGGGCGTCTCGGGCTCCGCGTCGACCTCGTCGAGCGAGGGGGCCGCGGAGTCGGCGGCGACGACAGGAGCGTCCTCCTCGGCCAGGCGGGCACGGATCTGCGCCATCTGGGCGGCGAGGTCGCTGACCGGGGGTACGTCGGTGGCCGGCTCGGCCTCGACCAGCTCGGCGACGTCGGGCTCGGGGTCCGGCTCCGCGATGAGCTCGGGCTCCGGCTCGACGACCGGCTCGGGCTCGGGCTCGACCAGCAGCACCGGCTCGCGCTCCGGCTCCGCGATGAGCGCGGGCTCCGGCTCGACGATCGGCTCCGGCTCGACGATCGGCTCCGGCTCGACGATCGGCTCCGGCTCGACGATCGGCTCCGGCTCGACGATCGGCTCCGGCTCGACGATCGGCTCCGGCTCGACGATCGGCTCGTCAATCGGCTCGGGCTCGACCAGCAGCTCCGGCTCGCGCTCAGGCTCCGGCTCCGGCTCGACCAGCAGCACGGGCTCCGGCTCGGGCTCGACGATCGGCTCGGGCTCCGGGGCGGCGACGCTCTCCGGGAGGTCCGCGACCTCTGCGGGGAGCGTGGCGCGGATCCGGGCGACCTGCTGGGCGAGGGCGGCGGCGTCGGCGAGGGCCCGCTCGCGTTCACGGGCGAGCTCGGCCGCGCGGGCCTCGGCCTCGGCGCGGGCGCGGGCGTGCTCGAGGGCGCGCTCCTCGGCCTCGACCAGCTCGGAGCGCAGGCTCTCGACGGCGCTGGTGTGGGCGGCGGCGGACTGCTCGAGCTCGGCGAGGGCGGCTGCGGCCCGCTCCTCGGCCTCGGCCCGGGCCCGGGTGGCCTCGGTGGCGACCTCGGAGGCGAGGGCCAGCGCCTCGGTCGCGGCCTTCTTCTCCTCGGCGAGTGCGGCGGCCGAGGCGTGCGCGGCCGCGGCGGCGGCCTGGGCCTCGGTGGCGAGCTCCAGCTGCTGGCGGGCGGCCTGCTCGGCGGCGAGACGGGCCTCGTGGGCCTCCTCGGCGCGGCGGGCCTGCTGGGTGGCCGACTCGTCGGCGGCCACCCGGGCCTCCGACTGCTGCTCGGCGCGGGCCGCGGCTGCGCCGGCCCGTCGCTCGGCGGCCTCGGCGGTCTCGAGCGCGAGTCTGGCCAGCTCGGCCTGCTCGAGGGCAGCCTCCTCCGCCAGACGACGGGAGGCCTGGGCCTCCTGGGCGAGGCGGGCGTGCTCGGCGGCGGCCTGCTCGGCAACCGCGCGCTCCTCGACGGCCTGGCGGGCGAGCGCGCCGTGCTCCTCAGCGCTGGCAGCCGCCTGGTCGGCGAGGATCCGGGCCCGCTCCTCGGCGGCCTCGGCGGCGCGGTGGGCGTCCTGGGCGAGGGCGGCCTGTTGGCGGGCGGCCTCCTCGGCGAGCGCGCGGGCCTGGGCGATCTCGGCGGACGTCCGCTCGGCGGCCTCGCGCTCCGCCAGCATCCGGCGGGCGAACTCGGCGTGCTCGGCGGCACTCACCGCCGCCGCCTCCGCCATCACCCGGGCGCGGGCCTCGGCCGCCTCGCGGGCCTCGTGCGCCTCGGCCGCGAGCCGGGCCTGCTCGACGGCTCGGAGCTCGGCCTCCTCCCGCTGGGCGGACGCAGCGCCGGCCAGCCGGTCGGCCTCGGCGCGGGCCTCGTTGGCGAGCCGGGCGGCCTCCTCGGCGGCGAGTCGCTCGGCGGCCTGCTCGGCGGCGGCCAGCTCGGCGTCGCGACGCAGTCGCGCAGCCAGGGCGGCGACCACCTCGGCGTTGTCGGGAGCACCCGTCTCGGCTGTCTCGGCGCCGTCGGCGGACTCGACCGGCGTGACGAGCTCGGCCTCGATCTCGGCCCGCGCGTGGGCGAGGACCTCCTCGGGACGGCGAGGTACGTCGTCGGTCCGGTCGATGTTCGGGATCGGCTCCTCGAGCAGCGGCGGCTCGACGACGTCCTGCAGCGGGCGGGCCTGCGGCTTCGGCGCGGACGCCGCGCCCTGGCGACGACGCAGCCGCGCCAGGCCCTTGGGCTGCGGGACCGGCGTCGGCTCCGCGAAGCCACCGTCGACGGCGGCCGCGATCACCCGCTGGCCCGCCTCCTCGTCGGTGAGGCGGTGGTCGGGGATCGCCTGCTCGGCGACCGAGGCCGTCTCGGGCTGCTCCTCGACGACCTCGGATCCCGGCTCCGGCTCCGGCTCCGGCTCGGGCGCCACGTCGGCAACGGGGTCCGGCTCGACGACGGGCTCCGGCTCCACGTCGGTGTCCCCGTCCGGCCAGACCTCGGCGGTCAGCGGATCGACCGGCTCCGGCTCCGGTTCGGGGGTCGCGATGCCAAGGGCGTCACCGAACGGGCGCCGGGTGGCGCGAGCGATGATCTCCGACCAGTCGCCTTCCTCGCCCGCGTCGCCGGTCGACTCCTCGGCTCCGGACGCTCCCTCGGTCTCGGCGTCCGCGACGACCTCCTCCGCGTCGGCTGCCGTCTCGTCGGCCGTCTCGTCGGCCGCCTCATCGTCCGGCTCGTCGCGCCGCTCATCGACGCCGTCGACGGGCTCGTCACCCGCGTCCGAGCGCATCCGCTGGAGCCGGTCGGTGAGGGTCCCCCGCAGCGACGGGTCGTCGGTGCTGGCGGTCGAGCCGGTCTCGAACTCGTGCGGCTCGATCTCGGTCAGCGGCCGGCCCAGGGAGCGGTCGATGACGCTGGCCCAGTCCGGCGAGGGTCCGGGACCGAAGCGGTCCGCCCCGGACGCGTCGTCACCGGCGTCGTCGCCATCACGGGCCGGCGGCGCGTGCGGCTCGACCATCGAGCCCCAGTCGACGTCGTCGACGCCACCGGGGTCGGGGAGCGCGCCGGCGCGGTTCTCGACCCGGGCGGCGATGTCGTCGTGCGGGCGCTCGTCGTCATGGTCGACCGGCGCGGGCTCGTCGGCCTCGGGCGGGACCGAGGTGTTGCTGCGGCGCAGCAGCTCCTGGACGTCGTCGGCGTCGAGCTCGCCGACGGCCGGGACCTCGTCGTCGTGGCGCCGCCAGAGCATGCCCCTCCGTCCCCGGCCGCGCCCAGCGCGCGACTCAGCGAACCGGGAGTCCTCGGGACCCGGCTCACCATCGGTGACAGAGCTCATGTTGGGTAAATCTACTCAGCAGGGTCGGGGTTACGTGGAAACTTCGGAGAGGTCCAGCCGCTGGTACTGCACGTGGGTGTCGGCCGCCGCGTGCTGGAAGCCGAGACGCTCGTACAGGCCACGGGCCGGGGCGTTGTCGGACTCGACGTAGAGCAGCACCTCGGCCACACCGCGGGCCGCGAGGTGCTGCAGTCCGGCGACGGTGAGCACCTTGCCCAGGCCGCGGCCCTGCGCGGCGGGGGAGACGCCGAGGACGTACACCTCGCCGACCGCCCCGTCGTGCTGCTTGGTCCAGTGGAAGCCGAGCAGCTCGCCGTCGTCGTCGACCGCGAGCAGCAGACCGGCGGGGTCGAACCAGGGCTCGGCCATCCGCTCGGCCAGCCCGGCGGCGTCGAGCGCGCCCTGCTCGGGGTGGTGGGCGAAGGCCGCGGTGTTGACGGCGAGCACGGCCTCGGCGTCGGAGGCCCCGAAGTCACGGATCCGTACGCCGGCCGGCGGCTCCGCCGGCGGCAGCGGTAGGGCGGCAGCGCGACGCATCACCCACAGCTCCCGGGTGCGGGCGAACCCCCAGCGCCGGGCGAGCGCCGCAGCGGCCGGGTGGTCGCCGTGCGACCAGGCGGTCAGCGGGCCGGGCTCGGCGACCGCGAGCGCACCGAGCGCCGCGCCCAGGCCCTGCCCGCGCGACGACGGCGCGACGGCGAGGTCGAGCGAGCCCTCGTGGCGCAGCGCGAAGGCCTCGGGCACCACCCAGGCGCCGGTGCCGGCGAGGCCGTGGTGCTTGAGCCGCAGCGTGACCGCCTCGTCGACGGGGTCGGTCCCGTCGGCCGCCCGGCTGGCGTCGCGGACCCGGCCGATCGCGTCGAGGGCCGGCACGTCGGTCAGCAGGGCGAGCTCCGAGGTCACCCCTCCGACGCTATCGCGCGCCCCACAGCCCGGATCCACCCGGTGGCCGGCCACCCGGCGAGGCCGTTTACATGTGACATCGCGACGCGGTAGGACTGCCTCCATGAAGCTGAGCCACGCCGTGGGTGGGGCGGCCGCGGCGCTCGGGGCCCTCGCCGCTCGCGACCTCGTCCAGAAGAGGCACGCGCTGCAGCGCAACTTCCCGGTGATCGGCCACTTCCGGTACTGGCTGGAGACGATCGGGCCCGAGCTGCGCCAGTACATCGTGACCAGCAACGACGAGGAGCGGCCGTTCAGCCGCGACCAGCGCACCTGGATCTACGCCTCCAGCAAGGAGGAGAACAGCTACTTCGGCTTCGGCACCGACGTCGACGTCGAGCACGTCCAGGGCCACGCCTACATCAAGCAGCGCACCTTCGCCGACCAGCTCCCCAGCGACCAGGACCACAACTGGACGCTGCCGGCCGCCAAGGTGCTCGGTGGCCCCCGCGGCCGCACCAAGGCGTTCCGTCCGGGCTCGGTCGTCAACGTGTCGGCGATGAGCTTCGGCTCGCTGTCGTCGAACGCGATCACGGCGATCAACAAGGGCGCCGCCGCGGCCGGCTGCCTGCACAACACGGGCGAGGGCGCGATCTCGCCGTACCACCGCAACGGTGCCGACCTCGTCCTCCAGATCGGTACGGCGTACTTCGGGTGCCGGGACGAGAAGGGCGAGTTCTCGCTGCCCCGGCTCCTGGACCTGGTCGAATCGGCGCCGGTCAGGGCGCTGGAGATCAAGCTCAGCCAGGGCGCCAAGCCGGGCCTGGGCGGACTGCTGCCGGCGGCGAAGGTGACCGCCGAGATCGCGGAGATCCGCGGCATCCCCGAGGGCAGGGACTGTGCGTCGCCGTCGCGGCACACCGCCTTCGACGACGTCGACTCGATGCTCGACTTCGTCGAGCTGCTGGCGGCCGAGACCGGGCTGCCGGTCGGCATCAAGTCGGCGGTCGGCGCGATGGACTTCTGGGAGGAGCTGGCCCGGCTGATGTCGCCGCGCGAGCGCGGCGTCGACTTCATCACCGTCGACGGCGGAGAGGGTGGGACGGGCGCGGCACCGCTGATCTTCGCCGACTCGGTCTCGCTGCCGTACCGGATGGGCTTCTCCCGGGTCTACGCCACCTTCGCGGAGCTGGGCCTGACCGACGACGTCGCCTTCATCGGGTCGGCGAAGCTCGGCCTGCCGGACAACGCGATCGTCGCGTTCGCGCTCGGCGCCGACATGATCAACGTCGCCCGCGAGGCGATGCTCTCGATCGGCTGCATCCAGGCGCAGAAGTGCCACACCGACCACTGCCCGACCGGCGTCGCCACCCAGAACCCGTGGCTGGTCCGCGGACTCGACCCGGTGTCGAAGGCCGAGCGCTGCGCCGTCTACCTGCGCACCCTGCGCAAGGAGCTCACCCGGGTCTCGGCGGCCGTCGGCGTGGCGCACCCGGCGCTGATCACCTGCGCCGACGTCGACATCTTCCAGGGCGACTACGACGCCCGGTCGCTGGCCTCGGTGTACGGCTACAAGGACGGCTGGGGCGAGCTGGGACCGCAGCTGAGCGAGCAGGTCGTACGCCTGATGCACACCGCCGACCACTTCGACGAGCAGGGCCGCACGTCGTGATCGAGTCGATGTCGCGCGCTGTCGACCAGGTCTCGAGACGCGTCGCTCCGGCCCCGCAGGCTCGGCCCGAGCCGACGCTCCTCAACCCTCGGCCGTGACCCGCGGGTTCGCAGGCTCACTCGCGACGGCCTCGCGCTCGGCGATCGCGGCGGCGTCGGCCTCCGCGGCCGACTCCTTCGACGGCAGCACGAACCGGTAGCCGACGTTGCGCACGGTCCCGATCAGCGTCTCGTTCTCGGGCCCGAGCTTGGCGCGCAGCCGCCGGACGTGGACGTCGACGGTCCGGGTGCCGCCGAAGTAGTCGTAGCCCCAGACCTCCTGCAGCAGCTGCTGGCGGCTGAACACCCGGCCGGGGTGCTGGGCGAGGAACTTGAGGAGCTCGAACTCCTTGAAGGTCAGGTCGAGCGCCCGGCCACCGACCCGCGCGGTGTAGGTCGCCTCGTCGACGACGACCTCGCCGGAGCGGATCAGGTGGGCGTCGGGGTCGGCGGCGTCGCGGGCCGCGGTGAGCCGGCCGATCGCCATCCGGATCCGCGCCTCCAGCTCGGCCGGCCCGCAGGTGTGCAGCACGACGTCGTCCATGCCCCAGTCGTGGTTGACGACGGCCAGGCCGCCCTCGGTGACGACGAGCAGGACGGGTACGTCGGACCCGGTCGTGCGGATCAGCCGGCACAGGTCGCGGGCGCCCGCGAGGTCCTGGCGGCCGTCGACGAGGAGCAGGTCCGCGTCGGGGGCGTCGAGCAGCGCGCTGCCCTCGGCGGGCAGGATCTTCACGTGATGGCCGAGCAGCGCGAGACCGGGCAGCACCTCCGCGGAGGGTTGCAGGGCGCTGGTCAGCAGAAGGAGAGTGCTCATGCTGGCCTCCTCACCGGCATCTGCCTGTTTCGGGCGACACCGTGTCGAGACCGAAACGCAACGCTGGGCAACGGCCAGTTTTCTGGTGGGGGACGATACCGAAATACGCAGGCAACGGGGAAGGGTTCTCGACGTGAGTGAGACGCAGGTCATCCGGGTGCGCTACTGGGCGGCCGCGCGCGCGGCCGCCGGGATCGCCGAGGAGGAGGTCGCCGTCGCGGGCCCGGTGACCCTCGCCGAGCTGCGCGCCGAGGTGGTCGGGCGGCACCCGGGCACCCGGCTGCCGGAGGTCGTCGGGGTCTGCTCGGTGCTCGTCGGCGAGCGCCCGGTGTCCTCCACGGACCCGGCCGCGGTCGTCGTGCGTCCGGGGGAGACGGTCGAGTTCCTGCCGCCGTTCGCGGGCGGCTGATCACCCCCGCGGATCGTCCACGGACGAGATAGCCCGTCGCCTAGACTCCCTTCCGCCGTTGTCGGTACGACGACATCGGATCCGACGAGGAGAGAAGTGCCGAACCAGACCACCGCGCGACCCCCCGCCGCGGCGAGGGGCGACGGCAGCAACGGCGTGGTCCAGCGCCGGGTGGTCACGGCCTTCGTGGTGCTGCTGGCGGTCGTGCTGGCGGCCGGGTCCGCCCGCGGACCGATCGCGGCAGCCATCGGCCTCGCCTTCGCCGGGTTCGTCGCCGCGCTGGCGATCCTCGGGCGCGAGCGGATGGCGATGCTGGCGATGATCGCCGCCTTCGCCACCGCGCCCATGTACAAGGGCCTGGCTCCGAGCGAGGACATCCCGATCACGCCCACGGACCTGGTGTTCGGGGTGGCGGTCGTGCTGCTGCTGCCGACCGTGATCGGCCGCCCGGTGCGGCTGCCCCTCGGCTACGTCGTCGGCGTGCTCATCATCCTGACCACCGGCACCCTGGCGACGGTCTTCTCGCCGGCGCCGGTCATCAGCGTGCTCCAGTTCGTGCAGTGGCTGATCGTGCTGGTCGGCCTGGTCGGCCTGCTGGCGATCTGGTCGCCGGGCTGGCGCACGGTCGACGTACTGCTGTGGAGCTACGTCGCCGGCCACACCCTGAGCACCCTGTACTCCCCGGTCGGCGAGTCGATCGCCGGCCGCAGCGTGGGCCTGACCCACCACCCGAACGCGTTCGGGGAGGCGGGCGTGATGGCGTTCGCCGCCTGCATGTACCTGTGGCGGCGCGGCGAGTCGGTCTGGTACCGGCTGGTCGTCGCGGGCTGTGCGGGCGCGGCCCTGCTCTCGGTCGTCACGAGCGGCAGCCGCGCGGCCGCGGCGGTCGTCGCCGGACTCGTGGTCATGGTCCCGTTCGTCGAGCGCTCCGCGGTCAAGGGCTTCCTGCTGGCGCTCGGCCTCGCGATCGGCATCTTCTCGCTGCCGCTGCTGATCGACTCGTCGGGTGACACCTCGGCGCTGGCCCGCCTCGCCGGCACCGGGGACGCCCTGGTCGCCGACCAGGCGCGGCTCAACGCGCAGGACTTCGGCATCGACATGTTCTTCCAGCACCCGATCGTGGGCAACGGGTTCGCCGAGGCGATCTACGTCCACAACGTCGTGCTCGGCGTCGCGGCGAGCATCGGCCTGATCGGCCTGCTCGGCTACCTGATGGTGCTGTTCGTGCTGGCGCGCCCGATCATCGGCAACCACCCGAACCGCCGGATCGCCTACCTCGCCTGGGCCTTCATCGCCATCACGCCGACCGTGCCTGCGCTGGAGGACCGCACCCTGTGGGTTCCGATGGCGCCCGTGATCCTGCTGGCGATGAACATGCGCAAGGAGCGCGACTCCGACCCCGACGTCCCCGCCGACCCCGACGTCC
>JADCLI010000055.1 GCA_016803235.1 Pimelobacter simplex
CCCGTGGAGGAGCCGGGGCCGCGGTCCCGGCCCCCGCGGCCCCGGCTCCTCCACGGGTACCCGTCGAGCAGACCCGGGTCCGCCCCGAGTCCGGCGCCGACCCGGCCACCGCGGTGCCCGGCTCCGCGACGGTCCGGTGGCGGGTGGCCTTCGACACCGGGGAGGCGTTCGTCGTCGAGGGACTCGCGCTCGTCGGCCGGCGCCCGGAGCCGCGGCCGGGGGAGGAGGCGCGCCACGTCGTACCCCTGCGCTCCTCCGACATGTCGCTGTCGAAGACGCACGCCCAGTTCCAGGTCGCCCCGGACGGCGCGCTCGTGGTGATGGACCGCGGGTCGACCAACGGCTCCTACGTGATCCGGCGCGGGATGTCGCGCGCGCTGTCCCCGGGACGCCCGAGCACGCTGCTGGCCGGCGACGAGGTGCGCTTCGGCGACCGCACGATGCGGGTCGAGCGCGACGCCTGAGGACTGCTCAGGCCGGAGTCCACTCGCGGCGCAGCAGGCCGTAGACCGCGGTGTCGCTCCAGGTCCCGTCGCGGTCGGCGTAGTCCTCGCGGGTGTGCGCCTCGTGGCGCATCCCGATCCGCTCGCAGAGTCGCGCGGAGGCGAGGTTGCGCGGGTCGAGGCGCGCCATCAGCCGGTGCAGCGGGTAGTGCGTGAACGCGAGGTCGACCAGTGCGCGGGCGGCCTCGGTCGCGAACCCGCGCCCGGCGTGCTCGGGCGCGAACACCCAGCCCAGCTCGCCGATCCCCGGCGGGTCGCCCTCGCCGTGCCGGTCGGTGAAGCGCAGCATCAGGTCGCCGACGAGGACGCCCTCGTGGACGACCGCCAGGGCGAGGATCTCGCCGGGCACCGACGGCGCGGTGCCGGCCACCAGTCGCTCCATCCGGCCGGCCAGGCCCTCGGCGTCGAGCGCCGGGAACGGGAGGTAGCGGGTCACCTCGGGGTCGGCGCAGTAGGCGCCGATGGCCGCACTGTCCGAGGGCACGATCGTGCGCAGCACCAGCCGCTCGGTCGTCAGGGGCAGGGGCGGGGCCGGCAGCACGGGGGCGGTCAATTCGGTTGCCACGTCGGTGAGAATAGGTGGCGGCACGGACACTACGATGTGCCGCGCGTGCGCCCGGCCGGGTGCTCGCTTGCGACGAGAGAGGTTGGGCGGACCCGTGCCGACTGGCAAGGTGAAGTGGTACGACGCGGAGAAGGGCTTCGGCTTCCTCTCCCAGCAGGGCGGCGAGGACGTCTACGTCCGGGCCGACGCGCTGCCCGACGGCGTGACCACCCTCAAGGCAGGCACCCGCGTCGAGTTCGGCATCGCCCAGGGCCGGCGCGGCGAGCAGGCCCTCCAGGTCCGCATCCTCGACGCGCCGACGTCGGTCGCGCGCAACCAGCAGCAGGCCAAGCGCAAGAAGCCCGAGGAGATGGTCCCGATCGTCGAGGACCTGATCCGCCTGCTCGACGGCGTCGGCGAGGCGTACCGTCACGGCCGCCACCCCGACCGTCGTACGGCGCAGCCCGTGGCGAAGCTGCTGCGCGCCCTCGCCGACGAGCTGGAGTCCTGAGCCCGGCCCGCCTCAGACGGCCGGCGCCGCCTTCTTCGCGGCGCGCTGGGGCGCGCTGCGCAGCACGAACACCGCCCAGGCAGTCAGCAGCACCGCGGCGAAGGCCAGCCCCACGCCGTTGACGGCGGGGTAGGACATCACGACGCCGAGGAAGCCACCGAACACCCAGGCCAGCTGCAGGGTCGTGTCGCCCTTGGCGAAGGCGCTGGCGTGGGCACGCACCGGCACCCCGCTCTGGATCGTCGAGTCGAGGGACACCTTCGCGAGGTACTGCATGAGCCCGACCGTCAGGCCCAGCGCCACGAGGGGCAGCAGGCCGTAGAACACGGTCGCCAGCACCAGCGCCACGATGTCGGCGACCAGCGCCACCACGACCATCACGGCGGGGTTGATCCGGCGGGCGAGCGAGGCGACCACGATCCCGATCGTGTTGCCGAGGCCGGCGGCGCCGATGACCAGGCCGACCAGCAACGTCGAGCGGGTCTTGCTCTCCCAGCCGTCGAGCGGCTCGGTGGCCAGCACGAAGGTCATGAACATGGTCAGGAAGCCCGACAGCAGCCGGGGCCCGCAGTTGGCGCGCAGCGCGAACGCGACCTTCGGAGGCAGCCCGCTGCGCCGCGCCCCGCGACCGCCGAGGGACTCCTCGCCCGACGACGCGTCGACCCGGCTCGGCAGCAGGATGGCCGCGATGGTGCCGATCGTGAACACCACGAAGGCGTAGCGGCACGCCCACTCCGGTCCGATCCAGTACGCCGCACCGGCGAGCGGGCCCGACACGCAGGCGCCGACCACGCCGGCCAGTGCGACCCGGCCGTTGGCCTTGACCAGGGTGATCTCGGTGGGGAGCAGCCGGGGGACCGCGGCCGCCTTGGCGACGCCGTACGCCTTGGAGGAGACGAGGACGCCGAGCGCGGCGACGTAGAACCACGGCGAGCCGTCGTTGAGCGTGCCGGCCAGCACCCAGCACAGGAACGCACGCAGCGCGAACGTGGCGCCGATCGCCCAGCGCCGGCCGTGGCTGAAGCGGTCGAGGAACGGGCCGATCAGCGGTGCGACGATCGCGAACGGGACCATGGTGAGGCCGAGGAAGAGCAGCACCGGGCCGCGTTCGCCACTGGTCGCCCCGGCGAAGAACACGGTTCCGGCCAGCGCGATCGCGAACGCCGAGTCGCCGGCCGCGTTGGCGGCGTGCAGCTCGATCAGCCGGTTGAGGCCGGAGCGCTCGGCTCCCTGCGCGCCCGCGGCCTTGCGCGCCTGCCGCACCGTTGCGCGGCTGGCCCGGCCGGTCACCGCCGCGAAACCCTTGAGCCCGCGCGCCGTGGCCTTCGCGCCGGTGCCGATGCTGGAGCCCACGGCCCGCATCGATCCGGTCTCGGTGAGCTCCGGGCCCGGGCCGGACTCGGCGCCCGGCGGACCGGCCGGGGGACTCGGGTCGGGGCCGTGGGTGCTCACGCCCCTATCTTGCCTGCCCCGACGTGACGACCGGCCGTGGGATGGGGGATGCTGTGCCGGTGTCCACCCTGGAGCGCAAGCTGACCGACGCCGCCACCGCCGATGCCGTCGACGCCGCACGCACCGCGCTGCTCGAGGAGGTCGACGCCTCCGACGTCGGCGACCACACCGGCCACCAGGTCGACGGGCTCCGGGTCGTCACCCACCTGTTCGAGTGCACCCGCAAGGGCTACCGCGGCTGGCAGTGGGCGGTCACGCTCACCCGGGCCTCCCGCCAGCGCAAGGTGACCGTCGTCGAGGTCGTGCTGCTGCCCGGGCCCGACGCCATCGTCGCCCCGGCCTGGGTGCCCTACCGCGACCGGCTGCGCCCCGGCGACATGTCGCCCGGCGACCTGCTGCCCGTCTCCGACGACGACCCGCGCCTGGTGCCGACCTACTCCTTCGGCGACGACCCGCTCGACACCGACGAGCGCGCCCAGGTCCGCCAGGTCGCCAAGGACCTCGGCCTCGGCCGGGTGCGCGTGCTGTCCCCGGAGGGCCGCGACGCCGCCGCCGAGCGCTGGTACGACGGCGAGGCCGGCCCCGACGCCCCGATCGCCAAGTCCGCGCCGCACCACTGCTACTCCTGCGGCTTCCTGGTCCGGCTCAACGGGCCGCTGTCCGAGCTGTTCGGTGTCTGCGCCAACGGCGACGCCAACGACGACGGTCGCGTCGTCGCGCTCCAGCACGGCTGCGGCGGTCACTCCGAGGTGCGCCTCAGCAAGCGGCAGCAGCCGCAGCCGCCCGCCCCGCCGGTCGTCGACACGATCTCGCTGGACGACCTCGAGCAGTTCTAGTCCCTGGGTCGGTTCGGTGCGGGTGTGATGCTGCGGGGCTCACGCAGCGCACCAACCCCGCGCCAGAGCCCGACCCAGCGACATCAACCCCGCGCCAACACCGCCACCGAGTAGAGGTCGTCGACCGGGCGCAGGTCGTAGCCACCGAACCGGTGCTGGACGACCAGGCCGGCCGCGGCGACGTCCGCGAGGAACTCCTCGGGCGCGTACACACGCGCGGTGGACGGGCCCTGCTGCAGATGGAAGCCGACGAGGATCCGGCCGCCCGGGGCGAGCAGTGAGCCCAGCCGGCGCAGCACGGCGACCTCGGTGCCCTCGGCGACGAAGGTGAGCACGTTGCCGACGCACACGACGAGGTCGTAGGCGGCCGGCGCGCCGGCCGCCGCCAGCGCCTCGGGCGTGATGGCGAGGATCTCGAGGGGGAGGACCGGCAGGTCCGGGAAGGTGCGAAGCGACTGCGCGACGAGCACCGGATCGGGCTCGGCGGCGGTGACGCGGTGGCCGAGGGAGAGCAGGTGCGCTCCGATCCGGCCCATGCCGGAGCCGGCGTCGAGGATGGTGGCACCGCGCTCGACCAGGGTGTCGGCGAGCCGGGCCTCGCCGACCACGTCGGCGCCGTCGGCGATCAGCTCGGCGAACCGCTCGCCGTACCCGGACGTCTTCGCGCCGCCCAGCGCCCATCGGGTGGGCGGAAGGGGAGCATCACTCATCGGCGTCGAGCTCGCGCTCGGTGCGGACCTGGCGCCGGCGCTTGCAGTACTCCGAGCCGAGCAGGCCGAGGCCGACGCCGGTCAGGCACATCCACAGCAGCCAGGTGCGGCCGTCCTCCTCGAGCCGCCCGTAGAACGGCAGCAGGCCGAGGAAGGCGACCAGGAAGAGCACGGTGCCGACCTGGACCGTCCGGACGCCGTCGACGTCGAGCGGCTCGACGGGGGCGATCAGGTAGGTCCGTCTGCCGAACTCGTGCTGGGTCGGCTGGTCGTCGCGGAGCTCCACGTGAAGAACTCTACTCCGCACGGAATGATTACCGAAGGTAATGACTTATGCTAACGACATGCCGACCCTCGACAAGCACGTGCGCACCAACGCCGGCCTCGCCAGCGAGCTCCGGTTCGCGGTCATGCGCCTGCGTCGCCGGCTGGCCCGTGAGCGGCACCCCGACAACGACCTCAGCGTCTCGTCGATGGCGGTGCTCTACGCGCTCAACCGGCACGGCGACCTCACCGTCGGTGCGCTCGCCGCGCGCGAGCAGGTCCAGCCGCCGAGCATGACCCGCACGGTGACCGCCTTGGCCGACGCCGGCCTGGTCGAGCGGTGCGCCCACCCGAGCGACGGCCGCCAGGTCGTCGTCCGGGTCACCGACGAGGGCAGGGCCGTCGTCAGCGCCGACCTGACCCGGCGCGACCGCTGGCTCTCGCGGCGTCTGGAGGAGTTGAGCCCCGAGGAGCGCGACCTGCTGCGCCGTGCCGCCCCGATCCTGCAACGCATCGCCGAGTCCGACTGACCCGAAGGAGATCCCACGAGCCCCCGATTCCGCTCCCTGTCCCACCCCAACTACCGCCTCTACTTCGCCGGCAGCCTCGTCTCCAACGTCGGCACCTGGATGCAGCGCGTCGCCCAGGACTGGCTGGTGCTGACCATCCCCGGCAACGGCGGCGCCGCGCTCGGCATCACGACCGGCCTCCAGTTCCTGCCGGTGCTGCTGCTCTCGCCGTACGCCGGCGTGGTGGCCGACCGCATCTCCAAGCGCGTCCTGCTGCAGGTCACGCAGGCGATGATGGCGCTGGCCTCCCTCGCCCTCGGCGTCATCGCGGTCCTCGGTGTCGCGCAGACCTGGCACGTCTACCTGATCGCGTTCGTCTTCGGCATCGGCGCCGCCTTCGACGCCCCCGCCCGGCAGGCCTTCGTCTCCGAGATGGTCGGCGCCGACGACGTCACCAACGCCGTCAGCCTCAACTCCGCCGCCTTCAACGCCGCGCGCATGATCGGCCCCGGCCTGGCCGGCCTGCTGATCGGCATCGGCGGAGGCGGCATGCGCGCGACCGGCTGGGTCATCCTCGCCAACGCGCTGTCCTACCTCGCGGTGATCGCCCAGCTGCGCCGGATGGACGCCTCGGCCCTCCACTCCCCGCGACCCGCCGCCCGCACCCCCGGCATGCTCCGTGAGGGCGTCGCCTACGTGCGCAGCCAGCCGAAGATGCTGATGATCCTCGTCCTCGTCTTCTTCGTCGGCACCTTCGGGATGAACTTCCAGATCACCTCGGCGCTGATGGCCACCGAGGTCTTCGGCAAGGGCGCGGAGGAGTACGGCGTGCTCGGCTCCGTGCTCGCCATCGGCTCCCTGACCGGCGCCCTGGTCGCGGCCGGCCGGTCCCGGGTGCGGGTCCGGCTGCTGATGGGGGCCGCGGTCGCGTTCGGCGTGCTGGAGATCGCGGCCGGGTTGGTGCCGTCGTACCTCACCTTCGTGCTGCTGTGCCCCCTGCTCGGGTTCTCCGTGATCACCGTCCTCAACTCGTGCAACGCACTGCTCCAGACCGAGTCCGACCCGGCGCTGCGCGGTCGCGTGATGGCGATCTACATGACCATCGTGATGGGCGGCACCCCGCTCGGCTCGCCCTTCATCGGCTGGATCGGGGAGCAGTTCGGCGCCCGCTGGACCCTGGTCGTCGGCGGGGCGCTCGTGCTGGCCGGGGTGGGGCTCGCCGTGGTCGTCCGCCGGGCGGCCGTGGACCGGCTCACACCGACCACGGGCTCGACCCCCGTCGTGGCTCCTGCCATGCTTCGGCCGTGAACTCGGCCGAATCCGTCGCCCCCGCGAACCCGATCGACCGCTTCTTCCGCATCTCCGAGCGGGGCTCCAGCCTCGCCCAGGAGGTCCGCGGAGGCGTGGTCACCTTCTTCACGATGGCCTACATCGTCGTGCTCAACCCGCTGATCCTCGGCTACGCGACCGACATCGACGGCCAGTTCCTCGGTGGCGGCAGCGCGCCCAACCTCGCGGCCATCGCCGCCGGCACCGCGCTGGTCGCGGGCGTGCTGACGATCCTGATGGGCCTCGTCGCCAACTACCCGCTCGCGCTCGCCACGGGCCTGGGCCTCAACGCCTTCCTCGCGTTCGCGGTCGCCAGCCAGATGACCTGGGCCGACGCGATGGGCCTGGTGGTGATCGAGGGTGTGCTCATCCTCGTGCTCGTCCTCACCGGGTTCCGTACGGCGGTCTTCCGGGCGGTCCCCGCGCAGCTGAAGGTCGCCATCTCGGTCGGCATCGGCCTGTTCATCGCCCTGATCGGCTTCGTCGACGCGGGCGTGGTCAAGCGGATCCCCGACGCCGCACAGACGACCGTCCCGGTCCAGCTCGGCGCCGACGGCAACCTGAGCGGCTGGCCGGTCCTCGTCTTCGTGCTCGGCCTGCTGCTCATGCTCGCCCTGTGGGTGCGCAGGGTGCGCGGCGCCATCCTCATCTCGATCGTCGTGATGACGGTGGTCGCCGTCGTCGTCGAGGCCGTCGGCGACCTGGGCGCCTCCGTCGACAAGGCCGGGGGCTGGGCGCTCACGGTCCCGTCGTGGTCCGGCGACTTCCACGCGCCCGACTTCGGCACCCTGGGGGAGTTCGACCTGCTCGGCTCCTGGGACAAGGTCGGCGTGGTCACCGTCCTGCTGCTCGTCTTCTCCCTGATGCTGGCCGACTTCTTCGACACCATGGGCACGATGACCGCGATCGGCTCGGAGGCCAAGCTCCTCGACGAGGAGGGCATGCCGCCGCACGCCGACCGGATCCTCGTCGTCGACTCCGTCGCCGCCATCGCCGGTGGTGCTGCCGGCGTCTCGTCGAACACCTCGTACATCGAGTCGGCCTCCGGCGTCGGCGAGGGCGCCCGCACCGGCCTGGCGTCCGTGGTCACCGGCGTGCTCTTCCTGGCGACGATCTTCCTCTCGCCGTTGGTCGCCATGATCCCGTCCGAGGCCGCCGTCCCGGCGCTGGTCCTGGTCGGCTTCCTGATGATGCAGCAGATCACCGGCATCACCTGGGATGACGTCGAGATCGCGATCCCGGCCTTCCTGACCATCGTGCTGATGCCGTTCACGTACTCGATCTCGGTCGGCATCGGCGCCGGCTTCGTGTCCTACGTGTTCCTCAAGGTCGTCCGCGGGAAGGCCCGTGAGCTGCACCCGCTGCTGTGGCTCGTGGCCGGCCTGTTCGTCGTCTACTTCGCGATCGACCCGATCACCCGCTGGCTGACCTGACCACCGCGCCCCGGGACGCTCGCTCAGGCGTGCGGCCCGCATTTTGACCCGCCTTCGGGGCGGCCGGTAATCTCGAATCTCGTGTCTGGGGCCACCCGGCACGTCGAGCATGCCCTCCGTCCCCCGGCCCTCACGGGTACGGCGAGCGGGGCAGCGCTCCGGCACTCCGCATCATCGCTTCACCCCGAGCCCGGCACCGTGCCAGGCCGTGAGAACAGACCGAAAGGGAACCATCAGGTGCCCACCATTCAGCAGTTGGTCCGCAAGGGCCGCCAGGACAAGGTGTCGAAGACCAAGACGCCTGCCCTGAAGGGATCGCCCCAGCGGCGCGGTGTGTGCACCCGCGTCTACACCACCACCCCCAAGAAGCCGAACTCCGCCCTCCGGAAGGTCGCCCGCGTGCGCCTCTCCAGCGGCGTCGAGGTCACCGCCTACATCCCGGGTGAGGGTCACAACCTCCAGGAGCACTCGATCGTGCTCGTCCGCGGCGGTCGTGTGAAGGACCTGCCCGGTGTTCGCTACAAGGTCATCCGCGGCGCTCTGGACACCCAGGCCGTGAAGAACCGTAAGCAGGCTCGCAGCCGCTACGGCGCCAAGAAGGAGAAGAGCTGACATGCCGCGCAAGGGCCCCGCGCCGAAGCGCCCGATCGACGTCGACCCGGTCTACGGTTCGCAGCTGGTGACCCAGCTGGTGTCGAAGGTGCTCCAGGACGGCAAGAAGCAGGTCGCTCAGCGGATCGTCTACTCCGCTCTCGAGGGCACCCGTGAGAAGACGGGCGTCGACCCGGTCATCACCCTCAAGCGTGCGCTCGACAACGTGCGCCCCGCGCTCGAGGTCAAGTCCCGCCGCGTCGGTGGCGCGACCTACCAGGTCCCCGTCGAGGTCAAGGGCAACCGCGGCACCACGCTGTCGCTGCGCTGGCTCGTCGGCTACGCCCAGGAGCGTCGCGAGAAGACGATGGCCGAGCGCCTGCAGAACGAGATCCTCGACGCCGCCAACGGCCTCGGTGCCGCGGTGAAGAAGCGCGAGGACACCCACAAGATGGCCGAGTCCAACAAGGCCTTCGCTCACTACCGCTGGTGATCCCCACCGGGGCGGGCCCGTCACCCACGGTGCCCGCTCCGGTCCACCAGTTCCATCCCCTTACCTAAGGAACGCTGACTCACGTGGCAGTCGACATCACGACGGACCTGAACGTCGTCCGCAACATCGGCATCATGGCGCACATCGACGCCGGCAAGACCACCACCACCGAGCGCATCCTGTTCTACACCGGCATCACCTACAAGATCGGTGAGGTCCACGATGGCGGCGCCACGATGGACTGGATGGAGCAGGAGCAGGAGCGCGGCATCACGATCACGTCGGCCGCGACGACCTGCTGGTGGAAGAAGCACCAGATCAACATCATCGACACCCCCGGGCACGTCGACTTCACCGTCGAGGTCGAGCGCTCGCTGCGCGTCCTCGACGGCGCCGTCGCGGTCTTCGACGGTGTCGCCGGCGTGGAGCCCCAGTCGCAGACGGTGTGGCGCCAGGCCAACAAGTACGCCGTCCCGCGGATGTGCTTCGTCAACAAGCTCGACCGGACCGGTGCGGACTTCTACCGCGTCGTCGACTCGATCGTGCAGAAGCTCAACTCCACCCCGCTGGTCCTCCAGATCCCCATCGGCGCCGAGCAGGACTTCGTCGGTGTCGTCGACCTGGTCGAGATGAACGCCAAGCTCTGGCGCGGCGAGACCCAGCAGGGTGAGGACTACGTCGTCGAGGAGATCCCCGCCGACCTCGCCGACAAGGCTGCGGAGTACCGCGAGAAGCTCGTCGAGACCCTCGCCGAGGCCGACGACGACATCATGGAGGTCTACCTCGAGGACGGCGACACGTTCGACGTGCCGACCCTCAAGGCCGCCATCCGTCGCGCGACCCTGGCCGACAAGGTCAACCCGATCCTCACCGGCACCGCGTTCAAGAACAAGGGCGTCCAGCCCCTGCTCGACGCGATCGTCGACTACCTCCCCTCGCCGCTCGACGTCGAGGCCATCGTCGGTCACAAGCCCGGCGCGGAGGAGACCGAGGAGAACGAGGTCGTCCGCAAGCCGTCGAGCGAGGAGCCGCTGGCCGCGCTGGCGTTCAAGATCGCGGCCGACCCGCACCTCGGCAAGCTGACCTTCGTCCGCGTCTACTCGGGCAAGCTCGAGGCCGGCGCGACCGTGCTCAACGCGAGCAACGGCCGCAAGGAGCGGATCGGCAAGGTCTACCAGATGCACGCCAACAAGCGTGAGGAGATCGCGTCGGTCGGCGCCGGCCAGATCGTGGCCGTCATGGGCCTCAAGGACACCCGGACCGGTCACACGCTCTCCGACAACGCCAAGCCGGTCGTGCTCGAGTCGATGACCTTCCCGGCCCCGGTGATCTCGGTCGCCATCGAGCCGAAGACCAAGGCCGACCAGGAGAAGCTCGGCGTGGCCATCGGCCGTCTCGCCGAGGAGGACCCGACCTTCGTCGTCAAGACCGACGAGGAGACCGGCCAGACCATCATCTCCGGCATGGGCGAGCTCCACCTGGAGATCCTCGTCGACCGGATGAAGCGCGAGTTCAAGGTCGAGGCCACCGTCGGCAAGCCGCAGGTCGCCTACCGCGAGACCATCCGTGGCAACGTCGCGAACCACAGCTACACCCACAAGAAGCAGACCGGTGGTTCGGGTCAGTTCGCGAAGATCGTCATCTCGATCGAGCCGAACATCGACCCCGAGACCGGTCTCGGTGCGGGCTACGAGTTCGTCAACAACGTGACCGGTGGTCGCGTCCCGCGTGAGTACATCCCGTCGGTCGACAACGGCGCCCAGGAGGCCATGGAGTTCGGTGTCCTCGCCGGCTACCCGATGGTCGACGTGAAGGTCGCCCTCGAGGACGGCGCGTACCACGACGTGGACTCGTCCGAGCTCGCGTTCAAGATCGCCGGCATCCAGGCGTTCAAGGAGGCCGCGCGCCAGGCGCGTCCGGTGCTCCTCGAGCCGATGTTCGCCGTCGAGGTGACCACTCCCGAGGACTTCCTCGGCACGGTCATCGGTGACATCAACAGCCGTCGCGGTCAGATCCGCGCGCAGGAGGAGCGTCACGGCGACATCGTCGTCAGCGCCCTCGTGCCGCTGTCCGAGATGTTCGGGTACGTTGGCGACCTGAGGTCCAAGACCTCCGGTCAGGCGTCGTACTCGATGGAGTTCGACTCGTACGCCGAGGTTCCCACGAACATCGCCGACGAGATCATCAAGAAGGCGCGCGGCGAGTAGTCCCCACCCGGGACTGCTCCACGCAGACCCTCGGCGCACCACCCCTTTAGTACGAGTCAAGTAACAACACACCAGGAGGAGCCCCAGTGGCTAAGGCGAAGTTCGAGCGGACCAAGCCGCACGTCAACATCGGCACGATCGGTCACATCGACCACGGCAAGACCACGCTGACGGCGGCCATTTCGAAGGTCCTGCACGACGCGTACCCGGACCTCAACGAGGCCTCGCCGTTCGACCAGATCGACAAGGCTCCCGAGGAGCGCCAGCGCGGTATCACGATCTCGATCGCGCACATCGAGTACCAGACCGAGGCGCGCCACTACGCGCACGTCGACTGCCCCGGTCACGCGGACTACATCAAGAACATGATCACCGGTGCCGCCCAGATGGACGGCGCGATCCTGGTGGTCGCCGCGACCGACGGCCCGATGCCGCAGACCCGTGAGCACGTGCTGCTCGCCCGCCAGGTCGGCGTCCCCGCCCTGGTCGTCGCGCTCAACAAGTGCGACATGGTCGACGACGACGAGCTCATCGAGCTCGTCGAGATGGAGGTGCGCGAGCTCCTCTCCGAGTACGAGTACCCGGGCGACGACGTCCCGGTCGTGCGCGTTGCCGCCTTCCCGGCGCTCAACGGCGACGAGAAGTGGGGCCAGTCGGTCCTCGAGCTCATGTCGGCCGTCGACGAGTACATCCCGCAGCCCGAGCGTGAGGTCGACAAGCCCTTCCTCATGCCCGTCGAGGACGTCTTCACGATCACCGGTCGTGGCACCGTCATCACCGGTCGTATCGAGCGCGGCATCGTCAAGGTCAACGAGGAGGTCGAGATCATCGGCATCCGCGAGGGCTCGCAGAAGACCACCGTCACCGGTGTCGAGATGTTCCGCAAGCTGCTCGACGAGGGCCAGGCCGGTGAGAACGTCGGTCTGCTCCTCCGTGGCACCAAGCGCGAGGACGTCGAGCGCGGCATGGTCGTGGTGAAGCCGGGTACGACCACCCCGCACACCAACTTCGAGGCCAGCGTCTACATCCTCTCGAAGGAGGAGGGCGGCCGTCACACGCCGTTCTTCAACAACTACCGTCCGCAGTTCTACTTCCGGACCACCGACGTGACCGGCGTCGTGACCCTTCCCGAGGGCACCGAGATGGTCATGCCGGGCGACAACACGGACATGACGGTCGAGCTGATCCAGCCGATCGCCATGGACGAGGGTCTGAAGTTCGCGATCCGTGAGGGTGGCCGCACCGTCGGCGCCGGCCGGGTCACGAAGATCACCAAGTGATCTGACCTGCTTCGGGGAGACCCCCTGCTGCTTCGGCAGCAGGGGGTCTCCTGCATTTCGCGGTGGCTGATTTCTGGGCACGGTCCCGAGCCGGGAGAATGGTGGCGTGAACGAGGGAGTACGGCCGGCACGACCGCACCACAAGCAGACCGAGGACGGTCGGCGGATGCGCGAGGTGCTCACCTACACCCGTCGGGGCAGCCGGCTCTCCCCGAAGCAGCAGACCGCCTGGGACACGTACGCCGAGCAGTGGGTGATCCCCGAGGAGGCGGTCGACGACTCCGACTTCTCCTTGGCCCGGTGGTTCGGTCGCGAGGCGCCACTGGTCGTCGAGATCGGCGGTGGCGTCGGCGAGGCGACCGCGGCGCTCGCCGCGACCCGTCCGGACGTCAACATCCTCGCCCTCGAGGTCTGGGGCCCCGGTGTCGCCGAAGGCCTGGGCCGGGTGGGGGAGGTCGGCGCCACGAACGTCCGGTTCAGCAGCGTCGACGCCGTGTGGACCCTGGAGCACCTGATCGCGCCCGGCTCGATCAGCGAGCTGTGGACCTTCTTCCCCGACCCGTGGCACAAGAAGCGTCACCACAAACGGCGCCTGGTCAACCCGGAGCACGCCGCCATGATCGCCTCCCGGCTCGCACCCGGCGGCCTGTGGCGCCTGGCGACCGACTGGGCCGACTACGCCGAGCAGATGGTCGAGGTGCTCGACGCCGAGCCGGCGCTCGAGGGCGGCGTGGTCGAGCGCTGGGCCGATCGACCGGTCACGAAGTTCGAGCGCAAGGGCCTCGCGAAGGAGCGCGTGATCACCGACCTGACCTACCGTCGCGTCTGAGCCGGCCGACACAGGACGTTCACCGACGCTTCAGGGCGTGTCGCGCTATTCCTCCGGCCCGCGCGGGTACCTTCCGAGGCAGTGGCAGGTGGGGAAGCCGGCCACATCGGGAGGCCCGACGTGAAGATCCACGAACGAGCAGCCCGGTCCGTCTACCAGGGATAGGGCCGGGCGGCCCCTGGGGGCGCGTGCGGTCCGGTGAGGTGAGTCGTGGGAACCAGTCACGATGGGACACAGACCAACGCGCAGCGCCGTACGTACGTCCTCGACACCAGCGTGCTGCTGGCCGACCCGGCCGCCCTGCGCCGGTTCGCCGAGCACGAGGTCGTCCTGCCAGTGGTCGTGATCACCGAGCTCGAGGGCAAGCGGCACCACCCCGAGCTGGGCTACTTCGCCCGAAGCGCGCTGCGGATGCTGGACGAGATGCGGGTCAGCCACGGCCGGCTCGACACGCCCGTCCCCGTGGGCGACGCCGGCGGCAGTGTCCGGGTGGAGCTCAACCACACCGACGCGTCCTCGCTGCCGTCGGGCTTCCGGCTGGGCGACAACGACACGCGCATCCTCGCGGTCGCCCGCAACCTGGCCGACGAGGGCCACGACGTCACCTTGGTCTCGAAGGACCTGCCGATGCGGATCAAGGCCTCGGCGGTCGGCCTCGCGGCCGAGGAGTACCGCGGCGAGACGATCAGCGACTCCGACACCGGCTACTCCGGCATGACCGAGCTGGAGGTGAGTGCCGCCGACGTCGACGAGCTCTACGACGACGGGACCCTCGACCTCGCCGACGCTCGCGAGCTGCCGTGCCACACCGGCCTGGTGCTGCTCTCCGAGCGCGGCACCGCGCTGGGCCGGGTCGGGCCCGACAAGCAGGTGCACCTGGTCCGCGGCGACCGCGAGGCATTCGGCATCCACGGCCGCAGCGCCGAGCAGCGGGTCGCGCTCGACCTCCTGCTCGACCCCGACGTCGGCATCGTGTCCCTCGGCGGCCGTGCCGGCACCGGCAAGTCGGCGCTCGCCCTGTGCGCCGGCCTCGAGGCGGTGATGGAGCGCCAGCAGCACAAGAAGGTCGTCGTGTTCCGGCCGCTGTTCGCGGTCGGCGGCCAGGAGCTCGGCTACCTGCCGGGCTCGGAGTCGGAGAAGATGTCGCCGTGGGGTCAGGCGGTCTTCGACACCCTCGGCGCCCTGACGTCCAAGGACGTGGTCGACGAGATCCTCGACCGCGGCATGCTCGAGGTGCTGCCCCTGACCCACATCCGCGGCCGGTCGCTGCACGACTCGTTCGTGATCGTCGACGAGGCCCAGTCGTTGGAGCGCAACGTGCTCCTGACCGTCCTCTCGCGCATCGGCGCCAACTCCAAGGTGGTGCTCACCCACGACGTCGCCCAGCGCGACAACCTGCGCGTGGGGCGCCACGACGGTGTGGTGGCGGTGGTCGAGAAGCTCAAGGGCCACCCCCTCTTCGCCCACGTCACCCTCACCCGGTCCGAGCGCTCGCCGATCGCGGCACTCGTCACCGAGATGCTGGAGAACGTCGTGGTGTGACAGTCCCCGGCACAACGTCATTCGTTCCGTGGGCGATCGCCCACGAAACGAATGACGTCGTGGCCGGAGTCCGCCCGGTCAGGCCGCTCGACGCGCCTGAGCCTCGGCGAGGGCCTCGGCGATCTGCGCGAAGAAGTCGTCAGGCTGCAGCCGCAAACCGAGGAGGGGAAGGCGGAGGACGACGTCGCCGCCGAGCGTGAGCGCGTTCTGCCGGAGCGCGTCGTACACGATGTTCTCGGCCCATGCGTGGTGGATGCCGTCGACCTCGACGACGACGCCGAGGTCGGGCCAGTAGAGGTCGAGGTAGTAGCGCCCCTGCTTGTCCTTGCGGACCGCCTGGTGCTGCGGTAGCGGGATTCCGCGACGCCTGAGCTCGCGGAGGACGTCGAGCTCGCCCAACGCTCGCGCCCCGTCCAGCAGGTCGTTCACGGCCAGATGGAGCAGCCGGCGCCGCTTGTCGCGGCGGATCCGCAAGGCGGCCTCGCCCAGCCGCTCGGGCGTCGTCAGACCCTGCTGGACGCTGAGCGTGAGGACGAAGAGGGCCTCCCGGTCCGTGCGCGCCCACAGGAACGCCCGCGTCGCCGCGACCTCCGGTCGGGTGCGGGGGATCCCGGTCGGGACCAGGTCGTGCTCGTTCCACCGCCGCGTCTGGCGGATGTCGAAGCGGCGCGTACGCCGGAGCCGTGCGCCGCGAGGTACCGAGACCCGGATGCGCTCGAGCTCGTAGCGTTGCAGTCCCGACGCCACCAGCGAGGCCGCGCCGTCGAGGACCGCCCGCGGGCCGCCTTGGAACACGGCCGTCCAGAGGAGGCCCTTGAGCGCCACCGGTCCCGTGTGCAGGGCGATCGACTGGTCGGTGACACGCTGCCAGCGCTCGGCGCGGAGATGGGCACGGATCTCCCACCGGGTGACCCCGAGCTGGTAGAGCTGCCGCCGCGACACGACTCCGCCCTGTTCGGCAGCTAGTGAGCGCAGCGCCTCACTTCGCGGGTCGTCCTCGACGATTCTGCGCGCCATGCGCCACGGGGTGGACATCGCATGAGGATGGAGCAACGAAAGCCGCTGGCGCGAGCGTCCTTCTCGAGCCTGTGGAAACCCGTGCACACCCCGCCTGGCAACGCCAGCACTCGCGCACCGGCACGACGTCATTCGTTCCGTGGGCGATCGCCCACGGAACGAATGACGTCACGGAGGGCAATTGCCCGAGGTGGCCTCGCGGTGGTGCTCGTGGGACTCGTGTGAACAGTGGTTCGTCGGGTTCCGGAGAAGGCTTGGGGAAATCGGCCGTTCGGTTTGCCTGGGTCCGCGCGGTCAGGCATGGTGGGCGCTGGCCGCTGGCGGTGATGACAGCGAAGTCGAGCCCGATCGGGCGGTGGCCACCCCCATGCAGTCGAGCCTGAATACGAGCACTTGTCGAAACACGCGAAGCCGACGCCCAAGCACCGCGGTGCGCCGAAGCACGCCCACATCGCACAGGCGCCCCGCAGGGCCGCCCGCAACGTCGTCGTCCTGTCCTCGGTCGCCGTCGCCGTCACGGGCGTCTCCGTGGCCGCCGGCGTGGCCGGACAGCAGGCCACCCCGCCCGCCGCGGGTGCCGCCGATGTCGACGCCTTCACCAACGTGGGTGCCAGCGCGCTGCCGACCGAGACCACCGAGCGCCGGGAGCCGGTGCTCTCGCGCGACGACCGCCGGCCCGAGGCCGTGCCGGCCAAGTCCGCCGACCTCGCCGGCTCCACCACCGCCGCGATGACCGACAGTCGCGAGCTCTCCGACTCCGACCCCCGCGACATCGCGCGCGCCCTGCTCGGCGAGTTCGGCTTCTCGTCCAGCCAGTTCGGCTGCCTCGACTCGCTGTGGACCCGCGAGTCCAACTGGCGGGTCAACGCCGACAACCCGACGTCGAGCGCGTACGGCATCCCGCAGGCGCTCCCCGGCTCGAAGATGTCCTCGGCCGGCTCCGACTGGGCCACCAACCCGGCCACCCAGATCCGCTGGGGCCTGGGCTACATCAAGGCCCGCTACGGCAGCCCCTGCGGCGCCTGGGGCCACTCCGAGAGCCACGGCTGGTACTGAGGGAGCCCCACCACGCCGACGCCACCGGCGTCCGCGGCTGCCGCATACCAGGGCCCGGCGGGTGCATGATGACCTCAGAGACGGGACTCGGGTGTCCCGTGTGACGTGAGGAGCCCGCCGTGCTGTGGACCATCATCGTGACGATCGTCGGTGGCGCGATCATCGGAGTCATCGGCAAGGCCGTGGCGCCGGGTGACCGCACCAAGTTCCCCTTCTGGCTGACCGTGCTGTGCGGCATCGTCGGCATGCTCGTCGGCAGCTTCCTCTACTGGGGCATCGCGGGGAACAACAACGGGCCGTTCGACGGCCACGAGGCCACCTGGGACAACGCGACCAACGGCATCGACTGGATCCGCCACGTGTGGCAGGTCGTGGTCGCTGCTGTCGCGGTGATCGTCGCGGCGGCACTGACGGGACGCAGGAAGGGCTGACCGCCCCCGACGGGCGCCGCGCTCAGGGGTGGGTCATCGACGCCAGGTCGAGCGCGGCGTCCAGCTCCTCGAGGCTCAGCTCGCCGCGGTCGACGTACCCCATCGCCAGCACGGTCTCGCGGATCGTGCTGCCGGTGGCGAGCGCCTGCTTGGCGACCTTGGCGGCCGCCTCGTAGCCGATGTGCTTGTTGAGCGGCGTGACGACCGACGGTGAGGACGCGGCGTAGCGCAGCATCCGGTCGGCGTCGGCGGTGATGCCGTCGATGCAGCGCTCGGCGAGGGTCACCGAGGCGTTGGAGAGCAGGCGGACCGACTCCAGCACGTTGCGGGCCAGGACCGGCATCGCGACGTTGAGCTCGAAGCTGCCGCTCGCTCCTGCCGCGGTGACGGCCGCGTCGTTGCCGATGACCTGCATGCAGACCATCAGGGTCGCCTCGGGCAGTACCGGATTGACCTTGCCCGGCATGATCGACGAGCCCGGCTGCAGGTCGGGAAGGTGGATCTCGGCGAGACCGGTGGTCGGCCCCGAGCCCATCCAGCGCAGGTCGTTGCAGATCTTCGTGAGGCCGACCGCGATCGTCTTCAGCACGCCGCTCAGCTCGACCAGCGAGTCGCGGGTGCCCTGCGCCTCGAAGTGGTTGCGGGCCTCGGTGAACTCCTGGCCGGTCGCCTCGCCCAGCGCCGCGATCGCCGTCGCCGCGAAGCCCGGCGGGGTGTTGATGCCGGTGCCGACAGCGGTGCCGCCCAGCGGCAGCTCGCGCACCCGGGGGAGTACGGCGGCCAGCCGCTCGACGCCGTAGCGGACGGTCGCGGCGTAGCCGCCGAACTCCTGGCCGAGCGTGACGGGGGTGGCGTCCATCAGGTGGGTCCGCCCCGACTTCACCAGCCCGTGGAACTCCGCCGACTTCGTCGCCAGCGAGGCGGTGAGCCGCTCCAGGGCCGGCACGAGCTCGTCGGCGACCGCCAGCGCCGCGGCGACGTGGATCGCGGTGGGGAAGGTGTCGTTGCTGGACTGGCTGGCGTTGACGTGGTCGTTGGGGTGGGCGGTCACGCCGTCGCGGGCGCAGAGCGAGGCGATCACCTCGTTGGCGTTCATGTTGGAGCTGGTGCCGGACCCGGTCTGGAAGACGTCGATCGGGAACTGGTCGTCGTAGCCACCCGCCGCGACGGCTTCCGCCGCGGCCGTGATCGCGGTCGCCACCTCGGGGTCCAGGACGCCGAGGGTGAGGTTCGCGCGCGCCGCCGCTGCCTTCACGTGCCCCAAGGCGTGGACCAGGGCCGGCTCGATCGGTGTACCGCTGATCGGGAAGTTCTCGACCGCGCGCTGGGTCTGCGCCCGCCAGAGGGCGGTGGCGGGGACGAGGACCTCGCCCATGGAGTCGTGCTCGGTGCGGAAGCCGTGGGGAGTGCTCACCCCACCGACGCTACTCGGCCCCGGGTGGAGTCGCACTGATGGATTTGTTCTAGTACGATGCGAATATGTTGCTGAGGGTCGATCCCGCCAGCCCGCTCGGGCTCGCCGAGCAGATCGCCGCCCAGGTCCGCGCGGCGATCATCGACGGCAGCCTGCGGGGCGGCGACAAGCTGCCGCCGGCCCGCGAGCTGGCGGCCGGGCTCGACGTCAACATGCACACCGTGCTCCGCGCCTATGCCGCGCTGCGCGACGAGGGAGTGGTCGAGCTGCGCCGCGGGCGCGGAGCGCACGTGCGCAGCGACCTCGCCGAGCCCGACCGGGAGCGCGTCGCGCTGCGCCACGAGATCCGCGCCCTCATCGAGCGCGCCGCCCGGATCGGTCTGACTCCCGACCAGCTCGCCGACGAGATCCGAAAGGCCACGCCGTGACCGTCCGCCTCCGCCAGCTCCTCGCCGCCCTCGTCGTGCTCCAGGCACCCCTGTGGGCCGCCGGGACCGCGCTGCTGCTGCGCGACCACGTGCCCGACCCGCTGCCGACGCACTGGAACCTCTCCGGAGACGTCGACGGCACCTCCGGCCTCACCGCGTTCACGGTCGTGGTGCTGTCGGTGGTCATGGCAGCGGCGGTCGTCGCGCTGGGGTGCGTCGTCGGTGCTTCCGGTCGTACGGCGCACGCAGGGCTGGCGGCGGCGGCCGCGACCTGGGTCGCCGGCCTGCCGGCCGCGCTCTACGTCGCGACCCTCGCCGCCTCCGCGAACGCCGGGCACGCGGCGCAGGTGCGCCTCCCGGTCGGCGGTGTCGTCCTGGCGACGCTGCTCCCCTTCGTGGCGGCCTTCGTCGTGCTCCGGCTGCTGCCCGCGGAGCGTCCGGCGGGGCTGCCGGCCGCTCCGCCGGTGACCAGCATGACCCTCGCGGACGGCGAGCACGTCGTGTGGGTCGGCCGGGCGTCGTCCCGGCCGCTGCTGGCCGGTGGCGTGCTGCTCGCGCTGAGCGCGGTGCCGCTGTGGTTCGTGGTGTGGCCCGCCGCGCTCGTCGCCGGAGCGTGGGCGCTCGTGCTGGCCTGGGTGCACGTCCTCACGGTCCGGGTCGACGACGCCGGCGTGGCGGTCTCCCGGGGGCCGGCGCGGTGGCCGCGGGTCCGGGTGCCGCTCGACGACATCGCGGCCGCCGAGGCGGACCGGGTCGAGCCACTGCGCTGGGGCGGGTGGGGCTACCGGCTCACGACGCGTGGGCGTGCCGCCGTGGCCCGCCGTGGCCCCGGGATCGTGCTGACGCTGCGCGACGGCCGCCGGTTCGCGGCCACGGTCGACCGGCCCGAGGCCGGGGCGGACCTGGTCAACGCGCTCGTGGCGCGCCTCAGTCGAACAGCTCGCTGAGCCAGGACTCGCGCTTGCGCTTCTTGTAGTGCTTGTCGTCGTAGCGGCGGCGATCGTCGTAGGACTGCTGGGGTGCCCGGTACTCGTCGTACTGCGGGGCACGCGGTGCCGGCTGCTGGGCAGCGGGCTGCGGCATCCCGACCGAGCGGTCGATGATCTTGTCGAGCTCGCCGCGGTCGAGCCACACGCCCCGGCACTGGGGGCAGTAGTCGATCTCGATGCCGTTCCGCTCGCTCATCACCAGCGTGGACTCGTCAACAGGGCAACGCATACCCCGACAACGGACCGCGGCCGCCGAGGGTTCCCTCAGCTCTCCCAGGGCGCGGTGTCGTCCATCTTGCGGTAGTACTTCGCCAGGTGGCTCTTCACCCGGTCCACGTCCCTGTCCGGCAGGTCGACGCCGCCGCGGGCGCCCTGCAGGACGTTGCCGGCCGCCATCACGCCGCGCGGTACGGCGACCAGGCGGTCGTCCACGACGTCCGCGACGAGCAGCTTGTACGCCGTGAAGTTGTCCTTCTCGTCGGCGTCGTACCAGACGTGGGCGTCGCGGTACCTCTCGTTGGGACCGTCCTCCGCGCCGGCCCAGCGGCGCACCCGTCTCTCGGCGGCGTCACCGTCCCACGCGCGGTCGCGATCGGCGAGCGGGAGGTCCTGGAATGCGGTCACGGCCATGGCCCGGCCGTACCCGGACCGGCCGTGCCCACCCGGGTCACTCCGCGGAGCGCACCCGAAGGCCGGTGATCGGCACGGTCACGGCACCGCCCGGGTCGGTGAAGAAGTCGTTGCCCTTGTCGTCGACGACGATGAAGGCGGGGAAGTCCTCGACCTCGATCCTCCAGACCGCCTCCATGCCGAGCTCGGGGTACTCGATGACCTCCTGGCTCTTGATGCAGTCCTGGGCCAGCCGGGCGGCCGGGCCACCGATGGAGCCGAGGTAGAAGCCGCCGTACTCGTTGCAGGCCTCGGTGACCTGCTTGGAGCGGTTGCCCTTGGCGAGCATGACCATCGAGCCGCCCGCCGCCTGGAAGGACTTCACGTAGGAGTCCATCCGGCCGGCCGTGGTCGGGCCGAAGGAGCCGGAGGCCATGCCCTCGGGGGTCTTGGCCGGGCCGGCGTAGTAGACCGGGTGGTTCTTGAGGTAGTCGGGCATCTCCTCGCCCGCGTCGAGACGCTCCTGGATCTTCGCGTGCGCGATGTCGCGGGCCACGACGAGGGGGCCGGTGAGGGAGAGCCGGGTCTTGACCGGGTACGACGACAGCTGCGCCAGGATCTCGCTCATCGGCTGGTTGAGGTCGACCTTGACGACCTCGCCGCCGGAGATGTCCTCGGCGACGCCGGCGTCGGGCATGTACTGCGCCGGGTCGGTCTCGAGCTGCTCGAGGAAGACGCCCTCGGACGTGATCTTGCCGAGCGCCTGGCGGTCGGCCGAGCAGGAGACGGCGATCGCGACGGGACAGGAGGCGCCGTGGCGGGGGAGGCGGACCACCCGGACGTCGTGGCAGAAGTACTTGCCGCCGAACTGTGCCCCGATGCCGAAGGACTGGGTCAGCGTGAAGACCTCCTCCTCCAGCTCGAGGTCGCGGAAGCCGTGGGCATCCATCGAGCCCTCGGTGGGGAGGTTGTCGAGGTAGTGCGCCGAGGCGTACTTGGCGGTCTTGAGCGCGAACTCCGCACTGGTGCCGCCGATGACCACGGCCAGGTGGTACGGCGGGCAGGCGGCCGTGCCGAGCGAGCGGATCTTCTCGTCGAGGAACTCCAGCATCCGCTTCGGGTTGAGGATCGCCTTCGTCTCCTGGAACAGGAACGACTTGTTCGCCGAGCCGCCGCCCTTGGCCATGAAGAGGAACTTGTACTCGGGGCCCTTCTCGCCCTGCGCGGTCGAGTACAGCTCGATCTGGGCCGGCAGGTTGGAGCCGGTGTTCTTCTCGTCGTACGTCGTGAGCGGGGCGAGCTGGCTGTAGCGCAGGTTGAGCTTCGTGTACGCGTCGTACACGCCCTTGCTGATCCACTCGGCGTCGTCGGCGCCGGTGAGCACGCCCTCGGACTTCTTGCCCATCACGATCGCGGTGCCGGTGTCCTGGCACATCGGCAGCACGCCGCCGGCGGAGATGTTGACGTTCTTGAGCAGGTCGAGCGCGACGAAGCGGTCGTTGCCGGACGCCTCGGGGTCGTCGATGATCTTGCGCAGCTGCGTGAGGTGCGCGGGCCGCAGGTAGTGGCTGATGTCGTGCATCGCCTCGGCGGTGAGCTGCTGGATCGCCTCGGGGGAGACCTTGAGGAAGGTGCGCCCGTCGGGGCCCTCGATCGTCTCGACGCCCTCCTTCGTGATCAACCGGTAGGGGGTGTCGTCCTTGCCGGTCGGGAGGAGGTCGGAGTAACGGAACTCAGCTTCAGCCACGGCCACCGAGGATATCCCGCTCCGGGAACGGCGCAGGGGCCGGCCCGCCTGCTGGCGGACCGGCCCCTCGGGTGGTGCTGCGTGCTGCTCAGCCAGCCGGCGGGGCGATGGCGGTGTAGGCCACGCCCAGCTCGATGACCGCACCGATCGGGAGACCGGCCTGCGCGGTGTCGAGCGTGATCCGGACCGCCGTGATGGCGTTCTGGAAGGCACCGGCGGTGCTGGTCTGCTGCAGGTTGAGAGCGACCTGGCCGAGACCGGCGATGTTGAGGATGGTGTTGGGCGACACGTCGATCGGGATGGTCTGGCCCGCGATCACGAGGTTGACCAGCTCCATCTTCATGTCGCCCGTGTAGGCGCCGTCCTGCAGCTTGCCCGAAGCGGTGACCTTGACCGCGGTGGCCTTCACCAGTCCGCCGAGCAGGTTGATGCCCGCGGTGCGGTTGGTGTTGGTGATCTCGCCGTTGCCGAAGGCGTCCTTCTTCGACGTCGTGGTCGAGGTGATCGCGCCGGTGGTGAGGATGCCGGGGACCCGGACCGCGAGGGTCGAGTTGGTCAGGGTGCGGCCGTTGCTGCCGCCGACGGGCGTGCCGACGCGGGCGGTCGGGTCGCTGACGACGGTGATGTCGTCGCCGACGTGGGCCTGGATCCGCGAGCCGTAGGCGGTGCCGCCGAAGGAGGCGCCGGAGGACGGCGCGACCTCGGAGAGGTACTGGTTGACCGGGTTGACCAGCAGGGTCACGCCGGCGGAGTAGCCGCCGAGCGGCTGCAGCAGGGTGACGCCGACGGCCCAGCCCATGGTGCCGATCAGGTCGCCCTCGTCCTGGTCGTACTTGCCGTGCAGCGTGTAGTTCAGGGTGACGCTGGCGACGCCGGGGATGGTGACGGCGTAGTTCTTGGGGATGTTCAGGGGCAGCTTGACGCCGGCGATCTTGATGTTCGCCAGCTTGCTGTTGGCGGTGTACGACCCGGTGCCGTCGGCACGACCGGTGGTGGTCACGTTGGTCTCGAGCGCGTCGGCGGTGATCAGGCCGCCGAGCAGGCTGACGTTGGCGACGCGCGCCCACGACTTCAGCGTGGTCTGCGGCTGCCCGAGGACCTGCGTGACGACGGCGTCGGTCTTGGTCTCGACCGCGCCGAGCTGGGCGAGGTTGAGCACGTTGACGGCGGCGGTGCTGTTCTTGGAGCTGCTGGACTTCGCGCCGCCGGTGACGCCGGACTGGGCGGTCAGGTCGGACTGGACGACACCGTCCAGGACCTTGACGTAGGTCGCGCCGGTGCTGGCTGCGTAGGACCAGTAGACCGGGTCCGCGGCCTGGGCCGCAGGTGCCGGAACGGCGACCAGACCTGCACCCGCCAGGGTGAAGGCGACAAAGGAGACGATCTTCCGCACGTTCACGGGACCCCATTCCCATCCGTGTGTTGACTGCTTATGAATGTGTTGAGCCCCCCAAGCAAACCACCACCCGGGCACGCCGAGCGAGCCGAGGCAGGGTTTTCCGCGAGGTTTTAACGAAGAATCACTCACGATGTCACGTCGTCGGGCATATCCGGGACGGAACGGCGGTTTTGGACCCTGTGCACGTGTACGACGCAGTGGTGGTCGGAGCCGGCCAGGCCGGCCTCTCGGCGTCCTTCCACCTGACCCGGCTGGGCATCGACCACGTGGTCCTGGACGCCAACGACGGTCCGGGCGGTGCGTGGCAGCACCGGTGGGACTCGCTGTCGATGCACGACGTCCACGGCGTCGCCGACCTGCCGGACGCCCCGGCGCCCGGCGACTCACGCGAACGGGCCAATGTCGTGGTGCCGACGTGGTTCGGCCGCTACGAGGACGACCACCGGCTGCCCGTCGTCCGCCCGGTCCGGGTGGACCGGGTGACCGACGACGGCGACCTGCTGGTGGTCCACGCGGGGGAGCGGACCTGGACCACCCGCACCCTGGTCAACGCGACCGGCACCTGGACCCGGCCGTTCGTGCCGTCGTACCCGGGGGCGGAGACCTTCCTCGGGGAGCAGCTGCACACGGCCGACTACCCGGGTCCGGAGCACTTCCGCGGCAAGCGGGTGGTCGTGGTCGGCGGCGGCGCGTCGGCGGTGCAGTTCCTCGGCGAGCTCGCGCCGCGCACCGACGTGGTGTGGGTGACCCGGCGGCCGCCGGTGTGGCGCGACGACTTCGACGAGAACGTCGGCCGGCACGCGATCGGCCTGGTGCAGGAGCGGGTCCGGCAGGGCCTGCCGCCTGCGAGCGTCGTCAGCGTCACCGGCCTCGCGCTGCGGCCCCAGGAGCAGGAGGCGGCGCGGCTCGGTGTCTACGAGCGACGGCGCGACATGTTCGCCCGGATCGAGCCGGACGGCGTGCGCTGGGCAGACGGGTCCTTCGAGCGCGCCGACGTGATCTTGTGGGCGACCGGCTTCCGGCCCGCGATCACCCACCTCGCGCCGCTCCACCTGCGCAGCGAGCACGGCGGGATCGCGCTGCTGCAGAGCGGTGCCGACGTCCAGACCGCGACGACCGCCGTCCGCGACCCGCGCGTGCAGCTGGTCGGCTACGGCCCGTCGGCGAGCACGATCGGCGGCAACCGGGCGGGGCGCGCGGCGGCGTTGGCGGTACGCCGGTTCCTCTCGTCGCACGATGCTGCTAACGTCGCCGCCGACAACCCACGGGAGTCCGCGGCAGCGGGCTGAGAGGGAGCTGGAGCCGCTCCGACCGTCACACCTGATCCGGATCATGCCGGCGAAGGAACGGAACGATGACGCCTCACCTCTTCTGCCTGGTCTCCGAACGCGACGACCTCTCCCTGCTGCCCGCGCTGGCCGACGCCGGCGTCGACGGCTTCCAGGTCCGGGCCAAGTCCCTGGCCACCGGCGCGCTCGTCGCGCTCACCCGTGCGGTGGTCTCCACCGTGCGTCCCGCCGGCGCCCTCGTCGTGGTCAACGACCGGCTCGACGTGGCACTGGCCGCGGACGCCGACGGCGTGCACCTGGGCGCGGACGACCTCGCCGTCGCTGACGCCCGCCGCCTGGCTCCCGGCCTGGTGGTCGGGGCGACCTGTCGGTCGCGGGCCGAGGTCGTGGCGGCTGTCTCGGCCGGGGCGGACTACGCCGGCTTCGGTCCGGTCTTCGTCTCGGCGTCCAAGGCCGGACTCCCCGCGCCGTTGGGCGTCGCCGCCGTCACCGAGGCGGCCGGCGTGCTGCCGCTGGTCGCGATCGGCGGGATCTCGGCCGAGACCGCCGCGGAGCTCCGGAGCGCCGGAGCCGACGGCGTGGCCGTGATCGGCGCGATCTGGCGACAACCCGATCCCGTGGGGGCAGCGAAGGAGCTCGTCGCGGCGGTGGCCTGAGATGGCCGGGGCGCGCGTGGACGTGCTCGGTGCCGGGATCGTCGGGCTGACCGTCGCGGACGAGCTGGCCCGGCGCGGCCACGACGTGGTCGTGGTCGACCCGCAGCCGGCCCTCGGGGCGTCGTACGCCGCCGCGGGGATGCTCAGCCCCGCGGCCGAGGTCTGGCACGGGGAGGAGGAGATCCTCCGGCTCGGCCTCGCGTCGCTGGCGCTGTGGCCCGACCTCGCCGGACGGCTCGGGACCGAGCTGAGGCGCGGCGGCACCCTCCTCGTCGGGTACGACGCCGGCGACCTCCAGCAGGTCGAGCGGCAGGCCGCCCTGCTGCATCGGCACGGCCACCCCGTCGAGCTGCTCGGCCGGGCGGGGGTGCGCTCGGCGGAGCCCAGCCTGGGGCGGGTGGCCGGCGGCGCGCTCCTCCCCGCCGAGGCGAGCGTCGACCCGCGGGCGGTGTGCGAGGCGCTCCTGGGCCGGGTGGTGCTGCGCGGCGCGCCGCGTCCCGGCACCGACGTCACGGTCGTGGCGACCGGAGCGTCGCTGCCGCAGCCGTGGACCGGCCTGGTGACCGGCGTGCGCGGGGAGATCCTGCGGCTGCGCTCGGACGACCCGCCGCGGCGTACCGTCCGCGGCTGGGCGGGCGGCGAGCCGGTCTACCTCGTGCCGCGCGGCGACGGCCGGGTCGTGCTCGGCGCGACCTCGGAGGCGCACGAGGCGCCGCCGGTGGTGACGGCCGGTGGTGCGCTGCGGCTGCTGGCGGCCGCCCGTGCGCTGTGGCCCGCGCTCGACCGCGCCGAGCTGGTCGAGGGCACCGCACGCGACCGGCCCGCCACCGCCGACGGGCTCCCGCTCGTCGGGCCGAGCGGGGCCGACGGTGTCGTCCTCGCCGCCGGCCACCACCGCCACGGCGTGCTGCTCGCCCCGCTGACGGCGCGTCTCGTCGCCGACCACGTCGAGACCGGTCGCGTCGACCCGGTCCTGGACCCCCGCCGGTTCGCCGGCACACCCGAAGGAGTGCGATGACGATCACCTGCAACGGAGAGCCGGTCGCCGCCGACGCGGCCACGCTCGCCGACCTGCTGGCGCACCGACTCGGCGACACGCGGCCGCACGGCGTCGCGGTCGCGGTCAACGAGGAGGTCGTGCCGCGCGACGCCTGGGCGTCGTACCGGCTGGCCGACGGCGACGTGGTCGAGGTCGTGACGGCGGTGCAGGGCGGATGACCACCCCTCTCCTGATCGCCGGCGTGGAGCTGTCGTCGCGGCTCTTCCTCGGCACCGGTGGGCTGCCCCGGACCTCCCTCGTCGCGCCAGTCCTCGAGGCTGCGCGCCCCGGCCTGGTGACGGTCTCGATCCGTCGTACCTCCTCGTTGGCGGAGGGCGGCCTGCTCGCGGCCCTGCGCGCGGCCGGGGTGCGCCTGCTGCCCAACACCGCCGGCTGCCTGTCCGCCCGCGAGGCGGTGCTGACCGCCGAGCTGGCCCGCGAGGCGCTCGGCACCGACTGGGTGAAGCTCGAGGTGATCGGCGACGAGCGGTCGCTGCTGCCCGACGCGGTCGAGCTCCTCGACGCCGCGGAGGAGCTGGTCCGGCGCGGGTTCGTGGTGCTGCCCTACACGACCGACGACCCCGTCCTGGCCCGCCGGCTGGTCGATGCCGGCTGCGCCGCGGTGATGCCGCTGGGCTCGCCGATCGGCTCCGGGCTGGGGGTCCTCAACCCGCACGCGATCGCCGCGGTCCGCGCCGCGGTCGACGTACCGGTCGTCCTCGACGCCGGCGTGGGTACGGCGAGCGACGCCGCCCTCGCCATGGAGCTCGGCTGCGACGCGGTGCTGGCCGCCACCGCGGTCACCCGCGCCGACGACCCGGTCGCCATGGCTGCCGCCCTGCGGCTGGCCGTCGAGGCCGGCCGGCTGGCGCACGGCGCCGGCCGGGTGCCGCGCCGCGCCGAGGCCCGCGCGTCCAGCCCGTTGCTAGGACTGATCTCGTGAGCCGCCGGGTGGTGGTGCTGACCGACCGACACCAGGTCCCCGAGGGCCGCTCGCTGCGGGACGTGCTCGCCGCGTCCGCCGACGCCGGGCTGACCACCGTGCTGCTGCGCGAGGTCGACCTGCCCGACGACGAGCGCGCCAAGGTCGCCGACCACGCGCGGACCTGCGGGCTGGAGGTGGTCGCCGCGCACCGGCCCGTGCCCGGCTGCAGCGGCGTGCACCTGCCCGCGGCCGCGTCGCTCCCTGCGGTCGCCACCCGGTGGGGACGCTCCTGCCACGACCGGGCGGACCTGCTCCGCGCCGCGGCCGACGGGGCGTGGTGGGCCACGCTGTCGCCGTACGCGACCACGGCGAGCAAGCCCGGCCACGGCCCACCGCTCCCGGCCGCGGCCTTCGCGCAGCCGCCGCTGCCGGTGTTCGCCCTCGGCGGGATCACGCCGGCCAACGCGGCCGCGGCGCGGGAGGCGGGCGCCTGGGGCGTCGCGGTGATGGGAGCCGTGATGCGCGCCGCCGACCCGGCAGCGGTGGTCGCGGCGCTGCTCGAGGCGGCCCGATGAGCCCGCCGGTCGTCGTCACCGTCGCCGGCACCGACTCCAGCGGGGGAGCGGGCATCGCCGCCGACCTCGCCACCTTCGCCGCGCTCGGCGTGCACGGTGCCTGCGTGGTCGCCGCGGTCACCGCGCAGGACACGACCGGGGTGCGCGCCGTGCACCCGGTCCCGTACGACGTGGTCGCGGCCCAGCTCGACGCCGTGCTCGACGACCTCGACCCGGTCGCGGTCAAGACCGGGATGCTGGCGACGCCCGAGGTCGTCCGCCTGGTCGCCGAGCGGTGCGCGGACCGGCTCCTGGTCGTCGATCCGGTCCTGGTCGCGACCTCCGGAGCCGTGCTCGCCTCGGCCGAGGTGGTCGCGGCCTACCGCGAGCACCTGCTGCCGGTCGCCACGGTCGCCACCCCCAACGAGGACGAGTTCACAGCACTCGGCCGGCCCGACCAGGCCGGTGTGATCGTCACCCGCGGCGGCGAGATCGCGACCACGAACGACCACGGCACCGGCTGCACCCACAGCAGCGCGCTCGCCGCCCACCTGGCCCACGGCGCCGACATCGCGACGGCGGCCGCGCGCGCGGCGTCGTACGTCTCCGGACAGCTGACCCTCGGCAAGGACTGGACCCTCGGCCGTGGCCGCGGTCCGGTCGCCCACATCCACGCCCCCACGCAAGGAGAGAACCCATGACCGTCCACCCCGCCCACACCCGCATCGAGATCGGCGACCTGGCCGTCCCGTTCACCCGGGTCGCGCTGACCAACGGCGAGACCTTCGACCGCTACTGCACGTCCGGGCCCGGGTCGGACCCGGAGGTCGGCCTGGCGCCACTGCGGGCCGGCTGGATCGAGGAGCGCGGCGACGTGACGTCGTACGACGGCCGCGAGACCCAGCTCCTCGACAACGGCCGCTCGGCCGTCCGCCGCGGTGCGGCCCGCGGGGAGTGGCGCGGGGAGCGGCGCCGGCCACGACGTGGGAGGAACGTCACCCAGATGGCCTACGCCCGCGCGGGGATGGTCACCGAGGAGATGCGGTACGTCGCCGTCCGCGAGGGCTGCGACGTCGAGCTCGTGCGCAGCGAGGTCGCGGCCGGTCGGGCGATCATCCCGGCCAACGTCAACCACCCGGAGTCCGAGCCGATGATCATCGGTCGCCGGTTCCTGGTGAAGGTGAACGCCAACATCGGCAACTCCGCTGTCACCTCCTCGATCGCCGAGGAGGTCGACAAGCTCACCCACGCGATCACCTGGGGCGCCGACACCGTGATGGACCTCAGCACCGGCGAGGACATCCACACCACGCGCGAGTGGATCATCCGCAACTCGCCCGTCCCGATCGGCACGGTCCCGATCTACCAGGCGCTGGAGAAGGTCAACGGCGAGGCGGACAAGCTGTCGTGGGAGGTGTTCCGCGACACCGTCATCGAGCAGTGCGAGCAGGGCGTCGACTACATGACCATCCACGCCGGTGTCCTGCTCCGGTACGTGCCGCTCACTGCCCAACGGGTGACCGGCATCGTCTCGCGGGGCGGGTCGATCATGGCCGGCTGGTGCCTGGCCCACCACGAGGAGAACTTCCTCTACACGCACTTCGACGAGCTCTGCGAGATCTTCCGCCAGTACGACGTCTCGTTCTCGCTCGGCGACGGCCTGCGCCCCGGCGCCACCGCCGACGCCAACGACGAGGCCCAGCTCGCCGAGCTGCGCACCCTCGCCGAGCTGACCACGCGAGCCTGGGAGCACGACGTCCAGGTCATGGTCGAGGGCCCCGGGCACGTCCCCCTCAACCTGGTCGAGGAGAACGTCCGCCTCCAGCAGGAGTGGTGCCACGGCGCGCCGTTCTACACGCTCGGCCCGCTCGCGACCGACATCGCGCCCGGCTACGACCACATCACCTCGGCCATCGGTGCCGCCACGATCGCCATGCACGGCACCGCGATGCTCTGCTACGTCACGCCCAAGGAGCACCTCGGCCTCCCGAACCGCGACGACGTCAAGACCGGCGTCATCACCTACAAGCTCGCCGCCCACTCCGCCGACGTCGCGAAGGGCCACCCCGGCGCGCGGGACTGGGACGACGCGCTGTCGAGGGCCCGCTTCGAGTTCCGCTGGCGCGACCAGTTCGCACTGTCCCTGGACCCGGTCACGGCGGAGTCCTTCCACGACGAGACGCTGCCGGCCGAGAACGCCAAGACCGCGCACTTCTGCTCGATGTGCGGGCCGAAGTTCTGCTCGATGCGGATCAGCCAGGACGTGCGGGAGCGGTTCGGCTCGGACCTCTCGGCGGAGGACGCGGCGTTGGGGATGAAGGAGAAGTCGGCGGAGTTCCTGGAGCTCGGCGCGTCGGTGTACGTCGAGCCGTCGGCTGGGTAGGTCGAGGACGTCGCGCAGCGACCGTCGCGAGACCTCCGGTCGTGCTGCCGGGACTGTGACCTGCGGTGGTTGAGGTGCGAGCGTCGCGCAGCGTTTCCCCGGTGGTTGAGGTGCGAGGCGCGCCAGCGCCGAGCCTCGAAACCACCGGCGGTGCTGCCGGGACTGTGCCCTGCGGTGGTTGAGGTGCGAGCGTCGCGCAGCGTTCTCCGGTGGTTGAGGTGCGAGGCGCGCCAGCGCCGAGCCTCGAAACCACCGGCC